>NZ_JABCQN010000002.1:0-663482 GCF_015244665.1 Gluconobacter japonicus
CACCCCGCTTCAGAGCCCCTCAGGTGAGCCCCGCCGCGTCGGTGAACGGGCTTATAAGACCACCACACATACCCGTCAACCAAAAAATATAAGAAAAATGAAATAAAGTCAGATTTTATGAAACTCCCTGTACCAGGCTGCGAATTTCATAACGCCTTCTTCTAAGGAAACCTTAGGAGTCCACCCGCAAAGCGCCTGCACATCTTCCAAACTGGCCCAAGTCTTTTCCATATCCGCTACCGGCCGCTTTCGAAGCTCAATCCGTGCAGAACGCCCAAGATATTTTTCCAGAAGCCCAATAAGAGCAGTCACATGCTCAGGCCTATCCCCGCCTAGATTAAGAAGCCTGGCCTGCCCCTTCTCCGGCGGCAAATCCATGATATCCAGAATACCCGCGGTAATATCATCTATATATGTGAAATCCCGCGACAGGTTGGCACCCTCATAAAGGGTGACAGGCTTCCCCGTACAAATCGCATCGGCAAAACCATAATACGCCATGTCGGGACGCCCCCAAGGCCCATAGACAGTGAAGAACCTCAATCCAGTCTGGGGGATTCCATAAAGATACGCATAGGTAGACGCTGTAAGTTCACCCGCTCTCTTGGTGACAGCATACAAAGAGCTTGGTTCATCTACCCGATCATCTTCCCGAAAAGGCAATGACCGATTTCTACCGTAAACAGAGGATGAAGACGCATAAACGAAATGCTTCAGCTCTTTGAGCGCTCGACACGCTTCCAGCAGAACGACCTGCCCCATGACATTGGTCTGTACATAGGAATAAGGATCCACCAGCGAATATCGAACACCCGCCTGCGCGGCCAGATGGATGACAATCTCAATATCCGGATGTGCTGCCACAAGAGACGTCATCCCATCTCTGTCAGACACATCAATCTGCAAGAACAAGAAATTCGCCTGCCCATCCAACTGCTTCAGTCGGGCCTCTTTCAGAGAGCGGTCATAATAGCTGTTGAGCGTATCAACACCGACAACATCCATTCCGCGAGCAAGCAATGCGTTCGCAACATGAAACCCAATAAAGCCAGCCGCTCCAGTAACAAGAACCTTCACAATCGTTTCAGTGCTTCAAAGCCGGACTGCTGACCGCATCACCCACCCGGATACCCAGCTCTTCCGTAACACCCCCGGCAAGCTCAAGCGTATTGGCAACAGAACCATTACTGCTGAGAATGGCCTCACTCAAGGGCACAGCCTTTTCAGCAATCGCATGAATATGGTTGGTGGAATCAATAAACACGATGTCCAGAGACACCAGAGTATTTCTCATCCACATATCGGAAACCTGCGGGCGAGGCCAAAGAAAGAGCATTCCCTTGTCTTTCGGCAATTCCTTGCGAAACATCTCGCCAACTTCCTGTTGACGATATGTTTTTGCAAGCTCCACCGTGAACTGATGCTTGACCCCATCCTGTGTGGTGATCGTCAGAGGTGCCGTCGGCAAAACGGGCTGCGCCTGACGGATCGGCTCCTCCGCTGCATAAGCGGAACCAGACAGCCCACCAGCAGCAAAACATGCAGCAGCCAACACGGAACACACAGAAAATCGCATGAAAAACCCCTTTGAAAATTTATAGACCAGCAACAAGAAACGGATTGGAGCGACGCTCTTCACCAATCGTGGTTGGCATTCCATGCCCACACAACACGACGGTTTCATCGGGCAAACTCAGAAGCTGGCGTCGAATACCAGCAATCAAGGCTTCAGAATCGCCATACGCAAAATCAGTGCGCCCTACCGTCCGACGAAACAGCGTATCCCCGACGATTGCTCTGCCACTGGCATGATCAATAAAAACCACATGGCCAGGCGTATGACCCGGAAGATGCCGCACCTCAATATCATGCCCTAGAAGCCGCAGCGTCTCTCCATCTTCCAGAAACCGGTCCGGCACGACACTGACCATGCCGCTCAAACCAAAATGAGCTGCCTGCTTTTCAATAGTACTCAGAAGAAACGCATCCCGACGATCAGGCCCCAGAACCGGAACAGGCTGCCCCTGTACTTCAGTCAGACGCGTCCGAAGGTCATCAGCCCCACCGGCATGATCAAGATGCCCATGGGTCAACAGGATCGCATCAACTGTCAAACCAGTGAGCTCCTGAAGCAGATCATCTACATCGCCGCCCGGGTCCACGACGATGGCATGGTTCCGTTCATCCCAGAGGATCGTGCAGTTCTGCCGGATCGGCGTCACAGCTACTCTTTTGACATTCAAAGGGACCACGCTTCTGTCTCCCGACCGGCCGGTTCATCCATCGTTCCCGGCGATACCGCGTCCTTCCCCCTACCACAAGGGACCAACGGGGTGATTGACCCGCCCTCAAAGGCGCATCACTCTGCACCTTTCTTCCCTCAGGATCAGGAATATTCCATGAGCCGTATCATCCGCACAGAACCCAACGCCATCCTGTCCAAGGCTGTCGAATACCACGGTTTTATCTTCACACAGGGTGTTGTCGCCAAAGACCTGTCCCAAGACATCAACGGACAGACAAAGGACGTTCTGGCCCAGCTGGACGCCATCCTCGAAGAACACGGCACAGACAACACCCGCATTCTTCAGGCACAGATCTGGCTGAAAGACATTGCTGATCGCGATGCCCTCAACACTCACTGGTCCGCATGGCTTCAGGAAGGCCTGGCTCCTGCACGTGCCTGCGTTCAGGCCGTCATGGCTGACCCACGCATCCTCGTGGAAATCATGCTGACGACGACCAAATAAAACTGCTTCGGGACAATAAGGCATAATTAAGGCAGAATGCGACGCAAGAAAGATTTTCAACTGAAATGAAAATTTAACCCTCAGCAATGCATTCTGCCCTTGTCAGGGTTGCATGAAGATTGTTAGCTCCCTGTCACCCGAACGACACAAGCCAATTCAGGATCAAAAAGATCGTGACGCATAAAAGTTGCCGGAAAACTTTTTTCTCTGCCCTGGCGCTCTCAGCGGTCATGTTCTTTTCAAGTCATGCACAGGCCAAACACCTCCGTGGTTCACACGGCGGTCACAGTGTCTTCCGCTCTCACCGAGCATCCCATTCCTACCACCACCACACATTCTCCACGGCACACGTCATTCAGTGCGTAGCCTACGCAAAAGAGGCTTCTGACGTTGTCCTTCACGGCAATGCCCGTGACTGGTGGTACAATGCTGCTGGCCGCTATGCCCGCGGGAACGCTCCGGAAGCAGGATCAGTCCTGAACTTCCGCGCCATCCGCCGTATGCCACTGGGTCATGTGGCCGTCGTTCGCGCGGTAGAAAACAGCCGCACCATCTACATTGACCAGTCTCACTGGGCCTCCAACGGCATCGCACACAATGTGCGCGTTGTAGACGTATCGCCCAACAATGACTGGAGCGCAGTCCGCGTTGCACTGAATGACCGTAGCGGACGATTCGGTAGCATCTATCCCACTTATGGCTTCATTTATGGCCGCCCGGATGACGGACGCCCAGCACGACAGGTTATGGTGGCCCGTGAAAGCCACCCTACGACCTTCCGGCATCGCGCTGTTTTCCATGGTTCGAACGCTCTAGGCCACCCAATGAGCAACACAGAAGTTGCTGAAGCCCCAGACGACGCGTTCACCTCAGACGCTCCCAACCGCTCAATCCGCTAAGATTGAGCTCACAAAAAAAGCGGGGTAGATCCCCGCTTTTTTTGTGTTCAGACAAGTGGTCGAACTTCAATCAGGCCGCGTATCCTTATGATACGGATGATTGGAATTAATCGCCTGAGCCCTGAAAATCTGCTCTGCAATCATGACCCGTACAAGCATGTGAGGCCAGGTCATGGCCCCCAGAGAAATGACAGCATCAGCTCTCTGGATGACAGAACTGTCTAGTCCTTCGGCCCCGCCTATAAGAAAATGAAGAGGACGTCCCGTTTCCTGCCAGCGGGAAAAAAGGGAAGCAAACTGCAAGCTCCCATGCACTTTACCCCCCTCATCCAATGCAATGATGAAGGCATTGTCAGGGCAGGCCCCTAGCAGGGCGCTGGCATCTCTCCGCTTCTGCTCCTGAACCGAACCTTTGGAAGCCGGCAACTCCGTAACCGTCAAAGCCGGACGAATCCGGGCTGCATAACGGTCAAACAACTCCCGTTCCGGCCTGGATTTCAGACGTCCAATAGCAACGAGCTTCATTCAGCCCTGCTCTTCGCCCTTACCGACAGCTACTTCGGATTCGCTCGAATCCAGATCGGCACTCCACATCTTTTCCAGACCGTAGAGCTCACGACTTTCCGGCTTGAAGAGATGAACAACAATGTCACCGGCATCAAGCAGCACCCAGTCGCTGCCATTAGCCCCTTCAACGAGAACCCGGTTGAAGCCTTCTTCACCCAGCTTCTTCTCGATGTGATGAGCCATGGCCGCAATCTGACGGTCCGCCAAACCTGTAGCGACAACCATGCGGTCAGCAAAATTGGCGCGTCCCACCAGATCCACCACCACAATGTCTTCTGCCTTGTCTTCCTCAAGGCTCGCCGTGATGATGGAGAGCATTTTCGTCAGAACATCCGGCTGCACAGGCTCGCGCTTGACCGCTGTCTTCTTCGGACCGGCAGCAGCAGCCTTCTTGCGAGGCGTTCCCGGCACCTTGGCAGCCTCGGCCAGTGCCGCATCAGGGGTGCTGGTTTTCCGACGCGTGGTCTTGGCCTTCGGGTCGGTTGAGGTCGTCTTGGTGATGGTTTTTACTCCTGATCAGCGTCCAGACAGGTTTGCCCAGACTCACGCAACGCTGTAGCCGATATATCGTTCTGCGGCGCAGAAAGGAACGTCCAAGCTCTTCCTTTTCTCCGCCCCAGTATGGGGGCCTCTCTCGATGGCCGCCGATTGCGACGCAAAACCGAGGCTGCCGCCCCATGTAATGCCGGGGTTACGCTTCCTGGCCGAGGAAGAATCGCGATCGGAATCATCCGGGCCAAAGCACGCCAGTTCTTCCATCGGGAAAACTGGGCCAGCCCATCAGCACCCATCAGCCAGACAAACTGCACATTCGGGAAACGCTGCTTCAACAACGCCACAGTTTTTACCGTATAACGCTGCTTCAGACGAGCCTCGATATCTGTCGCACAGATCCGCCGTCCGTCCGCAAGCCTCCGCGCCGATCCAAGCCGCGCCCTGAACGTCCCCATACCTTTCCGGGGTTTCAGCGGATTTCCCGGTGACACCATAAGCCAGACCTGATCCAGCCGTAGAGCGCGCAAGGCACGCTGCGCCACCTGAAGATGCCCGATATGCGCCGGATTGAAGGACCCGCCCAGAAGGCCAATCCGCATCCGGCGCCCGTCCCCAAATGTCGGGATCACGGTCAGCCGCGCACCTGCCCATTGCCCCGAACTTCGTAGCGATAGCAGGTCAACTGCTCGAGACCGACCGGCCCACGGGCATGCATCCGCCCTGTAGCGATACCGATCTCCGCCCCGAATCCGAACTCACCACCGTCACAGAACTGCGTAGACGCATTCCACAACACCACAGCACTGTCCGTCCCATTCAGGAACACAGCAGCGGCTTCCGGATCTTCGGCAATGATCGCTTCCGTATGCGCACTGCCATGACGGGCAATGTGCTCAAGAGCCTCTTCAACGCCATCCACAACAGCAATGGACAGAATCGAATCCAGCCATTCGGTATCAAAATCCGCCGCACTGGCCGTCGGTAAAGACGAAACAATCGCTCGAGCATCTTCATCTGCCCGGAACGTACACCCTTTTGCAGCCAAATCGTCCACAATCAGCGGCAGCAGTGACGGGGCAATCGCCCGATCAATCAGCAGCGTCTCGGTCGCCCCACAGATCCCGGTCCGACGCATCTTGGCATCCAGCAGCACCCGACGCGCCATATCCGGATCAGCACTGGCATGAACATAGGTGTGATTCAGCCCATCCGCATGCGCCAGAACAGGCACACGCGCCTCACGCTGAACACGCTCGACCAAAGACTTTCCACCGCGCGGAATAATGAGATCAACCCCATCAGCCGCCTGAAGCAAAGCTCCGACCAGCGCACGATCAGCAGAAGGCAGAATCTGCACGCAAGCCGGATCAAGACCCGCCTGCTCCAACCCAGCAATCATCGCCGCATGAATAGCACGTGCCGAATTCAGGCTTTCACCACCACCACGCAGAATGACGGCATTGCCCGACTTGATGCAAAGTGCCGCAGCATCAGCACCAACATTCGGCCGACTTTCGTAAATCATACCAATGACGCCAAGCGGCACCGCAACCCGGCGAAACAGCAACCCGTTCGGTCGCTCCCATTCCGCCAGAATACGTCCAAGCGGATCTGGTAGTTGGACAACGTCTTCCAGACCCTTCGCCATTGCTTCAACCCGCTCAGGCGTCAGCGTCAGACGATCCCGGAACGCTGCCGTCCGGTCAGCAGACAATGTGGCCAGATCCTGCTGGTTGGCCGCAACAATCGCTGTAGAATTTTTACGAAGTGCCGCAGCCGCAGCCACAAGCGCCCGGTTCCGCGTAGCCTCATCAGCCCGCGCCAGACCCCGGCTCGCCTGACGGGCTTTATCCGTCAGGCTTTTCAGAATAGCCGAAGCGTCAGACATTGAATCGGAAGAGGAGAATATCTCCGTCCTGCACAACATATTCCTTGCCTTCGATCCGCAACTTCCCCGCCTCCTTGGCGCCTGCTTCACCATTGCAAGCCACATAGTCGTCAAAAGCAACCGTTTCGCAGGCAATAAAGCCGCGTTCAAAGTCATTGTGAATAACCGCAGCAGCCTGAGGCGCTTTCGTTCCCGCAGTAATCGTCCAGGCACGCGCTTCTTTCGGGCCAACCGTGAAGTATGTCCGCAGACCCAGCAGACGATAGCCAGCCGCAATCACACGATCCAGACCACTGTCACTCAGGCCAAGCCCTTCCAAGAACTCCGTACGATCTTCCTGCGGCAACTGGCTGACCTCAGCCTCGATCGCCGCAGACACAATCACAACACCAGCGCCTTCTTCCTCAGCACGCTTGCGAACCGCCTCCGAATGCGCGTTTCCAGTGGCCGCAGAAGCCTCCTCAACATTGCAAACATACAGAACCGGCTTCGTCGTCAGCAGCTGAAGACGCGCTGCTTCCTCTTCCTGGCCCTTCGGCACCGCCGTACGGGCAGGCTTACCATCACGCAGCGCCGCAATCAGCGGCTCCATCAGCTCAAGCTGGGCCTGTGCTTCGCGGTCATTGCCCCGCGCACGCTTCTGAAGATTGATCTGGCGCTTCTCAAGGCTTTCCAGATCCGCAAGCATCAGTTCGGTCTCGATGATGTCCGCATCCCGAACCGGATCGACCCCACCTTCAACGTGGGTGATGTCATCATCTTCAAAGCAACGCAAAACATGAATGATGGCATCCGTCTCGCGGATATTCGCCAGAAACTGGTTCCCCAGCCCCTCCCCCTTGGACGCACCACGAACCAGACCCGCAATATCAACAAACTCAAGGCTGGTCGGGATCTCTTTCTGGGACTTGCCGATCTTCACCAGAATATCCAGTCGCGGGTCCGGCACGGCAACACGGCCCGTATTCGGTTCAATGGTGCAGAATGGGTAGTTTGCTGCCTGCGCTGCGGCTGTTTCCGTCAGGGCATTGAACAACGTGGACTTGCCAACATTGGGCAGACCAACGATGCCGCAATTGAAACCCATTGTGCTCTCCATTTTTCAGGCCGCCAGCTTGACGAGCCCAGTCTCAAAATTCAGTCGCCCTGTGTTCGCAGAATCCACGCCCACGGACAACACCTGCGCCCTGGAAAACAGGCAGCAGAATACGATTCCCGCCTGAGATCTCTCTCCGGCAGCGCCCCGCACGTTATACCAATGAAAAAAGCTGACCATAAGAGACCCGAAGTCTCCCGGCATTCAGGCCGTAAGCAGCGCCACTTTCGTCATGAACGCTTCATTCTCGCCCTTGGCCAGAATAGGCGCAGCATCTGCAACCGCCTCAAGCCACCGCTCCAACTCCGGTTCTTCCGCCTTGGCGAAATTCCCCAGAACATGCCCGTGTACCCGGTCCTTATGCCCCGGATGGCCAATGCCCATCCGTACACGCCAGTAATCCGGCCCGGAAAGACAGCGATCCATTGAGCGCAAGCCATTATGCCCTGCCGCACCGCCACCACGCTTGATACGCAGTTTGCCGAAAGCAAGATCGAGTTCGTCATGGAAAACGGTGATGTCGGCCTGCGCGATCTTGAAGAACTGCGCGGCCTGCTGAACACTGTCACCCGACAGGTTCATGTAGGTCATCGGCTTGAGGAGCAGAATTTTCTGCCCCCCAAGCGTTCCTTCGGAGGTTTCCCCCCGAAAGCGCTTGCGCCACGGAGAAAACCCGTGACGCCTGGCGATTTCATCAACCGCCATGAAGCCGATGTTATGTCGATGACGGCTCATCCCCGGCTCGGGATTGCCGAGACCGGTCCAGAGCCTCATGACTTACTTCTTCTTTGCGCCCGGCTTTGCCGTAGCAGCGGCAGCAGCCGCAGCAGCCTTGGCAGCAGCTTCAGCTTCCATTTCTGCATCGATGGTCGGCGGAGCAACGGAAGCGATCACGATATCCGTAGCCTGACCACCCGTCAGAGAAACGCCTTCGGTGCCCTTCAGGTCAGCCCAACGAACGCTGTCATGGATGTCCAGCGCGCTCAGGTCAGCCGTGAAGTGCTCAGGAATGTTGGCCGGGTCAGCAGCAACGTCAACATAGTGACGGACAACGTTCAGAACGCCACCGCGCTTGATGCCCGGAGCCTTTTCTTCGCCCGTGAAGACGATGGAGACTTCAACGTGAACCTTCGTGCCAGCGGAAACGCGCTGGAAGTCCACATGGATCGGAGCATCAGAAACCGGGTGCAGCTGCACGTCACGGATCAGAGCTGCAACCGGCTCTGCACCTTCTGCTGCCAGGTTGTACACGCGGGAGGACCAGCCACCACGGTGCAGTTCCTTCATGATCACGCGCGGATCAAGAGCAATGATGGAAGGCTCCTGCTTGCCACCATAGATTACTGCCGGAACCAGCCCGGCACGTCTCGTTGCGCGCGCTGCCCCCTTACCAGCCTTCGCGCGCGTCGAGACAGCAAGTGTCGTCAATTTAGCCACTGTTACGCTCCTGCGTATTGAATTTCGTTACCACACAGACCTCCAGGGGTGCCTGTGCGAGCGGCGAAATAGCGGAAAACTGCGACACACACAACCTTTTTCCCGGATTCCGCATACCTCACGCTCCTCATCCGCCATGACTGGACCCGCCCCCACCCCCCCAGATAGTCTGTCACACGCCCCATAGCTGCCCGCGCCCCAGAGAACCCATGAGCATTGCCCAACGCCTTGAGCACCTCCCCTTCACTCCCTTCCATCGCCGCCTCCTGATTCTTGGAGGCTGCGGATATATGTTTGACGGTCTGGACTCCGCGATCGTCGCTTTCACACTTCCTGTTCTGAAAACGGAATGGCACCTGTCCGGTCCATTCCTCGGACTATTGGGAAGCGCAACCTATCTGGGATACGGCATCGGCTCTCTGCTGGCTGGCTTATGGGCAGACAGATCCGGCAGGCGCTCCGTCATGATGAGCGCCCTCGCGCTTTACGCCATCGGATCCCTGCTATCCGCCGTTTCCCAAACATTCAGCAGTTTCTTCAGCGCCCGTCTTCTCGCTGGACTGGGTGCGGGCGCGGAAGCCACAATCATCGCCCCCTATCTGAGCGAATTCGTCTCATCCCGTTATCGCGGAGCCTTCACGGCCAGCCTAACCGGCTTCTATTCCTTCGGTTACGTGACAGCTGCCATCCTCGGCTTCATGATCGTCCCCTCCTCCCCCGACGGCTGGCGATGGGCACTGGCCGCCACAGCCCTACCCGTCCTGATGCTTCTCTGGTGGAGACGGACTCTTCCCGAATCTCCAAGATGGCTCGATCAGCAGGGACGCACACACGAAGCCTGTCGCATTGTCGGAATGATTGAACAAAGCGCAGGACTGGCCGTCGGTCTTTCAACAACACCCGATACTGCCGGAAGAGCCAACCGCTCCCTGAGCGATCTTTTCGCTCCCAACCTCAGACGCTCTACGCTCATGAGCTGGGTCATGTGGCTCAGCATCACCTTCTGCTTCTACGCGTTCTTTACCTGGATCCCCACGCTCATGATCGAACGTGGCATGACCGTGACCCGCAGCTTCGCATACGCCATTTCGATCTACGCCGCACAACTTCCCGGATATCTCGCCTCAGCTTTCTGCACGGAACGTCTCGGCCGACGCGCCACAGTGGCAACCTTCATGATCTGCGGCGGAATCAGCGCTATTGGCCTGGCCGCAAGCCAGACACCCACACAGGTCCTGATCTTCGGCATCCTGCTCTCCATGTTCATGAACGGAACCTACGGTGGTATCTACGCCTACACCCCGGAACTCTTCCCAACATCCCTGCGCGGAAGAGGCATGGGACTGGCTTCCGCCATCGCACGCCTGGGCGCTATCTCATCCCCTGTCCTGATCGGCTGGATTTACCCAAAAGCCGGTTTCCCCGGCGTCTTCGGCCTCACAACCTGCGTCCTGCTTATAGGCGCGGGCACCACTCTGATCTTCGGCCCCAGAACAGAAAAACGCCCGCTCGATCAGGAGCAGGCGTTCCACTGAAATCCAGAATATCCAACCCGGTCAGAGCATCGGCATCCCGCCATTAACAGCCAGCAAAGCGCCCGTCGTGTAACTGTTCAACGGATCAGCAAAATACACATAAGCCCCAGCCAGTTCTGCTGGCTGACCCGGTCGGCCCAGCGGAACATTGGACCCAATGCTCTTCTGGGCCTCTTCCGGCATTCCCGTCACAATGAACGGCGTCCAGATCGGCCCCGGCATCACGCCATTCACCCGAATGCCTCGGGACGCAAGCTGCTGCGCCATACTCACTGTAAAGTTCGCAATCGCCGCTTTCGTCATCGAATAGGGCACAAGAATTTTCGGAGGCGTTTTCAGATTGACTGAAGAGGTGTTGATAATGGACGCCCCCGGCTTCAAATGCGGCAACGCAGCCTTCGTCAGATAAAACATGGCATGCGTGTTTGTATCAAAATGACATTGCCAATCTTCGTCGGTGATGTCTTCAAGATGCTCTGCCCAACTCTGGAACGCCGCATTGTTTACCAGAACATCAAGCCGTCCGAATGCGTCCAGTGTCTTGTTCACAAGCGCCTGACACTGAGCAGCCTCCCGAATATCCCCCGGCAGAAGAAGGCAACGCCGTCCTTCAGCTTCGATCTGCCCTGCAATCTCCTTCGCATCCTGACTCTCAGAATCAAGGTAAGACACCGCAACATCGGCGCCTTCACGAGCAAAAGCCAAAGCCACAGCGCGCCCGATCCCGGAATCCCCTCCCGTAATCAGAGCCACCTGCCCAGTCAGTTTTCCTGACCCCCGATAGGTTTTCTCACCATAATCAGGTTCCGGCGTCATCTTCGCCGAAAGACCAGGAAAAGGTTGCGTTTGCCCCTCAAAAGGAGGCTGCGGATAACAATGACGCGGATCAACAGGCATCCAAGCCTCCTTCAGTACGGCAGTCTGATCGCTAACGAGCCGCTCTTTCGTTCAGTTCAGAACATTTCTCCAAATTATTTTCCGGAACATTTACCAACGTCTCAGACTTCTAAAGTGAAGGATTTCCCGAAACGGAAGTCGACTTACTGAAATCAGGCCGAAGCGCCCGGCATTACTTTCCCGGACACTCGCGACGACAGCAGATCGGATCGACCCATGAGCGACACGGCAGATAAACGCACCACCGTGACCATCGGTGACCAGACCTTCGAACGCGGCCCCCAGGGGGCAACCCATCAGACCGCAAGCGGCGACACCCCCACCCTGACCACCCAGCAGGGCGTACCCGTCGCAGATGACCAGAACTCCCTGAAGGCAGGCCCGCGCGGCGGAACGCTTCTGGAAGACTTCCATTTCCGGGAAAAGATCTTCCACTTCGACCACGAACGCATCCCCGAACGCGTCGTCCATGCCCGAGGCTACGGCGCACACGGCTTCTTCGAGCTCACCGACTCCCTCTCCGACTACACAACTGCCAAAGTTCTTGGAAAAACCGGAACCCGTGTCCCGGCTTTCGTCCGCTTCTCAACCGTCGCTGGCGCAAAGGGGTCTTCCGATCTGGTCAGAGACGTCCGCGGTTTTGCCGTGAAGCTCTACACAGAGGAAGGCAACTGGGATCTCGTGGGCAACAACATGCCCGTGTTCTTCATCCAGGATGCCATGAAATTCCCGGATATGGTCCACGCCGTGAAGGAAGAACCTGATCGCGGTTTCCCGCAAGCCCAGTCCGCCCATGACAATTTCTGGGACTTCGCATCACTCTCGCCCGAAACCGTCCACATGCTCCTCTGGGTCATGTCAGACCGGGCTATCCCCCGGTCCTTCCGCTTCATGGAAGGCTTCGGCGTCCATACCTTCCGGCTCATCAACGCCGAAGGAAAATCCACCTATGTGAAATTTCACTGGAAGCCGAAGCAGGGCCTTCAATCGGTCGTGTGGAACGAGGCCGTCAAAATCAACGGCGCTGACCCCGACTTCCACCGCCGCGACCTCTGGCAGGCCATCGAATCCGGCGACTACCCTGAGTGGGAATTGGGCGTACAGCTCTTTGATGACGCCTTCGCCGACACATTCGACTTCGACATTCTGGATGCCACCAAACTTATCCCGGAAGAACTCGTCCCCGTTCGCCGGATTGGTCGCCTCGTGCTGGATCGCATGGTGGACAACTTCTTCGCAGAAACCGAACAGGTGGCCTTCTGCACCCAGAACGTCGTCCCCGGTATCGGCTTCACCAACGATCCGCTCCTGCAAGGCCGAAACTTCTCCTATCTGGACACACAGACAAAGCGTCTCGGCGGCCCGAACTTCACGCACATCCCCATTAACGCGCCGAAATGCCCGTTCCACAACTTCCAGCAGGACGGCCACGCCGCCATGCACAACCCAAAGGGTCGCGTAAATTACGAACCCAACTCCTGGGGTGCAGGTCCGCGTGAAAACCCCAAGACTGGCTACAAACACTTCTCCGATGACAACGGTCGCACGACCCGCGAACGCGGTGAACTCTTCGCCGATCACTACAGTCAGGCACGCCAGTTCTACATCAGCCAGACAAAGCCCGAACAAACGCATATCAAGAATGCGTTCGTGTTCGAACTCAGCAAGGTTGAGACGCCAAACATTAGGTCCCGCGTCGTCGCTCATCTGCTAAATGTAGATGAAACTCTGGCCAAGGATGTAGCTGAAGGTCTGGGCCTGAAAGACCTGCCCGCCTCAGCTCCAGCCGCCCGCACACCGATCACGGATCTGGCCGCCTCGACAGCGCTCAGCATCCTCAAGAACGGACCAGATTCCTTTGCAGGTCGAAAGCTGGGCGTCATTGTCACAGATGGAACAGACGCAGCCCTCCTCAACGCTCTTCAGACGCAGGTCGAGGCGGAAGGAGCAATTATGGAACTGGTCGCTCCCGTTGTTGGAGGCATCACTCTAACAGACGGCCAGATCATCCCTGCCCAACAGAAAATCGTCGGTGCACCATCCGTCCTTTACGATGCCGTCGTGCTCCTTTCGTCCGCCGAGGGAACAAAACTCCTTGGCAAAGACGCAACAACTCGCGATTTTGTGGCCGATGCTTTCGCCCACGCCAAATTCATCGCCTACGGCCCGGACGCCACCGCCCTTTTGGCAAAAGGCGGTATCACTTCTGACGATATGGATGATGGCGTGATCGCTCTCAAAAGTGAAGCAGACATCAAACCCTTCATCACAACCTGCCGGAAGCTCCGCTTTTGGGATCGTGAAGCTAAAACCCACAGCGTCTGACACACAAAAAAAGCCGGGGATCACACCCCGGCTTTTTTTAATGCTGAACAGAGGCCGCAACCCGGCGATCAGCTTCCTGCCGAACATGTGCAAAATCCTGCTTCAACGGCTTGCCATGCTCCACCATCAAATCGCCTCCCACATAAACCTGTTCCAGATTTTCCTGAGCCGCTGCAAAAACCAGCGTGGCATATGGGTCAAATACGTACCCAAGATTGGTCGGGTCAATCACAAGAAAATCCGCGAATTTCCCGACTTCCAGACTCCCAAGCCGATCCCCCACTTCCAGAACATCCGCACTCCCCCGCGTATGCAGGCGCACCACATCATACGGGCTCATGATCGCGGCACTTTGATACTTGTCCCGGATGGCATAAAGCCCAGTCCGCATGTTCTCGAAAGGATCAGCCAGATCCGCACTGGCTTCCCCGTCCTCTCCCATTCCAACCCGCAAACCTGCCTTCAGATAAGCCGGAATATCCGCCGTTCCTGACGCCAGACGACCATTCGACAGCGGATTCCAGACCATGGACGCCCCAGCCTTTACAGATCGGGCAATGATCTCGGGCGTCGTATGAATAAAATGTCCGAAGATCAGATGCGGCCCAAGAATGCTTTCATCCTCAAACCAGTGAAACCGGACCTGCTGGACTGAAACATTTTCAGGTGGCTCCAGATAATGGCTTTGGTTGGACAGATGATACTCTCGCATCAATGTCCCTTCGACCTTCGCCACTTCTCCGGTGTCGTGAAATCCCGTCCCACCATTGATCATCACGGACAGAAACGTAGACCCCACATGCTGCCCGGCGGACCATGTCAGAAAATCCCCTACATGCTGTCGGGCTTTGGCAAGCGACACATCGCCCTTACTCGGCAATGGCTCCAGACCATGTACGAACCGAAGCCCAGAGGCTTTCTCTGCCTGAAATTGTAACCGGTCCGTCGTCTCGACCACAGCGGCGTTCGCTCCGCCATAATTAAAATTATAAGCCGCCGTCACACCATGCGCGAGATGATCGAGCGCCCCATCCAGCGTGAACCAGTAAATATCTTCAGGCTGCGCAACGCTCGCCTTTCCGGAATACAGAGCCTCAATCCAGCCCATCAGCGTCTGGTCCGCAGCAAGCCCCCGATAGGCAGCCTGCCAGAGATGGCTATGTGCGGAAATAAAGCCCGGCATCACCCAGTGCCCATGCAGATCCACATCCTGATCGGCTTTCAGCCCTTTTGGCGGAAGACCCGCCCCGATGTGATCGATCACGCCATCCGAACGAACAGAGAAATACCCTTTGAAAGGCGCTTTCTGCCCATCGGCCATCGAAAAAATCAGGGCATTACGAACAAGAAGATGCGACGGGGCAGCATAAGCCACACCACTCGCACACACCGCCATAACGGCAGAACACAGAATCTGGACAGGACGAAGCATTTTCATCCCGGAACGATAACACTCACCGCTGCGGGAACAAGCTCACAATGCTCCAGAAATATTATGATGAAAGACGGGGTCGAATGGCCGAAATCTGATGGCCAATATGGCCACCACCTGCCAGCGTCCGGCGCCGATGGCTGAAGAACCGCTGATCCGTCAATGTATCAACGCCAAGCACTTCAATCTTCTGAACTCCGGCAGCCCGCAGACGCGCAGCGCAGTAACCCGGCAGATCAAACATGAAATGTCCGGCACGCTCTGCCAGACGAAAGAATACCTCAGCCCTCTGATCCTCTGCCAGAACGGCCTCCCGCATATCCGGACCCACTTCGTAGCTTTCCGGCCCAATACATGGCCCGACAGCAGCCCGCATTTCAGAAGCCCCAAGAACCTCCATCTGCGCCACAACGGATTCCAGAATCCCGCCCGCAGCCCCACGCCACCCCGCATGAGCCGCCCCAACAACACGACCATCGCCTGATGCCAGAAGCACAGGCCCGCAATCTGCCGTGATAATGCTGACACCCACATCAGGCCGATCCGTCACCAACGCATCGCCATTCTGCCCAGTGCCCATGGCCCAGAGCGGCGTTGCGACAGTCACAGGAACCGTAATGTCACTATGAGTCTGCTTCAAACCCAGAAGCATGTCAGGCTCAACCTGAATCTGCCGCGCCACACGCGCCCGGTTCTCCCGCACATTCTCCAGATCATCAGGCGACGACAGAGAACAGTTCAAACTGTCATAAGGCTTGGGAGAAACGCCGCCCAGACGGGTGAAAAACCCATGCGGCACACTGAGCAAATCACTCCCCAGCACCGCGTCAGACATGCGCCGTCTCCCGCCATGGACGACGCAGCGCATAGGTCATCAGTCCAATGCCAGCAAGCGCCATAGGAATGCACAGGATCTGCCCCATCGTCACGCCCCCCGCCAGAAAGCCGATATTCGCATCCGGCTCCCGGAAAAATTCACAGAAACTCCGCGCACAGGCATACCCAAACAGGAACAACCCGGACAGAAACCCGAAATGCCCCCGCAGCCGGGGCCGTGATGCCGCAAACAGCATCACACACAACAGCAGAACGCCTTCCGTCAGCGCTTCATAAAGCTCGGACGGATGCCGAGCGACCGGCCCACCCGTCGGAAACACCATCGCCCACGGCAGATCCGGAGACGCCGGGCGCCCCCACAATTCCCCATTCACGAAGTTCGCACATCGACCCAGCGCTAGCCCGATCGGAACAACCGGCACAATACGATCCGCAAAAGCCAGAAAACTCAGACGGTTCTTCCAGGAGAAGAACGCCAGAGCCAGAATGACGCCCAGTGCGCCACCATGAAACGACATCCCGCCGTCCCATGTCTTGATGATGTCCACCGGGTGCGCGAGATAATCCAGAGGCCGGTAGAACAGCACGTACCCAAGACGACCACCCAGAAGAACACCCAGAATGGCGTAAAACAGGAAATCATCGACCTGCTCACTCGTCGCCACTTCGGGGGAAAGACGATTCAACCGTCGCGCAATAGGCAGGGCAATGATGAACGACACCATGTAAGCCAGCGCATACCACCGCACAGGCAAAGGCCCGACATGGAAGGCAACAGGGTCAAACCCCGGAAACATCAATGGCTGGCTCAAAGGTTCAGCTCCGATCGGGAAAGGTAATCACGGACATACTGCCGGATACCGTCTTCAAGAGTTGTAAACGGCAGATCATAGCCCGCAGCCCGCAGTCGGCTCATATCCGCACAGGTATAGGACTGATACTGCCCCCGCAGCTTCTCAGGCATCTCAACAAACTCGACATCCCGCGCCCGATGCGCTGCATCACAGACCGCATAAGCAAGATCCAGATAGCTCCGCGCCACGCCGGTTCCGCAGTTGAACAACCCACTGACATCGGGATGGTCGAACAGCCAGAGCATGACGTTCACCACATCCCCAACCCAGATGAAATCGCGCTTCTGCTGACCATCCGGCAAGCCAGGAATATCGGACTTGAACAGCTTGGCTGCTGACCCGCGCTGAAGGTCATCATACTTGACCTTCACGACCGAGATCATGGACCCCTTGTGGTATTCATTCGGCCCATAAACATTGAAAAACTTGAGCCCAGCCCACTGCTTCGGAGCCGGATGCCCCGCCGCCAGCTCCCGCTTCACCCACAGATCAAACGCCTGTTTGGACCAGCCATAAAGGTTCAGCGGCTTCAGAGGATCAATCGCCTCCAGACCATCCCGGAACATCTCAGGCTTGTCCGCCGCGCCATATGTGGCCGCCGAAGACGCATAAATCATCCGGACGTCATTCTCCGCACACCAGCGCCAGAGAAACTGCGACAACGCCACATTGGTCGACCACACCAGATCTCCATCCCGCGCCGTCGTGGCGCTGATGGCTCCCATATGGAACACCGCCTCAATCTTTGGCGCTTTCTCAAGGAAACTCGGAAGCGCCTCAGGCGTGATGATCTGATCGGGCGCATGCGAGGCAAGGTTCCGCCACTTCACCCCCTCATGCAGCCGGTCCACGATAACCGTCCGCAGCCCGCGCTGACGCAGGGCGGCATGAAGGCACGATCCAATGAATCCGGCTCCGCCGGTGACGATAATCATCCTTCCTGTATAGTCTGCCCCCGAAAACGATCCAAGCGACGCGCCACACATGACACGCCGCCTCTCTGCAGGAGTTTCTCCCATGTCTGACAGACCCCGCTTCTTCGACGACCTCGCAGGCCTCGCCGGCAATGCGTTTTCCGCTGTTACCGGTGCCCGCGAAGAACTGCACTCCATCATCCGCACCCGCGTCGATGAAATTCTGACGTCCCTAGAACTGGTCCGCCGGGACGAGTTCGACGCCGTGCAGGAAATGGCCACCCGCGCCCGCATGGCACAGGACGAAGCAGAAGCCCGCCTCGCCGCCATCGAATCGCGCCTGACCGCCCTTGAAGAACTGGCAACGGAAGAAAAAGGCGGTCCGCAGGGCTGATCCAGCCCATTCGACTGCGCCAGCACTGCAACACATCTTCGTACGAACTCACTGAAGATGCTCGTAATACTTGCGCAGTCTCAAAAGGACCCATAACGTGATGAGTGCTGGAGGCAGGCACCCTGCCCCCAGACGCAGACATCTGGAGCGCCGCACCGGCGCACGGCCGGTGCCAGGCTCCACGGCCTTGGGAGATCCGACATGCCTGCCCTGAGCACCTCACTCACCACCGAAACCGAATCCCACCCGCTCGACATCATGGAACAGGTCATGGGCCTGTATGAATGGGAATTCGAGCGCCTCGGCCAGTCCGAAATGGCAGCCCAGGCCCCGGGCCAGTGGTGTGATTATTCTCTCTACTTCACATGGTCGGACGAACTCTCCGCGCTGCACCTGAACTGCACGCTGGACCTCCGCTCCCCCGCCGCACGCCGGGCCGATGTCCACGAACTGGTCTCGCTGGCAAATAACCGCCTCTGGGTCGGCCATTTCACAATCGACACCGAAACCGGAACCCCAGCCTTCCGCCATACGCTCCTCATGCGCGGCGTCGCCACACTGCCCGGCGAAAGCATGGAAGACCTTATCGACATCGCCATATCCGAATGTGAAAGATTCTATCCCGCCTTCCAGTTCGCTCTCTGGGGTGGAAAATCCCCTCAGGATGCACTGGACGCTGCAATGCTAGACTGTGTTGGAGACGCCTGACCTTGCCTTCCACCCCCTCAATCCTTCTGGCTGGCTGTGGCAAACTCGGAGGCGCGCTACTCGATGGGTGGCTCGCCTCCCCCACACCGCCAAACATCGTCGTCCTTGACCGTCACCGAACGGGCTCGGACGACACCCTGACAATCGCCAGCAGCCCCGCTGAAATCCCGGAATCCTTCACACCCGACATCATTGTTCTCGCCGTCAAACCAGCAGGTGCAGACAAAACCATCGAAGACATCGGCAAAGCCCTCGGAAATCGGTTCCAGAAATCAGCCCTCCTCTCCGTCATGGCCGGCCGCACCTGCGAAGCGCTCGCTTCAGCAGCAGCCAAAGCCGGAGCGGAAATCCCCGTCCTCCGCGCCATGCCCAACACCCCCTCCGCCATCGGCGCCGGCATCAGCGGCTTCTACGCCCCACCCAACGCCACAAGCGAACAGGCCACACTCTGCCATGAGCTCCTCTTCGCCGTGGGCGACGTCGTCCGCGTGGAAAAAGAAGAGGACCTCCTCGCCGTAACCGCCGTCTCTGGATCAGGCCCCGCCTACGTGTTCCTCCTCGCGGAACTGCTGGAAAAAGCCGGGGAAGCCCACGGCCTCTCCAAAGAAACAGCCCGCCGTCTGGCACGCGGAACCATCTACGGCGCAGGCCGTATGCTCGACGATCTGCCCGATGACGCAGAAGACCTCCGAAAGGCCGTCACCAGCCCCAACGGAACCACCGCCGCAGCCCTGAGCGTCCTCATGGCACCCGACGCCTGGCCCGCAAATATTGCAAAAGCCATTGACGCCGCGACAAAACGAGCCGACGAACTCGCCGGGTAACCGTTTCTTTCTGGTGGGAACTTGCCGCCCCAGGCAAACGCTCCCACCATAAGAAACATGTTTTTGACAGGAGACCGGCAATGGAAGAACGGCAGGACCCATTTGACACCGATGAGCTGACACCAGACAGCACACCGGAACTGGACAGGGAAGCCTTCGACATCGCCCTCCTGCAATCTGCGTTAAGCCTGGCAGGAACAGACGGCTGGCACCGGTTCTCACTCGTGGATGCCGCACGTGACGCAGGCCTCCCGGTCGACGCCGTGCGCTCCCGCTACCCCGTCAAAGCCCTGCTCCTCCTCCGCCTCGGCCGACTGGCAGACGAAAGCGCACTCCGAGACGACGGTAACGGCGGCACCCTGCGCGAATACCTCTTCGACCTGATGATGCGACGCTTCGATATTTTCGAAGAATACCGCGAAGGTGTCCGCGCTGTCCTGCACGCCCTCCCTTACGATCCTCCCCTCGCCGCCCTTCTGGCGGGCGCCACCATGGACTCCATGCGCTGGCTCGCAGACGCCGCAGGCATGGATTGCTCTGGATTGGGTGGCCTCTGGCGCGTTAACGCCCTGACCGCCGTCTGGGGCCACGCCCTGCGCGCCTGGGAAAAAGACGAGAGTCAGGATCTCGGCAGCACCATGGCGGCCCTCGACAGCGCTCTGAACCGCGCCGAACGGCTCGGCGTCCTCAAAGCCTCGGCACGCCGTAAAATGGACGACGCCATGCGCAACACAGGCCTGCCCGATCACGAACTCGAACTTGAATCCTGATATTGGGCTTTACGAAACATGCTGGTTCGGATTAAAAGCCGTTCCAGCGCGTTTCTGAAACGCGTCTGCTGGGGCGTAGCCAAGCGGTAAGGCAGCGGATTTTGATTCCGCCATGCGGAGGTTCGAATCCTCCCGCCCCAGCCAAGTATCTACAAATCAATGAAATCAAACCCTTATGAACCCAGAGAAAAGCAACTTCGGGGACAACGGTGGAGGCAGTCCAAGCCATTTTTAGCGATTCTATGAGTCCCTGAAATCAGCCTTCTGCCGCGACTCTCTGAACAGTCCGCAAGCCAATCCCATTTTCTTTTGCCAATGCTGCACCTGCCTCGTTTCCATAACGTCGTTTGATAGCGCTTCGAGCTTGAGGGGAAAGCTTTTGCTTCCTTCCCATCCTCACACCACTGATCATGGCTCTCTTCCTGCCTGACTGGGTTCTGTCGATAATCAGAGCACGCTCGAACTCTACAAAGGAGGCCAGAAGGTTCATGGTAAGGCTTCCCATCATGTCATTCCTGATCGTCCCCACCCCCTCAATAGTAATAGCAATCCCCTGACCTCTCAGATTCTGGATGAGTGTCAGGATATCGAGGGTAGACCTTCCAAGTCGGCCGAGCTTCATCACGATCAGCTCACCCCCGCCTGAATCTTCTTCAGGAGCTTCCCGAACTGAGGTCTGTCATCTGACCTGATGACGCCTGAAATCTTTTCCTTGAAGATATTCGCTTTTGGAACTCCAAGAGCTACCAGGGCGTCTTCCTGTTCCTTCAAATCCTGTCCTACTGTGGATACTCTGCAATAACCGTATTTCATATAATTCTCCTTATAATTTTGGCGGAGATTTATGGCGGTTATTTTTTGTCTGTTTTCTGCGGTTCTACAATACAGCCATATTTCTCAATCTATGGCGGCATTGTAGCAAAAAATACTACTTATCGTAGATTTTAATGAGATTTATTATTCTGTACAGACTTGGCTTTTCTTCTATATCATCAACAACCAAATCGACTAGATAATATTTATTAAAAAATTCACCTTCAATCATTTTTGATTTTATTTCTTCGTTTGAAATATATGTATTTACTGGCCTCTTGATTATAGATTCAACTATTCCCTTATCCCCAGTTTTATTTGAAAACGTATCTCTTGTTTGGTACCAATAAAATATTTCTTTCGTATATGTTTTTTTTGTCGGTATTTTCTGTTGTGCAATCCAATTTTCACCTCGTCTTGATATTAGGTTGGCTTCGGATTGGTTTATGTTGATATTTATAGTCCCATTTCCTGATGCATGGAAAATCATATTTCCACCAACATCTTGAGAAATAGGCTCAACCATATCTATAAGATTTTTTACTGTAGATGTTGTTGTATTTTTCGGCGGCTCCTTACTTTTCCCCAGAAAAAACGAAGTTAGACCTTTAATATTTTTGAAAAATTCTAACCCATGATTAATTTTGTCAGCGTCATCAAAAAATCCACCGCTAATTACACTATTAAACAGGTCAACAATTATCGACCCTTTTCGTATTTCTCTTATTCTTATCTCAGGAAAATTATCTGGAGAAAATTTATAGTTTTTTCTAATATAGCTATGATATTCGTCTGCCAGAGCGCCAATACTGTCAGAAAATTTTTTTAGCTCAATCGGTTCATTGGGGTCGTACGTAACGAGCATTTGCTCTTCACTGGATGAAACCGTCTGCACTGTTAAAGCCTCTATGCATAATTTTTTATAACTATGCATGACATCTTATTGCCTTTCTAGGACAATATTTTGTTCTTCTTTGGTTCTTTTAGGTAAGATTACCGTCCCAAAAACACCGAATTTTGGGACATTCTTTGATGCCCTGCACATTATCCCTGTACCCCATCAAGACCTAACGCAGAGAAATAAGTACTGACCCCAAAAACCAGTACTCACCTCTCCAAAAAACACCACTTCCTACAAATTCTGCTTCAATCCCGGACTGGCCTTGAACCGAACCGTCCTCCCCGACGGGACTGAAACCGGCTCACCAGTCCGAGGGTTCGTCGCCTGTCGGGCCTTCGTCTCACACACAGTGAAAGTGCCAAAAGACGGAATGGTGAAGCCACCTTCGCGCTTCAACTCGTCAATAATCGCTTCTACAAGATCATTCGCGGCCCGTTGCGCGGCAACGCCTGTACAGTCAATGGAGTCCTGAAGAACTGCGGCGAGAAATGCTTTACTCATGGATGCATCATTCTCCTCTGCTTCGATTTTCTCTCAGGCTGCATCCCAAAACACCCAGAAACTTCTGTTGCCATCAATACAACATTCCTCAGTATTTCTTACAATGCTACCAAGGAACAATGATATAATCGTCGCAATCGCCCTAGCGTTCCATCCGTAGGACTTCCATGTCGCATTCTGTCTGTCTTTTTGCCTATCACGATCCTGCAGGAACCCTGGCTCCCCACACTCGCCACCTTCTCAACCAGATTGCGGACTGTGGGTTCGAGATCCATGTTGCAGTTTCCAGCCTGTCACCGCAGGACCATCAAGGGTTGGAAAACTTGAAGCGCAGCTTCACATCTGGACCCAACCCCGTAAAAGCCAAACTTTATCCACGAGAAAATGCCGGTCTTGATTTCGGCTCCTGGCAAGAGCTTCTCAAACAACACTGCGACGAAGGCGCTGACGAAATCCTGTTCGCCAATGACAGCGTTTTCGGCCCGATGGCCCCCCTCTCGCCCATCGTAACCCGCATGCGTGCGAAACAGCACCCAATCTGGGGCATGGTCCGCTCCGAAGCCATCAACCGTCATCTCCAGTCATGGTTTCTGATCATGACCCGACAGGCGTTCGAGCATCCCGCCATTCAGAGGGTCTTTCGCCAACCGTTTTGCGAAATGAGCAAACCGGAAATCGTTCTTCACGGTGAGTTGGGCCTCGGCTTGGCCATGCAAGCTGCAGAAATGGATATGGCAGCGTCATGGAGCGGAACACGCGGCATAGCACGCCTCCTCGCCATCAACCCCATGCATACGGATTGGCGAGCGGTCCTGCGCTCCGGGAAAGCCCCGTTCATCAAAACTGAATTATTGAGAGACAATCCCAGCGGGATACCGTCCGTGCATCTCTGGCGTCAGGAAATCCCTGATCCTGCTTTTTTCAACCCAGATTGGATCGCCCAATATCTGGCAAATCATCCACCTCGCGCCCAGTACAAAAAAGCAGGTTTCCGCGCGCGATTGGTACAGGCGATTGCAAGCGAAGACCGGCTACACGCATTGCCGGCCCTGCTACTCGGTCGATAATCAGGTCTTTCGCTTGGCCACCCCTCCAAGGAAGCCAAGCAATTCTTCCGTCTGCGCTTCATATGTCGCCAGACGATCTTTGAACGGATTTACATACCCATCAAACTTACCCGGCTGATCCAGAATAGCCTCGACCGCAGCGGCAAGCGTTTCGGCACGACCATCAATCGGTAGATACGTGCCATTTACACCATCTACGACATCTTCTGACTGCCCACCCGGCGCAGTGGTTACAACCCAGACATCCCGGGACAGAGCCTCACGCACCGTCAGGCCATAGCTCTCTTTCCACTGTGACGGGAACAGCAGCACATCAATCTGGTCATAGAAGTCATCAAGACCACTTTGACTGAATGCCGGTATGATTTCCAGATGCCCCTTGACCGACCAGTCCCGCGGATGAATCGACCTGAAACCAAGATTAAGCTTGTTATCAACCAGAACAAGCTTCCAGTCCGAACGGTCCAAAGACTCCATACATTTCTTGAGTTGCGGATAACCCTTCACAGCCTCCGTTCCCCCTACGAACCCGAACCGGACGGGCGAACCCGGAAGACGTGGAGTCCGAGGACGTTCCGGCCACCGGAAACCATTCCGGTTCACCACAATACGCTCTGGATCAACACCATTCGCCAGATAAAGCTGACGATGCGCCTCTGACGGACTAATCAGCAAAGCCGCCTCTGACAAAGCCTGATGCATCAGGAACCACCGGTCCGTCAGATGACGGGCATGTGGCACGCACATCTGGCAAACCTGTTGGTCTATGGTCGTCTGAAAACAGTAACGGCCATCCCCACGAACCATGAACTGTCGATCACACAGCCACCAGGCGTCATGAAGCGTCAGAACATAAGGAACACCACGCTCCTGACACACCCGCAACATGGCCGTACCCAACCCCTGTGCAGCATGCACATGCACGACATCCGGCTGATAGGCATCAAGCCAGTCTGCAAACTGCTCTGCCATATGCGGGTTATCCATCGAGCCGATAACATCGTTCCCGTCTGGAATCATTGCAGCAAGAACATCCGACCCATTAGCGACATAGCGGATATTTCCTGACAGCCGCCCGTCAAGATGGGGCCGGGATGTCAATATCCCAACCTCTACACCCTTGTTGCGCAAGCGCAGCGCCAGTTCCTCAACAACGATTGTCGCCCCCCCGAAAGACCGTGGCGCGTAATAAACATTCGTCATAAGGACGCGCAACGACTTGTGCTCAGACACCACCGGCAAACCAAACAGGGCTTTACCCTGTGTCACAGCCATGGATTCAGGCGCATAACGCTCCATGACATCCTGCCAGGCCCGAGCCGCCAACCGATCACGAAGCGCTTTATCCCGCGCAAGCTTTAGGAAGCCACTCTTCCACTCGTCAGAGGTAACCGCCAGAAGCCCGTTTTCCTCATGACGCATGATTGCAAGAAACGCATCACGAGGTGAGCAAAGAGCAGCAACCCGAACCACAGCGGCTTCAAGAAACTTGATATTGCTTTTGCAGTCATTGAAAAGCGTAGGCTCTAACGGAGCAATCGCAATATCCGTTTGCGCCAAAGCCGCAAGATAATCGCGATAGGACAGTTCCGTGAGGCGCTCGATCCGATCCCCAAACCGGTCGAAATCCTTCGAAAGTTTGAGTTGCCCGATAACACGCAGACACAAACGCGGCTCTTCATCCAGAGCAGCAATTAGCCCCGCTTCAGCCTGCCGGAAATCCTCATCATGCGTGTTGGTACCCGACCCGTAAGACACCCACACACGATCATCAACAGCGTCTCCACGAGGCGGTAAAGACGCTGCGATCTTCAGTGTCTCTCGATCAAGAGCGTTTTCAACAATATCAACATGCTTCAACCCGGCATCTCGCATCGCCTGGGCCAGAGCCCGCGTAGATGCAATACCTTGCCCACACGCCAGCATACAACGTCTGAACAAAACCACACCGGACATGAGCAGATCCTGCTCAGACTTGGGAAGACTACTGATATTACCGTTCTGCAAATATTCTTCTGCATCGAAAATCAGATCATCGACTTCCCAACGCGGCTCAAGACGCAAGCGATGCGCTTCCTTCACAAGCTTCATGACATCATCAAAGCCCGGGACCCGGTAGAAGATAACCTGCGTGCAAATCTGTAGAGCAGACATGGCAACATTGACGTCGCGCCAGTCAACAACCTCCACTGTCCATCCAAGACGTTCAAGAAGATCCCGCTTTTGCCAGACACGGTATTTCGCACACTGACGAAGAGACACTTCTGCAATAATAAGAATACGAGGAGCCAACGGCCCTGCCGTCTTATCAAGAATATCACTATAAACAGACAGTGGCGAAACAGGACTTTCAACCCTGTCGGGAAGAGAAACCTGGCTTGAAGCAGAAGAAAGCTTCTGTACTTGCGAAGACATCTTTGCTTTCTGCTTGGGACGAACCCGAACAGAAAATCGCCTTTCAACAGCCTTGCCGATCGCCTTGACGCCACCCTCTTCCCAAAGAGCGGAAAGTCTCTCCGGTAGTTCCTTGAGAGGACGTCCAGATGGCAACCTTCCCAAACTAAGCGAACGCACAGCCCTAAGCGGCTTAGTCACTCGCCAGGACAAAGAACGATGAATCAGGGAAATCTGATGCCGCAGATGAGCACTTTCTCCCTGCAGGCCATCAGCACGCATACCGTTTAACCGAGCCGAGCTACGATAGCTTTCCAAAAGAACTTTCTGTGAGTCCTCTTCGGCTTCAGCAGGAAGAAGCGTTACATCTTTAGTCGGCAAGGTCATCAGATAAAAAACTCAGGCCTAGAAACAGTTGAATACAAATAAAAAAAGCTGGGCTCTTTCGAACCCAGCTCTCTTTATAGATGTTAGCAAGCTAACAAACCAGATCAGCTCAGAGTAAAGTCCGAAGCCTTCAGATCCGTAACACCAACGAAGGTGATCTTGGAGCCATCGTTCAGAGCAATGGTCGTGTTACCACCAGCAACGGTTGCTGCGCTCAGAACATTCTGCAGACCATTGTTGTTCTGCAGGCCATACTGATACAGAGCCATGAGGTTACCAGCAGCGCTGCCGAAGTCGGTAACCGTATAGTCGCCGCCAGCCGTACCATTGTTCAGAGCAAACAGGTTGGAGCCGCCCGAGCCACCCGTGAAGGTTGCATTGCCCGTGCCACCAACAAGCGTGTCTGCGCCCGTGCCACCAATGACGGTCGTATTGCCACCGTTGGATGCAAAAGCTTCCAGAACGCCGTGAGAAGAAGCAGCAGAAATCGTTTCGTCACCACCGGTGCCTACAAACAGGCTGTAACCGGACGTGCCGTCGAACTGAGCATTCAGGCCAGACGCACCGAACATGGTTGCATTGCCAGCCGTAATGGTCGTGTTACCCGTACCATTAAGGAAGGACAGCGAACCATCAACGCTGATGGTGTTACCCGTACCACGGATCTGCTGAAGATCGCCTGCAGCAGAGATGGTGTCGTTGAGGCCACCGGAAACCGTAGCGCTGGCACCAGTCGTGAAGTACGTGCTGGAGCTACCGCCCGTGATGAAGCTGTTGTTGCCAACAGTTACGCTGTTGGAGCCAGTCGTGTCATAAACCGTTGCATTTGCATGCAGGTTAACAACCGAGCTGCCACCAAGCAGGGTAACGGTGTCGGTACCGTTGCTGCCATCAATCGTGTCCTGACCTTCAGAGCGGACGACGTTCGTGCCGCTGCCCAGATAAATCAGGTTGTTGCCCGTGCCACCATCAATGGTGTTATTGCCATTCGTTCCGAGGATTGTATCGTTTCCGGAACCTGTAGCAATGTTCCAGCTGCCAGTCTTGCCCGTTCCCAGGAAAACGTTGTTGCCAACGCCGCCAACGAAAGAGCCGTTCTGGTCGCCAGCAACAACAGATGCGCCATCCCATGCGCCCGTCAGCAGACTGACGGAAGAGGCTGTGTTCTTGCTGAGATCAATCGCCACGGAACCAGTAAGTGTATCCTGCGGGGCATAGCTGCCTGCAGCGATGTACTGGACGTCGCCGTTAATGCTGTAGCTGCCGCTCTGGGTAATGACACCCTGAGAAACACCTGCAGAAAATGAACTGTTGCTTCCTGGAACCAGATCATAGCTCGTCAGACCGCTCACACCTGAGACAGCGGACGAATACTGACTGGCCAGAGCTTGGGCCTGTGCACCATCGACCGTGACCGCAAGGATCTGGCCGGAGGCGCCAACCACGGTAGTGATTGCCATTACCATGCACTCCTAAACAAAGATTGCTTCGCACTGGCGGCCCTCAGACCACCCAAATGATCGAGCGACGAGTCTTGCATATATCAAAGCTCAGCCCCAAAAAGCAATCAGGATTCCACCTTGGTACCCACACGACTCTGCTAACGTTCATCGGGCAACACACAGACCCGCAAACAGTGCTTCTTTCCCACTCAGCCGCCAAAGCCACAGAATGAGTCGGGGCAGGAATGCCCCAGAGCACAAGATTGCATTTTAACAAAGGTTGCAATGGCTATATAAAATTTACTCTGTTTTCTTGTTGAGAATTTTTCAATATTCCATAAAAAACAGAGTATTGTGAACAAGTTTGATTTTTTTGTTTCATTTCCCCTCTGTGCAATTCTTCCAGAATCCTTAAAGCTGCATTCCGTGATTGATCATTCTTCCTGCACTCTTCCAGTTCACCAAGATCAGGCTCTGGCCGAACTGGCTTTCTTTCTCGCAGAAAAATCACAAGAGGCAGATAACAGCGCCTCACTGTCTGCATATGACGAGCAGGCCATACGCTTTCTATGCTGGCTCACTTTGTTCTTGGAGAAAAAGACACGATCGAATCAGCCATTCATACGCCTATCCAATGACTTGAACCGGAAAATTAGCCCCTCTCTTCAAAAATTTCAGAAAGATCTCATCCCAGATTTAAGAAATATCTTTTCTACTACACAAGAAAATGAATTTTCCCTTTCTTGTCATTACGATCATGAAGACATCCCAGATCAAACTTGTGCAAATACACTTGTCATAGGCCCTGAGTTCGACCCAAAGAAAGAGTTCATATTTCTCTCAGACTGTCTGAATATCCGGATTTCTTCTCAGGATTCTGCACTTTCTTTTCTGAATGAAATATCTGAACCGGCCCATCGCTTTCGTCAAAAAATACGCCAGATTCTCGCCCACGATCTGGAAGGGCGCCAAGCCCAGAATGCACTCATTACAACAGTTCATACCCTCCAGAGAGCAGAAGAGACTACACGCGCCCTTCGAATCAATACGCGTACCTCATCAAAAAATATTTCTAACCAAGAATCTGTTATTCAATCTCTATCTAAAAAATATCAACACATTCATTCAGAAAATATTTCCCTGCATGAGAAGCTGAATGATATTCAAAAACAATTCGACAATACAAAACATCAACTAAAAATATTTCTTTTCAGACAAGAAGAAATTGAAAAATATTACACATACCTCCAACAGTCCTATGCGTCGTTCAACACAAAACTGGCACTAAGCCACCAAGCACTTGAAGCACTCAGAGACCTGCTTCACCGTCCTGCTCCTGTCTGGCGCAGACTTCTGAGAGCCCTGCGAACACCCTTT
Organism: Gluconobacter japonicus; assembly: GCF_015244665.1. NCBI lineage: Bacteria > Pseudomonadati > Pseudomonadota > Alphaproteobacteria > Acetobacterales > Acetobacteraceae > Gluconobacter > Gluconobacter japonicus. Next base: position 29,505 of record NZ_JABCQN010000002.1, read on the forward strand.
ATACCTTACATACCAACGCTCCCCGAACCGCTGGTCCTACAAGATCTACCCTCACCCTCAACACCTTTCCTGTCCGACCCCATACCACCCGGCGCAGAAACCGCCTCCGTAGAGACGCTTCTGCCTTCTGACGAAGAATTCTCTTCTCCTGCTGCAACACCGCGCATTCTCTTTGTTGCAGGCGAAGCCAACACTCCCGGCGTGACTTATCGCTGCTACCGCAACGCGGAAGCCGCACGCTGCGCCGGGTTTGAAGCTCGCGTTCAGGATTGTGCAAACGTCAGCTACGATGACATCTGCTGGGCAGACGTCATGATACTCTGGCGGATAGAATACAGTGGGCATGTCAGCACAATGCTTGATCTAGCCCAGCAGCAGAACGTCAAAACCATCTTCGACGCCGACGATATTGTTTTCGTTCCTCACTATGCCCGCATAGATCTGATTGACGGTATAAGGTCGATAGGAACAACCGAGGAAAGAATTGAACACTTCTTTACGGATGTTCGCCGCACCCTGATGCGCTGTGATCAGGGGTCAGCCACAACCCGGGAACTCGCCCACGCGATGCACAAATTGCGACCGGTGGTACACATTCTTCCCAATACCTATGACAACAACACTCTGCGCCGCTCCCGTCTGAATCGTCGCCTTCGAGAAGGACTTCACTTTTCCGCAGCAGGCGACACCCTCATTCGCATCGGATACGCCACAGGCACCAGAACACATCAGCGTGATTTTGCCATAGCCGCCCCTTCTATCGCATATGTTCTGTCACAGCGCCCAAACGTCAGACTCGTTCTGTTTCGGGAGAAAGCCAGTCAGTCCAGCATGCTCCTTCTGGAAGAGTTTCCAGAATTCCAAAACCTGAACAGCCAGATCGAATGGCGGGAAACAGTTCCTCTCCCGGATCTTCCCGATGAATTCGGACGGTTTGATATTTCTATTGCCCCCCTCGAAGTCGGGAATGTCTTTTGCGAAGCAAAAAGCGAGATCAAGTTTCTGGAAGCCTCCCTTGCAGGAAGTGCTTCGATCGTCTCTCCAACAGGTCCGTTCAAACGTCTGGTTCGGCACGGCGAAACCGGCCTTCTTGCCGCAACCCCAGAAGAATGGACTGCCGCCCTTCTTTCGCTGGTTGATGACCCAGAACGACGGCAGCGCATGGCTCGCGATGCGTATCATGATGTACTGTGGCCCTTCAGCCCAGAGGCACAGACGCGACGCATAAGACTTGCCATCTCCTCACTACAAGGAGACGAAGAAGCAGCCGAAGCTGGCGAACTGCTTCTTGCCCGCAAACATCTGGAGCATCGCCCTCTACCTGTCATTCCAGAAAACGAAACACTTTTTCATCACGACGTTTTTGGAGAAGCTGACGTCACCGTCGTCATCACATCCTACAACTACGACAACTACATTCTGGATGCCTTGGATTCTGTCTCAGCTCAGACACTTTCTCAACTTGATCTGATTGTGGTTGATGACGGCTCAACAGATGGCTCCGTAGACCTGATACGCCTCTGGATGGAGCGAAATGTAACACGCTTCAACAGACTGATCCTGAAGCGCTCTCTCCGCAATGCCGGACTGGGAGGAGCACGAAACATTGGAATGGATACCGCAGAGACAGATTGCGTCATGCAACTGGATGCAGACAATCTTCTGCGTCCGGATGCCTGCGAAACGCTTCACGCCGCTATGACATTCGGAATCGCGTACGCTTATCCCCTTATCCAGTGCTTCAACGAAAGTGGACCGCTCCCACTTAGTCCTCAGGAAGTATCACCAGGCAGAGGCCCTTTTGCAGTTCTTGGCGACCTTCCCTTCAATCCGCTTTCGCTCGTTTCGGGAAACCGCGTGGATGCAATGGCAATGATTGCAAAATGGGCCTGGGCTGCCGCTGGCGGCTATTATGTTTCACGTGAAGCAATGGGATGGGAAGACTTTGATCTCTGGTGCACTTTAGCCGAACTTGGCCTGCCTGGCCGTCAGGTTCCAGTCATTCTGGCCGACTACCGCCAGCACACTCATTCCATGACAAATCTCTCTACGGAGCAGGCCGCTCATAAGGCACGCGTCGTCAGCTACGTCAAATCGCGTCACCCATGGATTAATTTGACGGCAGAGGCCCCAGAACAACGCCTCTAAACACTTTCCCAATGACAATAAAAAACCCCGGACAGATAATCTGTCCGGGGTTTTTCTCTGGTTGAACGGCCAGAGTTTCCCCTGACCATCACAACCTCAGAATGGAGCGTCGATATCAACAACGTCGATCAGCTTGTGATTGACGAATTCCTTGATACCCAGACCGATCAGCTCACGACCGTAGCCAGAACGGGCCACACCACCGAACGGCAGATCAGCCTTCACCATCGTCGGGTGGTTCACATAAACCATGCCCGTGTAGATCTTTTCGGCAACCTTCACACCGCGAGCCGTATCCTTCGTGAAGACAGAGCCACCCAGACCAAACGGAGAGTCATTGGCAACGCGGATCGCCTCAGCCTCATCCTTCACACGATAAAGCTGGGTGACCGGACCGAAGAACTCCCAGTGACGGGCTTCATTGTCACCATGCAGGTTCGTCATCAGAAGCGGCTGAAAGAATGCTCCCTTCTCCGGAACCGGTGCACCGATCACTTCAACAACAGCGCCGTGCTTCTTGGCTTCTTCAACCTGAGCCTTCAGATCGTCAGCAGCCTTCTGCGAGGACAGAGGAGCCAGCGTCGTGGACGGATCCATCGGATCGCCAGCCTTCAGCTTGGCAACCTCAGCCTTGTAGATCTCAAGGAACTGGTCGTAAATCGAATCCACAACGATCAGACGCTTGGACGACACGCAAACCTGACCAGCATTCCAGTGACGGCCGAACGCAGCCCACTTGGCAGCCTTCTCAACGTCGGCATCTTCAAGAACCACGAACGCATCGGCACCGCCAAGTTCCATGGTGGCCTTCTTAAGCGCCTGACCTGCCGTGCTGGCAACAATGGCACCAGCTCCTTCAGAGCCTGTCAGAGCAACACCACAGACGCGCGGATCGTTCAGAATAACAGCCGTATGATGACGCGCTGCATACAGGTTCTTGAACGCACCTTTCGGCAGACCAGCTTCGATCATCAGATCATCGAAGATTGCCGCACACTGTGGAACGTTCGAAGCATGCTTCAGCAGAACCGTGTTACCAGCAGAAAGCTGCGGCGCAATGATGCGGGCGATCTGATAATACGGGAAATTCCAAGGCTCAATCGCAAAAACGATACCCTGCGGCTGATGGATCAGGGTGGCTTCGCCTTCCTTCGGATCAGCAACCGGCAGCTTCTCCGGCTTCAGAAGCTCTTCAGCATTCTTGGCATAATATTCGAAGATCTCAGCGGAGAGGATCGTCTCCAGCTTGGCTTCTTCATAAAGCTTGCCCATTTCAAGGGTCAGAAGCTTGGCATATTTATCAATATCGCGGCGCAGGATCGCACCAGCAGCACTCATGACCTTGGCGCGGTCTGCAAAAGACACATCGCGCCAGCTTTTGAAAGCCTCATACGCGTCAGTAATCGCCTGCTGAACTTCTTGGTCGGTTGCTTCCGGGAAAGTCTTCAGCGTCTCACCCGTATAAGGGTTGGTCGTAGCGTAAGCCATGACGGACAAATCTCCGTTAGATAAAATCGTACTTCAACATATTGGCATGAAAGCCACGGTACGGAACCCCCAACCCCTGAAAAGTTTGAAAGTTCACATAGCCGTGTTCTGTTTTAGCTCTTTTAGCCAGGATCGTGCGTTACTATCCGATGGAGCCCGCCAGTCCCCACGCGGCGAAAGTGAGCCTCCAGCAACGATTTTCGGCCCATTTGGCATAGCTGAGCGCTTGAACTGACTGGTCCCAAAAAACCGAAGAATAAACACCTCAAGCCAGTGACAGATCTCCGCCAGATCATAAGAAATCCGCCGATCTTCCGGATAATGCGCAGGCCAGGAGCCCATCGTAACATCTCCCCACGCCTTTTCGGCCAGAAATGCGATACGGGACGGGCGAAAACCATATCTCAGAACATAAAACAGTGTGAAATCCTGAAGGGCATAGGGGCCAATCCTCTGCTCCGTACTCTGAATACCCTGCCCCGTATCCGGCACAAGTTCTGGCGAAATTTCAGCGCTGACGATCTTCTCCAGAACGTCAGCGGTGCCAGCCCCCAACTCGCCTTCCCGCGCCAACCATCGGATAACATGTTGAATCAGCGTCTTCGGCATTCCGGCATTAACATTGTAATGGGACATCTGATCTCCCACGCCGTATGTGCACCAACCCAGCGCCAGCTCGGACAGATCGCCCGTACCGATCACAATCCCATTGCGGTGATTAGCCAGCCTGAACAGGAAATCGGTTCGCAACCCTGCCTGAACATTTTCGAACGTAATGTCATGAACCGGTTTCCCCTCTGCATACGGATGGCCAATACCCTCCAGCATGGTCTCCGCAGCCGGTCGGATATCCAGCTCATTGGACTCCACGCCCAGCGCATCCATCAAAGCATGCGCCAGCCCACGACTTTCAGTGCCTGTCGCAAAACCCGGCATCGTGTACGCCAGCACATGCGTCCGGGGCCAACCAAGTTCATCTGCCGCCCTCGCAGCAACCAGAAGAGCCAGCGTGCTATCCAACCCTCCCGAAACACCAATAACGGCCCTTTGCGCGCCGCTGGCTTTCAACCTCTGACACAACGCACTGACCTGAATGGTCCAGGCCTCATAACAATCCCGGGCAAGCGTTTTCATGTCGGACGGCACGAACGGAAAACGAGGGACGTCCCGCTTCAACCCAAGATCCTCAACAGGCGCTCCCAGTTCGAAACCAATCGTGCGGATACTTTCACATCCCACCCCGAATTGCCCGGTCCGCAAACGCTCCTGTCGCAACAGATCCAGGTCAACATCCGCGACAACAAGCCGCTCGCCCTGCGGAAACCGATCAGACTGCGCGAGAAGACGCCCGTTCTCATGAATGGACACCTGCCCATCCCAGGCAAGATCCGTCGTGGATTCCCCTTCCCCAGCAGCCGCATAAACATAAGCCGTCAGCGTCCGCATGGACTGCGCCTGACACAGCAGCGATCGATCATCCGTCCGTCCGATCGTCACCGGAGACGCAGACGGATTCAGAATGACGCTCGCACCGGCCTGTGCCAGCCGACCACTCGGCGGATTGGCCACCCACAGATCTTCACAGATTTCAACGCCCAGTGTCAGCCCGGTCTGATCTTCCGCTGCAAACAGAAGATCAGCCCCAAAAGGCACTTCCGTCCCACCAATCCGGATACTGCCCGTCGTCCCCAATCCTGACGTAAATTGGCGCGGCTCATAAAACTCCCGATACCGGGGCAAATAGGATTTTGGAACAACACCAAGAATACGCCCGCGATGCAGAACAGCCGCACAATTATAGAGCAGATCGCCGCGACACAGCGGCACGCCCACAACAGCGACACTCATGAGAGACGCCGTTTGCTCCGCGAGCCAGATCAGGGCCGACCGCGCCTCCTCCAGCACCACATCCTGGAACCGAAGATCATCAAGCGTGTACCCGGTCAGCCCAAGCTCCGGAAAAATAACAGCAGCAACCCGCTGACGGTCACAGTCTCTTAAAACCTCCAGAACCCGCTCTGCGTTGACCTGCGCCTCGGCCAACGAAACAGGCAACGTACAGGCTGCAATCCGCGCAAAGCCCTGACGATAGAGAGAGCGGAATCCGGTCATGTTGCTTCTTTCGGGACAGAAAAACCTGGGAGGCGGATCATGTATTGAGTGCCGTCGTCATGAAAGCGCCGTTGCGAAATTGAACCGGAATGACATTGCGCCGTTCTGCATTGCTCATCCCCGTTCCTCCAATGGACGGAACATCATGATACAGGAGACATTACCCATGGATCTTCTTCGCTGGACAATTGTCTTCCTCATCCTCGCGCTCTGCGCCGCCGTCCTGGGCTTCGGAGGAATTTCGGCAGATTTCGCCTATATCGGCAAGATCCTGTTCTTCATCTTCCTCGTTCTGCTGGTCATCAGCCTGATCTTCGGCCGAGGTCGCCCGAGATTCTGAAGACTTCAGCCTCGGGACCGGAACAACCGTACGGTGCCGAGGCTACCCAGCACAAAAACGGCGACAGCATACAGCCCCCCCAGTTCCGTCATGGAAACAGGAAGGCCGAACAGATAATCCGGGGAATCACAAGGCTTGTTCGGGCGCGATGGCATGGACGCCATCCAGTCTTTGAAGCTTCCCCCATGGAAAACTGGCGCACGACATTCAGGAGCCGGACTCGGCCAGAATTTGTGTTCCACACCAGCGTGTAAAACCGCCAAACCAATACTGACCGCCACACACACCAGCCCGACCAACACCGAATAGCGCGCATAACGCCGCGGCACGGCAAGAGTCAGAACCCCAATCGCAATCAGAACACGCCATGGCCGACGCTCCCAAAGGCAAAGCTCACAGGGCGCAAGCAAAAGCCTGTGCTCTGCAAACCAAGCGGTCCCCAAAGCAGCCAGACCAGCCAGAACGAACAACCCTCCCAGAATCCTGGTCATATCGGGCTGTTTCGTTCCAGTCAGGGTCATGGTCGGGAAGCCTCCAGGCTATCAAGAAACTGTTTGGCCCAGCTTCCCGCCGTATTGCGGGACACTTCGCCATAGAGCGCGGACCATGCCTCATGACGGGTCTCCACGTCCATGGTCAGTGCCGCATGAAGCGCATCTGCCATCCCCTCGGCATCCAAAGGGTTCACCTGCAACGCTTCTGGCATTTCAGGCGCAGCTCCCGCAAAACGAGACAGCACAAGAACACCAGGATCCTTGGAATCCTGCGCCGCCACAAACTCCTTGGCGACCAGATTCATACCATCGCGCAGCGGCGTAATATACCCGACATCCGAGACCCGATAGAGCCCCGCCAGAACATTCCGGGAAATCGGCCAGGTCGTATACCGGATCGGAACCCAATCCGGCGTGCCATAAGCGCCGTTGATCGTCCCGACCAACCCATCCAGCTCTTCCTTGAGTAGCCGATAGCTTTCGACACCTGTGCGTGAGACCGGCGTAATCTGAAGAAACGTGACCTTTCCACGATACTCCGGATAATTCTTCAACAGCATTTCATAGCCACGCATCCGCTCCGGAAGACCCTTGGAATAATCCAGACGGTCCACACCGATAATCAGACGCTTGCCAACAAGACTGTCGACAATCTGTTCAACCTCTTCTGCTGCGGCACTCTCAATCGCCTGCTGCCTGAACCGGATCGGATCAATCCCGATCGGCACAGCCTCAACATCTGCTGTCAGACCTGACGCCTCAAAACACCCCCGCAAATTCTGAGCATCCTCAGGGGTCTGAACCCCAATCTTGTCGCACCCCGCAAGCCCTTCCAGCAATCTCTTCAACTGCGGAAGAAGACGCGCCACACTCCAGGGCGGAAACGGAATGTGCAGAAAAAAACCAATCCGCCCCGTAACGCCACGATCTCTCAACATCTGCCCCAGCGGAAAGAGATGATAATCGTGAATCCAGATCGTATCGTCTTCTTTAAGAAGCGGCACAAGACGATCTGCGAATACGGCATTGGCTTCGTAATACGCCTCACAATCCTCACGCGTATAACGCATGAGCTGTGTTCGGTAATGACAGAGTGGCCAGAGAACACCATTCGAGAAGTTCAGATAGAACCGGTCATACTGCCGTGGCGTCATATCGAATGTGGCGTATGTCACATTCCCAACACGCTCTTCCGTAACAGGATGCTCCATCGCATCGTCAGCCTGCTCACCAGACCACCCGAACCACAAACTGTCACGTGTCTGAACAGCATCATACAGCCCGACAGTCAGCCCCCCGGCAGGCTGCGTCCGCTCTCCGGGCGCTGGTGTACGATTGGAAACAACAATCAGGCGCCCCATCCATGTCCCTCCGACAAATCATGCAGCCACCGGCGGAATGTAGCTGCATCAGGAAAATCATCAGGAATGAGCCAGCCATCCCCCCCCATCTGGCGGGCAGCCCTCACTCCATCCATGTCTGTAACGTCATCACCGACAAAGAGTGGCAACCGGCCCTGAAAAGGATTTTCAGCCATCAGTTCACGGACTGCTCCGCCCTTATCCACCCCCAACGGACGCAACTCGATGGCCATGTGCGCATCCTGAAGCCGAAAACCATTCGGCTCAGCCGCCCAATCACCAACCAGAGACCGAAAGGCCGGTTCCGCATCCTGATTCTGCCGATAATGCAGAACCATCCCTGCTCTTTTGCGCTCAACACTGGCACCTGGATATCGCGCCACAATGTCTTCCGCTCCGCCCAGCCAGTCCGCTGGTACAGCAGGCAGAACCCGATGATCAACATCGTGCATCGGTGACTTGCGCATAGCGACACCATGTTCACCTGCAACAGCATACGGAATTCCGGGAAGGAAATGATCGATCTGCGCAATCGGCCGCCCTGTCACGATCGCCAGAGCCCCACCCAGAAGATCTTTCAGCCGAAGCAGATCTTCCGTCAAACCAGCAGGAACAATAACGCTTTCAGGTGTCGGAGCGATATCAACAAGCGTTCCATCGAAGTCCAGCAGCAGCGCTGCCTTGGAAGGCGGAAAAGGAACCTGGATCATGAGTCAGTTATCTCTTTCCAGTGTCAGGATTATCCCCGCTCCGCCACTCTCCCTTTACTCGAGACCGGGATCAGCCTCAGGAGGGGGCAACGGTTGCCCGGAAGGCGGAGTCTGCGGCGCAGACGGCACAAGAGACTGTGCCCCACCGCTTGGAGGTGCGAGAGGAATGGGGGAATGCGTATCCGGAGCCAAAGGCACCGGCCCCCCTTCAGAGGACGGCGGGGAATGAGACTGATCATCCCCTCCTTCTTCCTCTGGTGCATTTGTGTCAGTGAGTTGCGGCGTTTTTATGGCCGGCAATGGGCCCGCATCCGGCGCAACCTTGTCTCCAGCGCAGGACACAACACGCACATCATACAGGGGGCTGCCATAAGTCGCGACAGACGGTTCATTCTGCAGCATCCACCCATCGAACGGCGCACGCGCAGAATCTCCCGTGTCACGAAGATGCAAAAGAACACCCGCATCCGCCGGAAGCGTCTCAGGCCGACTGACACAGGCTTCAACAGCCACGGAAAGCGTCCCGTAAGTCGCAGTCCCGCCGACCGGAACAGTCAACGTCTCGATATGTGCGTCCAGACGGTTCAGAACACGAATAACTGCCTGTGTACGACCCTGCCAAAGATCAGCCGGATACATTGCCGGAGGTGCAACCCCAACTGCAGCCTGAGCCCATGATGATGCGCCAACCATCAGAAGCACCATACCAACAGAAAAAGAACGCTTAACCATCATCACTCTTTTCCCTTGGCAGTCGGATCCACAAGATCTGCCAGCATCGCCGTAAAGGACCGACGCATCGCCTCAGGCGAAACGCCCATCAGAATTCCATCCTCAAATGCATCCTGAAGAGCCTGCCGAAGCTCGGAATCATTTTCCCGCAGCACGCGCACCTTCTCAACACAGGCCACCGGCTGCCCATCGTGATCCAGCCAAGGGAAATCAGCCGATGTCACGGCTCGTCCGACAAGCTGCCAGCAGGCTTCTGCATTTGAGCACCCTGCGTCTTCTGGGCCTTCTGGAGCGTATCCGTCACGGAAAAAATGAACTTGCTCAGAAGCTGTTCCAGACTGATGGACCCCTGCGTCTCCGTCAGAGCACCACCAGCCTTAACCGTTGCATCGGCGCCCCCAGGAGACAGCGCAATATATTTGCCGCCCAGAAGGCTATCAGACGTAACGATCGCAGCTGAATCCGTCGGCAGCTTCACATCAGGCGACAACGTGAACGTCACCTTCGCCTGAAAAGTCTTCGGATCAACCACTTCCGACGTCACATGCCCAACCGTAATACCCGCAAGACGGACATCCGAACCGACATTCAGACCATCAATCTGGCTGAAAGACGCATGGACCTGGTAGCCCCCATCATTGCTCTGATGATGCCCCAGCATGGCCAGAACAAGCATTCCGGCCAGAAAAACCAGCACCAGCAGTCCGGCAAGCAGTTCCAGCCGGTCCTGACGAGCGGCAGGACGCGCTGTTCCCATGGCTGCGCTCATGACGTCACCTTCGAAAAAATCATTTTCCTGCACTAGCGGACTCCGTGGCGTCCGTCCAACCCTCCCTTGAGAAACAGAGATCATCCCCCTCTGAAAATGTTATCCCCCATATCCCCATGTTCCCACCCATTAACACGGCAAAATGGCTTGTTTTCCGGCTTCCGAGCCGCAGAGACGAAGCGTAGATTCGCAGCATGACAGCCCGTCTTCACTGGACCGGCGTTCGGATGCGAACGCTTCGGGTCACGACCGATCCGGACGACAGCGCCACGCGCTCCGTCACCCTTCCGGCTGCCTGGGAGGATGATGCCGCCCAGGCTCTGACCCAGATCACACAAAGTGGTGGTCCTCTCCGTCTTTCAACGGAGGCTGCACGCTGGGTTGACATGATTGACGCCTGCCCACCACTCCCGGGCACACCAGCCAACACCCCATCACCGGGTCGCAGCCTGTCATGTCTTCTTCTTATGCGACAACTGGCTCCCAATATTGCCCTTTGGGAACGCCATACCGACGAAATGCCCGGCTTTATCGTTCGCCTATCCGGATTCGTGCAGGATGATGGCTTCGCGCCCGAACATTTTGTCGCCTGTCTCAAGCTGGCCTGTGATTCCCTGCGTCGACTACACGCAACCACACGGATCGAACGCACCGGCGAACTTCCGCTATTCGACCTGCCAGTCAATCCCTCAGAAGAATCCGCTGGCCTTCTTCTTCTCACGGATCTGGATGCCTGCCTGGCTTCCATGGGGCTGGATTATGACAGCGAAGACGGACGCAATGCCGCAAAGGCCATTGCCGCCCTCGCTACAAGCATAGCCCGCGCGGGCACAGACCTCCCCTTGCCCTCCATTCCGGAATGCAAGGCCCTTCCCGATCTTCGAGGACTGGCCGCACAAGCCTGCGCAACCCAGGAAGGGCGTCACCTGTCCCCGATTGAAACAGGATTTTCCGCTCCCGGCGCCGTAGATGCACTTCTTGGTGTGGAAGCCTGCGGACTGGCTCCTGTTTTCTCCCCACTACGGGATGACGGTCACCTCCGTGCATCAACCCTTGCGCGCCTCGCGCATCGCGGATTGACCCCGGAATCCGCCCTGGCTCTTGCTCTGGCTGGCGAAACCCCTTTGCCACCAACACGCCCGGAAGCTCACGCTGCGATGCACCGCTTTCTGGAAAAATCCGTCGATTTTCTACCAGAACTACCCGAACCGGAACTTGCCAACCTCAGGGCAAAGCTGGAGCGCGGCGTGCGTCGACCACTCCCCATGCGGCAGACAGGGTTTACACAAAGAACCGCCATTGGCGGACACAACCTGTTCATGCGCACAAGTGAGTTTGAAGACGGCACGCTGGGAGAAATCAGCATTATCCCAACCCGCGAAAGTCCCATGGCCCGCGGCCTCATGGACTGCTTGGGTCAGGCCGTCAGCATTGGCCTGCAATTCGGCGCGCCCCTTGAAGCTTTTGTGGAGCGATTCGCCTATACGCGCTTCGGTCCTGCCGGAACGGTCGAGGGCGATCCAGGTGCGGCTTACGCCTCATCCATGCTCGACTACGCCTTCCGCACATTGTCCGAAGCCTATCTCGGACAGCATATGCCTGACGCTCCCCAGATTGAACCCAGCTCGGAAGATCCGTCTCCCATGCTGCCATTCGATCACTCTTCAGGCGATAGCCCACGCGGGCGACGGCTCAGACTGGTAAGTTGATGAAGAAATGGCGTCTACAGGCCTTCGCGTGGCTGGAATACATTGACAGCCCGCGGACTCGTCGGTAGCTAGCGCCTGCGTTGAGAAGGAATCCGGATATTTTGCCCGGGTGAGAAGGATGCGCACAGGGTAAGGGATCAGACAGCGTGGCAGACGCCCCTTCCGATGAGAACGGTTCTTTCGATGAGCGCCTGAAGCGCGCAAGGAAGAAGCTTGACCCTCGGGCGGAAGAGTTTTCCACAAAGTCCACCGACGAAGACACATCAACTTATGCGTCTTTCGGTGTTGCGATCCGGGTTGGAACCGAGCTTGTTGCCGGTCTGGCGGTTGGAGTGGCGTTAGGTTACGCTCTTGACCGCTGGCTGGGTTACAGGGTCTTGTTCCTGCTGCTTTTTGCCCTGCTGGGTTTTGGTGCCGGCATGATGAATGTCTGGCGAGTGTTGAATGGGCCGGGCATGGTACCCGAGCCAAAAGATGACGGGAGAAGCCAGCGTGGCAGCCGGATCGACGATTGACGCGCTCGGACAGTTCGAGCTCCATCCGGTTCTCGGATCTCTGGGCGAAGCTTTGCGGTTCTCACAGTCTCCACTGTTCATGCTGATCGCCGTTGTGCTGGTGCTCGCATTCCTCTTCATCGGAATGCGCCCGGCCTCCGTCGTTCCCGGTCGTCTCCAGGCCGCAGCCGAAATCGGCTATGACTTCATTCACGACCTCGCCATCGGCACAATGGGCGAAGAGGGCGCAGCTTTCTTCCCATTCGTGTTCGCTCTGTTCTTCTTCATTCTGGCCGGTAACTACCTCGGCCTTCTCCCCTTCTCCTTTACCTACACGAGCCATATCGCAGTCACACTTGCGCTGGCCGTCACGGTATTCCTGATCTCGATCCTGGCTTCCCTGCGTTTTCAGGGCCTGGGCTTTTTCAAGCACTTCATGCCGGCCGGCGCCCCTGTATGGCTGTCACCGCTGCTCGTGCCGATCGAGATCCTGTCTTTTCTTTCTCGCCCCGTCAGCCTGTCGATCCGTCTGTTCGCCAATATGGTGGCCGGTCACGTTCTGCTCGAGGTGTTTGCCGGCTTCACAATCATGCTCGCCGGTCTGGGCTTCTTCGGTCATATTCTGGCCGTTGCCCCGATCGCGATCAACATTGCGCTGACGGCTCTGGAATTGCTGGTGGGTGTGCTTCAGGCATACGTTTTCGCCATCCTCACCTGCATCTATCTGCGCGAGGCCGTCGCTCACTGAGCGCGGTTTGGCACAACCCCTGTATCGACCCTAAAGGAACCTGACCATGGACGTTCTAGCCGCTCGTGAAATCGGCGCCGGTATCGCAGTAATCGCCCTCGCAGGCGTCGGCATCGGCCTCGGCAACATCTTCTCGACGCTTGTGAGCTCCATTGCTCGCAACCCGGCTTCCCGCCCGCACGTTTTCGGCCTCGGCATGCTCGGCTTCGCTCTGACGGAAGCTGTTGCTCTGTTCGCGCTGCTGATCGCCTTCCTGATCCTGTTCGCCTGAGGTCGAACATGCACCGCACGCCACGTCTTTTCCTGTTCGCCGCTCCGCTGGCGGCTGTGCCGGGCCGAGCTGTGGCTGCGGGCATGCCCCAGCTGAACGTCCATGATCCGCTGCTGATCGGACAGGTCGTCTGGGGAGCCGTCATCTTTGCCGGCTTCTACATTGTCCTCAGCCGCTCCGCTCTGCCGCGGATCGAGCGCGTGCTGTCCAACCGACGCACCCGCATCCAGAATGATCTCGATATTGCCCGCCGTGCGAAAGCAGAGTCCGACCGTGCAAGCGCCGAACTTCTGAGCACCCGCCATGAAGCGGCCGCACAGGCCCGGGCCAATGTAGAGCGCATCCAGAACGAGGCTCGCCTCAGCGCCGAAGCGCACGCACGGGAAACCGCAAAGCGTCTCGAAGCTGACGTCGCGAACGCCGAAGCACGGATCGCCCAGTCCCGCGAACAGGCTTTGTCCAGCCTGCCCGCAATCGCTACCGGTACCGCCCAGAACCTCGTTTCCCGCCTGATCGGGGACCAGGACGAGCAGACTATCGCCAGCGCCGTCAAACGCGTCAGCGCTTAAGGAGACGACGATGTTCCACGAACCCCGTTTCTGGACCGCCCTGGCTTTTGTCCTGTTCTTTGTGATCTTTGGTCGCAAACTCTGGACCGTGATCACCAGTCATCTCGATGCCCGCGCCGAGGGCGTCCGTCGTGATCTTGACGAAGCAGCACGCCTTCGTCGTGAAGCCGAACAGATGCTGGAAGATGCCACCCGCGAACGCGAGAAGACGCTTGCTGAAACGCAGGCCATGATCGCCCGCTCTGAGACGGAAGCAGCTGCTCTTGCAGAACGCGCCCGTCACGAAGCAGAAGCAGCAGCTGCTCGTTACGAGAAGATGGCTCACGATCGCATTGAAGCCGCCGAACGTGCTGCCATTCGCGAAGTTCAGGAACGTGCGACGGCAATCGCAATTTCCGCAGCACGCGACGTTGTGGCTTCCCGTCTTTCCGAAAGCCCGGACGTTGCTGCCCAGTTGATTGAGCAGAGCATTCAGAACCTTCCGGAAGCTCTCCGCCGTTCCGCGGCCTGAGCCTATGACTGCCCTCCGCCCATCGCAGGCCCCCGTGACTCTTTCGATTGTCATGGCGGTATTGAACGAGGCGGAGAATATACTCCCGGTGTGTCAGGAACTCGCAGAAGTTCTTGACCGCCTTCCGGAAAATACTGAAATTGTCGTTGTTGATGATGGTAGCACAGACGCCACCGTTCAGAAGCTTCTCGAAGCCCGGCAACAGTATCTTCCAAATCTCAGAATTATCAGCCACCCACGACGCCTTGGAAAATCCGCAGCCCTGAGAACAGGCGCAACCGCGGCCCATGGGGAATGGATGGCCACCATCGATGGTGATGGGCAGGACGATCCGTCTTCCATTATCCGGATGCTGGAACTGGCCCGCACAGCCAACACTCAACCTCCGCTTGTTGTCGGCGTACGCCGCAAGCGGAACGACAGATTGTCGCGCCGCGTCGCCACAAAACTGGCAAACGGCCTGCGACGCAGACTTCTGAACGATGGCTGCCCGGATACCGGCGCACCCCTCAAGCTTTTCTCTCGTGAGATGTTCCTGCGTATTCCGCAGTTCGAGGGTGTCCATCGCTTCCTGCCAGCCCTGCTCAGGCACTACGGTGCACCGCTGATCTGCCATGAGGTCCAGCATCGTGCGCGACTGCACGGTTCATCCAAATATACCAATTTCAATCGGGCCCTTGTTGGTATCCGCGATCTGCTGGGTGTCATGTGGCTGCAGAACCGTACCCACCTGCCCGATCATCTGACCGAACACTGATCCATCCACGATCGGGGATGGTCTTTTGGTCCGTCTCCGTCCACCATTCCGTGATGGACCGGAACGGAGCCTCACCATGAAACTGACATTCCGGCACTATGCCCTCCTTGGGCTGGTCACCTTCCTGCTTGCTCTGTCAGGACGCATGACGCTTCCTCCGCTTGATCGCGACGAGCCGAGATACATGGAAGCCTCGGAGCAAATGCTGACCTCCGGTAATTTCGTGGATGTCCGTTTTCAGGATAAACCCCGCTACCTTCAGCCAGCAGGCATCTACTGGCTTGAAGCCTCTTCAGCACAAATCGCCAAAACATTTCTGGGCCCAGACGTTCTCAGAAAAACGTGGCCCTACCGTATTCCAAGCCTTCTCGCAGCCACACTCATTGTTCCACTCACTGCCTGGATGGGAACGGTCCTGTTTGGCGCAACTACGGGCCTGATGGCTGCTGGCCTCCTGATGGTCTCAACGCTTTTCGTTGCCGAGAGCCATATGGCGACGATCGACACTGTCCTGCTGCTCGATGTCCTGTGCTTTGAAGCGATGCTTCTGCGAGCTTTCCTCGATCGCCAGAAAAATATTCCCACTCCGGTTCTGGTTGCCTGCGGTTACTGGTTGGCTCTAGGCGCAGGACTTATGCTCAAAGGGCCAGTCGTTCTCATTCCCGGCTTCGGCACTCCTCTAGCGCTCTGGGCCGTGGAGCGAGACAAAACATGGTGGTCCCGCCTCCGCCCCCACTGGGGCTGGCTCCTCATGCTCGCCGTGGTCGTTCCCTGGTGCATCGCAATTGACGTCGTCAGCCATGGTGAATTTTTCTCACGCGCCATCGGCCGAAACTTCTTGGGTAAAGTCGCGCACGGCCAAGAAGCACACGGACTTCCTCCCGGCTTCCATCTTGTCGTGTTTGCACTGGCTTTCTGGCCCGGATCGCTCTTCGCAGCTCTGGCCCTACCCGCCATCTGGAAAAACAGAAAACTTCCACAAGTCCGTTTTCTGTTGAGTTGGATTATTCCCCACTGGGTCGTATTCGAACTCATCGCAACAAAACTACCGCATTATGTTCTACCCACCTATCCAGCCATTGCCATTCTGACCGCAGCATCCCTGACCGTCTGGTCAGTCCCCACATTGTCTCGATGGGGCAAGGCCGCTTTAGGACTATACGGCACTCTCTGGGCTATTATTGGAATAGCCTTCTGCGTTACCGGAACGATCCTGCTTTACAAGATGGAGCACGTCTTTTCCCTGCGTGAAGGCCTAGCTCTCTGCGGCACACTGCCCTTGATGGGAGCCGCAATTTTTCTGCTGCTGAGCCAACATCGGCAACAGGCCGCCTTCTGTGCAATGGGCGCCGCAGTCATTGCACAGGCAGGTCTTTTCCTGGCTGTAATCCCCAACCTGCAGACAATCCGTCTGGCCCCACGGGTAGCCGCCCTTTTCGAAGACGTTAAACCCTGTGACCAAAGCGTGCTGGTTTCCACGTCTTACTCCGAGCCAAGTCTGGTTTTTCTTGCAGGTGAACAAACCCAGTTGCTCGGCCCTGAAGCAGCGGCTCTTTACTTGCAAAAAAATCCAAAATGCACGCTCGCGCTTGTTGATCGAAAAGACGAGACTATTTTCAAAAATGCGCTGGGAAAAACCGGAATGAGCGTCGTCGAATATGGGCGCGTCAAAGGCCTGAACTACTCAAACGGCCATCACCTCGATCTGGGCCTCTTCGCCCCGGATTGACCTACACAAGTATACCCGCACCAAGTGCACAAACATCCCGCCGTTAAAGAAAACACCATGGTGGAGCTGAGGGGAATCGAACCCCTGACCTCCTCATTGCGAACGAGGCGCTCTCCCAACTGAGCTACAGCCCCATGGTGTTTGTGATAGTTCTGACAGAGAGTGTTTCTGTCAAGCATTCGGGGAGAGAGTTGTCCTCTCCCCGAGAGACAGATACAAAACCCGCTTCTGCCCGACTGCTGTCGGGTCTTTCGCGACTGCCGACGAGGTTTTCAGCATGCTTGCCCTGCACGCCATTATCCTGATGATCATTCAGGCCTTCGTCTGGGCCCTTCTGGCTTACTGTATCCTGTCCATGCTTCTGGGCTTTGGCGTTCTGGATATCCGTAACCGGTTTTTCTATTCGCTGTTCAACACACTGGCCCGCGTTGTCGAACCTCTGCTCTCTCCTATCAGGAACATCCTGCCCAGTACGGGTGGCATGGATTTCGCCCCAATGATCCTGTTGCTGCTGATCCAGTTCCTTGTCTATCCACTTGTGAACCGTGTCTTCGCAATGCTGATCTATCACCCGGCCTTCTGAACCCTACCTCACCGCGCGCCACACTTCTTCCATTGCATCGGCAAGAACGTCGTGCGGTTCACTCCACTGCCCATCATGGGCAGGAGGTTGCATCCAGACACGCCATCCCTGCCCTGCGTCCCGTTCGATCCGCACCGACCAATCCTCAGGCAAACGACTGAGAACGCGCTCCAGACGCACCTGGCTGGTGAGCGGCTTGGCATAATTATGCCCCATAACAATAGCCCTTCTTCAATCAGACATTCCAAGTCTAGAAGACCATATTAACGGCAACTTCCGGCATGATGGCTCTAGACGCATTATGCCCTGTAAATGGGACGATAACCCCGCCAATAAAACCCATGGTCGGGCTCCAGTTATACTCCATTGCTGGACCAAGGTTGTAAGAGCCTGACCAGGACGACCGCGTATGCACCACCTGTGAGGTTTTACGGTATTTTCCAGTCAGTTCAGTCGAGCCAGCCCAAGTGCCATAAAGATCCAGAGACATCACCCAGCTTTTTGTCAGGCCATATTCGAAAGACGCCCCTTCGTTACCAAACGTCCCGGGGTGGGCAGTTCCCAAAAAGCCAGTCGATGTTCCGTAGCTGGTTATATCGTGTAAATGAGCCGTTGTGAGAGGCTGCCGCCCCACAGCCCAAATCCGTAACCGTGCAACGTGCCCCATAAGCCGATAGACAGACTGGCTTTGGAACCCGAAGCGCAAAAACCAGACACCCTGCCCCACACCATTTTGAGACTGCGACAAACCAGAATAATTCCCCGTAGGAGCAATAAATCCCAGATAAGCCGTCACCGAGGGCCGATACCGTGCCGGACGCGCTGTCAGAATATTATAATGAAGTTCAATTGGCAGATCATTGAACTTTACGCCCGTACTGCTCTGACCTTTTCCCCATCCATAGGAAAATGTCGGTAACGAATAGATCGAAAGCCGATCCGTCAGACCATATTTGATCAATGTGTATTGAGACACTGACCTCTGAGCTGTGACAGGCCGGATTTCTCCCTGCGCATCGAACCGCCCCGAAGGGATGGCCCCCTGAAAATACGGTTCAACAGCAAGAGCACCAGCTTTTGTTTCTGCTGGAGAGGGTGAAAACAAAGATCCCGTATACCATTGCTCAGGAACAGTCTGAGAAGCCGAAAAAGCCCTTGAAACTGACAAACTCTCCAAACAACAGAAAACAGCAAAAAGGAAGGAGAAAGTACGAATATTGATGTCGAAGCACCATTATGTTGGTCGATGGAACAAACTACCTCCACCATACGCAACTTTCGACACACCTCAACTCTCAACCAACCCTTCGTGCCTTCATATTTTTGAAATCCGGAAATTCAGAAACCTCAGGCTGTCCCACCAACCGTCAAACCCGAGAGTTTCAGCGTCGGTTGCCCCACGCCAACCGGCACACCCTGTCCGGCCTTTCCACAGGTCCCGATCCCGGGATCAAGCGTCATATCAGACCCAATCATGGAAATCTGGTTCATGGCATCTGCGCCGTTACCAATCAGAGTGGCGCCCTTCACAGGCCGCGTCACCTTTCCATCCTCAATCAGATACGCCTCTGACGCCGCGAAAACGAACTTCCCGGACGTAATATCAACCTGACCACCGCCAAAATTGACCGCATACAGACCCCGCTTCGTTGAGCGGATCATCTCTTCCGTAGTCGCGCTCCCTTCCAGCATGACGGTATTCGTCATCCGGGGTATCGGCGCATGGGCATAAGACTCCCGCCGACCATTCCCGGTCGGAGACACACCCATCAGGCGTGCATTCAAACGGTCCTGCAAATACCCCGTCAGAATACCGTCCTCGATCAGAACCGTGCGACCCGTCGGCGTTCCCTCATCATCAATGCTCAGCGACCCACGACGTTCCGGCAACGTGCCATCATCAATAACCGTCACGCCCGGCGAAGCCACACGCTTTCCGACCATCCCCGTAAACGACGATGTCCCTTTGCGGTTGAAATCCCCTTCCAACCCATGACCCACAGCCTCATGAAGCAGAATACCTGGCCAGCCCGGACCAAGAACCACGTCCATTTCACCAGCTGGTGCAGGAGCCGCATCCAGGTTCAGAAGCGCCTGCCTCAGCGCCTCATTTACAGCGGCTTTCCATGTTCCGGCATCCAAAAGCCGCGACAGCTCGTATCGACCGCCCTGCCCATGCCCACCACTCTCACGGCGACCATCTTTTTCCACAACAACCGACACGTTCAGACGCACCAGCGGCCGCAGATCAGCAACCCGGCCACCAGCATCGGCCCGACGCATGATCTGCACAGCCTGCCACTCGGAACTCAGACTGGCGCTCACCTGCACAACACGCGAATCCAGTGCTCGCGCATATGTATCAATCTCGCCGAGAACCGCCGCCCGCGCCGCAAAATCCGTGCCTTCCAGAGGTCTGGCATCAGCATAAAGCCGCTGGTTTGTAGCGCGTGGTCCGGGCGCCATAATGCCACTACGCCCTTGTCGCACAGCCCCAACCGTGCTCACCGCACGCGCAAGAGCCTCCTCACTCATTTCGTCCGAATGAGCAAAAGCCGTTTCGGTCCCGAGAACCGCGCGCAAACCAAACCCGGAAGACGTCGTGAAGCTGGCAGACCGGATCGTACCATCATCCAAAGAGATGCCTTCGTTCTCGCGATATTCAAGAAACAGCTCCCCATCATCCACGCCTTCCAGCCCCTGCGCGACCAGAGCCTCCGCGCCATCCCGCGTCAGTCGGGATCCAGGGCGGTCGAAAAACAGGGCATCCGTTGTGGCAAGAGCCCCCAGCGCTTCTGCGGCAATGGACATGGTCTTGATCTCCTGGCTGAGAGGGCGAAACGAGGTTCAGAGATAGTGTGCGAGAGGCTGAAGAGAAGAGGGCAGGCTCAGGACAGAGCCTTTTCCAGTCTGCAAAGCGCTTCTTCAAGGATTTCAGGCTTCTTGCAGAACGCAAAGCGGATCAAGTTTTGCGGAGCAGCCGGACCGTCAGGATCGTAGAACGCAGAAACAGGGATGGTCGCAACACCGGCCTGCTCAACCAGCCATTTTGCAAACTCTACATCCGTTCGCCCCTGCGCATGGCCCGTAATGTCTGCCACGATGAAATAACTTCCATCAGCAGGCAACGTCTCAAATCCCAGACGATGCAAACCATTCCGCAACAGATCCCGGCGCAGTTCCAGATCAGCTGACAGACCTTGATAATACTCATCGTCCTTGTTCAGACCATGAGCCACCGCCCGCTGAAGATTAGGAGCCGTGGCAAAAACCATCACCTGATGCGCCTTCGCAATCACAGACGCTAACGCAGCGGAAGCAGTCACATACCCGACCTTCCACCCCGTCAGAGAGAAACTCTTCCCCGCACTGCCAATTCTCATGCATCGTTCGCGCATGTCCGGCAGCGTCATCAACGGAATATGTTTCACGTGGAACGTCAGGTGCTCATACACCTCATCGCAAACCACATACGCATCATGGTCTCGAACCAGTTCGGCAATCAGATCCAGCTCTGCCCGCGAAAAGACCTTCCCAGCCGGATTCATGGGAGAGTTCAGAATCATCGCTTTGGTCTTCGGACCAAAAGCGGCTCTGAGCTCCTTTTCCGGAAGATCCCAGTGCGGTGGCTGCAAACGCACACATTTCGGAACAGCCCCGATCAACTTCAGCATGGGAAGATAGGTGTCATACAGCGGCTCAATCAGGACCACTTCATCGCCCGCTTCCACAACCGCCATCAAACAGGCTGCCAGAGCCTCCGTCGCACCAGACGTCACAACCACTTCCGTCGCGGGATCAATCTCCAGCCCATAGAAACGCTGGTTAGACGCTGCAACTGCTTCCCGTAACTCAGGCAACCCGGTCAACGGGGCATACTGGTTCCGGTTATCCTTCAAAGCCTCGGCGGCAACCGCGATAATATCCGCAGGCCCCTCCGTATCCGGAAACCCTTGCCCCAGATTGATCGCATCATGCTTGACCGCAAGCTGGGACATAACCGTGAACACAGTTGTGGGAAGTGACGAAAGATAGCGATTGGGCGTTTTCATGAACCGGGACTTTGACAGGAGCAGAAAGGAATTTTCACCATTGCAGGAGGAGCGTCGTGTGAAAAGCCATTCCGTCCTTGAAGGGCGGCTCTAAACACTTGCCCCATGATGACACAGATAGAAGCCCACTTGCCTTGGAAATCATAAAGTTTTCCCGATCGGACAACACAGAACAGGAAACATTCCTCCCATACCTTATACGACCGAAAGCCATACCCGATCAGTTCAAACCCCGTTTCCGGACATTTCCTTTCTTCAAAAGATGATAAAATGAAGCGCTGTGTCGTACTCGACAGATGGGAAATTGTCCCGTAATCGTTTTGAAGCCGTTCACACGATGCAAGGCGACAGATCGATGGCCAGAAAAGCCCCTACTTCTTCCACCGCCAAGCCGAAAGCCGCTGCTCCGCGCCGCGCTTCCGCCAAGGCAGCAACACCCAAGACCACAGCCGCAGCTGGCAAGCCGCCGGCACCGAACCCCGCAGCCGTAGCGCGCGTTTTCGAAATGATCCAGGAGCACGCGGCTGAATTCGTCGATCTGCGCTTCACCGATCCCAAGGGCAAGTGGCACCACACGACCCAGACAGTCTCCACCATTGAAGATGATACCTTCGTTGAAGGCTTCATGTTCGACGGTTCCTCCATCCAAGGCTGGAAGGCCATCAACGAGTCCGACATGGTCCTGCTGCCGGATCCGGAAACGGCCGTCATGGACCCGTTCTCCGCGAAGCCGCAGCTCATCCTGTTCTGTGACATCGTCGACCCGAAAACCGGTGGTTTCTACAACCGTGACCCGCGTTCGACTGCAAAGCTCGCAGAAGCCTATCTGAAAGAAGCCGGCTTCGGTGACACGGCATTCTTCGGTCCGGAAGCTGAGTTCTTTATCTTCGACAACGTGCAGTTCGGCACGGGCCCGAACTTCGGCACGTACCAGCTCGACAGCATCGAAGGCCCGGGCGCATCCCTGAAGGCCTACCCGGAAGGCAACATGGGCCACCGCCCTGTCGTCAAGGGTGGCTACTTTCCTGTCCCTCCAGTGGACAGCGAACATGACCTGCGCGCCGAAATGCTCTCCACGATGGGCGAAATGGGCCTGCCGATCGAGAAGCACCATCACGAAGTTGCACAGTCCCAGCATGAGCTTGGCACGAAGTTCGCAACGCTCGTGAAGTCCGCTGACTTCATGCAGATCTACAAGTACTGCGTGCACAACGTCGCCCACTCCTACGGCAAGACGGCCACGTTCATGCCGAAGCCTATCGCAGGCGACAACGGCTCTGGCATGCATGTTCACCAGTCCATCTGGCGTGACGGCAAGCCAACATTCGCTGGTGACAAGTATGCGGACCTGTCTGATGAAGCCCTGTACTACATCGGCGGCATCATCAAGCACGCGAAGGCTCTGAACGCCTTCACGAACCCGTCCACCAACTCCTACAAGCGTCTGATCCCGGGCTTCGAAGCGCCTGTGCTGCTCGCCTATTCCGCAGCCAACCGCTCCGCTTCCTGTCGTATCCCGCATGCGACGAACCCGAAAGCAAAGCGCGTTGAAGTCCGCTTCCCGGACCCGATGGCAAACCCGTACCTCGCCTTCGCTGCCATGCTGATGGCTGGCCTGGACGGCATCCGCAACAAGATCCATCCGGGCGACGCCATGGACAAGGATCTGTACGAACTGCCGAAGGAAGAACTGGCCCAGATCCCAACGGTCTGCGGTTCGCTCCGTGAAGCCCTCGAAGCCCTCAAGGAAGATCACGCGTTCCTTCTCGAAGGCGGCGTCTTCACCAAGGACCAGATCGAGAGCTACATCGACATCAAATGGGCAGAAGTCTACAAGTTCGAGCACACGCCGCATCCGGCAGAGTTCGAAATGTACTATTCGGTCTGATCCGAACAGACATCTGTCAAACGAGAAAGCCCGGCCATCGCGCCGGGCTTTTTTGTATGCAGTTTCCCTGCTACGGCATCCCTTATGATGCACCCCGCCTTCGAGGCTTTCTCAACTTCCATTCTGTCGGTTCTGGATATCGCCGGCACCGCTGTGTTCGCCATCTCAGGAGCACTGGCGGCCGCGCGTGAACGCCTGACGATCCTGACATTCATGTTCTTCGCCGCCATCACAGGCGTCGGAGGCGGTACCGTCCGCGATCTGCTGATCGGAGCCCCGGTCGCATGGATGCACAACTCCACCGGGATCACCGTCTGCATGGTCTGCGCACTGCTCGTCTGGTTCACCCCCGGGCGCCTCTGGTCAGAACGCGCCGTGGACTGGTTCGATGGAATGGGCATTGCCGCTTACGGCGTGTACGGAGCAGCCAAAGCTATTGCTTACGGCATTCCCCTCGTTCCGGCAGCTCTTATGGGCATCGTCAGCGCCTGCATGGGAGGTATCTTTCGGGATGTTCTGGCAGGCGTCCCATCCATCATCATCCGCCCTGAACTCTACGTGACGGCCGTAGCCCTCTCCTCATGCAGCTATGTGCTTCTCACCACACTTGGCCTCAGCACAACACTCGCAGCAGCAATCGCCATTACGGCCGGTTTTGCCCTGCGTGCCCTTGCTCTCATCAAAGGGCTCGGACTTCCTCACTACCGGAAATAACGCCACCCCAGACGGGAAAGACCATCATCCATGCGCTTCGTAACCTGCCTGCACAAGCTTCTGATAGCGCTTCCGTTCTTCATGGCTCCCGCATGCAGCCATGCAGCGGATTTTGACATCGTGGTTCTTGGTGCAGAGGGTGGCCTGGAAGACGGAAACCTAAGCGCCTATTTCATCCGTCCAACCACGTCAGACAAAGGCGTCCTCTGCGATGCAGGAACCATCCTGCACGGCCTGAAGGAAGCAACAAAAGCTGGCGCTTTTGATAAACACGCCCTGGCATCAAAGACCTTGTCCCCGGAAGGCGAAATCCTTCACGACAGGATCACCGCCTACCTCATCAGCCATGCCCATCTGGATCATATCGCCGGCCTCGTTGCCGTCTCGCCAGATGACGCCCCCAAACCCATTCTGGCACTTCCGTCCGTCAACGCCGTTCTGGCGGAACACGTCTTCAACTGGCAGGTCTGGCCCAACATGAGCGACCGCGGCCCCACACCCCGCCTCGGCCTGTATCATTATCAGGACCTTGAACCCGGAAGAGCTGTCCCCCTGCCACAAACCCCACTTCAGGTTCAGGCTTATCCCCTCAACCATGGCGGCGTGGAATCAACCGCGTTCCTGCTAATCAGCGGATCAGACGCCCTGCTCTATCTTGGCGATACAGGCCCAGATACCCCCCAGCACTCGGACAATCTGCATCACCTCTGGCAAGCCATCGCACCACTGGTTCATCAGAAACACCTGCATGCCATCCTGATGGAATGCTCCTACAACAACAGCCAACCTACCAGCCACCTCTATGGCCATCTGACACCACACTGGGTCCAGAAAGAACTACAGGATCTGCAAACGGTCGCAGGAACCAGGCTCCAAGGCCTTCCCGTCATCATCACGCACGTCAAGCCAACGCTCAAACGTCAGGAGGATCCCGCAGCCCGTATTTTCGAAGAATTGAACGCTACGAATGTAACAGGCGTCCATTTCATTATGGCCCATCAGAGCCTGCATCTCAGGCTCTGATGGGCCATGCGGCTTCAATCAGCCAACAACATCAAAACCAACATCTTCAACAGTGTCCTTCAGTGCAGAAGGCGAAACATTTGCCTCATCATACTGAATGACAGCCTGAGCCGGCTCCAGCGTGACTTCCGCTACCGACACACCCGGCACAGCCTCAAGCGCCTTCTGCAACTTGCCTGAACACCCCGTGCAGGACATGCCCTCAACCTTGAACGTCACAGATGCAGTCATGGGTGTCTCTCCTTTATCCCTGTTCCGTCGCTCCAACAGCGGCTTCCCAGAAGAGACACATTCCTATTCAAATTGAAACCGCTTTCAGACCCCGTCACTGATTTCATCCAGAGGCTCCACGCGCATCAGCTGCACCGTGGCATCCAGTCGATCCAGAAGCCCCGCCAGAGCCCGGAAATGCGGCGTCTCAAGATGCTGCTCAAATGCTGTCGTAGACGCCCAGCGCTCCTCCGCCGTAAACCGTCCTGCCGTCTCCATATCCCGACTGATCACGTAACGCTGGCAGCCTTCTTCCTTGCGGGACGCTACCGTGCAGCGCACCAGTTCCAGCTCCAGGTCGCGCGCCCTGTCAGAAGAAACAGTCAGGATAGCGACAACACAGGCAGAATGGCTCATCATAAGATCCTTCAGGAAACGAAACGCAGCACCGTCATGAACCATCCGATCCCCGGCCCTGCCAAAGCCTGTTTCTAAAAGATCGGTTTCCATAAGTCTCGCCCATGTTTCACATGAAACATCCTTTTCCCATCGCCGGAACCAACATCCATGAGCCTCGAAAGCGTCAAAGCAGATCTCGCCACCCGCGCGCCTGACCTCTCCGTCGTCGTGACCAGCAGTTCCACAGCAACAGTCGAAGAAGCCGCCGCCACACATAGCGTCGAACCCGACCAGATTGCAAAAACCCTCGGCGTCAAAGTTGGATCAGGTCCAAATGCCAGAACCGTTCTCGTCGTGATGGCAGGCACAAAACGCTTGGACAACCGCCTGACGAAAGAAACGCTCGGCGGTCGCCCCCGCTTCCTCAACGGTGAAGAGGTTCTGGCCCTGACAAGCCACCCACCGGGCGGCGTCTGCCCATTCGGCCTCCCCGAACCTCTCCCTGTGTACTGCGATGACTCTCTGCGCGCCTTTGAACAGATCATCCCTGCTGGCGGAGCCATCAACGCTTCCGTGATCCTCACACCGCAACGCCTTGCAGAACTGACGTCCGCCACATGGGTCAAAGTCAGCACCTGATCCTCGCCCCTAGCCAACAAAAAAGGCGCCCCTCTCAGGGCGCCTTTTGCATCAAAACCAGACCCGATTACGCGTCTGCATAGGTAGAAATATCCGGGCAAGAGCAAACCAGATTCCGATCACCCCAGGCATTATCCAGTCGCCCCACCGGAGACCAGTACTTGGACGTGGAAACACCCCCAGGGAAACATCCGGTCTCACGGCTGTAAGCCCGATCCCACGCACCCGCCAGATCCGCCGTCGTATGCGGCGCAAAACGCAGCGGGCTGCTTTCGATCGCCACAGCACCAGCCTCCACTTCGGAAATCTCCTTCCGAATGGCGATCATGGCATCACAGAATCGATCCAGCTCGACCTTAGCCTCAGACTCTGTAGGCTCGATCATGAACGTCCCCGCTACGGGGAAACTGACCGTCGGGGCATGGAACCCGTGATCAATCAGACGCTTGGCAATATCGTCCACCGTCACACCCACGGTATCCTTGATCGGCCGCAGATCAATAATGCACTCATGCGCCGTAAAGCCATTGCTGCCCCGATACAGTACCGGATAATGCGCTTCCAGACGCGTCGCGATGTAGTTTGCATTCAGAATGGCCACTTCCGTTGCACGGCGCAGCCCCTCATCGCCCATCATCATGATGTACGCTGCAGAAATCGGCAGAATGGACGCTGACCCGTACGGCGCGGCAGAAACGGCAATCCCGTTCTGACCCGGCAGATACGGCGCCAGATGGCTGCCCACACCAATCGGCCCCATGCCTGGTCCACCACCGCCATGCGGAATGCAGAACGTCTTGTGCAGATTGAAATGCGAAACATCGGCCCCGTACAAGCCCGGTCGTGCCAGACCAACCTGCGCATTCAGGTTCGCACCATCCAGATAAACCTGCCCACCAGCCGCATGAACAAGGTCACAGATCTCGACAATCCGTTCCTCAAACACACCATGCGTGGACGGATAGGTAATCATGATGGCCGCCACACGCCCGTCATGCTGCGCGATCTTCGCCTTCAGATCCTCAACATCAACGTTGCCATTGCTGTCACAGGCCACAACAACAACACGCATCCCCACCATGTGGGCAGACGCCGGGTTTGTCCCATGCGCGGACGCCGGAATCAGGCACACATCCCGATCCATATCCCCCCGCGCCTGATGATACCCACGGATCGCCAGCAGCCCCGCAAACTCCCCCTGCGCACCAGAATTTGGCTGAAGCGACACAGCATCATAGCCAGAAATCGCACACAGCGTCCGTTCCAGATACGCAAACAGTTCCGCATACCCAGCCTGCTGATCCTTCGGCGCAAACGGATGAATCCGCCCAAATTCAGGCCAGGTGATGGGAATCATTTCTGCGGTTGCATTAAGCTTCATCGTGCAGGAACCCAGCGGAATCATCGTCCGATCCAGCGCCAGATCCTTGTCAGACAGAGACCGCATATACCGCAGCAGATCCGTCTCCGAACGATGGACCTGAAACACCGAATGCGTCAGCAAAGCCGCCTGACGGGACAGCGCCTGCGGTAGAGCGTCTTCAACAGAAAGCTCCCGCTCCAGAACCGCAACGCGCGCCTCATTCGCCCCGAAGCACTGCCACAGCGTCCGGATGGTCTCAGGCGTCGTCGTCTCATCACAGGACAGACCAATCCGTCCTTCGCCCGCATCACGCAGATTGATCCCGGCGTCCAGAGCCTTGGCAAGAATGCCCTGTGCATCGGAACCTGCCTGCACTGTCAGCGTGTCGAAGAACGTTTCCGTCTCAACCGTCACACCCAAAGCCTTCAGACCCGCCGCCAGAATAGCCGCCAGACGATGCGTACGACCCGCAATCGCCTTCAGCCCTTCCGGCCCATGATACACCGCATACATGGACGCAATAACGGCCAGAAGAACCTGCGCCGTACAGATGTTGGATGTCGCCTTCTCACGGCGAATATGCTGCTCACGGGTCTGCAACGCCAGTCGATACGCCTGGCGCCCGGCACTATCACGCGAAACACCGACCAGACGCCCCGGCATATGCCGCTTGTAAGCATCCTTCGTCGCCATGAACCCGGCATGCGGGCCACCACCACCCATCGGCACGCCATAACGCTGCATGGACCCAATGGCGATGTCTGCGCCCAGAGCCCCCGGGCTTTCCAGCATCACAAGAGCCAGCGGATCACAGGTCACCGCAACAATACCGCCCTGAGCATGAACCGCCTCAATCACGGACCGCGGGTCACGCACCGCCCCGGAAGACCCCGGATAGGACAGCAGCGCACCAAACACGGACGCCGCATCCAGATCCGTCGCCGGATCACCCACCACAATCTCCCAGCCAAGAGGCTCGGCCCGCGTCTTCAGAACAGCCAGCGTCTGCGGGTGCGTGTCGGCATCTACGAAGAAGCGTTCGGACTTGGACTTGCAGACGCGCTTGGCCAGTGCCATCGCCTCCGCACAGGCTGTGCCCTCATCCAGCAGGGACGCATTGGCAATATCAAGTCCCGTCAGATCCGCCACAAGCGTCTGGAAGTTCAACAGTGCCTCAAGGCGGCCCTGACTGATTTCCGGCTGATACGGCGTATAGGCCGTGTACCAAGCCGGATTTTCCAGAATATTGCGCTGGATGACCGGCGGCAGAACCGTGTCGTAATATCCCTGCCCGATCATGGACGTCAGAACACGATTCCGGGACGCAATCTCCCGCAGACGCGCCAGAGCCTGCTGTTCCGTCAGCGCCGCGCCAATCCCGTGGTCACCACGATCAAGAATGGCTTTTGGAACCGTCCGGTCAATCAGATCATCAAGGCTGGACGCCCCGATCGTCTGCAACATCTCCGCAATTTCAGAGGAGCGTGGGCCAATATGGCGGGAGCTGAAGTCTTCGGTCTGTTGAGGCCACAGGATCGTCACGGTATCGTTCTCTGGAAATCTTGATGGGCAGGGAAAGAAAAATGGGTCCGACAGAAGCCAGACCCATCACAGAACGTCAGAGGCTCTTGTACTGCTCTGCCGTCAGAAGGGACGTCACGTCATCCGGGTTGGAAACCTTCATCTTGAAGATCCAGCCCTCACCTTCCGGGTCATTACCAACCAGCGTCGGCTCGTCGGACAGCTTCGTATTGAAGCCCGACAGCACACCGGCAACCGGAGCATAAATGTCAGACGCCGCCTTGACGGATTCCACAACTGCAGCAGCATCGCCCGCCGCCACGTCCGTGCCCTCGTCCTTGGCTTCCACGAACACCAGTTCGCCCAGTTCTTCAGAAGCATGCGCCGTAATGCCTACGGTCGCTTCTTCCCCGTCCAGACGGATCCATTCATGCGATTTGGTATAATAAGTCGTCATCGCTGCTTTTCCTTGGCTTAACGCTTGAAACCGGGCGCCACGAACGGCATCGCCCGAATATGAACCGGAACGAATTTCCCACGCAGTTCGGCGAACAGCGCCGTGTCATTTCCCGCGTAGTCTGTTGCGACATATCCCATCGCCACCGGCGCCTGGACCGTCGGGCCAAAAGCCCCTGACGTCACCACGCCGATCTCTTTCTGGCCTTCCGCATCCGCAAAAAGCTTCGCCCCCGCACGAACAGGCGCACGCCCCTCCGCCATCAGGCCAACACGCTTGCGGCTGACACCTTCACGAGCCTGACGCAGCACGATTTCAGCACCCGGATAGCCTCCTTCACGAGAGCCTCCTTCGCGCCGGGCTTTTTGAATAGCCCAGACCAGAGAGGCTTCAATCGGCGTGGTCGTCGTATCGATATCATTGCCATACAGGCAAAGCCCCGCTTCCAGACGCAGCGAATCCCTGGCTCCAAGCCCAATGGGAAGAACCTGCGACTGGGCCAGCAACGCCCGCGCGACAGTCTCCGCATCAGCGGCTGCACAGCCAATTTCGTAACCGTCTTCACCCGTGTAACCCGAACGCGACAGCGTAACCGGAACACCAGAAAGCTCCGTCTCGATCACGTCCATAAAACGCATATCGACCGCTGCCGGACAGAGAGGCGCAATCGCGTCCTGAGCCTGCGGTCCCTGCAGCGCCATCAGCGCGCGATCAAACTGTCGCGTCACAACACAACGGTTGGAAAGAGCCGCTTCAATCAGCCCCGCATCCTGCTCTTTGCAGGACGCATTCACCACAACGAACAGATCATCGCCCATATTGGCGACCATCAGATCATCAAGAATGCCTGCGGTATCATTGGTCAAAAATCCGTAGCGCTGCCGCCCTTTCGCAAGCCCCGCATAATCCGCCGGAATTAGGCTTTCGAGTGCGAGCGCAGCGTCCCGGACATCACCACTTCTGGCAGCAATCCGGATCTGCCCCATATGGGAGACGTCAAAAAGCCCAGCCTTGCTACGTGTGTGCAGGTGCTCGGCCATCAGCCCGGCCGGATACTGAAGCGGCATCTCATAACCCGCAAACGGCACCATCTTGGCGCCAAGTTCCAGATTGAGAGCATGAAGGGGAGTACGCTGGAGAGAGTCGGTCATAGGGTAGGTCCGGCCCGGTCAGAACATGAAGGTGCAGACGCGCCCGGAGATTCCGGAATACGCCGCCCCTTCTGTCCTTTTGCCTGAGATCGCTATCCCGTCGGCGGGTACGTCAGGCGCACCTCTCTCCAGAATTTACCGACCAACTCGGTCCTTTGGCCTGAGAGTTTCCGGGGCGGTTGCTCCTTCGGCGCCAGCTCTAAAGGCTGATCTCTCCCGTATTGGTCGGGGCCGATCCTGCCAGTTTCCCAATTTCTTCGCAATCGTTACGATCTGTTCTGCGTTACGATTTCTGGACATTTTTAGACTTTGAAAGGAGCCACAATGGCTGGCGAACTGACCGTCATCGCAGAATTCTCCATCAATCCGGAGAATCGCTCTCTTTTTCTGGAAAACTGCGCTTATGACAGTGAGCGTTCCAACGCAGACGAACCCGGTTGCCACGCCTTCGACGTCATCACTTCAAACGAAGATCCCAACACCATCGTGCTGGTCGAGCGCTACACGGATCAGGCTGCCTTCGACACACATCTCAAAACACCTCATTTCGAGAAATTTGCCGCAACAACAAAAGCTCTGGGCGCAGTCGAAAAAAGCGTCCGCTTTTTCACAAGGACAGCCCCATAATATGCACACACTGAAAAACAGTCTTTTCGGCTGCGCTTTCCTGCTGGTCACGGCCTGTGCCGCTTCCCCTAACCAGAAGACACCAGAACACCGCATCATCGGCATGCCGAACCCTGCTAGCGCAAGCTGCATCAAACAGGGCGGCACTCTCGAAATCGTCAACGGGCCCACCGGTCAAAGCGGAATGTGCCACCTCCCATCCGGACAGACCTGCGAAGAGTGGGCTTTGTTCCGCGACCACCGCTGCCAGAGCACATCGCAGACCACGAAACCATAATCCTCGTCAGCCGTTTCCCCCACCTCCAATGTCGTCGGGGAACGGCTTCTTCTGCACATTGAGCCTTTCAGAATAAATACATAACATGTTATGTATTTTATCCACATTATCCACCCAAGGCAGTTTTCCCCATGCGGACCCAGGCGCCCTGTCTCTCCATCGGCTTCCTCGCCACCACAACAGGCCGCCTGTTTACGCGCCTGATGGAGCAGAAACTGAAACCCGCCGGAATGCGCGCAGGCCAGATCCCGGTCTTTCTCGCTTTAGGAAAAGGGGAAGTCCTCAATCAGAAATATCTGGCCGAATTCGCTGGCATCGAGCAGCCCGGCATGGCCACCCTGCTGGCCCGCATGGAACGCGACGGCCTTATCGAGCGTGAGACCGATCCCAACGACAAACGCGTCAGCCAGATTCGCCTGACACCAGACGGGCTGATGAAAGGCCAGAAAATCATTCCGATCATGGAAGAAGCGAGCAAGGAAGCCTTCAAAGGCTTTACCCCACTCGAGCGAGACATTCTCATAACGCTTCTGGAACGGATGAGCAGCAGTCTCGAACGCTGTCTTTAAAGCTCCCTCACTTTTAGAAAAGTGAGGGGAAAAGCACCTTACTTGTCCGTCTTCGGAAGGTGCTCGGCAATATATGGCGGCAGATTGAAAGACCCGACGTGAATTTCCGGCGTCCAGTAACGCGTCGTTCCAAGAATATTGGCAGCCTCTGCACGCGCGCGGATCTGCTCCAGCGTCTGCGTGTTCGGTGACTGGCCCTTGGAGGCCATACCCAGCGTCATGAAGCCGCCAACATAGGTCGGAACAGCGGCAACATACGCTGAGACATGCGGGAAGAATTTCGCACGACGCAGGCTCGTCTCATACAGTTCATCAGCCTGCATGAACGGCACACCGCACTGGTTCACAATCAGACCTTCATCCGACAGGATACGCGCGCAGTTGCTGTAGAATTCGTCCGTAAACAGGACTTCACCCACCCCAATCGGGTCCGTGCTGTCAACGATGATGACGTCAAAAGACCCATCAGCAGCCTTGGCAACATAGTCGATACCATCGCCAACGATCACTTCCGCACGCGGATCGTTCCAGGCATCCCCCGCAATGTTCGGCAGATACTGCTTGGAAAGCTCGATCACCGCACCGTCAATTTCTACCATAACGGCTTTTTCAACGGTCTTGTGTTCCAGAACGCGACGCAGAACGCCACCATCCCCGGCACCAATAATCAGAACACGCTTGGCACACGGATGAGCCAGAACAGGAACATGGGTCAGCATTTCCTGATAAACGAACTCATCGCGTTCCGTGATCTGGATCACACCATCCAGAACCAGCACACGACCATGGCTGGAGCTTTCAAAGACCACCACGTCCTGGAAGTCAGATTTAACGCGCGCAAGCTCGCGCGTGACCAGAAAACGCTGTCCCCAGTCCGGGTACAGGGTCTCGTTGATCCATGTTTCAGCCATGGTCTTCAATTCCTTGTCGGGATTTCAGTGCAGAAGCAGGACCGGCCCCACCGGGCCGATCCTTGCCTGAGGATCAGGACGCGCTAGCGTTCCTGTCCTGGACGCGTCCACGGCGCACGGCATCGACTTCGATACGGCCAGCCTGGAACAGACGCTGCATGACCGGAATCGAGAGATTCGGATCACATGCGCCACACATAAAGACATCAACCGCAGCGTAATTCCGCTCTGGCCACGTGTGGATCGAGATGTGGCTCTCAGCAAGCACGATCACACCAGACACGCCACCATTCGGCGTGAAGTGATGGAAATGGCTGTGCAGGATCGTTGCACCAGCAGCGATTGCTGACTCGCACAGAGTCTCATCAATACGTGCCGGATCATCCAGATTCCGGGCATCCCAGAAATCGATCAGCAGGTGATTGCCGGCATAGCGTTCGCCATCCCGTTCAATAAAGTAGTCCTTGCGCTCCTCTTCAACAGAGTGAGCATCGCTGTTCTGGATATCTCTCGGGAGTTCCGATACCATCCCCAGTTGAGCAAGTGCGTTCATCACGTACCCCCAAACCAGTAGACAGCCTGTTGGGCGAAATCGCCCCCTTGGGCCAAGAAGCGCGGTGTTAGAGCCCCCTCCCTGCGGATGCAAGGATTTTCTGCCCTGATTCGTTAATATGTCATATTCTAGGAAGAAACAGGCGTCCGCCCACGCTTCCATACATTGCGCTCATCAGTGTCTGGCGCACCTCACAACTGGGATAGCAGCATAAAAACACCCCAAGATCCCTCTCAAAAGAGGCTTCGTCTTGGGATGGGCCGACACATCAACGCTTTTTAATCCAATAATTCAAGGACCTGTCATATCCGTATTAAAAAACGATTCGGAGCGCCTCAAAACAAAAAAACACGCGTCCCAAAGCCGGAAATCCTCCAACTCCGAGACGCGTGTTTTTCCTGCCCCTCAGCAGAAAACCGCTGAGGGACCCCAACCCGTAAAGATCAGTTCTTGGCCTTGTCGACCAGCTTGCCCTTGGCAATCCACGGCATCATCGCACGCAGCTTCTCACCAGTCTTCTCGATCTGATGAGCGTCATTGCGAGCGCGGATAGCCTTGAAGCCAACGCCGCCGGACTGGTTCTCAAGGATGAAGTTACGAACGAACGTACCATCCTGAATGTCCGTCAGAACGCGCTTCATCTCAGCCTTCGTTTCCGGCGTGATGATGCGCGGACCCGTCACATACTCACCATACTCCGCAGTGTTGGAGATGGAGTAGTTCATGTTGGAAATACCGCCTTCGTAGATCAGATCCACGATCAGCTTCATTTCGTGCAGGCACTCGAAGTAAGCCATTTCCGGGGCATAGCCACCTTCAACCAGCGTCTCGAAACCAGCGCGGATCAGGTCAACAACGCCACCACACAGAACAGCCTGCTCACCGAACAGATCGGTTTCGACTTCTTCCTTGAAGGTCGTCTCGATGATGCCTGCACGGCCGCCGCCGTTTGCGGAAGCGTAGGACAGAGCGATGTCCAGAGCCTTGCCGGAAGCGTTCTGCGCCACAGCGACGAGGGACGGCACGCCGCCGCCACGCTGGTATTCGGAACGAACCGTGTGGCCCGGGCCCTTCGGCGCGATCAGGAACACGTCCAGATCCGGACGGGCTTCAATGATGCGGAAGTGGATGGACAGACCATGCGCGAACGCAAGAGCGGCACCCTGCTTCAGGTTCTTCTCAAGGCTATCCTTGTACAGAGCGCCCTGGCCTTCATCCGGCGTCAGAACCATGACCACATCGGCCCACGCAGCAGCGTCTTCCGGGGACATGACCTTGAAACCAGCCTCTTCTGCCTTCTTGACGGCAGAGGACGTCGGACGCAGGCCGATGACGATGTCGGTCAGGCCGCTGTCACGCAGGTTGTTGGCGTGAGCGTGACCCTGGCTGCCGTAGCCAATGATCGCGACTTTCTTGCTCTTGATCAGATTCAGATCGGCATCGCGATCGTAATACACCCGCATCAGACATGTTCCTCGTTAACGTGAAAGACAGAAGGGCCACGACCAATGGCCGCAATCCCCGTGCGCGAAACCTCAGCCAGGCCAAGGGGGCGCATCAACTCGATAAAAGCGTCGATCTTGGCGGGAGACCCCGTCAATTCGAACACAAAACTGGTGGCCGTCGTATCAACCGGGCGTGCCCGGAAGGAGTCTGCAATCCGCAGACCTTCCGTACGACTTTCGCCGCGGGACACAACTTTCACCAGAGCAAGCTCGCGGCCCACATACGGGCCTTCTTCCATCAGATCACAGACAGCATGAACAGGGATCAGACGCTTGAGCTGCGCCTTGATCTGCTCAATAACCTGCGGCGTCCCCGACGTCAGAACCGTAATGCGTGACAGACTGCGCTCGGCATCCACCAGCGCCACCGTCAGGCTCTCAATATTGTAGCCACGGCCGGAAAACAGGCCCACCACACGGGCCAGCGCGCCACTCTCGTCTTCAATAAGAACCGAGATGACCGAATTCTGGATTGTCTCCGTCATCAGACCAACATCATCCCTTCTTCGGTCAGACCTGCCGCCGCGGAATCCTGATCCGGGCCAAGCAGCATCTGATTATGGGCCGCACCCGACGGAATCATCGGATAGCAGTTTTCGTTTTCAGCCACGCAGATATCCGCAATGACAGGACCATCATGCTCCAGCATCCGGCGAATGACATCATCCAGTTCGCCCACACAGGTCGCACGCATTCCCGTTGCCTGAAACGCTTCTGCCAGCTTCACAAAATCTGGCAGTGCCTCACTGTAAGACTGGGAATAGCGCGACCCATGCAGCAGTTCCTGCCACTGGCGCACCATGCCCATATACTGGTTGTTCAGAATGAAGATCTTCACTGGCAGACGATACTGCGCAATCGTCCCCAGTTCCTGAATGTTCATCAGGGTCGAGGCTTCACCCGCGATATCAATCACCAGCGCATCCGGATGCGCTACCTGCGCACCCACAGCAGCCGGCAGACCATAGCCCATCGTTCCCAGACCACCGGAAGTCAGCCAGCGGTTTGGCTTGGCAAACTGGAAGTGCTGGGCTGCCCACATCTGATGCTGGCCAACCTCGGTGGACACAAACGTGTCACGCCCCGTCTCCATCGCCATCTCATACAGACGACGAATGGCATGCTGCGGACGGATCACCGCAGACGGCGTCATATCCTGCGTGAAGCCGAAGCCATCCACGCTGCGCCAGGACGCAATCTGGTTCCACCATGTGCTCAGATCAGGTGCTGGCGTGTCGTCCCACGCATCCAGCAACGCCTGAAGCGTATCGCGAACATCCCCTTCGAGACGCACATCTACACGAATGATCTTGCCGATCTGGCTCGGATCAATATCCGCATGAACCTTGAACGAGTTCGGCGAAAACGCATCCACACGCCCCGTCACGCGATCATCAAAACGCGCACCCAGAGCAATCAGCAGATCACAGCCATGCGTGGCCATGTTCGCCTCAACAGACCCGTGCATGCCCAGCATGCCCAGGAACTGCGGATCAGGAGACGGAAACGCGCCCAGCCCCATCAGCGTGGACGTGACCGGAAAACCCGTCTTACGCGCCAGACGACGCAGCAGCTCAGACGCTTCCGGGCCGGAATTGATGATACCACCGCCCGTATAGAACAGCGGACGCTTGGCCGTCTTCATGGCCTCGATCGTGCGGCCAATCGCCTCGGCATCCGGCCCACCCTGATGGCGGAACCGCTTCAGCCGCGACATGGCAGGCGCCGTCAGCGGAGCCTGACCCACCGTGATGTCCTTGGGCAGATCAACCAGCACAGGCCCCGGACGACCGGAGCGCGCCACTTCGAAAGCCTCACGCACCGTCTGGGCCAGCGCACCCGGCGTCCGCACCAGATAGTTATGCTTCGTGGCCGGGCGGGTAATGCCCGTCGTGTCCGCTTCCTGGAACGCATCATTGCCGATCAGCTTCGTCGGTACCTGACCGGTCAGGCAGACCAGCGGAATCGAATCCATCAGCGCGTCAACAAGGCCGGTCACGGCATTGGTTGCACCCGGACCAGATGTCACCAGAACAACGCCAACCTTGCCCGTCGAACGCGCATAGGCCTCAGCCGCATGAACGGCGGCCTGCTCATGGCGGACAAGAATGTGGCGGATACGGTCCTGCTTGAAGAGCGCATCGTAGATTGGAAGGACAGCGCCCCCCGGATAGCCAAAGACTACCTCTACGCCCTGTTCATCGAGAACGCGCAGAAGCACCTCCGCGCCATTCAGCGCTTCGTTGCCTGTTGTTGCGTCTCTTTCAGCAGCAGCCGTCACCGTATCCTCCTAAGGGGTATGAGGCGCGGGATTTAGGACAGATTGAGGGGGGCCGTCAACTCGTCCAGATATAAAATGTTCTATTTTTTCGTATTCAGTTTTCGATTCTTGCGCAAAGCAGGCATATCTTTGAAATGAAATCATTGAATCAGCCTCTACACCCAGAGCGTGATGCCGAAACCAGGTCGCCTGACGGCGGGTATATCGTCCAATCGCCAGAACGGCCGCCTGCTGCGCGGCTTCAAGCGTCATGTCACCCTGCAGAACTGCCGCAAGTTCCGGAACCCCATGCGCACGCATGGCAGGCAGAACAGAATCCAGCCCCCTCGCAATAAGACGACGCACTTCTTCCAGAGCGCCAGCTTCAAGCATCTGTTCAAACCGCACATTCAGAGATTGCCGCAACACATCACGCGGCGGGTCCAGAAGAACAGACACAAACCGGCACGGCGCAGGCGGCAACCCCGGCTGGGTACGCCACCATACCAAACCATGCCCGGTCCCGCGCCACACTTCCCAGGCCCTCGAAATCCGCTGCGTGTCATTCGGCCGAAGCGTTTCCGCCGTTTCGGGGTCCACCTCCGCAAGCCGGGCATGCAATGCCGCTGGACCAATGTCTTCGGCCAGCGCCCGCGCTTCCTGACGCGCCTCATCGCCGGGATCGGGCACTTCCACCAGCCCATCCGTCAGTGCTCGAAGATACATCCCCGTACCGCCACAGAGGATTGGCAGGCGTTCTTCCGCCCAGGCAGCCTCCATTTCCTCAAGCGCCCGTACCCGCCACCAGGCCACACTGCCCGGCGTTGCTGCATCCAGCACACCGTAAAGCCGGTGCGGAACAGCGGCCTCATCAGCCGCGTCAGGGCGGGCCGTCAGAATGTGCAGATCACGATAAACCTGCATAGAATCCGCATTGATCACCGTCCCCCGGAAAGTCCGGGCAAGGTCCAGAGCCAGAGCCGACTTGCCGGAGCACGTCGGGCCAGCCACAATGAGTGCTGTCTTCGGGGCGTTCATCCCCCTGTTCCTGCCACACGCGCTGGACCGTTACGAGAGCTTATGTCCCTTCCTTCCGTTCTGACCCTCATTGCCGACCGCAAGGCTGGCCCCCTCAAACCAGAAGCCATCGACGTCGCCCGCTCGCTGGTGAAGGGCAAGGCCCCCATCGTCCTGTCGGACGGGGAAGCTGTCGATATTCCATGCCCAACACCCGGCCCAGGCTCGGCGAGTGCTGCGACAATCCGCGCAACCCTCGCGCCCTATCAAACAGACGCCCTGCTTCTGAAAACCCGTGGCCGCCGCAAAGCCGTTCTGGTCGCGGACATGGACAGCACAATCGTCACTGGCGAAACGCTGGACGAAATGGCAGCTCTGCTCGGCATCGGGGAACAGGTCGCGGCCATTACCCGCGCCTCCATGAATGGAGAGATCGACTTCGAAACCTCCATCGAACAGCGCGTCGCCCTGCTGGCCAGTCACCCTGCGTCTGTTCTTGAAGAAGTCTGGAAAACCGTCACCCTGACGGAAGGCGCCAGAGAACTCGTCTGCACCATGCGCAAGCACAATGCCCGCACGGCACTCGTCTCAGGCGGCTTTACCTGGTTCACCCAGAAGGTCGCTGAACTCTGCGGCTTCGACGAGAACTACGGCAACAGCCTTGAAATCGTGGATGGCAAAATGACCGGCCGTCTCGATGCCCCGGTTCTGGGCCCAGACGCCAAACTGAGCCACCTCGAATCCCTGACTGCCGAACGCGGCGTTCAGCTCAAGGCCGCACTCACAACCGGCGATGGCGCAAACGATATCCCAATGCTGGCCAATGCAGGTCTTGGCCTCGCCTTTCACGCCAAACCAAACGTAAAAAAAATCATCGGCACGCAGATCAATTTCGCCAATCTGCGCGCCCATCTGTTTGCTCAGGGCTACAAGGCAGCCGATTTCGTCACCGACTAACCTCGTGCACCCGCCTCAATACCCCCAGGTATAGGGCGGGACACCCCCGTCATAGGCCGGAGCACCGTAGTACCCCTGAGGCACGGCATACCCCCCTGCGGGAACACACCCCTGATACTGGGTCAGATAATATCCGGCCGGACATCCCGAGGCGGCGTTCTCAATCGCCATTCCAGCAGCAACGCCCAGCGCGGCGGCGCCAAGGCCCCAACCGCCCCAGCCCCAGCCGCCACCCCAGCCCGGTACCCCCCAACCATAGCCATACCAACCGGGGCCACCCCAGCCGTTCCAGCCGCTCCATCCGGGGCGTCCCCACCCCATAAAGCGCGGGCCACCCCAGCCTCCACTCCAGTTCCTGTAGCCCGGCCGGAATCCCCAGCCCGGTCCACCACCATATCCACCGCGAAACCCGCCTGGGCCGCCCCTGAACCCGCCGCCATATCCACCTGGCCCTCCGCCAGGTCCGCCGCGAAAGCCACCTCCACCGGGTCCACCACGGAAACCGCCACCTGGACCGCCGCCCATTCCTCCCCTGAATCCACCACCACCAGGGCCAGGACCACCACGAAAACCACCGCCTCCGCCAGGTCCGCCCCCATGACCGCCTCCCGGGCCACCGCCTCCTTGCTGGGCGAACGCCGTCATCGGGAGGCTTCCAGCAAGGGCAGCCATCAACAATGCTCCGACGGTTTTCTTCGTGATGTTCATGGCCTGTCTCCTCGGAAAGAGCCGTATTCTGTCTTCAGTAAATATCGGTAACACCCTGTTCTCTGAAAAGGGCTGTTTCAGGGCATGAAACAAGTCGTTTCACGTGAAACATACCAGTCACCGACGGCGCTTCCCCCGGGCCCCGATATGCCCCCCCAGACGCTGCAACGCATCTCGAAGCTCATCGTCCTCAATTTCCGGAACATCGACCTGAATGGGTTTTGGCCGAGCCAGACGTGGCCGTTCAAACACCGTCATATCCTGCACGATTTTAAGACGCACGATCATCGTCTCTCCCCGCAGGCCACAGGTTGTGTTGATCCGTTCGATAATCTGAGGCGCAAGATGCTGAAGTTCCATCGCCACAGGCCCAGAACAGGCCAGCGTCAACGTCCCCGCAGAAAACCGGCGCGGCTCCGTTACTTTAGACAGGCGCGGCCCAATAAAATCTTCCCAATCCATGGACAATCGAACTAGCAATGGCGATTTTTTTTTGAAAGCTGGCTGGGTAATTCCCGGCACCAAAGCCCCGATCTGCCGCGCTCCACCCCGTTTAGCCGTCCAGTTCTGTTTGGGCGTAAATGTATCAGTCCGATCACGAAGGTTCTTGTTTGGACCCCAATCCTTCGTCATATCCCTCTCCGTGACTCCTGATGCTTCCGACCTGCTGCGCTGGTACGATACGCACCGCCGCACCCTGCCCTGGCGTAGCCTCCCCGGCGAACGCCCCGATCCCTATGGCGTCTGGCTAAGCGAAATCATGCTTCAGCAGACGACGGTAAAAGCCGTCATAGCGTATTATGAACGCTTTCTCACGCATTACCCC
This sequence comes from Gluconobacter japonicus, assembly GCF_015244665.1. NCBI lineage: Bacteria > Pseudomonadati > Pseudomonadota > Alphaproteobacteria > Acetobacterales > Acetobacteraceae > Gluconobacter > Gluconobacter japonicus. Next base: position 70,657 of record NZ_JABCQN010000002.1, read on the forward strand.
ACTGTACAGGACCTGGCCGCCGCCCCACAGGAAGATGTACTCCGTCTCTGGGCCGGGCTCGGCTATTATGCCCGCGCCAGAAATCTGCACGCCTGCGCAAAACGTGTCGCTGAACTCGGGCAGTTCCCAGACACCGTTGACGAATTGCTCAAGCTCCCAGGCATCGGTGCATATACAGCGCGCGCCATTGCAGCCATCGCTTTTGGTAGACCCGTTGTCCCGGTTGATGGAAATGTCGAACGTGTCACGTCACGGCTCTTCGCCATTGACGACCCGCTTCCTGCATCCCGGCCTCTCTTGGCACGACAGGCCGCATTGCTGAACCACTCCCAAGACGCACAGCAACGCCCCTCCGACTTCGCTCAGGCATTGTTCGACCTTGGCGCCACACTCTGTACCCCCCGCAACCCGTCCTGCCTCACCTGTCCCTGGCGCCCAGCCTGTCAGGGGCACGCTGATGGAATTGCGGCCACCCTTCCCCGCAAAGCCCCCAAACAGGCAAAACCAACCCGCTATGGCACTCACTTCGTTCTTCAGGATGCATCCGGGCATATGCTGATCAGAACGCGTCCTGAAAAAGGATTACTCGGCGGCATGGACGAATTTCCCGGTACAGACTGGCTCGCAACCCCATGGGACGAGAAAGACGCCCTCGCAATGGCTCCGGTTTTGGGCCCATGGACAGCCTGTGGAGAGGTCATCCATGTCTTTACCCATTTCACGCTTCGGCTCATGATTTACGCCGCAGCCCTCCCTGCAGGCCACAATGCAGGGATCGATCCCTCTTTTGGCACGTTTCGGTCCACAGAGCGCGCCGCCCTGCCAGGTGTCATGAAAAAATGTCTGGCCCTCGCAGTTGCTGATTTGGAGACACGATGAACGCAACCCCTTCCCTGACCCGCCTGTGGTTCATGGACTGGCACGGTCGGGTTCTCAGCCACGACCCTATCCGGGACAACTTCTCACAAGCTCCCTTTGAGCCCGGCATCCACCCTGGTCTGTCCGCACAGCTTCCCGTTCCACTGCACCTGCCCTGCAGTGTTGCCTTAGAAAAGCGGGTTTCCATGCCTCGCCCGCTCCCCCGGTTTGAAATGCAGGCCGCACCGAACGGACTCGTCTGCTTTCAGGTAGAAGACAAAGGCACCTACCTCAAAAGCGCCCGTTTCCCGCAGGGTGGAGAAGTCGTCGCCACATCGCCTCAGATTGCCCAATGGGAATATTTTCTTCCCATGAGCGAAAACTTTCTGCGCGGCCTCTCCGCACTTCTTATGCCGCAGGCCGCAACCTTAACAAACCCGCAGACTGGTGAAGCCTTTTCAGTCATCCAGTTACAATCTGGATTTATCGGAGAAATAAACGGAAAGCGGCTTTCTCTCGTCAAAAACACCTCAGCCATCGAACAACTTGGCTCCCTTGCAGCAGGGCAAACAGCGGACATTTCCTTTCAGGAGGAAGATCATGACACGCCCTTAATAATCCGCGTTCAACGTCCTGGTTGACACCGTATGACACAGACGTCACGATTGATGTGAGCTTTCGTAAAAACCGGACCCATTACCCTGACTCTGCGTTGTTTCCCCTGACATCTCTGAGGGAAAGCAATTCGCAATGTCTCATGATATCCCGGCCATTATTCCTCATCTCGCCCCGTCCATTCTGGATACGGGAATGGTCGAGAAAGGTCAGATCAATTTCGGAAACTGGCGCGGGGACGCCGATGTTCCCGAAAGCCAACCCCCACAGGCCCTTCCCCCTTCAGAGCGGGTAGGGTTTGCCATCATGGGCCTTGGCCGCCTAACCCTCGGAGAAATTCTCCCCGCTTTCGCAGGCTGCCGCCTCGCAAAACCTGTAGCACTCATCTCCGGACGGCCCGAAAAAGCGCGTTTAACGGCACATAGCTACGGCATCGGAGACGACTCCCTCTTCACATACGACGACATCCACCGTCTGGCAGATCGCCCCGATATTCAGGCCGTATATGTCGTCACCCCCAACGCTCTTCACGAAAAACAGGTCGAAGCTCTCGCTGCAGCCGGAAAACACGTCCTGTGTGAAAAGCCGATGGCCAATTCAAGTGCAGAAGCCCAGCACATGATCGACGTCTGTCAGAAAGCACACGTCAAACTTATGATCGCCTATCGCTGCCATTACGAGCCCTTCAATCAGGCGGTCCGCAAACTGGTCCAGAGCGGAGAACTGGGGCGCCCGAAACTTGTAGAAGCCATCAACACCCAAATGCAGGGCAGCGCAGACCAGTGGCGCCTCAAACCGGAACTGGCAGGGGGCGGAGCGTTACCAGATATTGGACTGTACTGCCTGAACGGCACACGCGCCGTCCTTGGAGAAGAGCCGGAAAGCCTTTTCGCTCAAATGGTCAGCCCCCCAAATGACCCGCGCTACAAAGATCTGGATGAAACATTCTCATTCATGCTCCGCTTTCCATCCGGCGTAATCGCAAACTGCGCGACCAGCTACGGAGCTCATGAAAGCAAGGATCTTCGAATTCAACTCGAAAAAGGATGGATCACCCTTGAAAATGCTTTCTCCTACACCGGCCATCGCCTTCGGGTCGGCAGACGGGAAGGCAACCATAAAACTGTCAGCGAATGGCGGCTTCCCGCAGAAAACCAGTTTGCTCTTGAGATCGACCATTTCGCAAACTGTATCCTGAACGATCTCACCCCCAGAACCCCCGGCGAAGAAGGACTGCGCGATCAGAAACTCATGGAGTCCCTCTATGAGTCCGCAAAAACAGGACGAATGATTCACCTGTCCCCGACGTCATGAAAGTCCTGTTCTTCCTGGCGGTCGGAGGAATCTTTCTGGTCAGCATGTTCTGAACGCAACTGACCAGAAAGACGGCTTCCCTCAGTCGCCCTGTGTCGTCGGCGCAGAAGAGGGCGGCCCCGTCATGATCCGCGTAATAGCTTGCCGCACACCGGCTTCCCATTCCGGATCTGCCTGGCGGAACAAAGCAAACTGCCGCTCCATGATCTCTGCCGGAACGCCCGTCATGGCCCCCGCGATATTATCGAAGAACCGCTCCCGCTGACCGGCATCGAACATCCGGAACAACGCCCGGGGCTGCGCAAAATCATCGCCCTCATGGCGGTGCTCATAGTACTCGGCATCGCCATTAATCCGCAGAGGCGGCTCCATGGCTGCACTCTCTTCAACCGGCCCGCCAAACGAATTCGGCTCATAATATCCGCCGTCCCCCGGCTCAGGCGCATCAAACCGCATGGGACCATCCATGTGATAATTTTTCACGGCAATCTGCGGACGATTCACCGGCAGCGATTCATAATGCGTCCCCACCCGGTAACGATGCGCATCTGCATAAGCAAACAGACGCCCCTGCAAGAGCCTGTCAGGCGAGAAGCCAATGCCTGGCACGATATTGGATGGTGAAAAAGACGCCTGCTCGATCTCCGCAAAATAATTTACGGCATTCCGGTTCAGCTCCATGACGCCCACCTCCTGCAAAGGATAATCCGCATGAGGCCAGACCTTCGTCACATCGAATGGATTGAAACTGACGCGCTCCGCCTCAGCCTCTTCCATCACCTGAATGAACACGGTCCATTTCGGGAAATCGCCGCCCTCAATGGCCTCGTAAAGATCAGCCTGCGCGCTCTCACGATCCTGCCCGATGACAGCGTTGGCCTCATCATTCGTCCAGAAACGGTGCCCCTGCTGGGTCTTGAAATGAAACTTCACCCAGAAACGTTCACCCTGCGCATTCCAGAGCGAAAACGTGTGACTGCCATACCCGTTCATGAACCTGTAGCTCCGCGGCAGCCCACGATCGGAAAACAGGATCGCCACCTGATGCAGACTTTCTGGGCTCAGAGACCAGAAATCCCACATCGCTGTCGCAGACCGGCGGTTCGTACGCGGATGCCGCTTCTGGGTATGAATGAAGTCAGGAAACTTCATCGGATCACGAACAAAGAAAACAGGGGTGTTGTTCCCAACAAGATCCCAGTTTCCCTCATCGGTATAGAATTTCAGGGCAAATCCCCGAACATCCCGTTCAGCATCCGCCGCACCGCGCTCACCTGCGACCGTGGAAAAACGCGCCAATATATCGGTGGTCTTGCCAACCTCAGAAAAAATGGACGCCCTGCTGAAACGGGTAATGTCATGCGTGACCGTAAACGTGCCGAACGCGCCCGAACCCTTGGCATGCACAGTCCGCTCAGGAATACGCTCCCGGTTCTGGTGCGCCAGTTTCTCGAGCAACTGATAATTTTCCAGCAGCAGCGGCCCACGCGGACCTGCCGTCTTGCTATCTTGATTACTGACCCAAGGGGCACCTGCGGTGGTGCGAATGATAGTCCGGTCGGCCATGGCCTGATCTCCTGTCTTAACAAGTGAGACCAGTTAGCCGATACACAAACAAAAGGTTAAACCGATTTATTTTTTATCTGTGTTCGGTTTTTCCTTTTAAAAACCTTTCAAGTTTGCGTCAGTGTCTGATCCATTTCCTGCACAGATTTTCTTTTTCCCCTACCCTTCGACAATATCCGTAAGATCGGCCCTGCCCATGAAACCCCATGGCATCAAAGCTGTTAGGAGACTGATATGCTGAAAACTCTTTCTTCCCTCTCCCTTTCTGTCGCAGCACTGTCTGTCGCCCTCGGTCTCGCCGGTTGCGTTAACGACAATACCAGCCCACAGGAAAAGCAGCTCATCTCCGCAGGGTTCGTCAGACACCCCGCCAATTCTCCGTCTCGCCGCGCAGAGCTGCAACTCATGCCGCAACACGTCTTCCTGACACGCAAAACACCCGAGGGTCTGCGCTACATCTATGCAGATCGGGACCTGTGTGACTGCGCCTTCGTTGGCACGCCAGAAGCTTTCGAAAAATACGCTGCTGAACAGCCTCACGGCGTCTCCACAACACCCGCCCCAGAATCAGACACCACAAAATCAGACATGCACCAGACGACAGATCCCAACACAACCTCGTCTGCCCTCGGCCAAACCCCCGCAACATCCAGCGGGCCTGCCAAGAAAAATCCCTGACCGTTTCCAGAGCGTCAAGAAACCGACATCACGCTGTTTGGCATAGCTCAATGCAATACCAAACAGCATCAACATAACCTGTGTTACAGATCCAGAAGGCTAGATGGTTCTTCGTTCTCAGGGCAAAATTTTCAGGTCTTCAGAGTCTCCGGTAAAAACCTGCGTCTGAAAATAATATTTTCCTGTCGGCGTCCCGTCGTCATTTAGCCAGAAAACAGGCACCCTCTGAGCAATCCCGGACACAAGGATTGTTCGGTCCATGAAATGTTGTTCAGCCGACTGTGACGTATTACGCAGCAAATCTTTTGCCATAGCGCCGCTAATGGCAACAACAAGGGTTTTTGGATCTCTGTAATCCTGAGCAGAATCCAGGTACATTGATCCGTCACTCCAACCAACGCGCCTTACAGTCATTCTGAATTTTCCGACCACTCCGGAAGGATCAGCATGAACCGCAGAAATCGCGGTCTCAGGCGTGTAAATTTGCGGTCCGCAGCCAGTAAGACCGCAAATCACAAGAGAAAAAACAGAGAGTGTCAGAAAACGAGGCATCAGTTTCCGCTTCTTGGACAGACAGTCTTTTTATTAACTGCCTTCTGAATGTATCCTTCTGTAACAGAAAGAGGTTTTTCCGCCCAGACAAAAGGCACCCAGCTAATACCCCTTCAGAGAAGCCGGGCGAGTTTCATGAACAGAAACGTCACAGCCATGAACACGAAACACACAAATCCGGCTTCGATTGTTCCCCACGCCCCCTGCGCCAGAAACATGCCGCCCGTGTTCATACCGAAGAAGCCGGTCACGAAAGTCGCCGGCAGCATCAACGTCGTCCCCACCGAAACAATGTACAGACGACGGTTGGTTTCTTCCGCCTGATTGGACCCCAGTTCGTCCTGCAGGGAGCGCGCCCGATCCTGCAAAGCAATCAGATCGTCCAAAGCCGCATGAACCTGACGCTCCGCACGGTCACGGAGTTCGTCTTCCGCCCATTCAGGAAGGTCCAGATCCTCATCCTTCAGAACACGGTCAATCGGCGTAACAACACGTCTGAGTTCCGTCGCCCGACGGCGCACCTTACCGACAATACCACCCAGATGCCCCAGATCAGACCGATGCTCGATCAACAGAAGAACATCCTCCGCCCGATCCAGATCATCATCAAGCTGGCCAAGCTGCCGACGTACGGTTCCCGTAAATTCCCGTAATGCCCGATCCACAATGCCCGCAGGGGTCGGCGGAATATGATCAGGCCTGAGGGACCGATAGGCCGCCCCCAAAACAGGAATGGGGTTCCGCCGCGTCGTGATCAGAAGATCAGGTCGCATGGCAAAACGCCAGGCACAGATTTCCCGGTCGTCTTCCGCCAATGCATCGTCAAATGCGGGAAGCGCCCCCCAGATCAGATCATCAACGGCCTCAAGCGCAATACCGTACTCCGTTTCCGCCAACATGGCGCGCACGTCTTCCGGTAGCCCTGGCAGATGAGCGACAAAGGACCGGGCAGAACTGTGAACCGTATCAAAATGAAGCCAGAACCACCCCTCGGACGATGGCACACGCCCCGGAACCAACAGATCTTCAACTTCTCCCGCCCCCAGAGACCGCAATTCCTGTCCCGGAATCGCATGCACAGCCCAGACAAGACCATTGGCGAAGGCAGGTTTTCCAGTTTCCTGGAACGCCGGATCAAGCACCGTGAAAGGAAAGTTGTAAGTGGGGTTCTCTGACACGGCAGCCTCCTGTTCTTCAGGGGGTATTCTGGACCTGCGCCGGTTTCGAACAACACGACAGAAGGTGATCTGCCGTTCTCTGACATGCCCGGGCAACTGACGCAATATGCTGCATCGGGGCAACTGTCACGCTGTCCGGGAGTTATCAGATTATTCCCGGAGGAGCCAGCTCTTCCCTTTGCAGAGGAAAATTCAAGACATGTCCATTCGCCTGAAAGCCTCCCTGCTTGCCGCAGCCGTTATCATGGCCTCTCCTGCCGTTTCATCAGCAGCTTTCGCGCAGGCCGTCAGCAGCCCGAGCAACGATCAACCCCAGACGTCCAGTTCTGCGACGCAGAAAGCGCAGAATTCCACGATTGACCAGCCTGCCAATCACCTGCCGACGAACCCCCGTACCATCACAGAGCAGCCGGATCAGCCCGCCCCTCAGGCGCCTCACGCCATGACGGACACCACAAAGCAGGGCAAAACCGAATACAAGCACCATCTGAAGCGCACACATCAGACACCGCGGACGGTCAAAACCAAGACCGACACCGCACAGCCGAACTGACACAGACCAGATGCGACGGAGCCACACTTTGCGTGGCTCCGCCAAGCCTCTATACCTGCTGCCATCCAAGACGGGCAGTAAGGGCCAATCATGACCACGCAGGACTACAAGGTACACGACATTTCCCTCGCAGACTGGGGCCGCAAGGAAATCTCCATCGCTGAGGGCGAAATGCCCGGCCTGATGGCACTCCGCGAAGAATACAAGGACACCCAGCCGCTCAAGGGTGCGCGTATCGCTGGCTGCCTCCACATGACCATTCAGACCGCCGTGCTGATCGAGACGCTGACGGCTCTCGGCGCAACGGTCCGCTGGTCGTCCTGCAACATTTTCTCCACGCAGGATCACGCAGCAGCAGCCATCGCTGCAGCCGGTATTCCCGTCTTTGCCTGGAAGGGCCTGACGGAAGAAGAATTCAACTGGTGCATTGAGCAGACCATCACGGGTCCGGACGGCTGGACGCCGAACATGATCCTCGATGACGGCGGCGACCTCACGGTCATGATGCACGATCAGTTCCCGGAACTCCTGAAGGACGTCCGCGGCCTGTCCGAAGAGACGACGACGGGTGTGCATCGTCTCTGGCAGATGGCCAAGGCTGGCACGCTGAAGGTTCCAGCCATCAACGTGAACGACAGCGTCACGAAGTCCAAGTTCGACAACCTGTACGGCTGCCGCGAGAGCCTGGTGGACGCCATCCGCCGTGGCACAGACGTCATGATGGCCGGCAAGGTTGCCGTGGTTGCCGGTTACGGCGACGTGGGCAAGGGTTCCGCTGCCTCCCTGCGCAATGCAGGCTGCCGCGTTCTCGTGACCGAAGTCGACCCGATCTGCGCCCTTCAGGCCGCCATGGAAGGCTATGAAGTCGTCACCATGGAAAACGCAGCACCGCGCGGCGACATTTTCGTCACCTGCACGGGCAATGTGGACATCATCACGATCGACCACATGCGTGAAATGAAGGACCGTGCGATCGTCTGCAACATCGGTCACTTCGATAGCGAAATCCAGGTCGAAGCCTTGCGCAACTATCGCTGGAACAACATCAAGCCGCAGGTTGACGAAGTCGAGCTGGCCGAAGGCCGCCGCATCATCCTGCTCTCCGAAGGCCGTCTCGTAAACCTTGGCAACGCCACAGGTCACCCGTCCTTCGTGATGTCCGCTTCCTTCACCAACCAGACGCTGGCCCAGATCGAACTCTGGACCGCCAAGCCGGGCCAGTACGAGGTGAAGGTTTATACCCTGCCAAAGGCTCTGGACGAAAAGGTCGCTGCCCTCCACCTCGCAAAGGTCGGCGCCGAACTCTCCAAGATGTCCACGAAGCAGGCTGACTACATTGGCGTTCCGGTTGCCGGTCCGTTCAAGCACGAAGAATATCGTTACTGAGCGGAACAGGTGACATGGGGTAGGCGTTGTCTACCCCGACACCATTTTTCAAACCGTCAGGAGTATTTCCTATGGGTCTTTTCAGCACGATCATGTCCAAGATTTTCGGACATGCAGAAGCAGCCACGCCAACGTCCGGCACGGCTGATGCACAGGCTTCCGCTGGCGCTCCGGCTGCTGCGGCACCTGCTACCCCAGCCGCACCAGTGGACGTGGATGCCGTTCTTTCCGATCTGGCATCCAAGGCTGGCCAGCCGCTGAACTACAAGACCTCGATTGTGGATCTTCTGAAGCTGCTCGGTCTCGACAGCTCCCTGGAAGCACGTAAGCAGCTTGCAGGCGAACTGCACTACACGGGCAGCACGGACGACTCAGCAACGATGAACGTCTGGCTCATCAAGCAGGTCTATGCCGAGCTGGCCAAGAACGGCGGCAAGGTTCCTGAAGGCTGGGCTCACTAAGCCTTCCTTTAGATCCGTTACGAAAAAGCCCGGATGAAAACATCCGGGCTTTTTTTGTCTTGGAAAGGCGTTCAGGGCTGACGAGCCAGAACAGGCCACGAGGGGGAAAGCGTTATGGCTGAAGCCTCGATATCAGGCGCTCTTCCCTCACGTAACTCAACCAGGGACTGATGAAAAATCCTTACCCTGATATCACGCGTGCCATCAGAATGGTGCCAACGCTCAAACGCCAGAACGGTATTGGGCGCGGTCGAATCAGGTTGATCCGGGAAAGACCAGTCCAATCCGAATAGCGCCATCATGGCTGCCAGATTCGTGTCATGCCCCGCCAGAACCAGCACCTTCGTTGAAGGCAGAACGCTCGGAATAGACGGCACAGACCGGTCAGACAGAAACGCGCGAATAGTCTCGGCCATTATACTATTCCGGGCTCGAGCATATTCAGGCAAACGGCGCAGCAGGTGATTTTCTGCTTCATGCGCAGGCATGATTGCGTCGATAAAAGCCGGTGCGTCTTTGTCGGTAATGCCGAAGCCTGTTAACGACAGCCCTTCGGAATAGGCCAGCAACAGGCTTTCCGCGGCCATTCCTCCTGTTACAAAGCCTCCCTGAAGGCGAGGAGTACCCTTTTTCCACTCAATCTTCGTCGGCCCAGCAAGGCATTGAGGCGATGCTGGATCTGACAAACAGCCTTTCGGAGTAAGAAGAGCCTGAAGTCTGTTCAGCGCATTGGTGGACGCTGGCTCGGGTAAGGTTCTCTCCGCAGCATCAAAGTCCCGCCTCAATGCCGTAGGATCAACACGGCCGGACTGAGTACCAAGTGCATTGAAGACAGGATCAGCCGCAGTAGGCGCCCATTGAGCTTTTACGGCACATTCAGGCGCAATTCCTTTTGCCCAGATCTCACCTGTCTGTCGTGTTCTATGATCGGCCGTATCCGCCCAGACAACGCTCTCTTGTTCCATTGTCTGGCAGTCTTCTGACGCAGGAAGTATGCCAGTTTTACGGTAAGTCTCCTGAACAGCCTGCACCATCGCAGCAAGAGTTTTAGCACCGTGATCCGTCATTTCCCCCGGTGCCACAGACCAGACAGGCCAGGCGTGACCCGTACGGCGCTCCATATCCTGCGGCGACTGTGTAGGGCTGCGAATTCCATGTCGACTGAGAAGAACAACTTTTTCAAGCACGTCTCCCTGCGTCTGAGGTGCACAAGCCCCCAGAACAAGCAGGCAAACAAGCGAAGAAAACCGTCGCATCATGGCATCGTTGCGGTCATGTTGAAGAAGACGCTCCGGCCGGCAATACGCCAGAACAATGGGGCATCTCCATAAGACTGGTTGCCCGCAAAATCGCTGATCGCACGGTTATTGAAGAGGTTGGCAATCTTGATGCTCGGCGTAACATCTCTGAAAAACGAGCCAATGTGATGAATTCGCCAGCCCATGGCGAGATCCGCAGTCACCGTGCTTCCAATTTTATACTGATTTTTGAAAGCCGTGTTTCCTTCATCATCCGTAGTGCTGTCCAGACCCCAATGCGTTCCGGCATATTTTCCCATAAGGGAGAAATATGGCCCATGTTCACTCTCATAAAGCACACCAAAGGAGGCAAGTGCGTTAGGTGACTGAGCAACCCGGACATGGCTGTGTTTGTATTTTGCATCATTAACACTGTAATTCCCGTAAAGAGAAAAACCGTAGCCAATGACATACTGTCCTTCGATCTCAATTCCCCGATAGATTGCGCCACCGCTATTCACATATGTCGATGTCGTACCGATATTCGGGACCTTGATCTGGGCAGCAGCAATATAATTTGAGAAATTGATATAATACCCGTCCAGAGACAGCATCCAGTTCCGACCATGATATACGGACCCGACCTGATAATTCATGGTTGTTTCAGGCTTTACGTCTCCAACGGAATTCGCCTGGAAGACAGACATTGGCGGTGCGAGAAAACCTCGCGCAACCTGTGCGTAGGCGCTCCAGTTCTTGATAATACGTTGATTTATCGCAATAGAGGGCTGCCAGGAATTATAGCTCTGCGTATCTTTCAATGGCACCTTTGTGCTCTTGTTGATACCCGCATCGTAATCTCTTTTGAAGATGGAATATTTTATTCCCGGTTTAATTGTTGCACCTTTCCATGGGTGAACATTCAACTCAAGATAAGGCTGAATAGTCGTGTTCAGATCTGAAATATCATAATTATACGGAGAACCACTTTTCCCAGTCACAGGGATGGAGCCCTGACTGATATCAATGGCGTACGTATATCGTCGATCCTTCTGAACGTCTGCCCATACACCAGTAAGAATGTCACCGTAAGTTGTATGCGCCTTCAGGCGGAGAGTGTCTCCGTAGGTTCGATATGCTGCATCGGCATATTTGCCAGGAATATCATTTTTATACGTCGCTACTTTTTTACCTGCTGCATTGTAGAACGTCACACCATTTGCCGCAGTACTACTCTGACTGGCATCCGTGCTTTCGGAATAATCATGCTCGAAACCACTCGTATAAATCTGATTTTCCAACGTCAGCCATGACAGAAGACGTGTTTTAAGAGAGATATAGTCAAAATCAGATGTGTAGGTGCTAGGCTGGTATTCGTAATAACATTGCTTTTTCGGATCATTACAAAGTCCGTAATTTTTACCGTATTTTCTATAGTCTTCCAGCGTGGCGCCCTGCGTCGTGTACTGCCATTCCTTGTTATAGGTCGTTTCAATTGTCAGCGTCGTTTCTGGTGCAAGGTCAACAACATCCTTAAACATCAGATTGCTACGACGTTCGGACGAGTTGGTCAGATAACCATTCGTCTCTTCATGCTGCATATCGATAAAAGCACGGCCAAATCTGGTTTTTCCTGTATTGAACTCAATACCGCCCGCACGGGTATTAAAGCTTCCATACGTTCCATACAGGGTTGTGCCCATCCGGGCAGCAGGATTTTTAGACGTAAATCCCATTGTGCCACCGAAAGTGGCATTCCCAATTGTTGACGCAGTTCCAGGACCACGATCAATCTGGGCTTCCCCAAGAAAATGGGAAATGAACAGCGATGAGGTTGTATGCCCAAGGTCCGTGGCATTCCCGAACGGAATACCATCAAACGTCATATTATACTGACCGTCCTGAAACCCACGAAGACTCATTGTCTCCGCTTTTCCCATTCCCGGGCCATTAGGGTTTTGCGAAAAAACGCTAGGCTGAAACTGAATAATATCATCAACACTTGCCAGTGGAATAATATTATTCGCCAAAAACCCTGACTGGATTTTTGATGTCGGTTGCGTAATGTCCAAAGGTACCGTTGCGGGAGCGATACGAGAAGCATGACCTAGAACAGTCAGTTTTTCAACTGCCTGTGTTTCTTTGTTTGCATCTTTTTTGTCGTCCGCATGCTTGCTTTCAGCAGCATATGCAACAGAACCAAAAAGAATCGCCCCTGTCACAATATGGCTGGACAGGACGAAACTTTTTCGAACATTTTTCATGGAAATCGCGTGCTCCCGTGGAAGAGAAGACGCTCATTACTCATGCTTCTGGATACTGAAAACCTGTATTACCCCTCCGCAACAGAAGTTTCATACGGTTTACCCAAAAATGTCATACTTATTATGTAATATTTCTTATTCCCAACATCAGGGAAGAGGTCTTTTATCTGCAATCGGATCAATTTTTGGCTCGGTTAACGGTCCGGAATCCACAACAATTACCAGATCTCCAGCAATAGGTGTCTGCTCCCGATCTTTTGGCAACAGGGCCGAAAACCGCGGATCATAACCGGCTGCCTGCTCGTACAACGCATCGATCAAACCGTAGTGATCCATGAAGTGATTCATGGTCGCCGGAATACGGATACACCCTTCCGAGGCTGGATGTCCGAGACGCCATTCCAGAAACTGCGGATCTGTCGCATGAATTTCCAGCCTGATCTGCCCGGTTTCATGTTTGGGTAACCACCCCTTCAATGCGGTCTGCCACCCCATATCCCAGACACGGGATCCCTTGGCGCCAATACCGCGAATACCATATTTGTTTTTGGTTCCTTCCGCGCGATAGCCCAGCCTGTCTGCCGTATTCTGGAAAACACCCGTTGGGGTAATGTAATAATATTTGCGGCCTGTTGTTCCCGTGGAGACCGGAGTTCCCCCAATCGAAACCCAAGGCTCATCCGGAAGTGCCAGAACAAAATCCAGATGCTGTATTTTTTCATTTCGATCCACAACCATAACAAGTTGTGGGCGTGAAATTGGCAAACCGGATTTCGTCAATTCTTCCTGAGCCAGAGTAATAAATATTTCCCGGCGTTCTGGTTTGTAAGTTGAAAATCCCTTGACGGTTTTCACCATTATTTTTTCCAGTCGGGCGGCTTCTTTATGTGCCTCAGCATTACTCACGACAGGAAGAGGCGGAATTTCTACAGGAGGAATGACAGGCGCGGCATCAGTGGGTGGATTTATTGCAGGAGGCGGAACCGACACATCTCCGATTGCACTTGTCACGGCAGCAGGCCGTGGTGTTTCTCCCCCCGCTGGATCAGTCTGCGCGCACGCCAGCAATGGCAGTACACCTCCTCCCAAGACCGTTGTCATGGCAAGAAGCCGGATGGAATAAGACAGTCTGAAAGCAGGTGACATGGCTGGAATAACCCTCGGTTCAAAATGGTTCAATGAACGCGGGGGAACGATACTCGTCCGGCGTTCAGCAAAAGACGCCACGTCTTAACGTTGCGTCTTCCGAAAAAGATCAGAGATCGAGAAGCAGCCGCCTCGGATCTTCAACAAGCTGCTTGACGCGAACAAGGAAGCTGACAGCTTCGCGCCCATCCACGAGACGGTGATCATAAGACAATGCAACATACATCATGGGACGAACAACGACCTGACCGTCACGCACGACAGGACGATCCTGAATGGCATGCATACCTAAAATGCCCGACTGCGGCGTATTCAGAATTGGCGTTGAAAGCAGCGATCCGAAAATACCGCCGTTCGTGATTGAAAACGTCCCGTGTGACAGCTCGTCCAGTTTGAGCGACCCTACTCGCGCGCGTTTGCCGTAATCCGCAATACGACGCTCCAGTTCTGCGAAACTCATCTGGTCAGCGTCATGAAGAACAGGGACAACCAGTCCGCGCTCTGTTCCAACCGCGATCCCGAGATTGACGAAATCACGATAAACGATCTCATCTCCTTCAATCTGGGCATTCAGGGCTGGATAATCACGAAGTGCCCCGACTACGGCTCTGGCAAAGAAAGACATGAAGCCCAGTCGGGCACCATCATGTTTTTTTTCAAATTCATCCTTGTATTCGGCCCGAAGTGCCTTGGCCGCAGACATGTCAATTTCATTGAATGTCGTCAGGATTGCAGCCGTATTCTGTGCTGCTTTCAGATTTCGTGCAATCGTCTGCCGCAGTCGCGACATCGGAACGCGACGTTCCCGGGAGATATTCTCTCCAGAATTACCGACAACCGGAGGCTCCGTGATTGTCGGTCCAAGAGCCGGTTTTGGCGCAGGTGAAGGCTCAACAACCGGCGGCGCGACAGGCTCAGAAGATACAGCCTCGACAGGCAGAACTTCAGATGCGGTCACCGCTGGTGCTTCAGCCGTCTCATCAACCTGGCCTAAAAGACCACCAATCTCCACTTCCGTCCCCAACGGAATACAGTTCTCAAGGCGCCCGGCAGAAGGTGCCGTCACCTCAACGCTCACCTTGTCCGTCTCAAGTTCGACAACTGTTTCGTCATGCTGAACGTAATCACCCGCCTGCTTCAGCCAGCGCGCGACAGTCGCGGTCGTCAGGCTTTCTCCCAGCGCCGGCACCCGGATCTCGACCGCCATCGTCTCTCCTCACTTGCACAAACACCCTAATCAGGGGATGGATCTTCTTCTAACTCTCATTCCGCCGGATGCCCGACAGGATAACTGAAGCAGGATAGTGCATCTTGATCCTGAGCGGGAGACAGGAACTATCTCTATGCCGGGACTTTGAAAAATGCAGCAAAGGACGCCGACATGACAAACCCGTCTGATTTTCCTCCCTTTCTGGCCTCAGATCATCTTTCCCACCGCACTCATGACATCCTGAAGGAACGCCTCGAAGAAGATTCGTCAGGCTCACAACGAACGCTTTCTTCGACCGCTTTTGCGGTTTTGGAACGCCTTGTGACCGTTCTCCTGCCGCAGGAAGAGGTTTTGGGCCAACAGACGCTCAATCTTGCTTTGCGGGTTGATCTCGCTTTGAGCGGACCGCGGGACGGTTGGCGCTTTGCAGAACTTCCTTCCGACAGTCAGGCGTGGGAGCAAGCCCTCCTGACTCTGAATGATCTTTCCATTTCACAATTTGAGCGCCCTTTTTCTTTGCTCGAAGAGAGCGACGTCGCGGCATTTCTGGATGCCATGGGAGAAGGGGAAGCTGGTTTGGACACGCCTAACCGTCTGAATCCGTCACAAATGCAGAAATGGGCTCTCGATCTGCGGGCAGACGTTATCGAATGTTTTCTGGCTGATCCCCGCGTTCAGGACAGACTTGGAATGTCTGCCAACCTGAACGGTGGTGACGAAAGATTTCAGGGCTTTGAAACCGTTCAGGCGAATGAACGGGAAGACTTCGAACCTGCCACAAAAATTTCCTCCGCAGCATAAGGCGCACCTGAAAAATGAAGACTTATGCTGAGACCGATATTCTGGACGTCATTATTGTTGGAAGCGGCGCTGGCGGAGCGCCCCTCGCCGCACGGCTGGCCCAGGCAGGCAAGAGCGTTCTTGTGCTGGAAGCAGGACCAAAATTCACACCTGCACACTATACATCTGACGAAATCGAAGCCCGCGAAATCTACTGGCTTAACGAACGCCTTTCCGGGGGGCGTAATCCTCAGCCTTTCGGCGGCAACAATAGTGGAACGGGCGTTGGTGGATCCATGCTGCACTATGGAGCCTTTCTTCCTCGCCCGGACGCCCGGGACTTCCAGCTTCATACGGAAACGGGCCGCAGCGTGGACTGGCCTTTCCGTTACGAGGAACTGCTTCCTTACATTGAAGAAGTAGAATCCTTCATTGGTGTCTCTGGCCCGGCCCAATATCCATGGGATCCCTCCCGGCAATATGCCTACTCGCCCCCGCCAGCAAATCCGGCAGCCCTGAAAATGCGCGACGCCTGCGACGCTTTAGGCCTTCGTCATGCTGACGGTCCGACAGCGCTGATCACACGACCTTTCAATCAACCATATTTTGGTGAACGGCAGGGCTGTGTCAGTTGTGGAGCCTGTCATCAGGGATGCCGGAATGGTGCAAAATCAGGCACTGACAACACATGGCTTCCGCTGGCTGTTGCATATGGCGCCGAAATACGACCGGGTTGTTTCGTTCATACCATTGAAACAGACCAGGCAGGTCGCGTGACAGGTGTTGTCTATAAGCAGAATGGCCAGGATATCCGACAGCGCTGCGAGAAACTGGTTCTGTCTGCCGGTGCTGTCGAAACTGCCCGTCTGCTTCTGCATAACGGGCTGGCTAACAGTTCAGGGCAGGTTGGGGAAAATTACATGACTCATATCTCAACCCAGATCTGGGGCGAGATTGACCAGGAGGTTCGCCCCAATCGCGGTTATCCTTCCCTGACAATTACTGAAGACATGATGCGCCCGAAAGACGCAGATTTCGCTGGGGGATATCTGATCCAGTCTCTTGGCATGATGCCCATCACCTGGGCTTCCAACATCGCACGCGGGTCTACCCGTCGTGGGGCAGATCTTGTCCGTACGCTCGCAGGGTATAATCGCAGCATCGGCATGGGGATTCACGGAGACTGCATGCCCAGCCCTGAAAACCGCGTTGTGCTCTCAGACGAGAAAGACCATTTCGGTATCCCGAAACCTCTGATCACGCACAGTTATGGCCCTAACGAACTGGCCATGCATGCGCATGCCTCCCGCCTGCTGACCCGTATGTGGAACGCCATTGGCGCGAAGGATCTTCGTATTCTTGATCGGGCGGCGCACATGATGGGCACGGCGCGTATGGGGAAAGATTCCGGCTCTGCTGTTGTGACGCCTTACGGGCAGAGCTTCGATATCGACAACCTGTGGATCAGCGATCACTCTACCTTCCCAAGCGCCACCGCTGCCAACCCCGCCCTTACCATCATGGCTCTGGCCCTTCGCACGGCCGATGCCATGCTGACCCATTGATTCATATCAAAGTCATGTCACCGAGCGCGTCAGGCTTGACACTCCTTCGCGCGCTCCGGTAATCCAACGGGGACTTCCTGGTGGTTATCTAGCCACCCGGTCTCCTTTCCTAACCGGATGACGTTTGCTTCCGATGCCACGCCCTGAAAAGGTGCCTGACGTCCGTAGCCTCTGTTCTGATCATTCAGCATCAGGCAGGCCCATCCTTCCCCCATAAGGTTTGCCCCAAGGGCACATAAGGCGCGTTTTTCATGCATCTCGCCGAACTCAAGAAAAAATCTCCGGCCGATCTGCTGGCTTATGCAGAGGAACTGGAGATCGAAAACGTCTCGTCCATGCGCAAGCAGGACATCATGTTTGCTATCCTCAAGACCCTTGCCGAGCGCGATCAGGCGATCTACGGCGAGGGAACACTGGAAATCCTGCCGGATGGTTTTGGTTTCCTGCGGAGCCCGGAAGCAAATTATCTTCCCGGCCCAGACGATATCTACATTTCCCCGACGCAGGTCCGCCGTTTCGGTCTGCGCCCCGGTGATACGGTTGAAGGCCAGATCCGCGCCCCGCGTGATGGCGAGCGTTACTTCGCGCTCCTCAAGGTCAACACCATCAACTTCGAAGACCCGGACGTCGTCCGGACGCGTATCAATTTCGATAACCTGACGCCGCTCTACCCTGAGCGTCGCCTGAAGATGGAAGTTGAACAGTCCGAGCCCGCTGTTTCCGAGACATCTCCTCGCAGCAAGGGCAAGAAAGACCAGCGCGATTACACGCCTCGTGTCATCGACCTTGTCACGCCGATCGGTATGGGCCAGCGCGCCCTGATCGTCGCTCCACCGCGGACGGGTAAGACCGTGATGCTCCAGAGCATCGCAGCCTCGATCTCAGCAAACCATCCAGAAGTTTTTCTGATCGTTCTTCTGATCGACGAACGTCCGGAAGAAGTGACGGACATGGCCCGCTCTGTGCGCGGTGAGGTTGTTTCCTCTACCTTCGATGAACCGGCAACACGCCATGTTCAGGTGACGGAAATGGTTCTCGAAAAGGCAAAGCGCCTGGTTGAACACAAGCGGGACGTCGTGATCCTTCTGGATTCCATCACCCGTCTGGCCCGTGCCTACAACACCGTTGTGCCATCATCCGGCAAGGTGCTGACCGGCGGTGTGGACGCCAACGCTCTGCAGCGCCCAAAGCGCTTCTTCGGTGCAGCCCGTAATATCGAAGAAGGTGGCTCGCTCACCATCATCGCTACGGCGCTGATCGATACCGGCTCGCGCATGGATGAAGTGATTTTTGAAGAGTTCAAGGGCACCGGTAACGCCGAACTCATCCTGGATCGCAAACTGGCTGACAAGCGCACCTTCCCTGCCATCGACATCACCAAGTCGGGCACACGTAAAGAAGAACTGCTGGTTGACCGTGCTGAACTGTCCAAGATGTGGGTCCTGCGCCGTATCCTCGCACCAATGGGGACGATGGATGCCATGGACTTCCTGCTGGACAAGCTGAAATACAGCAAATCCAACCACGACTTCTTTGAAGCCATGAACAACTAATCCGTTTTCTGTTCATGCAAAAAAGGGGAGCTTCGGCTCCCCTTTTTTGTTGGTATTTTCAGTCGCCTTTTTCGAGATCAAGAAGGATTTTCTTGTCTTCAACACCATTCAATCCGGAATATCCCCCTAGCCCGGTTGCCCCTACAACGCGGTGACAGGGGATGAGAACCGGAATTGGGTTGGCTCCCATAGCCCCACCAATAGAGCGCGCTGACCCTCCAGCCTGTGCGGCAATTTCAGCGTAAGTCCGCGTTTCTCCGTATGGGATTTTTAGAATGGCTTTCCAGATTTTCTGGCGATAAGGCGTTCCATAGGGAGAAAATGGAAGGTCGCTGAAATCGACCTTCTCCCCATCGAAATATTTTTCAAGAAGATCGCGGACCCTCACCAGAAGTGGCGTCTCTTCCTGATCGCGGCCCCAGCCCCAATCAAGAGCAACAATACGCCCTTCATCTTCGCTGATGGTCAGGGCTCCAAGTGGGGAATGACAGGAAAGCTGTGGCATGCAGATACGCTGCCTCATCCCCAGGAAAGCGTCAATCATGCTTCCCTAAAAGAGTCCCTATGAAAAAAACACATGCGTGTCACGCATATGCCGGGAAGCCGGTATTCTCAAATAACATATGGGATCATTTTTGTATGATTTTACGAAATATTACTCACCTTGTTGAGAAACTGCCATTTTTTGTGTCAAACCTGCGACAGGTACCAAAGATGTTTGCTTGTTTCTTATTAAGAATAATTCTCATCTAATCAAGAAGACTATTTCTCAAACATACCGCTCACGGAAACGTCAGAAGCCCAGTTTTCTACAAACAATAAAATAAGGAGTAGTAAGTTCTCGTGATGCTGGTTTTCCAGACAACTTGAGAAACTGATGGCACCTTTATCGCGTGAGAGGAGCCTATCAGGACTTAAGGGGTCCGAAATACCAGTAACAGGAACAGTCTTTGCAAAGAGGACAGTCGGATCATGGTTTCTGGTCTACTGACGCCGATCAACGTTACGAAGAAGCGCCTTCTGGGCTGCGCTGCCGCTTTGGCATTCTGCGCCGCCTCTCCTGTCGCCCTAGCTGAGGACACAGGGACAGCCATTACAAACGCCGACCAGCATCCGGGAGACTGGATGAGCTATGGCCGGACCTATTCCGAGCAGCGATACAGCCCGCTGGACCAGATCACCAAGGACAATGCGAGCAACCTGAAGCTCGCATGGCACTACGATCTGGATACCAATCGTGGTCAGGAAGGTACGCCGCTGATCGTTGATGGCGTCATGTACGCCACCACCAACTGGAGCAAAATGAAGGCTCTGGATGCAGCAACCGGCAAGCTGCTGTGGTCCTACGATCCTAAAGTTCCAGGCAACATCGCTGACCGCGGCTGCTGCGATACGGTCAACCGTGGTGCAGCCTACTGGAACGGCAAGGTCTATTTCGGCACATTTGACGGCCGTCTGATCGCACTGGATGCCAAGACCGGCAAGCTGGTCTGGAGCGTCTATACGGTTCCCAAGGAAGCCCAGCTGGGTCATCAGCGCTCTTACACGCTTGATGGCGCTCCGCGTATTGCCAAGGGCAAGGTCATCGTCGGTAACGGTGGTGCAGAATTCGGTGCCCGTGGTTTCGTCACAGCCTATGACGCCGAAACCGGCAAAATGGACTGGCGTTTCTTCACGGTTCCGAACCCTGACAACAAGCCGGATGGCGCTGCGTCCGATGATGTTTTGATGTCCAAGGCTTACCCGACATGGGGTAAGGGCGGCGCATGGAAGCAGCAGGGCGGCGGCGGTACCGTCTGGGACTCCCTGATCTATGACCCGGTAACGGATCTCGTTTATCTGGGCGTGGGTAACGGTTCGCCATGGAACTACAAGTTCCGTTCTGAAGGAAAGGGTAACAACCTCTTCCTCGGCAGCATCGTGGCCATCAATCCTGACACCGGCAAATACGTCTGGCATTTCCAGGAAACGCCGATGGATCAGTGGGATTACACCTCGGTTCAGCAGATCATGGCGCTCGACATGCCGATCAATGGCGAGATGCGCCATGTGCTCGTGCACGCTCCAAAGAACGGCTTCTTCTACATCATCGACGCCAAGACCGGTAAGTTCATCTCCGGCAAGCCTTACACTTATGAGAACTGGGCCAATGGTCTGGATCCTGTAACAGGCCGCCCGAACTATAATCCAGAAGCTCTTTGGACGCTGAACGGCAAGCCTTGGTACGGTATCCCAGGCGATCTGGGTGGCCATAACTTCGCTGCCATGGCTTACAGCCCACAGACGAAGCTGGTTTATATCCCGGCCCAGCAGGTTCCGTTCGTTTACGATCCGCAGAAGGGTGGTTTCAAGGCTCACCACGACAGCTGGAACCTTGGCCTCGACATGAACAAGATCGGTCTGCTGGATGACAACGATCCACAGCATAAGGCTGACAAGGCCCAGTTTTTGAAGGATCTGAAGGGCTGGATCGTTGCGTGGGATCCCGCAAAGCAGCAGGCTGTCTTTACTGTTGACCACAAGGGTCCATGGAATGGTGGCCTTCTGGCTACGGCTGGCGGCGTTCTGTTCCAGGGTCTCGCCAATGGCGAGTTCCATGCCTACGACGCGACAACGGGCAAGGACCTCTTCACCTTCCCAGCCCAGAGCGCCATCATCGCTCCGCCTGTGACCTACACGGCACACGGCAAGCAGTATGTCGCTGTGGAAGTGGGCTGGGGCGGTATCTATCCGTTCTTCCTCGGCGGCGTTGCCCGCACGTCGGGCTGGACGGTCAACCATTCCAGAATCATTGCATTTGCTCTCGACGGCAGTGACAAGCTTCCGACCAAGAACGAACTCGGGTTTGTTCCGGTGAAGCCACCTGAAAAGTGGGACGAAGCCAAGATCAAGGATGGCTACTTCCAGTTCCAGACTTATTGCGCAGCCTGCCATGGCGATAACGGCATTTCCGGTGGCGTTCTGCCAGACCTGCGCTGGTCCGGTGCAATCCGCGGACAGGAAAAGTTCTACAAGCTCGTCGGCAAGGGTGCTCTGACGGCCTATGGTATGGACCGTTTCGATACGTCCATGTCTCCGGCTGAAATCGAAGACATCCGCAACTTCCTTGTGAAGCGTGCCAACGAGTCCTACGCAGACGAAGTCAAGGCCCGAGAGAATGAGGCAGGCGTCCCCAACGCTGAATTCCTCAACGTCCCTCAGGGTTCGGTTGCGCCTGCAACGCCGGACCATCCGTGACGGGAAACCGTCACGCTGAAAGGAATGACGTGACATGCTCAAGGCATTAACTCGGGACAGACTGGTATCTGAGATGAAACAGGGATGGAAATACGCGGCCGCAGTCGGCCTTATGGCAGTGTCTTTCGGCGCTGCCCAAGCCCAGGACGCTGATGACGCCCTGATTCAGCGCGGCGCTTATGTGGCTCGCCTGTCTGACTGCGTCGCCTGTCACACGGCGCTGCACGGCCAGCCTTATGCTGGTGGTCTGGAGATCAAGAGCCCAATCGGCACGATCTACTCCACCAACATTACGCCGGACCCGAAATACGGTATCGGCAGCTACACGCTGGAAGACTTCACGAAGGCCATCCGCAAGGGTATCCGCAAGGATGGTGCAACGGTCTATCCGGCCATGCCATATCCTGAATTCGCCCGCCTGTCTGATGACGACATCAAGGCCATGTATGCTTTCTTCATGCATGGCGTGAAGCCGGTGGCCCGTCAGAACAAGGAACCAGACATTTCCTGGCCGATGAACATGCGCTGGCCGCTGGCCATCTGGCGCGCAATGTTTGTTCCGACAGTTACACCCGGCCTCGACAAGAGCATTTCCGATCCGGAAATTGCCCGTGGCGAATATCTTGTGAATGGCCCGGGCCATTGCGGCGAGTGCCATACACCTCGTGGCATGGCCATGCAGGTCAAGGGTTATACGACGAAGGACGGCAACGCTTACCTCTCCGGTGGCGCACCGATCGACAACTGGATCGCTCCGAGCTTGCGCAGCAACAGCGATACGGGTCTGGGTCGCTGGTCTGAAGAAGACATTGCCGAGTTCCTGAAGAGCGGCCGTATCGACCATTCTGCCGTCTTCGGTGGCATGGCCGACGTGGTGGCTTACAGCACCCAGCACTGGACGGATGACGATCTGCACGCAACCGCCAAGTACCTGAAGAGCATGCCGGCCGTGCCAGAAGGCAAGAACCTCGGTCAGGATGACGGCAAGGCTACGGCCCTGCTCGAAGCCGGTGGCAAGGGGGACGCAGGCGCAGAGGTTTATCTGCATAACTGCTCCATCTGCCATATGAACGACGGTACGGGCGTCAACCGCATGTTCCCGCCTCTGGCTGGCAACCCGGTTGTCATTACGGATGATGCAACATCCATGGCGAACATCGTGACTTTTGGTGGCATCCTGCCTCCGACGAACACGGCGCCGTCCGCTGTTGCGATGCCGGGCTTCCGCGATCATCTGTCTGACCAGCAGATCGCCGATGCCGTCAACTTCATGCGTAAGAGCTGGGGCAACCAGGCTCCAGGAACGCTGTCCGCTTCGGATATCCGCAAGCTCCGCACAACGGGTGCTCCGGTGTCCACGGCTGGATGGAATGTTTCTTCCAAGGGTTGGATGGCCTACATGCCGCAGCCTTATGGCGAAGGCTGGACCTTCTCCCCTCAGACGCACACAGGTGTGGATCAGGCTCAGTAAGCCTCTCCCAACTTTGTTAGCCTGACATGAAAAGGTGGTTCGGAAGCGAACCACCTTTTTTCTTTTGCCATCAATCCGTTTTCACAGAACCACATCCTGCATTACATAAGGAGCATGACCCCCATCTCCTTTTCGACCTCGCAGGTTATTTTTGCTTTAGCAACAGGTGCGGGCCGTGCGGCCATTGCCATCATGCGCGCTAGCGGACCAGGAAGTGCAGAACTTCTCAAGAACCTCTGCGGCTCCCTCCCTGAACCTCGACGCGCCAGCCTTCGCAGCCTTCGTCATCAGGGCGAAGTTCTGGATCATGCCGTAGTTCTCTGGCTGCCTGGCCCAAAGTCATACACCGGGGAAGACGGGTTTGAACTCCATCTTCATGCCGGACCAGCCGTTATTGCCCGCGTTGCGGATGCTCTGACTGATCTGGGGGCGAGGCCTGCTGAACCAGGAGAATTCACCAAACGTGCGGTACAAAAAGGTCGGCTGGATCTTCTTCAAGCCGAAGCTATTGCCGATCTGGTCGATTCCGAGACGGAAAGCCAGCGTAAACAGGCACTTCAACAAGCAGATGGGGCTCTCAGTCGGTTATACGATGGCTGGGCCCAGCGACTACGACTTGTTTTAGCGCATCAGGAAGCTCTGATTGACTTCCCGGACGAAGACCTGCCTCCAGAAGTTGAGGAAACTCTTCTGGCTGAGATGTCAGCGCTCCATCATGAAATGTCCGCTCACTTGCAGGACAATCGCGGCGAACTGATGCGACAGGGGTTAACAGTCGTCATTGCAGGCTCTCCGAATGTTGGAAAATCAAGTCTTCTCAATGCCTTATCTGGTTATGATGCAGCAATCGTCACGCATCGCGCAGGAACAACACGAGACGCCATTGTCGTTGACTGGGTTTTAAATGGTGTCCGCCTCCGGCTGATCGACACGGCGGGACTTCGTGAGACGGAAGATGAGATCGAAGCAGAAGGTATCCGGCGCGCTTTGTTTCACGTGAAACAGGCGGACGTCATTCTGCATTTAATTGGGCCAGACGAAACTACGGACGCTCTGTCTGACAATGAAATTGCGGTTCGTACAAAAATCGACATCGCATCTGCCCCGCCGAACATGCTAGGCATCAGCACCCAGACAGGTGATGGATTGTCAGCACTTCGGTCCGTACTGACGGAACGGGTCTCAGCACTGACTGCTAGCGCCGGTGCACCGCCCCTGACCCGGGCACGTCATCGTGCAGGTATTCAGGAAGCCGTCACCCATCTGGAGCGCGCCCGGACTGCCACCTGGCCTGAATTGCGGGGCGAAGAGCTTCGCCTTTCCATGCAGGCTCTGGGGCGTCTGACGGGACGTGTTGATGTTGAATCCCTGCTCGATGCAATTTTCGGGCAGTTCTGTATCGGGAAGTAGGTTTTGAGCGATTTCGATGTCATCGTGATCGGCGGCGGTCACGCCGGGTGCGAAGCAGCCGCAGCATCTGCACGCTTTGGAGCCAGAACACTCCTGCTGACCCACAAGCTCGAAACCATCGGAGCTATGTCCTGCAATCCTGCTATTGGCGGAATTGGCAAAGGCCATCTCGTGCGTGAAATCGACGCGCTGGATGGCTTGATGGGCAAAGCTGCCGATCGCGCGGGTATCCATTTCAAACTGCTCAACCGTTCCAAAGGGCCAGCCGTTCACGGCCCCCGTGCACAGGCTGACCGTTCCCTTTACCGGACGGCCATTCAAACCCTTCTGGCAGAAACGCCTAACCTGACGATCATGGCTGGAGCGGTTGGGGATCTGATTGAAGAAAACGGACAGATCTGCGGCGTCATTTGTGAAAATGGCAGATCTTTTCATTGCGGTGCTGTTGTCCTGACAACGGGCACTTTTCTACGCGGTGTGATCCATGTCGGCCATGAGCAGCAACTTGCCGGGCGCATCGGTGAAGCCCCTGCCACGAAATTGGGGGAACGTCTGGAAGCCCTGAACCTCCGTATGGGCCGCCTTAAGACCGGCACACCACCACGCATTGCCCGGGACAGTATCGACTGGGACAATCTGCCCGAAGATCGTGGTGATGAGGTCCCGGAACCTTTCAGCCCCCTGACGGATCGCATCACGAACGATCAGGTCTCGTGCCGCATCAGCCAGACGACGTCAGAAACACACCGAATCATCAACGAGAACCTACATCGTTCTGCTATGTATGGTGGTGCGATTGCCGGGCGTGGTCCACGCTATTGCCCGTCAATTGAGGACAAGGTGGTCCGCTTCGCAGAGCGATCTTCCCATCAGGTTTTTCTGGAGCCCGAAGCACTTCCTGGCAATCCGGGCGGCGACCTCGTCTATCCGAACGGAATCAGCACCAGCCTTCCGGCGGACGTTCAGGCGCTCATGATCGCCTCCATGCCGGGTCTGGAAAAAGCCCGGATCGTGACTGCCGGATATGCCGTGGAATACGACTACGTCGATCCACGCGAACTTCTGCCATCGCTTCAGTTGCGTAGTCTGCCGGGTCTGTATCTGGCGGGGCAGATCAACGGCACCACGGGGTATGAAGAAGCGGGCGCTCAGGGCCTTCTCGCTGGGCTGAATGCTGCCCGCGCGACAGCCGGAAACGATCCGCTCATTCTGGATCGGAGCGATGCCTATCTGGGTGTCATGATTGATGATCTGACGCTGCACGGCATCAGCGAGCCTTATCGGATGTTCACCTCCCGTGCCGAATACCGTCTGATCCTGCGCGCTGATAACGCCGACCTGCGCCTGACCCCGAAAGGTATGGATGCAGGCTGCGTTCTGGCAGAACGAGCCAACGCTTTTACAGATATGAAGACCCAGATTGATGCGGCTATGGCTCAGGCCGCTTCGACAACATTCCTGCCCCAGACACTCAGAGAAGTCGGGTTTGAAGTCTCACTGGATGGACGGCGTCGGAGCGTTCTCGATGTTCTGGCCAGTAATGGTGATCATTCCAGAGTTCTCGATCTAGCGCCTTGGTTCGCAGAATTGCCGCTTCGCATCCGCCGTCATGTGGAAACAGAAGCCCGCTATGGTGGCTATCTGAACAGGCAGGACCGTGAGATCAAACAGCTTGCATCGGAAAGTGCCATCGTACTGCCAGACGATCTGGATTACACAGCCATTGGCGGCCTGAGTAACGAAATGCGCGAGCGTTTCACTCAGGCCCGACCGACCAGCTTTGCAGCCGCACAACGCGTTCGAGGCGTAACGCCTGCCGCTCTTGTTGCCCTGCTGGCTCATGTAAGGACCCTGTCATGACCACCGTTTCACGTGAAACGCAGGACAGACTGGAGCGCTTCGCTGATCTGCTCGTGCAGTGGAATGCGAAGATCAATCTGGTCAGTCCGAAAGATTTAGGCCAACTCTGGCCCCGCCATATTCAGGACAGCCTGCAACTCGCAGACCAGATCCCCCAAGGCGCCACCATTACAGATCTCGGCTCTGGTGGCGGCTTTCCGGGTGTCATTCTGGCCATCGCGACGGGTAATCCGGTCACGCTCATTGAAGCCGATCAGCGGAAATGCGCGTTCCTTCGAGAGGCTGGCCGTATCTGCGAAGCCAATGTCACTGTTCTTCCCAAAAGAATTGAAGCGGCCAATCCTCCAGAAGCAGATATCATCACAGCTCGCGCACTGGCTCCATTGGTCAAACTGCTCGGCTGGGCGCGGCCTCTGCTGAAAGAAAACGGATTTTGTCTGTTTCTCAAGGGTATAAAGGCACAGGATGAGTTGACCGAGGCAAGCCGTGACTGGCACATGACATCTACCATTCTTCCCAGCCGCACCGACCCCGGCGGAGCCATCATCAAGGTCAGTGATTTCAAGCGTGTCGTCTAATTCCGTATCCCCCACCACTCGTATCATTGCCGTCACCAACCAGAAAGGTGGTGTTGGCAAGACCACGACCACAATCAATCTGGCCGCTGCGCTGGCACGGAAACAGCGCGTCCTGCTCGTTGATCTGGACCCACAGGGCAATGCCTCGACCGGATTAGGCATCGAGTATGATCAGCGGAATGTCGGCACATATGCTGCTCTGATGCAGGAAGCAGAGCCACATGCCCTTGCTCAGCCGACCGAGTTCGAGAATCTTTCGATCATCACAGCCAATAACGAACTGGCTGGTGCCGAACTGGAGATGATTGCAGATGAGCGGCGGGAATATCGTCTCCGCGATGCGCTCCGCGCCCTTGAAGGCGATTACGACACCATCCTAATCGACTGCCCTCCCAGTCTTGGCCTCCTAACGCTGAACGCTCTGGTTGCCGCCGACAGTGTTCTGGTTCCGCTTCAGTGTGAGTTCTTTGCGCTCGAAGGAATCAGTCAACTTGTCCGCACCATTGACCGTGTGCGGCGTGCTTTCAATGCAGATCTGCATCTCGAAGGCATTGTTCTGACAATGTATGATCGACGAAATAACCTTTCAGAACTCGTCGCACAGGATGCACGAGGGTTCTTCGGAGACCAGGTTCTCGAAACACTGATCCCGAGAAATATCCGTATTTCCGAAGCGCAGAGCCACGGCAGTCCGGTGCTGAACTATGATGCACGCTCCACAGGCGCTGTTGCCTATGTGGCCCTTGCAGATGAACTTCTGAAGCGAACCGAGAACAGGACAAAGGCGTAAGCTGCGATGGCCAAAAAGGACACTTCCCCGCGCCTCGGTCGTGGACTTGCAGCCCTGCTGGGGGATCAAGCCCCTCAACTTGCCCGCACAACGCGCGCCAATACTCCGGTGCAGCAGCACACCACCCTCCCCGTCGATGTGCTGGAACCAAGTCCCTTTCAGCCGCGTCAGGATATGAACCCCGAGCGCCTGGAAGAACTGGCCAATTCCATTCGCTCCAGAGGCATTCTTCAGCCTCTTCTGGTTCGACCAGACCCTGCCAATCCGGAACGCTATCAGATCATCGCCGGTGAGCGTCGCTGGCGTGCGTCGCAGCTTGCGGGGCTGCACAGTGTGCCGGTCCATGTGCGCCAGTTGGATGATACGGATGCCATGGCTGCGGCACTGGTCGAGAACCTTCAGCGCGCAGACCTGAACCCGATCGAAGAAGCTGAAGGGCTCCAGCGTCTTCTTAACGATTATACGCTAACGCAGGAAGAACTGGCCGGCGCTGTTGGTAAATCCCGCCCACACATCACCAACACGATGCGCCTGCTTAACCTCCCTTCCGAAGTTCGCGCCTATGTGCGTCAAGGCGCGTTAACTGCTGGTCACGCTCGTGCCCTGCTGGGCCACCCTGACCCAGTGGCTGCCGCCAAGATCGTTCTGGAAAAGGGCCTGAATGTCCGTCAGACTGAAGCACTTGCGGCTGAGAAATCGGAGAAGAAGCTTGCCCCCAAAAGCCGGCGAAATGCTGAAATTGTTCAGATCGAAGAAGACCTCGCTCTTCGTCTTGGCCTGAAAGTTCGGATTTCCTACGATGGTAAAAAAGGCGGCTCACTCAAGATCGATTATCGGTCTCTCGAACAGTTCGAGAGCCTCATGCGGCTACTAAATCGATCTTAAGTTATTGTTTTTTGAGGATATTTCAGATTTATTTATTTTCCTTACGAATCCCTCTTGCATACCTCGCGTAATTAGCTCTATAACGCGCATCACCGGAAACGGAGCGACGGGCACATAGCTCAGTTGGTAGAGCAGCTGACTCTTAATCAGCGGGTCCAAGGTTCGAGCCCTTGTGTGCCCACCAAGCTCCGTTTCCGGTCTTTCTCTTGAAATTTTATTTTGCGTAAAGTCGGAATATTAGTTCTGTTTGCTGCATTGGCAGTCGCGGACTCATTCCGGACTCTTCCGCAGGAAAAGTCCGGTCTCCGCCAGAAAACTTTTCCTTTCGGGGATTTTTCAGCCCCGAAAATCTGGAAGCTCGTTCACAGCCACAACACGCCATAGACCATTGATGCGCTCGATGATTGAGATGGACAGATTCTGAATCGTAAACCGGAGCGCAATATCTGGATGAATGGCAAGTGCATGGGACAGAGCAGCCCGGATGGCGCCTCCGTGACTGACTACCACTATGTCCTGACCAGAATGCGTATTGGCAAGATCCTCCAGGCCATGAGATACGCGCGCACAGACATCCAGCATGCTCTCTCCGCCCGGCGGAAGCTCGCTTGCTGACAAAGACCAGAACGGGTTTGGCGGTAGACGCAAAAGTGACAGGAACTGCTCATGAGGTGTTCCATGCCAGTCACCGATCGACTGTTCGACAAACCGTGTGTCCAGTCTCACATCAGGACACTGGAAATCTCCAGCACAGCGAATCTGGATCGCCGTATCCCTCGCTCTTTGAAGCGGCGAACTATACCAGACAGCATCTGTAGGCAGACGACGTGCGAGTGCCGCATAACCACCCTGCTGACTGGCCATGGCGTCTTTGCAAAGAGGCACATCCATGGCGCCATACATTGTCTTGCGTGCAGCGGCCTCCACGACAGCATGTCGCACGAGCCAGAAACGCGTGATACCCCGAGGAAGCTCTGGGCTATCTAGAAAATGTCCGTGTGGAACGACGTGATCTGTCTGGGTCATGAAAAAGGCGCGTAACGGGGAACGGGGTTGGCGTCCAGAAGAACATTCCAATGTTTCAGGATCAATTCCAGTTTAGCGATCACTCTGCGGGCATCCGCACATTCCCGCTGCAATCTTTGCGACTCATCCAGTCCTGCATGAGAGGGCTCTCCTGAAACCAGTCTCGCGCCAGCACACAGACGTAATGCACCCGCTGGGCCATCCAGAAGTGGATGAGGAACTGGAACAGGCTGTCCCAGAACACAGAGCAAAGCTGGCTCCCCTTCCCTCACCCAGGGTGATAGATCCGCGTTTAGCCAGCGATGCAGCTTTCGTGCATCTTCCAGAGCAAGGGGCCGCTCAGGCACCAGAGGATCATCCACTAAAAAGGACAGAATCGTGGGAACCGCATCCCAACGCCCGTCATCAACGGGCTGTCCCATGGGAAGCATTGTCAGTGACGGACACCGATCCACTATGTCGACGGCCTGCGCCATGAAAGACTCTAATCGATAGCGGATTGTGTCATCAGGTAGAGTAAAAAGTGCGTCCATCTCAGCGAGAGCGGCATGCCATCGCAGAGCGAGACCAATATTGTGGCCCGTGCTCAACGCGTTTTCATCCGATCCTTCCGGCCATTCATCACGATGGGCATAGTCTTTAAGACCGACCGGAAGGGATAGTGACCGAAGACGGTTGCGCAATTTTTCCGGCAGAAGAATGGCGCCACAAAATGGCGGTCCGGTAAAAAATTTTGAGCCCGTCACCATGACCATCAGGCCACTCTCTACCCATTCAAAAACACGCGAAGGGCTGAGGCGCGCCTGACAGGCATCCACTACAACACTGAAATGTTCCCCAAGCTCGCGTCTCAGGATTTCGATGGTGTTCATATCGGGAGCAGCCAGACCGGTTTTAGACTGATCCAAGCGGTGCATCAGAACATGACGTCCAGCTTTTACCTCTTGTCGCGCGAGTTCAAGACATTCGGCATTGATTTCTTCTATGGCCCGTGAGGTTCCATCCGAATGTCTGATTGTAACACCGATAAGACGGGTATCGGCAGGGAATCCCTCAATCAGTTCCCCTTTCCCGACCAGCGTGGCACATGCACTGTCTGCAGCAAAATGGCGTCCACACGCCGCTAGAGGTACACCACTTCCAGTCTCGTCTGGAGCAAGCAGGATGGAGCTGACAGGTCGCGTGGTTCCCGCAGCAACAAGAGCCAGAACTGCCAGTTCACAATCCGTCCCTGATGCCGAAAGCAATACGGCATCCTCTGGCAGGCCATAATGTCCTCCAATGCCAGCTCGCGCATTTTTGACCATTGTTTCCTGAACAAGGTCAGGGTCCTGCTTTGAAAGAAGTGCGTTCATCATCGCACATCGGGCTGCTTCTGCCCCTCCGAACCCTCGCTCTGACAAAGAAGATGCGGTTGACGACCCAAAACTGACAGCCCACGGTCGTGGGCGATGCGAGCAGGAATAACGGTTCAGCCCTGTTTCGGGATCAACTGCCAGTCTGGAGTCCCCTCCACTACTCATCAATGTTTCTGCCGGCGCCATAACGGGCCACAAACGCACGAGAATGGGTTGCAACCTGTTGGCATCCTGCAAAGTAAACTCTGGCGCCTCTGGCAACAGCAGTTTCAGGCTGTTCCAGATATCAAGCAATATCTCGCTTCTCGGCACATCCCCCGCGCATATGGCCAGTTCAGTCGGAAGCGGACAGGATGCATTTGTATCGAGACCATGAAACAGCGCGGCAACACGCGCCGCAGCAAAACTGGCAAGACGTGCGTCTGCACCAGCATGGAGCAACCGGAAAAGTTCAACCGCCTGCCGTAGAAATGTTGGTGCCAGCGCCGGATTACGAAGACAGGGTTCCCCCAGCTTAAGACAGGCCCGCCCGGCAGGAGATTCCTGACCTGCCGTCAGATTTTCTCCCAATTGGAAAGGCTGCTGTAAGGAAATATCGAGTTCTGGCATGAGGCCTGCCGCAACGACCCTGAGATCTGGGCGTTCCAGCACATCAACGAGCGAGCGGGTTAATGTATCAGCCAGCATACCTTTGTTCTCCTGCGTGCCTCACAGGAGTGTCTGGGTAGCTCATTCAGCGATGAGGGGCGAGACCTTATGGTTGTAGAAATAGTTTCATTAGTATTACCGACAGCTCTGTTTGCGCCTCTTGTACAACACTGTAAGGTACTTTCCTGTGGCGGGGCTGATGCTCCTACCGTGATGTTAAGGAGTTGAAATGCGGATATTGTTGACAGGCGGTTGCGGCTTCATTGGTTCGGCCGTAGTGCGTCATATCATCAAGAACACCGAACACAGCGTGCTGAACGTCGACTGCATGACCTATGCAGCCTCTGAAGATACGGTCGCCGAAGTCGCTTCCGATCCGCGTTACTCTCACGCTCGCGCCAACATCGTGAACGGCGTTGAAATGCAACGTCTGTTCGAAGAGTATCGCCCGGATGCCGTGATGCATCTGGCAGCTGAAAGCCATGTGGACCGTTCAATCGATGGTCCTGGCGTCTTCATCCAGACCAATGTCGTTGGCACCTACTCCCTACTGGAAGCTGCCCGCAAATACTGGAACGGCCTCGGAAACGAAGAAAAGGCCGCGTTCCGCTTTCATCACATTTCTACAGATGAAGTCTTTGGCCATCTTGAGCCAAACGATCCGCCATTTACAGAGACAACACCTTACGATCCGCGCAGCCCGTATTCAGCCTCCAAGGCCTCGTCCGACCATCTGGTCCGCGCCTGGTACCATACTTACGGTCTGCCAACCTTCGTAACGAACACCACAAACAATTATGGTGTCTGGCACTTCCCGGAAAAGCTGATTCCGCTCGTGACCATCAACGCCATCGAAGGGCGTGAACTCCCGGTTTACGGTAAGGGCGAGAACATCCGTGACTGGCTGTTCGTGGAAGACCATGCTGAAGCTCTGGTCCGCGCTGTTGAAATTGGCAAGCCAGGCGAAACCTACGCTATTGGCGCCCGCCAGCCGCGCACGAACCTGGAAGTCGTCAAGAAGATCTGTGCTGTTCTGGATGAACTCCTGCCAGATCCGGAAGGTCCGCGCGAGCGTCTGATCCGTTATGTGACGGACCGCCCCGGCCATGACTTCCGTTATGAGATCGACCCGTCGCATGCCGAAAAAGAGCTGGACTGGAAAGCCAAGCACGACTTCGAAACCGGTATCCGCAAGACGGTTCAGTGGTATCTCGACAACCGTGACTGGTGGGAAGGTATCCGCTCCAAGCGATACACGGGACAGCGACTGGGAACACGCGCATGAGCACGATCGACACGAAGCCCATGAAGGGCATTATCCTGGCTGGCGGTTCGGGCACGCGCCTGTATCCCATGACGCTCGCTTCCTCCAAGCAGCTTCTGCCGGTTTATGACAAACCGATGATCTACTACCCTCTTTCCACGCTGATGCTGGCGGGAATCCGGGACATCATGATCATCACGACCCCGCATGACATGCCTCAGTTCCAGCGCCTTCTGGGCGATGGTTCCCAGTTCGGCGTGACCTTCGAATACCGCATCCAGCCTTCCCCCGACGGTCTGGCCCAAGCGTTCCTGATTGCGGAAGACTGGCTTGCAGGCTGCCCATGCGCACTGGCCCTCGGCGATAACCTGATCTTCGCCGATCATCTGGGCGTGCTGCTACGTGCGGCTGCAAACCGTCCTGAAGGTGCGACGGTCTTCGCGTATCAGGTTCGTGATCCCGAGCGTTACGGCGTGGTTTCGTTCGATGAGAGTGGCAAAGCGCTCGAAGTCGTTGAGAAGCCGGAAAACCCTGAGTCAAACTGGGCCATCACAGGTCTTTATTTCTACGACCACCGTGTTGTGGATTTTGCCAAGAAGGTGAAGCCGAGCCCCCGTGGCGAACTGGAAATCACCGATCTCAACCGCATGTATCTTGAAGAAGGCACATTGCAGGTTGATCGCCTCAGCCGCGGCTGCGCTTGGCTCGATGCTGGCATGCCCGATAGCCTGATGCAGGCTGGCAGCTTCGTACAAACCATTCAGTCCCGTCAGGGCATGCTGGTTGGTTCGCCGGCTGAGGTTGCTTTCCGCAACAAGTTCATTACCGCTGACCAGCTTCGCGATCATGCAAAGCGAATGGGTAAAACTGAACTGGGCCGCCTGTTACTTGAACTGGCAGATCACGGCGCCTGATCTTCCCCGCGCTGCCTGACCTTGTCAGGCAGCGTTTTTTCTATTGAGGCATAATCTGCCTTTATTTCCAGATCTAATTTTTGAAGGAAACCGTCATGAAGGTTGAACGGCTCGCCATTCCAGACGTCATTCTCGTTACGCCTCCTCGCTTCAGCGATAATCGCGGTTTCTTTTCGGAAACCTATAATTTTGACCGTATGACAGAAGCTGGCATCAACCTGCCTTTCGTTCAGGACAATCAGAGCCTTTCCGTTGAAAAAGGCGTTGTCCGTGGTCTGCATTGCCAGTTAGCTCCCTACGAGCAAGGCAAACTCGTCCGCGTGACGCGCGGCGCCATCTGGGATGTGGCAGTCGATGCCCGTACGGGCTCACCCACCTATGGCAAATGGGTTGCAGCTGAGTTGTCTGCTGAAAACTGGTCCCAGCTCTGGGTTCCGCCCGGCTTCCTGCATGGCTTCGTGACGCTCGAAGAGAACACCGAAGTGCAGTACAAGTGCACGTCTCTTTACAGCAAGGTCTCCGAGCGCGCGGTGATCTGGAACTCTCCGGAACTGAACATTGACTGGCCCATTTCCGAAGAAGAAGCGGTTCTGTCTGACAAGGACAAGATCGCACCGCACTTCTCCGAAGCCAAGGGCTGGTTCCAGTACGAAAAGTGAGTAACGTCATGTCCAGCACAGGTTCCATCCTCGTCACGGGCGGCAATGGCCAGCTTGCGACATCTCTCGCCACTTTGGGCGGTGACCGCATCATTCGTGTCGGCCGCCCTGAGTTCGATTTCGACAAACCGGAAACAATCGCCGCTGCGATTGAGAAGTATCATCCGGCTGCTGTTGTAAATGCGGCAGCCTGGACGGCTGTCGATTTGGCCGAAACAGAAAAAGACGGTGCAGAACGCGCCAACTGTTCTGGCCCAAAGGCGCTTGCTGAAGCCTGTGCCAAGGCTGGCATCCCTTTTGTGCATGTCTCTACGGACTATGTCTTTTCTGGTGACAAGGGTGCACCTTACACTGAAGAAGATCCGACCAATCCTGAGACGGTCTATGGCAGCACCAAGGCTGACGGAGAACAGGCTGTTCTGGCAGCCAATCCGAAGAGCATCGTTCTTAGAACGTCTTGGGTCTATTCAGCCCATGGCAAGAATTTCATCAAGACCATGATCAATGCAGGAGCCAAAAATCCGGCACTGAAGGTCGTGGGAGATCAGAGCGGCAATCCAACCAGTTCCGACGATCTGGCTGAAGCCATTCTGGCCATTCTGGCTCTGGTGGAAAAAGACGGCTGGAAACCGGAATATGCTGGCATCTATCACGCCAGCGGAACCGGAGAGACGACCTGGCATGGTTTGGCAGTCGCCGCGCTGGAAGAAGCCGAGAAGCATGGTCAGGCCATGCCAACGGTTACAGCCATCCGAACAGAAGACTGGCCCACTCCGGCCAAGCGTCCGCAGGATTCTCGTCTGGATTGTTCAAAACTTCACCGCATTTTTGGCGTTAAAATGCCTGAATGGCGTGAGAGTGTAGCCCGTACGGTGCATCGTCTCTTTACGGCTTCGTAAGTTTTATGGGCCATTCCTGACAGAATGGCCTATTTCTGCAGTTTTACCGTTCTCATAAGGATGTCATGTCTTCTCCTCAATCCGGCCTCCCCCGCTGGAACCCGCAGATGATCCGGGGAGGAGCAAGCCTAGGCGCCGACAGAACGACGCGCGTTGCCATTTTACTGTCCCTTTACAACGGCGAATCTTACCTCAACGCACAACTCGATAGCATTCTGGCCCAGTCTCACACGGACTGGGTTTTATACTGGCGAGATGATGGATCGACGGATGCGTCGCGAGTCATCATGCTTTCTTTTGCTGCGCATCGGGGCCACGGACGGTGTGTTGAGGTTACGTCTATTCCTGACGTCAAAGGTGTTGGCGCCTCATATCTCCATCTGCTGAACTCTATTCCTGAAACGCCATTTATTGCGTTTGCTGATCAGGACGATGTCTGGCACCCCAAAAAGCTGGAATGGGCCGTAAACTGGCTTAAAGCGCAACCTTCAGATGTCCCGGCAATCTATTGTGCCCGCCAATATTTGACGGACAGCAACCTGAATGTCTTCAGCAAATCCGAGCGGTTACATCGACAACCCAGTTTCGCCGCGGCTCTAACCCAGAATATCGCTACCGGCCATACAGCTGTCATTAACGCCGCTGCCTGTCATCTCCTGCATGGCACTACTCCACCTTCTCATACCCTGCATGACTGGTGGGCCTATCTTCTGACTATGGCAGCAGGCGGCGAGATTTTTTTTGATAATCGCTGTGTGAGTTATTACCGCCAGCATTCTCGCAATACGGTCGGCGCAAAACATTCCAAGTTCAAACGCGGCCTCTGCGCCATAAAACGCGGCCCAGGAGCGTTTATGACTGCGTTTGAATCGAATGTGCAGCGCCTTCTCAGCTATCCGGACATGCTAACATCGGAGTCCAAGGATCTTCTCGAAGATCTGTCTCAGGCCAAGACGCTCAAAGCACGTTTTAAACTCATCTGGAAACGGCCAGAGCTTCAGCGCCAGACCTTCTGTGAAACGGCTGTGTTTCGCCTCTGGTATCTTCTGGCAACGCGCTGTCACTAAGCCTTCAAGCCAAGTTCTTGCCTCATGGCGTCCATGAAGGCTTTATCCTGCTCTAGGCTGAAGGGTCTGGCTGCAGCGTAATCATAGGCAATACTGGCAGCTTTAATCCGCTTGTCTTCCTCCTCACTTACATAGCGAGGCACGATATGCGTATGAAGCGACGGCGCAAGATTGCACCATGTTTCGTAATTGATCCGGGACGCACCTGTTACAGCAAGCAGGGCATCTCCGGCAGCAGCCATGTCCAAAAGATATTGCGCCCTCGCCTCTCCCTGTAAATCGTTCAGGGATGAAACAATGGGATCTGCCAGTAACTGGCAATACCCTGGAAGCGGTTGCGTTTCACCAAGGACCAGCCAACCGGATTTCATACGCCCAATAACAAACGGGTTATTGCCACTTCGCGCAGCAATAACCCGTTTTGCGATAACGTCCATATTGGTTCCTCCTGAAGAAAGGAGGAACCGTATCATGCTGCAGACCGAGCGTCCTCTTCATCTTCTTCAGGCACAATACGCTTGTTTTCCCGTGTCGGACGGAAACGGTTTTCCAGTAGGGCATCTTCAATGTCTTCAAGGGATGCACCAGAAGTTTCCGGCACAAAGAAGAACACAAAGATCACAGAGGCCAAGTTGACCAGGGCGTAGAACCACATCGTCCATGTCAGGCCAATTCCTTCGGCCATTGTCAGTGCCGTACTGGTCACAAGCAGATCTGCCCCCCACAGCGTCGCTGCGTGCAGGGATGTTGCCTGCCCACGCATGGAAAGCGGGAACATTTCCGCACCAAGAAGCCAACCGCAAACCTGAATGCCACCAGAGTTGAACATCATGAACAGCAGAAGGAAAGCAACGATCAGATAAGATCCAACGCTCCCCGGAGCCGGATGGCTCATGAACATGATGCCCAGACCAACCAGCGACAGGGCAGCCCCTGGGCCCATGATCAGCATGAGACGACGACGCCCAATCCGGTCCACAAACAGACAGCCCAGGAAAGTCATGATGCAGTAGACAATTGCCACGCCAAGGGACGCCCATAGGGCGGAAGACGCACCAAACCCAGCATCGTTCAGGAAGGTTGGGGCGTAGTAGATCATCATCTCCAGCCCGCCACACTGGGTAAAGAAAGCGACGCCAAGAGCAGCAACCAGCGCCGGGCGCACCCAAGGCTGGAAGAGGCCACGCCAGCCGCGGTTCTTAGGATCAATGTCCGTTGCGTTCTCGCGGATCGCTTCCACTTCTTTGCGGACTGCGCGCTTAGTCGTCCGAATGCGACTGAGATGGAGAATGGCGTTCTTCATGCCCTCATTCTCGGCCGACCAGCGAGGACTTTTCGGCATAAAGAACATGGAGACGAAGACGATGGCGGCAGGAATGGCGGCAATACCCACCATTGGGCGCCATCCCCAATTTGTCCGCTGGGTCAGACCAATGATGTTGGCAAGCAGAATGCCCAAACCGATGGCAACATTGAACATTGTCACCAGACTACCGCGCCGTTCCTGAGGTGCGAGTTCCGAAATATACATCGGAACCACCTGTGTAGAGCCACCAACAGCAAGGCCAAGTACGAAACGGGCCGCAATCAGGCTCCAGACATCAGGAGAAAATGCGCAGGCTGTCGCACCAAGAACAAACACCCCGCTGACAATGCAGGTTGTTGTCCGACGGCCAAATTTCTCGGAAAGGGAACCAGCTCCGAAAGCACCAAAGACTGCCCCCAGAAGAATAGCGGAAGCCACGCTTTCCTTCATGGTGGAATTCAGATGGAAGTCTTCACCGATAAGAGGAAGAGTGCCAGAAATGATTCCCGTATCGTAGCCGTAAAGACCACCGCAAATTGCGGCGACCATAGCGGCAAGCATCAGGATCAGTTTCGCATTCGGTGAGACCTCGATTTTGGAGAGGTCTATCTGTTCACGAACAGGTCGAGATGTTTTCGTATCATTTGACATAGCGATACTAACATAGAGCAATCTGTCAGGTTTTTCGCGCCTACGCTGTTTTTTCGTAAAAAACTATATTTTCCGTATAGTGTGGCCTTAAAGTGGCTATAAGCAGAAAACGTGTGGAGGTTTATAATGCCGTCTCAGAATCCGGATACAACGCGTGATGCGCCCGTCATTACGCTAAAGGCGCTCATTATTCTTCATA
This sequence comes from Gluconobacter japonicus, assembly GCF_015244665.1. Taxonomy (NCBI): domain Bacteria; kingdom Pseudomonadati; phylum Pseudomonadota; class Alphaproteobacteria; order Acetobacterales; family Acetobacteraceae; genus Gluconobacter; species Gluconobacter japonicus. Next base: position 109,796 of record NZ_JABCQN010000002.1, read on the forward strand.
TTTGCCTGATTGCCTTTATCGGGTTGATTCATTTTCGTCTTGTGACAATGACAGCCCATTAACGTCTGACCAGACAGGCCATTCCATAACAGGCGGCGGCACCAAGACCGATCCAGAACGGAACGGGTATGTCTGTCATCCATGACAGAGCGAGCCCTCCCCAAGAGAGAAACAAAGCCAAAGTCACGGCGCTTACCAAGCCTGCAATAGGTCCAAGACCTAGCCTCAGCGCTGTTGCCGCCGGGCCAACCATCAGGCTGAAAGCCAAAAGCGCGCCAGAAACCTCTGCGCAGGCAGAACACGCCAAAGCCGCGATTGCCATAAAACCGAGGGATGTAAGGCGAACAGGAACTCCACGGGCCTGAGCAACATCCGGCATCAGGCTTGCAAACAGAAGCGGCCGGCCAAGAAAAACCAGTCCCGACAAACACAATACCGCAACGCCCGTTAGAGCCAGCAACGTGGGCATATCAATGCCAAGAACATCTCCAAACAGAAGCGTTGTTGCCATGCTGGAAGCACCGTTCGCTTCGTGCAGAAACCATGTGCCCAGACCAAGACTGGCAGCAAGAACGAGGCCAATCATGCTGTCCCGATGGGGCGATAGAACAACGCCTTTTGCTTCACTCCCCATCGCAAGACCGGCGAGCAGACTGAAAGCAATCATGCCATAAAGAGGCGAAACGCCCAGCCAGACCGCCCCAGCCGCTCCACTGAAGCCAATATGAGACAAAGCGTGGGCTGCAAAAGCCTGACGCCGCAGAATCAGAAACCATCCCACTGTTCCGGCCAGCACAGAAACAATCGTGCATCCCAGAAATGCATGTTGCATGAATTCGAACTCAAACATGCAGACTGCCATTTTCCAGCTTCAGAATACGCGACACTTTCCCATCCAGAGCTTCCGTCTCATGAGACGTCATGAGAATGGAAATTCCGAGCTCCCGTGTCAGGGTATCCAACAAAGATACAATCTGATGCTGCGCCTCGTGATCCAGCGCTGCCAAAGGTTCATCCAAAAGCAACGTCTTCGGGTTGTCTGTCAGGGCTTGGGCAAGACAGACCCTTTGGCGCTCGCCCCCCGACAGCAGACCAAGAGGCCGCCGGGCAAAAGACAGCGCACCCGTCAGAGCCAGCAAGCGTTCAGCATTCTCCCGCCGGCTGCGAGACGGGAGAGAAACCCCCCATTGTGCACCGTTCATCGCGGCCATGACATGACTGATTGCCGGGATCATCAGAGCAGCATCATTCAGGCCCTGAGGCATGTAGCCAATCTGTTTACAGGCCGTTTCAGGCGGCTGCCCTTTGACAAGAAGGACCCCATTTTGCAGGCGAACAAGACCAAGACAGGCTTTTAGAAAAGTCGATTTTCCGGAACCGTTTCGACCTGCCAGCAGTGTCATTCCCGTTATGGGAACTGTCAGCGTGGCATGATCCAGAATGATTTTGTGCCCTGCACAGAGCGTGACCCCGTCAAGGAAAAGGTTATCTGGATGCGCCATCAAGGGCCTTCTGAACAGACTCAATGATTGAAGACACCCAGTCCTGCCATGATAATCCCGAAGGCAATGTTTCCCCAATCACGACAATGGGCATACCACGCATTCTGGCCTTCTCCACCATTCGGTCAATTTGCGGCGACCTTACAGCAGGGTTTACAATCAGCAGCTTGACGGTCTTCTTATCCAGCGCAGTTTCAAGCGCTGCGACATCCTGGGGAGTAGGCTCTGCATGATGCATGGCGGCCAGAGCAAAACCTGTATCCACAATATGTAACCCCATATTCTGGATAAGATCAGCCCCGACTGGCTCCATCGCAGCAATGGCTGTTCCCTCGTAATCTTGACGCAGTTTTTCACTACGTGTTTCCAGATCATCAATCTGTTTTAGGAAAATATCCAAGCGCTGTTGAACCGCTTCTTGATTCAGCCCCTGCTTGATCAAAGCGCGTGCTGTAGCCAGAGCAACCTTACGAACGGCCATTGGATTGAGAAACAGATGCGGATTGTCACCCACTTTCCACCCAGCTTCCTGCGCAGCAATAATGCGAGATGCAGAAGACGAAACGAATGGAAGCGCCCAGTCATCATAAGTTGCGCCGTTGAGCACAACGAGTGCCGCATGCGCTGTCTGACGTGCCATTGAGGGAGTCGGCGTCAGTTCATGAGGATCAATACCGGACGTTGAGATCAAAGCCTGCGTCGTAATTTCAGATCCGCCAATCTGAGCAACAATATTACACCAGACAGATTCAACGCAGACCACAGGCATGGTTGCGGCAGAAGCAACAGGTGCCGTCAGCAGCGAACCGACCAGACACAGGGTTCGGAAACGATGCATGAGTTTCCCCGACGGAGCCAGAAGGACGGACGTTATAAGATAACATCTTCCGTCTGGCTATCCTCGGGAAGGCTGTCTGACGTAAAGTTCGGTGGCGGCAGCAATAACCTTGCGCTGATACGCCATGTTCAGAGGAAGGGTTCGGGAGTGATAATCCCCGATTGCGCGCAGCAGATTACCATGCTCGTTATCCAGAGCTGTTCTCAAAATCATTGCCGCCGCCGCGACATTGAAACACGGTTCCAGAGCCAGTCTGGCCGCAACCTGTGATGGTGTCTGATGCGTCATGGAAGCAATGGGCAGGATCCATCGTGAATTGATCTGCATGAGGCCAATATCGACAGATCCATCTGTATTCTGGCTGACTTTCCCCATCACACCGCCTTCAACCCGCTGGATAGCGGGCAGAACACGAGGTGGAAGGCGGTAATGCATGGCAGATGCCAGCATGCAGGCCAGAATAGCAGCAGCCATAACATCCTGTTCTTTCTTTTGAAGAGATCACGACCCTAGCATCCCCTCATCCGAGGTGTCATCCTTCAGGCAAATGTCAAAGAATGAGACTTTCTAAATGAGCGAACAGGACACGTCAGCAACATTAACTCTGGATGCTCTGGGGATCGCATACCAACGCCGCATCTACGATTACGACCCGTCTGCCGGAAAGCTGGGGGTGGCTGCTGCCACTGCGCTGGGCCTGGCACCTGATCATGTGCTGAAAACCCTGATGGTACAGATCGACGGACGCCCCGCCTGCGTTGTTCTTCCCGCAGATCGGGAACTGGATTTTGTGCGCGTAGCGACAGCTTTTGGTGGAAGAAAAGCCAAAATGCTCTCGCGTCCGGATGCCGAGCAGAGAACAGGTTACAGGATCGGAGGTGTCAGTCCGTTCGGTCAGCGCAGCGTCGTACCAACAGCTTTCGAACAAAGCGCCATGGACGGGCCACCCGTTGTTATAAACGGTGGAGACCGTGGCCTCCTCCTGGAGCTGGCTCCTCAGGATGCGTTACTGGCAACAGGGGGCATGATTGCTGATCTGGTCAAGCCACCTGGCTGACCTATGCCAAACCATAATCATGCTATGGCTACACTGTATGTTTTTCTGGAAAATTTTCGGGAAACTGGTGGAGCCAATCGGGATCGAACCGACGACCTCTTGAATGCCATTCAAGCGCTCTCCCAACTGAGCTATGGCCCCACTGTTTCATCTGCGACCTCATTGGGGTGAGATCGGATGTGGGCGGTATATAAGGATGTTTTTCCGCTGACAAGCCAAAAAAAACACTTTTCAGGTCAGAATTACATTCTGGGCTCTCAGTGCCTGCAAAAGAGGAAGACGCTGCAAACCGAGAACAGCATCGTGATCTCCAACAATTCGGGAAAACAACTGAACGCCAGGCCCTTCAAGCCTGTAAGCCCCAACGCAGCCCAAAAGTCTCTCCCCTTCCCGCTCGAGATAGGTCTCCAGAAAAACCTCCGAGAACTCTCGCATGGTCAGTTCCGGAACAGCCAGGTTCGCCCAGATTTTTTGCATGCCTCGATAAAGCACTACCGCCGTTTGAAGGCGATGTGTTCGGCCTCTTAAGGCCCTTAGATGATGCTTTGCCTCTTCCAATGTCTTAGGTTTGGCAAACGCTGTTCCATCCAAATCAAGGATCTGGTCTGCCGCGATGATAAGATCCGTCTCCAATCCTGCTGCTTCCGCTGCTTTCAATGCCTTTGCGTCTGCCAGGATCATTGCCGTCTGACCAAGGGACTTACCCTCTGCTTCACAAGCCTTTCGCAAATCCTCTTCATTTACATCCACGGGTCGCAGGTGGGGTGTCAGACCGCTTTCTTCCAGAAGTACTCGCCGTGCCAAAGATCCGCTCGCGAGAATCAATGAAGTACTCAGTGTGGTCATAAGATGCGACTCCAAACTATCGACGGCACGTATCTGTGCGAGTACTGCGTATGACCCGGTGAAAAGATTGTGTCAGTACTGGGGTACATGGGGACAGTACTCGGAGTCTCCGGATGAGGTACCGAGTACCGTGGATTGTTGGGTACACCCTCTGAAACTGGGGGTTGTACACAGGAGGTCTGTGAGTAAAACGGGATAGAATCCTGAGCCCCTTGCATCCCCGCGGTTTTCGGAGTTGTACACAGTGTGAGTAAGACGGGGTACATTTTTAGAAAGCCGGGTACCCCAGTTTCCACAGGGATCATCCTATCCTCCAGGATTTCTTTCTTTTTTCTTTCATGGTTAGTGAGCGGCATGAATTCGGAAAACGCACCCCTCTCCTCCTCTTCCAAACCGCTTCTCAGAGCGCTCAAGGGTGAAGCCGTATGGCCACCACCAATCTGGCTCATGCGTCAGGCTGGTCGATACCTTCCGGAATTCCGTGCCATGCGGGACAAAGCTGATTTTCTGACACGTTGCATGACACCAGACATGGCGGAAGAACTGACGCTTCAACCTATTCGTCGCTATGGCATGGATGGAGCTATCCTGTTTTCAGATATCCTGATCCTGCCCTGGGCCATGGGACAGTCGCTCGAATTTATTGAAGGTCGTGGGCCAGTTCTGGGGGCAATTCGATCTGCGGCAGATCTCGAAAGACTGGATCCGAAGCGCGTCCTGGAGGCGACAGCTCCTGTGCGGGAAACCCTCTCTCGTCTGAGCAAGTCCCTCCCTGATGTCACGACTTTGCTAGGATTTGCCGGGAGTCCTTTCACTGTGGCGTGTTACATGGTTGAAGGTGGCGGATCGCGTGATTTTGCAGCGACCCGGCAGATGATGCAGACCGAGCCGATGCTTTTTGATCGGCTGATCGAAACCCTCACAGTCAGCACTGCAGAGATGCTTTGCGGTCAGATCGAAGCAGGCGCAGAGGCTGTCATGCTCTTCGATTCCTGGGCGGGAATTCTGCCACCTACAGCATTCCGACGCTATGTTATTGAACCAACCCGCCAGATTGTGCGTCATATTCGGGAGAAGCATCCAGGGACGCCGATCATCGGTTTCCCGCGTCTGGGAGGAATTATGGTGCGGGAGTACGCAGAACAGACCGGCGTAAATACGTTGGCTCTGGATACCGTAGCGGACCCGGCCCAGATTGCAGAACTGGTACCCGAGATTACCCTCCAGGGTAATTTGGATCCTATGGCTCTTTTCTCGGGCGGAGAAGCCATGATACGCGAAGCAAAGGCCATTCGGGATTCCTTGAAAGGTCGACCTCACGTGTTCAATCTTGGACATGGTGTCATGCAGCATACGCCACCTGAAAATGTTGGGGCTCTTGTTGATGCGGTGAGGGCCCTATGACGACAGCTCTTGATGCAGAAGGCCAGTTAAAACTGGTGATTTTTGACTGTGATGGCGTGCTCGTGGACAGCGAGCGGGCTTCCTGTCAGGCAACAGCAGAATTTGCCCGTTCCCTTGGTTTGGCTATTTCGGATGAAGCTGCTCACGATCGTTTTGCGGGGAAAGCCTTGCCGCAGATTGTAGAAGAACTGGAGACTGAACTGGGACATGCTCTCCCAGAAAATACGGCATTCAAAATGCGGGATAATCTTGTACGCATTATGAAGAAAATGGCGGAACCTGTAGAGGGAGCGCCAGAAATGATGCAGAAAATACGGTCTTTGGGAATGCCATTTCGTGTTGGTTCAAATTCTTCGATCACAGAGATGGAAGTCAAGTTTGAACGCGCTGGAATGGCAGATTTTTTCCCAGAAAACCGGGTTCACTCAGCGAATGACATGGATGAGCCCAAGCCGTCTCCGGAAGTGTACCTGTACGCAGCAAAGAGAGAAGGTGTTCTGCCAGAAAACTGTGTCGTGATCGAGGATAGCGATACAGGTGCGGAGGCTGCACGTCGGGCTGGTATGAGTTGTGTATTACTTCGCTCAGAAGATCTGCCGCTCCCCCCATTCTGGCCTGCGCCAGGTTTTGTGAGAATTACCCACTTGTCTCAGTTGGTACCGCTGCTTAGTGACGTGGTTGAAAGCCAGAATCAGGCATGACAGATTTTGTTGCCACGCATCTGAGTTGGTTTCTTTCCCTGCATATCATGGCGTTTACGGCATGGATGGCGGGGACATTCTATCTGCCCCGGTTGTTTGTGTACCATACACAGACAACTCCGGGTACCCCTGAAAGTGAGCGTTTCAAGATCATGGAACGCAAGCTTCTTCGGCAAATCATGACACCGGCAATGATCGTCACAGTTCTTGTTGGTGGTTTGATGGCATCAGTTCCAGGTTTGATAGACTGGCACAGTGGCTGGTGGTGGACAAAACTGCTCTGCGTTGTCGCTCTGATGGGTTTTCATGGCGCATGCAGTCAATGGAGAAAATTATTTCTCAAGGATCAGAATATCCATTCAGAAAAATATTATAGAATAGCGAATGAAGTTCCAACTATTCTTATGGTTATTATTGTTGTCATGATAGTTGTTAAGCCATAATTTAAAAATCATTCATTCTGTAAAAAAAATCCGAAAGGATCACGGCTTTAAGGCCGCATTTGGGTTAATGAGACCTGAGTGATATGGTTTTTCTCACTTAGGTGTTAATGTAATCAGACTTATCGTTTTGGTCATTTTGAAGTGGAACTAAGCAGATGACGGCTTTTCCAACCGTAGCAATAGCGCTTTTTGTCAAAAACGAGTTTTCTGACATTGCGGGATGGATTGCCTGGCACAGAGCTCTGGGCGTCAAAACTTTCTTCATTTTTGATGATCATTCTTCAGACGGAACCTGGGAAATTATCCAGTCTGCCGCAGCTGTCTGCGATATCAGAGCTATGCGGACAGATCCTATTGAGGAGCCTGATTTCTATCAGAGGCAGCGGAAAAGCTTCATGGCTGCGGCTGAAATGGCCAAAGGTCAGTACGACTGGATCGGATTTCTTGATGGTGACGAGTATGTCTATCTGAAGCGTCAGGACAGCCTGCCCGAATTCTTTTCAAAGTTTGACCATGCTGATGCAGTTGCTCTGTCCTGGCGTATTCAAGGAAGTTCTGGCCGGGTTGTAAGACCCAAAGTCACTACAGTTGAAGCGTTTGTTCAGCACTCAACACCTGAATTGGGCGATAATCGGCTGATCAAAAGCTTTGTGCGTCCTGAAAAGATGGGGAGCCATTATCATAATCCTCATTGGTATGACATTCCCGTAGATCGTTACGTCAGACCTGACGGCCGTTTGGTCAATGGACAGGATGCAAACCAGGACATCGATTGGAATGATGCCTTTGTCATGCATTACATCTGCCGAAGCATGGAACATTATATCCAGCGGATCAAAAGACGGTTGAATGCTGACGTTGGCGATTCCACGGTGTACTGGGAACACTTTAATCGCAATGAACTGGCGGACTACGAGCCGTTGCGCTTCATCGGTCAAACTCACCGTATATTGCGAGATATTTACCGTGTAATGCTTGACCGTGCCATCTCGACGCTACGGGATACCTGGTACAAGGTCGAAGGCGGAAACATGTTCTCTCCTCGCGGAGATGGAGCAGCAACGGTTTTTCAGGTGAAGTCAGCTTTTGATACCAGTCTCTACCTTCTCCCTCATGAAAACCGTATCATGCACACAACGGCAGAGATTGCTGAACAAAGTCATCTGATTCCGGTTTATGCGGCCGTCCACGACGATACGCCAAATGCTGTGACATTCTTTTACGAGGAAGATGGACAACCCGGAACTCATCGTCTTATTCGCATGCAGCGAGATGATCGTCTTGCAAGCGAACTCGTCTATAGTCTTCGGTCCTTTGGAGAAGGGCAATACGCTGCTTATAACCCTGTCACTAATCTACATCTTGTTTTCATTCCTAACCCGACTGAAAATCAACCGCAGGGTATTGAGCAGGTCGCGGCAGAACGTCGTGAAGTAGGCGGATGGGAGAAATTCACGCTGCTTCCTGTTGAGAATATTTTCTACGGTTCTAATCGTGCTCCGCTTTCTTTTGTCCCCGGGAAAGAGACAACTTCTCACGATATTCTCGTGTGGCTCGTAAGCGCTGCAGTTGCACCAACTGCAGAAGAGTTTCTGCGAGTTCTTGCTTCCGTTCCTCTTTCAGTCAGAGAGGAGATTTCATATCGTGTTCCAGGACTGCTTTGGACGTTTGTTTGAGTATCGATATAGGGTCGAAAATTATGATTTTGCCCTATAAACGAAAGAAAATCCTGTTTGTAAAAACAAGGGTGGGCTTCTTGCACATGAGACTGACCCTCATGACAACGAGAAGTGTAGCCTATGACGCATCAACGTGCGATGCGTCATAGAGTATAAGTTGGCGTTAGTGGGGAACATACAGTCAGACCATCCAGAATTACAGTGGTGGGTGATCTCGACGACGAAATCCAGATACAGCGCTTACGGATCTTGTCCAGGATCATTTGGATACTGGCATCTTTCGGACTAATCTTTTGCTCAGGTAGTCACATCCAAAAAATAAACCACATTCCACAGATGTCCTAAAACAGGCCCTTAGGCTTGTGATAGAAATCGGAGAATGGCCGAATACAGTTCACGAGACTGACTACAGGACAAAAAAACAGCTTTCCTACCCTGTAAATCCGTTCTCGAAGTCGAAAACAATTTGAGGCATATACGGCCTGAAATTCAGGGGGCAGGAAGAGGTTGGCTTAGCTCATGCGTTATCTTGTTACCGGTGGTGCGGGATTTGTTGGCAGTCATGTCGTTCTGGCACTTCTGGACGCTGGGCATGAGGTCGTTGTCCTTGATAATCTCAGCACTGGGCATCGGGAAGCCATTCCACAAAGTGTTCCGTTTCATCAGATTGATTTGATGGACTATGATGCGACCCGTTCCGTTGTTGCTCAGCATAAATGGGATGGCGTTCTGCATTTTGCAGCCCTGTCTCTGGTAGGAGAAAGCGTAAGAGCGCCGTTTCATTATTTGCGACAGAACTATCTGACCGGCCTGAATTTGATTCAGGCTTGTACGGAAGCAGGTGTCAAAAAACTTGTTTTTTCATCTACGTCAGCTTTGTTTGGTGGACCTGAACGCTCTGAACCGATTCCCGAGGCTGCTCTCATTGAGCCTGGGTCCCCCTATGGAGAGAGCAAGTTTCTGATTGAGCGTGTTCTGCATTGGGCAGACTCTATTTATGGTTTGCGAAGTGCATGCCTTCGCTACTTCAATGCTGCCGGAGCAGATGCAGAGGGCCGAGCCGGTGAAGATCATCGGCCTGAGACGCATCTCATTCCTTTGACAATTGATGCCGTTCTTGGGCGTCGCCCTCCCCTTAAGCTGTTTGGAACAGATTATCCCACTTCAGATGGGTCATGCGTGCGGGATTATATTCATGTAACGGATCTGGCTGATGCTCATATCCTTGCGCTTGAGCAGATTGAGACACGGAGCGTTACCTACAATATTGGTGATGGTCGCGGGTATTCCAATTTTGAAGTCATTCAGAGCATTGAGCGGGTCAGTGGTCGGAAAGTTCCTTGGGAAGTTGCTCCACGCAGGCAGGGCGATCCGGCAGTGTTGATTGCTGATTCCACCACACTTCAGAAAGAAACCGGGTGGAAGCCGAAATTTGGAACGCTGGACCAGATTGTTGAGACTGCCTTTCGGTGGCGCGAGGCCCATCCGGATGGCTATGGGGATTGAAAGTCAGAATATGGTCTCACATGAGACCATATTTGACGCCTGTCATCTCTTCAGACACTGACCAAAGCCGTGCGGCCAGTTGATGATCCTGAGCCAGTTCTGGCCAGATTGCCTCTCCTGGTATGCCTGTGCGTTCGCCTTTTCCCTGTGGACCATAATATTCTCCATCCAAGGCTTCTGGCGATGCTAAAGCATAAAGAAGCGGCCAGGCTCCCTCCTCTACCGTTTGCCCCAGAGCGTGAAATACAGGTCCCGCGAAATTGCGGGCAATGCGACGTCCCCAACGGCTGATTGGATTGCCTGTTGTATCCAGGGCACCATTATTGGCAACGATATTGCTGGCGGCCCAGCCCGGATGGGCTGCCCGTGAGTGAATAGGCCATGGAGCCTTATGAGCCCGGCGGTTCAGCTCAGCAGCGAAGAGAAGGTTGGATAGTTTGCTTTGTCTGTAGCGCGCCATGGGGCTGTATTGGTGGCGTGCGTTCAGATCCCCAAACGGTAGTTCTCCCTTGAGGGCGGCGAGGGAGGCTACGGTCATGACAGTAGCATTGCCAGCAGCCAGCAGGGGCAATAACCGGCCTGTTAAAGCGAAATGACCAAGATGGTTTGTGCCAAATTGCAGTTCGAACCCGTCTTTCGTTGTCAGTCGGGATGCGGGGGCCATAATACCTGCATTGTTGGCCAGCAGATGGATCGGTTGACCCCTGTCTCGTAAAGCCGTTGCAAATTTGGCGACAGAAGCAAGAGACGCAAGGTCCAGAACTTCGAAGCGTCCCTGAACGCTGGGCACTCGCTCATACAGACGGTTCAGAGCAGCACGCCCTTTCTCAAGGTTGCGTCCACTCAGAATAATGAAGGCTCCCCGTTGTGCCAGACCACAGGCCACTTCAAATCCAAGCCCCCCTGTTGAGCCGGTAATGAGAGCGGTCCGGCCATCCAGACGCTCCAGCGTGTCAAGAGACCAGGCAGCGTGAGGGGAGCGTGTCATTCGTGTTTTCCTTTGTCTTTCGCATTCGAATGTGAATGCTTTTCCTCTTCTTCAGCCTGCTTCATGGCTTCATCCGTCAGGCGTTTTTCGTTCTTCTTGAGAAAGAGAAACGCTCCAATCAAACAGCAGACTCCGATGGCCGCGAGCCCGATGCCAACCGGTCCGGTGATCTTTTCAATCTGCTTTCCCAACTCGTAAGTGATGAAGGCATAGCCGCCAGCCCAGAACAGTCCACCTAAGGCATTGAAAAAGAGAAACGAATGCCAGGGCATTCGGTTTGCTCCGGCCAGAAGGGCAACGAAAACCCGTAGGATGGCAACGAAGCGTCCAAGGAAAACAACAATGCCGCCATGTTTTCGGAAAAGATATCGTCCCAGCATGAGACGCTCTTCCGTCAACCCGACTTTTTTGCCGTGCTTTTTCAGAATGCTGTAGCCAAAATGATGGCCCAGCAGATATCCGAAATTATCCCCCATAATGGCACCGGTGACCGCAGCCAATGCGATCCACTCGATATGAAGGTGGTGCGTGCTGCCTGCATACAGGGAGGCTGCGATGATGATGCTCTCTGCGGGAAGCGGCAAACCCATGCTTTCCAGCATGACCGTCACGCCAATGACGCCATAACCATATTGCTGGAGCAGATGATCGAGAAATTGCGTGAGGTGAAACAGTGTCGTGATCCCGTAGAGAAGATGGCAGAAGACAAAGCCGCCGGTTACGATACTAGGACATCAGACACAGGATGAAAAATGACTGAGCTTTGCCACTCCCCCGCTGCTGGAAACTGGCCTTCCTGGGTCGGCCCCGACCTTGTTGCCGGACGGACGCTGTCATTCGCTGAACTGAAAACTGCGGGGGACTGGATTTTCTGGCTGGAGACGCGGCCTGAAGAACAGGGACGATCGGTCATTGTGGGTCGCAGACCTGATGGCATTCTGGTGGACCTGACGCCTTCTGAGCGGAGTGTTGGCACCCGTGTTCATGAATATGGCGGTGGTGCGTGGGATGTTCGTCTTAACAACGGCAAACCAGAAGTGGTCTTTAGTGATCGGAAAACAGGTGGTCTTTGGGTCAGTAATGGAGCGGGCTGTTTGCCGGTGCTTGATGGGCAATGCGTGCCAGAACGGCGTTATGCCGATCTGACATGGGATCCGGGGGAAAACGGCGTTTTCTGTGTTCGGGAGACGCATGGCATCGGAATACCAATCGCCACGCTCGTCTATGTTGATCTGACGGGAACGGAGAGGGTGCTTGCAGAAGGGGCAGACTTCTATGCTGCGCCGCGTCCCTCTCCTGACGGTGCTTTTCTGGCATGGTTTTCATGGCAGAATCCGGAAATGCCCTGGACGGCGACAACGCTGCATGTGGCCTCTCTGGATCGAAGCCGTTTGACGTTAGGCCCAGCGACGGATCTGAGTGGAGACGAGAAATGCAGCATTATCGAGCCAAGATGGGCGGAGGATGGAACACTTTATGCGACATCCGATGCCTGTGGACGCTGGTCGCCTCTCCGGTTCATTCGTGAGGGGGAGAGTTGGACGGGCTGTTTTCTGCCTCCGACAGATGCAGAAATCGGTCTTCCACATTGGGTCTTTGGCCAGAGAACGCTTTTGCCGCTCGCACATGGAGAACTTCTGGCGCTGGGGATTCGTCACGGCCGGAATTGTGTTCTGCATTTCTCAGAAGGCCAGTGGCGCGATGTTTTGATGGGATCTCCGGTTAATGTCCCGGAGCCACTGACGAATGGTGATTTCGCCTGGATCAATGCTGCAGAAGATGCCGCTCCCGCTCTTGCCGTTGGCGATATGAGCGGTGCTTGTGAATATTTTCGTTCAAGCATTTCTTTTCCCGACGGTGTTACGCAGGACGATCTGTCTAAACCTGAGCCACTTTCCTTCCCGACGGCAGACGGTAAGGAAGCTCATGCTCTTTTCTATCCACCGGCGAGTAGTTCGTTCAGTCTTGCGGAAGGCGAAAAACCTCCGTTGGTCGTAATGGCCCATGGTGGTCCGACGGGACGAGCCAATCCGTCTTTTGCCTTCAAGATTCAATGGTGGACATCGCGCGGTTTTGCCGTTCTCGATGTGAATTACCGAGGCTCAACAGGGTTCGGGCGTCAATACCGGCAGGCTCTGGATTTGCAATGGGGCATTGCGGACGTGGAAGACTGTCTGGCTGGCGTGCGGGCGGTCATTGAGCGTGGGCTGGTGGATTCCGACAGATGTGTCATCCGGGGCAGTAGTGCTGGTGGCCTGACTGTTCTGGCTGCGCTGGCTCATTCAGACCTGTTCGCTGCCGGAGCGTCGCTTTACGGCGTGACGGATCTTCGGGCGCTGACTGAAGAAACGCATAAGTTTGAAGCTCGGTATCTGGATGGTCTGATTGGGCGCTATCCAGAAGACGAGGCTGTGTACCTCGAACGTTCTCCCATAACGCATGCTGCCAAAATCAATGTTCCGGTCCTGTTCCTGCATGGAGGGGCGGATAAGGTCGTGCCTCTGTCACAGGCTGAGGCAATGAGCACAAAACTCGAACAGTCAGAATTGCATGTTTATCCAGAGGAAGGGCATGGGTTTCGGGATCGCAATGCTGTTGAAGATGCTCTGGTAAGAGAGCTGAATTTTTACCAAAGGGTTTTCGAACAGAAATAGCACGATCAGATGACGAGCTTTTCTTACGGTAATCAAGAATTTCTCAAGGATGAGTCACTGGTCTGGCTGTGCTAAACATCGCACTTCATCCTTCTGTATATTTTTATCAGGCTCCTACATGAAACAGCGTGAACTTGGACGCACTGGCATTAAAGTCAGTGAAATCTGCCTTGGGACGATGACCTTTGGACAGCAAAACACTGAAGCTGAAGGTCATGCCCAACTCGATATGGCGCTTGAGAGCGGTATCAATTTTATCGATACCGCCGAACTGTATTCTATTCCGCCGCGCGCCGAGACCTATGGTGCGACGGAAACCATTGTCGGAAGTTGGCTGAAAGCTCGCGGGGGACGAGACAAGATAATTCTTGCCAGTAAGGTTGTCGGCCGCAGCTCTTCGCCTTGGTTCCGGCCTGGTGGGGAAGAAGCGCGGCTGACGCCTGCTCAGATCCGTTATGCCATTGAAGGCTCTTTGGGTCGGCTGGGAACAGACTATCTGGATCTTTACCAGCTTCACTGGCCTGACCGGAAAGTAGGCCTGTTCGGGGAAGGCGGGACGACATTTCGTGATCTTCCAGATGCTGATGAAGTGCCTGTTGATGAGACCCTTGGCGCTCTGGCAGATCTGGTTGCAGAAGGTAAAATCCGTCATGTCGGCCTGTCTAATGAGACGGCTTGGGGTGTGTCGCAGTTTCTAGCAGCTTCGAAAACCGGGCTCCCGCGCGTTGCTTCCATTCAGAACGCCTACAATCTGATTAATCGGACCTTCGAGATCGGTCTTGCAGAAATGTGCCTGCGGGAAAATGTGGGACTTCTGGCTTACTCTCCACTGGCTCAGGGGTATCTGACCGGAAAATACCTCAACGGGGCTCGGCCGGCTGGAGCGCGTACGACGCTGTTCAATCGTGGACAGCGTTATGAGAAGCCTGGGGTAGATGTTGCAATTGAGGCCTACCATGCACTGGCGCAGGCAGAAGGGCTGGATCCTGTCCAGTTAGCCATTGCTTTTGTAACATCGCGCCCGTTTGTAACGTCCAATATTATTGGTGCGACAAGTACAGAGCAGTTGAAGAATATTCTTGGTTCTGTTGATCTTGAGATCACGCCGGAACTGGAAGCGAAGATCAACCAGATCCATCAGGTGCATTCCAATCCTGCACCCTGACAGGGCATGAATACGGAGGCCGAGTGCCTCCGTATGTCAGTGTGTTGCAGGGTTATGCCCCAAACGGCCAATGACGCGGAATGCGGTCAGAACAGCCAATGTTCCGAAAATTACGACACCAAGAGACTGTCCTACCAGAATGCCGATAGGGCCATAGCCTGACCCCAGCCACACGAAGGGGATGGTGCCAAGAGTTGCTCGTCCCCAGTTGAAGCCTGTCGAGTAAAAGGGATGGCCAAGGTTATTGAAGGCTGTATTCGCAACGAAGAGCAGTCCAACGAACATATAGCTGAGCACCAGCCAACAGCAGAATAACCGAACAATTTCTGCGCCAATGCCCTGCACGTTGAACATATGCAGGATGATATTGTGCCCGGCGGCAAGAACGAACCAGGTCGTTCCGACGCACAGGGCGGTGAGTTTAAGGGCTGCCATCAGGGCTTCGCGTACGCGGTCGAACTGTCTTGCGCCGAGGTTTTGTGCCATGATTGGCCCCACAGATCCTGTCAGTGCAAAGACAAGGGAGAAGGCAACGGGAACAATTCTGTCGATGGTGGCCTGACCGGAGACGGCATTCAGGCCGAACTGCGCCATCGCATGAGTAACGAACAAGGCCCCCGTAGGAGTGGCGAGATTGGTCGCGATTGCTGGAACAGCAATTCCACCAATCTTTCGGAGGGCCGGGGCAAAAGCGTCGCGCTTTGGCCACTCAAGCATGGCGTGCCCCCGAAGATTCAGGAAACCGCTGGCCGTAATGGCGCACCGGGACAGGATGGTGCTGATCGCTGCACCTTCCAGGCCAAGGTGCAGTACAAAGATCATCAGAGGGTCGAGAATGGCGGAAACCAGCGCGCCGGTGAGGGTAATGCGCATTGAACGCTTCGCATCGCCAACCGCGCGAAGAAGTGCGGAAAGTGCCATTCCCAGACAGACCAGAGGCAAAGCCGGGGAAACAACGTGAAGAAATGTGGCGGCGCTTTGAAGAGCAGTTCCCCGTGCGCCAAGAAGCTGAAGAAGCGGCGTTGCAAAAATCGCCGTCAGAAGACCGAGAACAGCTGCAATGGCGACCATGACGGCAATAAAGGCTGAAGCCAGTCGCCGGGCTTCCGCGTGCTGTCGGGCACCAATCAGACGCCCGATGCAGGCCCCTAGACCAATGGTCATGCCAATTGAGACCGAGATCTGCACGTAACTCAGGGATGTCGCAAAGGCGATGGCTGCCGTCAGGGCAGGGTCGTGCAGATGGGAAATGTAGAAATAATTGAGAAGATCGACCGCAAAAACAGCCATCAGACCGATAGCGCCTGTCCCAGCCATCGTGATGACGTGGCGCATGATGCTGCCCTGCACAAATCTTGCAGGTTTTACGGGAGAATCGTCAGGGATTCTGGGCTTCGAAGAGTCATCGGATGGTACTGGCATGTCTTCATATATTGCCTTGTTCCAGCCCAAAGAGCCAGTAGGTCATCATGCTTTGTTTGGTGGAACTCTCGAAGAGTATCAGCAAGGGAAAGGGCCAAGCCTTCTGGGAAAAAGCCAGCATGTAAGGGTTTCATTAACGCTTCCTGTGGAACTGTCAGGCCAGATACCAATCGGGCGCGTGGCCCGAAGCTTCAGTTCTGTCGGAGTCCGCCATGTCGATCATCAATTCTCTCAACACAGCTGTCAGTGGCCTCAACGCCCAGTCTCATGCGTTCAGCGATCTTTCCAACAACATCGCAAACAGCCAGACGACGGGTTACAAGGCCACCACGACAAGCTTTGCGGATTATGTGACGAGTAATGACCTGGCGAGTGACGGGCAGTCTCTCAGCGACAGCGTCGCCGCAACAACCCGGCAGCATACGGATACGCAGGGTATGGTTGTTTCCTCGACCAATACGCTCTCTCTTGCGATTTCCGGGAACGGATTTTTCAATGTTGTGCAGCCAACGGGGAGTACGGGCTCTAGTACGGCCCCTACATTTAACAGCCAGCAGTTTTATACCCGGAACGGTGATTTTTCCAAGAATAATCAAGGCTATCTGGTCAACACATCTGGCTATTACCTTGAGGGTTATCAGGTGGGGTCGACAGGTGCGTTGAGCAGCACGCTGGCTCCGATCCATATCCCGGACTCGGTTGCATTCCAGCCGACGAAAAGTACGACGATGTCGCTTTCTGCGGCTATCGGCAGCACAACAGGAACAAGCCAGAGCAACACCTCAACGGCAACGGCTTATGACAGTCAGGGAAATGCCCAGACTGTTACTCTAAATTGGGCACAATCCAGTTCAGACCCTCTGACATGGACTGTCAGTAATTCTGCGGATGCCAGCAACTCGGCGACTGTAACATTCAATAGTGACGGCACACTGGCCTCTGTAAACGGGGCCGCCCAGTCCACAGGATCTGCCGCGACATTTTCTTATACAGGGTCGCCTCAGGATATGACGGTCAGCCTTGGAACCATTGGAAGCAGTTCGGGAGTTAGCCTTTCGACGGATGGCGGAAGCTACAGCACAAATCCGACCATGACGACGGATAGCGTAACAAGCGGAACATTTACCGGACTTTCGATGCAAACAGATGGCTCGGTCATGGCGACGTTCGATAATGGTCTGTCTCAACTGCTGGCCAAGATTCCACTAACCACGTTCGCGGACCCGAATGGTCTCTCGGCTCAGAACGGGCAGGCCTACACCGCTACGGCGTCGTCAGGGGCGCCGGTTGTCAATGCCGTTAACACAAATGGCGCAGGCACGCTGAGCACCAGTTCTACCGAAAGCTCCACGACAGATCTCACCAGTGATCTGACCAAACTGATCGTAGCCCAGCAGGCCTATGGCGCGAATACAAAGATCGTCACCACAGCTAACCAGCTTCTTCAGACCACTCTGGCGATGATCCAGTAAGGCTGCATGAAAGGAAGATCTGAATCATGGGTTTGACGGATTCACTTTCGGTTGCCGCATCCGGCCTGCAGGCTGTGCAGTATGGAATGTCCACGGCATCCCAGAATGTCGCCAATGCATCCACAGGTGGCTATATCAAGGAAGTCGCCAATGTGCAGTCTGTTGTCAATGATGGAACAGGTGGTGGTGTCCGCCGGGCAACCACGACTCTGGCGACAAATACGAATATTCAGGCTGCCCTGTATTCACAGAATGCTGACGTGGCAGAATACACAACGACCAGCAATTCCCTTTCAGCCATCACCGCTCTCCAAGGGTCTACATCTGCGACATCGGGCAGCAGTGGCACGCTTTCAGACCAACTGGGGAATCTTCAGTCAGCACTGACTTCCCTGACAGCAACGTCCTCCAGTTCGACAGCCCAAAGTACGGTTCTTGCTGCTGCCAGTAGTTTTGCCCAATCGCTCAATTCCTTGGCAGAAGCGACGCAGACACAGCGTCAAAATGCACAGGATGCTGTTGTTTCATCTGTATCAGATATCAATACCAACCTGACAACAATTGGAAATCTTTCAACAAAAATCATGACGTTGAAAAGTCAGGGGCTTGATACAGCTGATCTGGAAAACCAACGGTTTACGGCATTATCTTCCCTCTCCAGTGATTTGAGCGTTTCATGGAAAGTGTCAACCAACGGCGACATGTCCATTACGACATCAGATGGTCTGACGCTGCCCACGCATAATACGACGTCAGGAGCGACCAATGCGGTGTCCAGCACATGGCCTCTGACGACCTCAGAAGCTCAAATTTCGACCAGTATGAGCTATCCAGGAACGTCAGACGTTAATTCCATTCCAGCTATTACATTGAATGGAAAAGATATTACCGGACATCTGACAGGCGGAACCCTGGGGGCTAATATCACTCTGCGTGATACAACTCTTCCAACAATGCAGGCTCAACTTGATTCCCTGGCTTATACAGCGGCCAGTCGTTTCAGTGCACAGGGAATGACATTATTCACTACCTCTAATGGCACTGTTCCTGGAGCATCCCAAACAGAGATCACCCCGGCAGGAAGTGTAGGCTTTGCACAGGATATCCAGGTTTCTCAAGCCTATCAGGATGATCCGTCCCTGCTTGTTTCTGGTAGCACGAGCGTTGTCCAGAATGTTTTGTCCTATGCATTTGGTACAACCCAATCAGATGGGAGCAGCCAGACGGAGGCACCAAGTGTCGGCCTTGGAATGACAGGTCAGTTGTCCACAGGTTACAGTGGCTCCCAAAATCTCGTTGGTCTTGCAACATCACTAACAGCCAATCAGGCAGCAACGGCTAATACAGCCAGTAGCAATCTTTCTCTTGCTCAGACAACACAAAGTAGTTTGTCTTCAAGTCTCTCTGGAACATCCAGCGTTTCTGTAGACACAGAAATGGCTAATATCGTGACGTTGCAGAACGCCTATTCTGCAAATGCGAAAGTTATTTCCTCTGTACAGAGTATGTTTACGGCACTTCTGAATGCGGTTGGAAGCTGAAAATGACAGGAACAGTGGCTTCTTTCGGGTATAGTGGCGTTTCTCTTCAGCAGACGTTGAATCTGACATCTCTGTCCCAGAAAAAGGATGGTTTGCAGGCACAGGCTTCTACAGGTGTATTGTCAGACAGTTATGCAGGACTTGGAAATTCGCGGGCACAGGCTTTGGCGCTTCAGCCTGCTATAACACAGGTCAGTGCATGGAGTGGTAATATTACGACTGCTCAGAACAGGCTAACCACAACGCAGTCTGTTCTGAGCCAGATTGCGACCATTGCCAGTGATCTGAACGAAACACTGTCCACCCTCGCCGGGAGTATGTCCTCAAGCACAATAGGCACTGCTGCCCAGCAGGCTAAAACAGCTCTTACGTCTCTTGGTAATCTGCTTAATACTCAGCAGGGAGACAGCTATATATTCTCCGGTTTAGAGTCTTCAGAAGCACCGGTGAGCGGTGATCCGGGAAACTCTGATCTGGCGTCATCCATTTCTCAGGCAGTGAACCAACTGGGAACAGCAGATGCGTCCTCAGTTCTGTCATCAACCTTGGCATTGGCGGGTAACACTGCTGACAATCAGCCATTTTCCTCATCGCTTTCGACAGACCCTACAACAGCATCAGCACAGAATTTGCAGATTGTGACGGGAAAAAATGAGATAGCGACGGCAGGAATAGTTGCAACGCAGGGAAACGCGTCTTCTGGAAGTTCCACAGGTTCGCCTATTCGGGATTTGATGCGAAACCTGATGGTTGTCGCAGCGCTTGGGTCAGTGGATTCTGAGGGAGCCAATTATACACAGCTTATTCAAGGCCTTCAGAATACAAATACAGCAGCGATAGATGGGCTATCGGATATAAGTGGAACGCTTGGTATTCAGCAGAACAGTCTGACCACCCAGAGTGCTATGCTTGAGCAGATGAAATCCGCGCTGACGACGCAGTTGGGAACAACAAAAGACGCTGATCTCGCACAGGTTTCAGTTCAGATTAATGATACCAACAATCAGTTACAGGCGTCTTATTCCATCATTGCAGACATGAAGGGGATGACCCTTGCAAGTTATCTTTAAGGAGCGTTGAAAAACTCGACCTGACGTCGCATATCAAGATTACTTTCCTGAAAGGAGATTTGTAACCATGAATGCAACCCAGGGTCAGGCTGAAAAGCATGAATTCAGTGCCGAGGTCGGACGTCTGCTCGATCTCGTTGTTCATGCCCTTTACTCGGATCGTGAGATCTTTCTCCGTGAGCTCGTCGCCAATGCTGCGGATGCAACCGACAAGCGTCGTTTTGAAGCTCTGACAGAGTCAGCTCTTGCTCTGCCGGAAAATGCGGGTATCCGCATTACGCCAGAAAAAGACAAGAAAGAGCTGGTCATTTCTGACGATGGCGTCGGCATGACCCATGATGAGCTTGCTCAAAATCTGGGGACGATTGCCCGGTCCGGGACCCGTGCTTTTGGCGAAAAGCTGAGTTCAGCAAAGGCAGAAGACCGCCCAAGCCTGATTGGGCAGTTTGGCGTAGGGTTCTATGCCGCATTCATGGTTGCAGACAGTGTCGATGTCACGTCCCGCAAGGCCGGTTCTGATGAAGCATGGACGTGGTCTTCGGACGGGAAGGGCTCTTTTACCCTGACGCCTTCAACCCGTTCTGCGCCGGGCACAGATATCGTTCTTCATATGAAGGACGATGCTGATGAGTTTCTGGACAGTTGGCGTCTAAGGTCGATTATCCGCAAATGGGCTGACCATATCTCCTGGCCTATTACTCTGAGGGAAACCAAGGAAGACGGCACGACGGAAGATAAAGCTGCCAATGAGGGTACAGCCCTGTGGCGTAAACCAAAATCCGAAATTACGCCTGAGCAGTATACGGAATTCTATCGTCATATTGCTCGTGCTTTTGACGAGCCGTATGCGACCATGCACTGGCACGCTGAAGGCACAACGGAGTTTACGGCTCTCCTGTTTTTGCCGAGTGCCCGACCATTTGATTTCATGGAGCAGTCGCGGGAAAGTCGGATTCACCTTCATGTCCGCCGTATGTTCATTACAGATGAAGCCGACCTTCTTCCAAGCTGGATGCGCTTCGTTCAGGGCGTCGTAGATACGGAAGATCTACCGCTGAATGTCTCTCGTGAGATGCTTCAGGCAACTCCTGTTCTCGCCCGCATTCGCAAGGCCGTTACCAAGCGCGTTCTTACTGAAATCAAGAACCGTGCGAACACAGCCGACGATGCTTTCACGGCGTTCTGGGAGAACTTCGGTGCAGTTATCAAGGAAGGTCTGTGGGAAGACAGCGAGCACCGTCAGGAAATCGCAGGTTTCGCTCGTTTCCACACGACTCAGAGTGATGATCTGACCACGCTTGATGACTATATCTCGCGTATGAAGGAGGGTCAGGACGTCATTTACTTCCTGACGGGCGATAATCTTGATGCGTTAAAGGCGTCTGCACAGCTTGAGGGATTCCGGGCCCGGGGCCTGGAGGTTCTTCTTTTGTCAGATCCTGTTGATGGTTTCTGGCCGGAACGGCTCCATTCTTATAACGACAAGATCCTGCGTTCTGTCGTGTATTCGCATGGTGATCTGGAAAAATTCCCGACAGATGCGGATGAAACCGTCGAACCTGCCGATCTGGAAAAGCTGGTTCCGGCCCTCAAGGAAGCATTGGGCGATACCGTCAAGGACGTGCGTGGAACAGTACGCCTGACGGACAGTGCTGTCGTCATTACGTCTGAGGGAGGTCCGGATCTGGCTATGCAGCGTCTGATGCGTCGATCAGGTCAGGCTCTTCCAGAAGCGCCGCCTATTCTGGAAATCAATCCGAGGCACCCTTTGATCAAAGCTCTTTCCGAGCGGGTGTCGAAAGGCGAGAGTATCAAGGACTTGGCGCGTGTGCTGCTGGATCTGGCACGTGTTCAGGAAGGTGAGCCTCTTCCTGATCCAACTGGGTTTGCGCGCCTTCTGGCAGGTCTTCTTGCTGGTTCAGCGGCAGCCTGATCATCTGGCTGAATAATAGAGAGCAATAAAATAGGGGCGGGGGATGAATCCTCCGCTCTTTTCTTTTGTAAGGCACTGTGAGACTGCTGGGCTCGAACCATTCCATGTTCTGGAGAGACAGGCCTTGATCGACGATTTCCGCTTCGGCCGCATTACGGTCATTGGAGACCTTCTTCTGGACCAATATGTCTCAGGAAGTGTCAGTCGGATTTCTCCGGAAGCGCCTGTGCCGGTTCTTCTGAATGATGGAATCCGACGTGTCCCCGGTGGCGCTGCCAACGTGGCAGTCAATGCGGCTGCTCTGGGCGTAGAAGTCAGACTGATTGGTCTTGTTGGTCATGATGAGGCTGCGGAACAGCTTAAAAATGCTCTGGATGAATGGCCGTCTGTTCATCAGGAGGGAATTATTTCATCGCCTGATTGGACAACAATTACAAAAACGCGGGTTGTCAGTGGCTTACAACAGATTGTTCGCATCGACGTGGAAAAAGTCGTTCCTCTGAACGAAGATGTTCGCCAGCGTCTGATTCAGGCTGCTCAAAAAGCCATAGAAGATACGGACGTTGTGGTCTGTTCGGATTACGCAAAAGGCGTTCTTGATGACGCTGTTCTGAAAGCTGTTATTGCGGCCGGACGAGAAAAAGGGATTCCCGTTCTGGTTGATCCCAAGCGGCGCACGCTGGAAGCTTATGCTGGCGCAACTTTGGTTACGCCTAACAGGCTTGAGGCCGAACAGGCGACGGGACAGTCTGCGCGGACAGATGCAGAGGTTCTGACTGTTGCAAAGGCTTTGTCAGGTCAGTTTGGTGGGGATGTTCTGATTACGCGATCAGAAGATGGCATGACCCTGTGGCGGCGTGATGAGACGTATCAGCATGTGGCCGCGCGGAAATCAGAAGTGTTCGATGTGTCTGGAGCTGGTGATACGGTCGTTGCGACGGTCGCATCTGTTCTTTCCGCTGGGCAGGACCTGGAAACGGCTGTGGTCATAGCAACGGCAGCAGCCTCTCTTTCGGTAGGAAAACTTGGAACAGCAACAGTTTCGAAAGAAGAGCTTTCGCGCGAGCTGGGACAGGAAATTCCAGAGAATGGGGCATTGGTTACCGTGCAGGAAGCAACGCGTATCGCGGAAAATTGGCGGCGGCATGGGGCCCGGGTTGTCTTTACAAATGGATGTTTTGATCTCGTTCATCCGGGCCATATTTCTTTGTTGCAAGCAGCAGCGCGTCATGGAGACAAACTGATCGTTGCTCTGAATACGGATCGGTCGGTTGCCGCTTTGAAGGGGGCAAGTCGACCCATTCAAAAAGAAGAGGCACGAGCTACGGTTATTGGTGCGTTACGTGCCGTAGATCTTGTTATTCTGTTTGATGAAGAGACACCATTGGAAGCTATTCGGGCAATCAAACCAGACGTTCTGGTTAAGGGATCAGATTATACCGAAGATCAGGTCGTTGGCGGTGATTTCGTAAAATCATGCGGGGGCCGTGTGGCTCTGGTCGATCTTGTGAATGGACAATCCACAACCCGTCTTATTCAAAATATGGACAAGACGGATTGTGCCTGACTTCAGTCTTACCCAGTAAGTCGTTTTGGTCGTGCTTCTCTGGGAGATAAGCCAAATTTTTGACGGAAACGCCTCGAAAAATGCGCGGCGTTTCTGAAGCCATGTTTGAGAGCAATCTCAGCGATAGCCATTGAAGCGAAATCCAGGGACTGAAGGTCTTCGTAAATACGCTCAAGGCGTCTGTTCAAAATCCATCCAGAAACGGCTCCCGGTTCTCCATCGAACAGGAGATAAAGTGCCCTGGTCGAGATACCATAAGCTTGTGCAATAAGCTGCGGTGTCAGATCAGCTTCATGCAAGCGGGATTCGATATAAGCACGGACATGCTTTTGGCGATGGCGCCGACGTCCTTCTGTTGAAAGGTCAAGATCAAGCGCGTCCAGAACTGTGGTGAGAAGCAGATTCGTTAAGTGTTGACGGATGCGTGTTTGGGTCTGTGGCGAGGAGGAAATCAACATATCCTGAGCGATAAGATCACAGGTCACAAACAGGAAATGGCCTGGGCCAGATCGCGTCTGAATTGTGACGGGAGGCAGGCCGGATAAAACCGGAAGCTGAGTGAGTAGTGCTTCTTTTCGGACAGAAAGGGCCAGAAATACATTTTCCGGAAGGGAAAGAAGGTCTGTTTGAACAGCGTCATCTTTAGGTGCAGCTGAAAGATGACCAGCACTCAAATAGAGAATTCCGCCATTCCGACGAGTGAGGAGGAAGAGTGCTCTCTTTTGCGCAAAGCATTGTGTAAGGAGGTCTTGCTCGTGAAGCCAAAAGGCAGGGACGTGCTGCACAATAGGTTCAAAGCCGCGTGAAGGGGCGGGAAGTGTAGCAAGTGGAATAATGCGAGCGGGCAACTCCGATGAACGCTCATCTTTGGACATAGCAAAAAAACTCTAAGGAAACTCCCAATGCGGCAGGAGAGCTGTCTTTATAAGGGGACTATTGTGCCAGATAAATGTACGAGAGATGTGTTCAGTGAACCGCAGTAAGACATTTGAAGTTTTTTCTTCGAAAAAGAAACAGAAAAATTCAGATTAAATTATTTTTGAAAAACCACTTATTCCTGAATGTCTGGTTAATTAATTTCTTATAAGTATTTTAATTTCATAAAGATTTTTGGAGGTATTCTGCGAACGTATTAGGTAAATTTGTACGAAGGAGATCAATGGATACGTTTTCCTCCGTATGCAGGCGCTTGAGCATTGCAACGTCACTCGTAAAGCCCAAGCGATCCGCCAGCAGTATGAGAATATCCAAGGAAGCGATCTGATAGGATCGATAGCTGATATCTGTGAGGATACTCTTGATAAGGTCGTTATCTTCTCCGCCATGGAAAAGGCTGGAGACCGTGTTCAGGATTGAAGAGACCGTTTCATGAGCTGCTGGAGCAGGGTGCCCATGTCGGCTCAATAGCATTCTAATGTCTTCAGCGTGTGCACGTCGCATGCTGAGATCCTGCCGCATCTGGTTGCACAGGGTTTCATAACGCGCACAACTAGGTAGTTCGGAAAGAACAGTTTCAATTGTTTTGGTTTCAATGGACAGGTGATCCTGCAGCCGCTCCAGATAAATATCTACTACGGATTTTTCTGCGGACTTAGTTTTGCTGGCCATGAGAGTCCTCTAACGTCGTGACGACGGGGTTTTATCTTATATCCGTGCAGGACAAGGGGTCTGTCAACGGCGGGCATATGCTGTTTGTAGTCTATAAAAAATCCCCATGCCAGAGAACTGACATGGGGATTGGAACTCGCTGCTTTCTGAAAGATCAGAAGCCAGCGCTGACGCTTGCGATTGCTGCGAACGGAGCGGCGATAGCATAGGTTGGTGTTGAGCCACTAACCGTCTTGCCGAAGATACCGGTTTGCTGTGTTGCGTTAGTCTGGATACCCTTAACAAAGCCCAGATAGGCTTTGTCTGTCAGGTTAGAGAAGTTGATGCGAACGTTCGGAGCCTGAAGGAATCCGAGGTTGCTGAAGCGGTAGCCAATGTTTGCGTTCATCAGAACATAGCCCGGAATGGACTGGTCGTTCATGAACGTGGAGTACTGGCGTGACACATACTTCAGGTTGTAGCCCCCGAAGAGGTGACCGTCGTCGTAGTCAAGGTTGAAGCCGACCTGGAACTTTGGCGTTTCCGGAGCGAACTTGCCCTTGGTGCGCAGATAGTCAATGCCGGAGCCGCTGCCAGCCTGAAGATTGCTGCCAAGGCGGGCATCAACATATTCAAAAGATACATATGGGCGGAAGTAACGGAAGATCGGGCGGGTACCGATTTCAGCATCGACGCCGTTGGTCGTCTGGCCGCCAGCGTTGACGTTGGTGGAGAAGTAATTGGTGCAGGCGTCGTCCATGCACTGGCTGGAAGACATCAGGCGGTTTGTAAAGTCGTAATGGAAGTAGGTGATCGATCCCATGATCGTCTTACCGGTGTAACGGTAGCCTACTTCTTCCGAAATCGAAATTTCAGGATTTTGGTTTAGGTTGGCGTGGGTTGCATATCCGGAGCCAGCATAATAAGCGCCAGCATCGTAAAGTGAGTAATTGGTCGGCATACGGAAGTTGGTCGCGCCGGAAACGAAGATCTGGTTCTCAGGATTGATCTGATAACGGATCGCAACGGTTGGCAGGGGTTCATAATAGGTTTTGCTGGTGTTCCGCCCGGTTGACGTATCCGGCAGCATGTTAGTGCCGCTGCGCATCACGATGGAGTATTTCAAACCGGCATCGATCGTCAGTTTGTTGTTCAGCAGAGACAGCGTGTCACCGATGAACATGGTGTGAACGCGCGTCTGGGTAATGGTGTTACGGTACATATAGGTCTGACCGTTCGAGAGTACGACGTTTGCCGCAGCCCCCCAAACATCCCATGGATTTCCGTCTTGCCCGACACCCGAATATGGGCCTGACTGAAGCTGTTTGGCATACTCAAACCAGTAACCAACCATAAGACGGTTGTTTCCCGTCGTCAGTGTCAACTTCGTGACAGCGCCAGGACGATAGGTCTGAGTGTTGGAGGGATTGTAAAGAAGACGGTAGCCACCGCCTTTTCCTTCAAGGGTCCCTTTAAGTGATGTGCTTCCGTAATTGATTTTGTCCATATTCGTCCAGTACGCACTGCCGCCGTTACCGTCGCCGTACCAGAAATATGGTGTTTCTGTCAGGACAAGGTGATCTGCTAGCTTAAAGGTAGAAGGTGCGCTGGCATAAATATTGGTGAACGGGTTCTGGTGCAGCTTGTAATACGATGCACCGTGGTCAGAAGCATTTGGATTATAGGTCGAATTCCAGACCGTGTTGGAAATGTTCTGGCCAGCAGCATTCTTGCCCGGAGCAACATAGCGATCCTTGATCCCGCGACCATAGGCATCCCAGGAGGCCATGTTCACGTTGGGAGTCAGGTAGTTGTAAAGGCGGTTACCAACGATGGCGAGAGAGACGCGGTTGCCGTCGCCCCAGTCGTTCACGATCTTGGTTTCGGCGTGCAGCTTGCGGTTTGTCGCGTCGCTGTTGTTGACGCCTTCCGTAGCATAAGAACCGGAGAAGTAGGCGCGCAGATTGGTGTTACCAATCTTGCCTGTGTCGAGACGCAGGAAGCCACGGGTGTAATCGTAGGAACCATAGCTGACGCCGAGACGGCCGCCAGCTTTCATCTGGGGGTCGATCATGTACATGTCGACCACACCGCCTGTTGAGCTGATGTGCGGGCTGTCGAGGTCAGCCGAACCCTGAGCAACGCGAACCGTGCGCAAGTTTTCGGAGTCCACGATTTCCTGAGAATAGACTGCGAAGTTACCGATATCGTTGATCGGGAAGCCTTCAAGTGTGAAGCCGATCTGGGACTGGTCGAGACCGCGCATGCTCATGGAGCTGCCCGTCAGACCTGCCGGGTCACCGGACGACACGTTTGCGCCCGGGAGCAGCGAAATCAGCTGCATCGGGTCAGCGCCCGGCACCTGCTTTTCAATGAAGTCGCGGGAAACGGCCGAGACAGACTTCGCGCTGTCCTGCTTCTCCATCAGGCCGCCACCGACCGCACGACGGGTGACGCCGTCGAAGGCGTGATGGCCACTGACAGACACATGCTCTTCATGCACGTCGGTTGGAGCCGTATTGCCCATCATGGATGGAGCAGCAATTTCCGTTTTGGGCTTGGCTTTGTGATGTTTCGTATCAGAAACATCCGAAGCGGGAGCCGCAAGCGCCGGCATTGTACCGAATGCAATCAGCGCAGAGGTCGAGAGGAGGCGTGTAAGGCGCATCGTCTGTTGGGTCTTTCTCGGCCAGACAGGTTTGTTTGGCCAAAGGAAAACCATGGTTTGTTCACACTATCAATTAGATGATGACAGTCACACTATGACATGTAGCGGGTATGACAATTTAGCCACAAAGTCTTTGGGAAGTAGCGATTTATACAGGGATACCCATACGTTTTGTGACAGTTTGGCGAAATACTAGAACATTTCTATTTTTGTCTGTCAGGGGCGTAACGCTTCATCCTGCTCATAGAGTTTACGGATTCTGCGGACCTGGTCAGCAGTAACGTCGTGCTGATGTGGGTTCTGATTCAAATGTGGGATGGTTTGTCCGGCCATGGCTGGAACCAGATCAGGAATCTGCATGATTTTTTCCATTGGGAAAAGGGTGTCAACAGCTAGGCTCCCATCTTTCCCGCAGACATACCAGGACTGGGGACGAAACACATGATCTACAGCGTAGAGCGAAGACTGGTTTTCCACATGAGAAAGAGCATCATCGAGGGTGTGGAACGATCGATAAAGACTGTTGAGGGATGGATGAATTTTGACTGTTGATGTTCCGCCCTTTCTGGCGAAAGCCCAGGCAGACACAAAGCGTTCTACCGGATCACGCCAGATGGCAAAGCTTGGCAGGTCTCGGCAAAGATCTGGCGTGACGTGCCGGTAATATCGGATCGTCTGATGCATCATGGAACATCCATAAAGCTGATTGCAGACAGACGTGCCGCCATTTTTTGGAACATGAATAAAGAGCGCTCCGGCTTCCCGAATACGCGCGATACGGTTCAGACGTTTCTTTCCGAGTGGGAGAAGAAGACGGAGTTCTGCGGCACGTTCATGAATGTCATTGAACTGTTTGACACGAAAGAACTGGCAGAGAAGAGACTGAGGAAAACCATCTGGTGCAGACGGAGACTCTTTCTGATCTGCAACCTGCATTTCGATCAGCGAGGAATGTGATAGCATTCTGTGAAAGCCCCAGTTCTAAAACTGGGGTGACACTGAAGGACGGATACACGGTGGTCAAAGACCGTCTCGTGACGAAAAGAAACGTCTTTGACAATTCAGTTATAAAATTATCAATTTTCAAAAAAATAAAACGTCAGACATGGAAAGAAGCATTTTTCTCTATTTCTGTCCGTCGGCTATAATGTCTTGCCAGAAGGGTGCAGGTAAAAAGCTGAATCTGATGATAAATCATCAGGGGAAGTACGATAATGCCCACGGATGCTGCGGGGAAAATGACACTGGCCATTGGAACGCCGGAGGCCAGAGATTTTTTTGAACCACAGAACTGCAAGGTAATACTGCTTTCAACAGACTGTTGCATGCCCTTGCCCATGGCATGTGAGAGAAACAGAACAAGCGCGAGCAGAGCGCTGTCCAGAAGAGCAACCTCAGCCAGGTGTGCCATCGAAACGCGGTGCCAGATTCCTTCAACCACGGCTGAACTGAAGGCTGTGTAAACGACGACGACAATAGAGCCGCGATCGGTAAAGGAGATGAGAAATTTGTGCCGCCGGACAATTGGCCCCACCCATGGTTGTAGGATCTGACCAAGCAGAAAAGGAAGCAACAACTCTTTGGCGACGTCCAGCACGCTGTCCAGTGGGGAGTGCCCAGCGCCTACGTGGCCGAGAACAAGACCCGTCAAAAGAGGGGTGAGGGCGATACCCGCAATGTTTGAAACCGTAGCGGCGCAGATTGCTGCCGGGACATTACCGCGTGCGATGGAGGTGAGCGCGATGGAGGACTGGACTGTAGAAGGAAGGCAGCAGAGGAAAAGAATGCCTGACCACAGGTCTTCGCCAAAAAGAGCATCCGCGAAAAGATTTTTGAACAGCAGATGCAGCCCGATCCCCAGAAGAGGGAAAAGAGCAAAGGTGCAGAGAAGCACTGTTCCCTGCAGTCGCCAGTCCCGTACGCTCTCGATAATCGCATGACGCTGGAGCTTGGCGCCCTGAAAGAAGAACATCAGGGTGATCAAAACGGTCACGACCTGTTGGAGAAGATGCTGCATTTGCCCCCGGCAGGGCAAAATAGAGGCCAGAATGATCGCGCAGATCAGGGCCATCAGGAAAGGGTCAAAGCGCTTCATGGAACACATATGTCTGTATTTGTAATGAACATGCAATTGGCCCTTTGATAATTGAAGACGGGCATTTTCATGAAAGGGTTCCGGATGCGGTGAGGTTCTGTATGCTGCCGGGTATGACGGATCAGAATGACAGGCCTTCATTAGGCCGCCGTAGTGCTTTGGCTTCAATTTTAGCAGCGGGAGCCTCAGTCAGTGCAGTCCGCGTTGCCCGTGCAGCTGAAGAGACGCCTGTATCAGCCATGACGCCTCATCATGATGAGCCAAGCAACTCTCATCAGGAGCCGGGGAACCATTCTGCGGTAGCGAGCCAGCCTGTCGTGAGAACGCAGAGCGATTATCTTTACCGGCCGACCATTCATTTTTCACCAGAAACCGGCTTCATGAATGATCCGAACGGTTTGATTTTCGATGGTCGCACCTTCCATCTTTACTATCAGTATGATCCTTTCGCCCCATATGCGGGGCAGGTGCACTGGGGGCATGCGACGAGTACAGACCTCTATACCTGGCAGGATCAGACGATTGCGATTGATCAGACAGCCGCAGGGGAGGCCTATTCAGGTTGTGTCGTTCTCGACCGGGATAATGTGTCCGGTCTCTTTCCCGCCCAAAAGGCTACTGATCCGTCAGAAACGCACGCGAGAGGTCCGGCGACTGCCACTCAGGCCGCCATTGACGCTCTGACGCCCAGTCTTGGAAAAGCATCATCCGATGTTCCCCTATCCCCGGAAAACATGGATGCGTTGGGTCCGAGTGCCGCTGCACCGTTCGGGCATGTCTTTGACCCTCCGACAACAGCTGACCTGCCGCCCGTCACGTCATCTGCCCCGACGTTGCCACCAATGGCGGGCGGTCTGGTTGCACTTTATACCCGCGCTACGCCTCGCCAGCAGACACAGTATCTGGCCTGGAGTCCCGATGGCGGGAAACGCTTCATTGACCACACGCAAAACCCGGTTCTCGATATTGGTCTGAATTCATTCCGTGACCCCAAGGTTTTCTGGCATGAGCCAAGTGGTAAATGGGTCATGGTCGTTGTGAAAGCGAGGGCTCATAAAGTCGCATTTTATGGGTCGATTGATTTAAAGCACTGGATGCATCTGAGCGATTTCGGGCCAGCTGGCCTGTTTGGCGTCGATTATGAATGCCCCAATCTGATCGAACTGCCGATTGAAGAGGATGGGAAAAATACACGCTGGGTGCTGTTCGTTTCCGTCAATCCGGGTGGTCCGCAGGGGGGAAGCGTCACGCAGTATTTTGTTGGTGACTTCGATGGTGAGCGATTTATTCCGGAAAATACGGTCATTGGCCTGACGGATTTTGCCAAGGACAGCTACGCGATGCAGGTTTATGAAAACCTGCCTCTCAATGAAGCCGTGTATTTCGCCTGGTTGGGAAACTGGCAGTATTGCGAGGAGGTTCCGAACCGAAGCTGGCGTGGTCTCATGACTGTTCCCCGTACACTCTCGCTTCGTCGTGATGATATGAACTGGCTTCGACTGGTACAAAGGCCCAAGGGGCTGGAACAGCTTCGGGGAGAGGCTATTCCGTTCAAGGTCGGACGGATCGGGGCCCAGAGCGGTGTTCAGGTTTCTATACCCACTGGGCAGGCCATTGAACTGTCTCTGACGGTCACGGTGGACGAGCGTAAAAACCCTCAACCTGATGGTAATAAGGGGCGTGCCGGACGCTTTCTTATTGTCTTTTCCAATGGGCAGGGAGAAACTCTTTCAATCGGGTTTGATGCTTTCTCCGCGCAGCTCTGGTTGGATCGTGGTGATTTGCATGGTTTCTCACAGCCATTCTTTACGGAGCGGTTTTCCACGCCTCTGACTGCCAACAGCAGACGCTTTTCCATGAAGATTGTTCTGGATGCCTGCGCCTTGGAAATTTTTGCCAATGATGGCCTGTCTGTCGGGACGGCGCTTGTATTCCCATCAAGTCCACTGGATACACTAAGCCTTCAGGCGACCAATGCGGGTGCAATGGTTGAAGACCTCAGTTTGTATCCGCTTCGTAAGACCATGAATCGTCCGACGGCGATGTAGGGGATAGGTCTGGCGTTTCAAAGGGAGAGGGACGTGCATTTTACTCATACATTTGATGCTCATTCTTTTCTGGATACTTTTGGAAGCTATCTTGCGGCCTTTGTGTTCGGAACGATGATCGGCGCAGAGCGACAGTTCCGGCAACGTACGGCTGGCCTGCGCACGAATGCTCTCGTTGCGATTGGGGCGGCTGCATTCGTGGATCTGGCCGAGCGGATTGGTGGAGATGCCTCTGCCATCCGCGTGATTGCTTATGTCGTATCGGGGGTGGGCTTTCTGGGGGCAGGGGTCATCATGAAGGATGGCCAAAATGTCCGTGGTCTGAATACGGCGGCCACTCTTTGGTGCTCAGCGGCAATCGGAGCCTGTACAGGCTGTGACATGATTGCAGAAGCGGCATTACTGACCGCCTTTATTCTGGGTGCGAATACGGTTTTGCGTGTGCTGGTAAAGTGGATTGACCGCCGGCTGCCGCCGCAGATTGAACCTGTGGATCGGGAATAAATCAGAGAACGGAATATCCTTTGATGCCCAATTGGCTGAATGATCCGCAGCGTGCCGTCTATGATCGGGAGAGCGGCCTGTGGTGTCTGTATTTTCTGTACAATTCCCAGTTCTCGCCTAATCCTGCGATCTCAAAAAACGACATCGAATGGTTTCTCATGACCTCGTCGGATCTGGTGACCTGGACGGCGCAGCATGTGGCTATTCCAAAATATACAACGGAGAATGGTGATCCCTGGAGTGGCTTTGTCTTTATTGATGAGGGCAACACGGCCGGATTTGGAAAAGGGGCATGGACCATCCTGATGACGATGCCTGCGGCGCCGCATCATGTTCAGACAACGGCCTTGTGGTATTCCCCCAGACCGGCGGGGGCGGTGCTACAGCTTTCATAGCGTCATCATGCAGAATCCCTATGCTGCCCAGCGTGATCTGAAAGACAAGGCGTTCAGGATTTGAGTGGAAAGACGACTGGAAGTCGCTGGGTTCTGACGTTCGGTGGCAATGCCTTCAAAGGCAGCCTGACGGCTGGCACAGCTATATGCTGTCGGAATTTTCGACGAAAAAGCATGTATTCCGGATAAGCAAGGATATTCTTGGCTAGATAGCGGCCCGGATTTCTATGGCGCGATGGCATGGGAAGATTCTTTATCTTCAGACCGGAAAAGCCACCGGTATGCGATGGGTTGGATGAACAACTAGGGCTATGCCAAGAATCTGCCAAAACACGGCTACTATGAGAACTCAACAACGGTTCGAACACTGGCTCTGCGGAACGCTGGGGAGCGCGTGGATTATGGAGACTACAGATCAGCGTAATCGTAAAGCCGTTTGGCACTGAGGTATTTTTTGGAGACGGCCGTCTGGTGGCCTTCACGATGCTGGCTTTTCCTGCTGCACAGGAAACAGGTCTTGAACTGAGTGTCGGCACAGGGGAAATCCGCGTGACGGATTTCGTGCTGCGAACCAGACGCTAAAAACGTCGGTTGAAAATCTTATCAAATTTTAAGGAATAAATGGTGCCCAAGACCGGGATCGAACCAGTGACACTGCGATTTTCAGTCGCATGCTCTACCAACTGAGCTACTTGGGCACCGGGCTTAAGGTGAAACACCCGCTGCGGAAACGGGGTGTAGCTCATGATTCGTTTGGGATCAACCCTTCGATTCAGGATTATCGTTCAGCTCTTCTTCATTATCCTGTCTGAAAGAGGGAACGCGGTAATTTCCACTGAACCAGCGGCCCAGATCTACGTCTGCGCAGTGGCGGGAGCAGAACGGCCGGAAGGCGGGTTCCGTGGGGCGATGACAGATGGGGCAGGTTGCACTCATGACAGGCTCCAGCTTTCAGGCGCCGCGTTCGGGTTCAGAACCAGCTCTATTGGAGCGGCGCGGCGGGATATGAAATCGTTCAGGGCATCCGGGTCACTTTCCAGTGCCCGGATGAGGGGAATGGATGCCGTCAGCACGCGGCCTTTCCGCTCTTCCCGCAGAATGATGCGTAATGCTGCCAGTGCCCTGCCATGTGGGGAGGACAGCAGTTCATGCAAGGGGGGGCGTTTGCGTGGGCGGGTGACTTCCAGCAGGCCCGACGGTGTTGCGCCCAGAACCTGAGGCTTGAGCGGGTCCAGCGCCACGGCGTCTCGAAGAAAGCTGACCAGCGCAGGTCTTTTGCGTGTCTTGACGCCTGCGGGGTCGATGAGCAGCGTACCGGAGAGATTTCTGAGCCGGATCTGCTGGCTTAACGCAGGGAAGCTGGCGACATTCCCTTTGAAGTCGGGGTTGGCGTTACTATCGAGATCAATCGCAATCAGCGCTGGTGTGGGGAAAAAGCTGGCGGTTAACAGGCCCAGGTCAGCCGTTTCAGAACCCAGTTCCTCGAACTCGCTCTCCTGGGTACTGTCAAAGGCCCGCTGGCATCGTTGGAGTCTTGGGCGCAGTCGCGCAGATAGTCGGGCCGCAATGCCGGGGTCATCAATGTGAATCGGCGCATCGGGATACCGGTCTGCCAGCTCTTCCAGAGGCGTCGGGCCTCGGGCGATGAGCCGTGGCGTATTGTCACTGTCTTGAGGAGGCGCTTCTGCCTTGCGAAGACGCAGGCCTTTCCCGTTTTGCGCAGAGCGGCTGACACGGACCGAGACAGATTGTCCCTGCACCAGCGTATCGCGGCAGGAAAGAAAGCCGCTTTCCCCGTCATGGAGCGTGACGAAGGCCCCACCCAGTGCCAGCGCTACCGTCTGAACGCGTGCGATATGCCAGTCGTCGAGACCATCGGGGCGCCCTGGTCGCCAGAGCCCGACATCGAGCAGCGTATCCTGGTCCGTGACAGCAATCCGTACCTCGCCCGGGGAACAGGCGGCGCGGATTTCAATCACGCGATCCACCCACCCTGACGACGAGGCTGCCCGCGGAGAAGCTGTGCAGTTTCAAACAGCGGAAGCCCGACCACGGCGGAGTAGCTGCCACCGATCTGGCGGATATGTGCTGCTGCGGCGCCCTGAATGGCATACCCGCCAGCTTTGCCCTGCCAATCACCATGGGCGATCAGGGCATCAATTTGACTGTCCGTCAGGCGATGGAACGTAACGGACGTTTCCACCAGACGCTCGTTGGCCACGCCGTCCACCCAGCCCACGGTCGGACGAAGGGCAACAGCCGTCAAAACCTTGTGGTTCCGGCCAGACAGGAGGCGGAGACAGGCGCGGGCTGTCTTCTCGTCTTCTGCCTTGGGAAGAATCCGCCGACCTACAGCCACGACGGTATCGGCCCCGATGATCAGAGCGGCATCCTGACGTTGTGATGCTGCGTAGTCAGCCTTCTCGCGGGCCAGACGCTGCGCCAGCGCACGGGGCAGTTCACCTGGGCGGGGCTCTTCATCCACGTCCGTGCTGACGACATCATCTGGCACGATACCGATCTGGCCCAGAAGAGCGAGGCGACGGGGAGAGGCCGAAGCCAGGACAAGCGCCGGGCACTTCAGACTGTCAGAGTCCGACAGTGAAGGCTGGGAGGGGGCCATGCGCCGCAGTCTCTTACTTGAAGCGGAAGGTGATCCGGCCCTTGGAGAGATCGTATGGCGTCATTTCAACGTTCACGCGGTCACCGGCCAGAACGCGAATACGGTTCTTGCGCATCTTGCCGCTCGTGTGAGCGAGAATGGTGTGCTCGTTGTCGAGTGTGACGCGGAACATGGCGTTCGGCAGCAGTTCCATGACGGTGCCGGTGAACTCGATGAGGTCTTCTTTTGACATGAGAATCCTTGGTACAGAGACAGGGTAAGGGCCTGCGCAGGGCAGTGGCTCCGATGGAAGCCTGAAAATCCAGTTCCGCTATGTGCGGACTGTCGGGCCAAACGTCAAGCTTGACGCAGCTTTTCGGGTATTTTTGAAGGAAAAGATCGGTTCTCTTCGTTCAAGGGGGCATTTTGTTAACGTACTCCCGCGGGACTGGCTGCTGACTGGGGGTCCTTGTCGTGAAGGCTGGGGCAGCGCAATCATCCACGGATTAGCCCCGCCTGGCGAAGGAAAGCATGAAACCGTTTCGTAACAGAGTGCCTCCACTGGTTTGGACCATTATTGTCGCCCTTTTCCTGGGGGGAGCGGAAGGCATTCATTTGGTTTCGCTGGAGAGTCTGAGCCGCTTTCCGGTATTTCAGGATGGAATCCAGGCTGTGGCTGGGCAACGTTATTTCCTGAATGATGTTTGGCACTGGCCCTTGCTGGACACGAAATTTCTTTTTGCTCCGAAGGGAGCAAGCGTGGCGATGACAGACAGCACGCCTTTGCTGCTTCTGTTGCTCAAACCTTTTGTGCCGCTGCTACCTGTAGGTTTTGTGCCTTATAGGCTCTGGCTGATATTTTGCTTTGTTATGCAGGCTGTGTCAGCCGTTTTAGCTCTTGCTGCTGCAGGAGAACGTCGAGTCCTCGCATTGATCGCTGGTGCGGTCATGGCGCTGTCCATGCCATTTTTTCTGGGCCGCATCATTCATTTCAGCCTGATGGGGCAGTTCCTGATTTTGCTGGCCTTCGCGTTCTATTTTTCGCTCGTGCAGGGGAAAAAATGGGCTCTGATTTTGACACCGTTTTTTCTTGGGACTTGTTTGCTCATTCATCCCATTTTGATGTTGCTGGCCTTTGGAACCATTGCATCCTCGTTTTTAACGCTGCTGTGGATGCGACGGAAGGAATGGCGTGCTGTTGCATGCACCTGTGCAGGAAGCGCTGCTCTTATTTTCGTCATCAGTAAAATGTTGGGATATTTTCACTATACCCAGGGCGCTGGGGGGTATGGATTATTTTCCATGAACTTTCTGTCGCCGGTCTGGCCGATGCACTCGGATTTGCTAAGGCATTTTCCTGCACTGCATTACGGCCTACAGACCCAGTCTTTTGAAGGATATGTTTATCTTGGAGGGGGGCTTCTTGCTCTTCTGATTTGCGATCTCGTGTTTTGCAGGCAGAGATTATTGAACGCTGCAAAGCGACATGCCGGATTATCGTTCTTTCTCAGTCTTATGACGCTCTATGCAATTTCCAACACCGGATATGCGGGACCTTACAAGCTTTGGCATATTTCCCTGATGCCGCCGCTTGCAGATATTTTTCGGTCGAGTGGGCGGTGTTTCTGGCCGGTAGGTTACGGTCTGTTGATTGCAGCTATTCGTTCATCCAGTGCTTTCTCAAGGCCTATCGGGAGCGGGGCGTTGGTTCTCTGCGCACTGTTACAATTTTTGGATACGCGTTCTTTAAGGGCGCAGGCGCGCGATCTTTGGAATGCAGATTTTCCTGTTACGCCTGATACTCTGGTTCTGACAGGGCTGATCACAGCATCGCGTCAGGTGGATGTTTATCCCGTATCAGGTTGTGGACTGGACCTTTATGGGCCCGATGCGGATCGGATCATGACCGTTTTTCGCCTGTCTGCTGAACACGGTAGGTCGATCAACACATTTTACCTGTCTCGCACGCCTAAAGGATTGTTATGCGATCATGAAATGCCGCCTACCGAGCAACAGCCAGGGACACTTGAGGTCTATGTAGGGGGATTCCAGCCTGCACAGGGGCGTCGTTGTCAGAACGTGAGTGGGATGAAGATCTGCCCGTCGCGGTAGAACGACGGGCAAACATGTCAGGGGCTAATCTGGTCCAGGCGTAGGCTGAGGCTCAGGGCGTGTGCGTCCAGACCTTCAGCTTGTGCGAGTGCAACCCCTGCGGGGCCGATCTTTTGCAGGCCGGCTTCGTCGGCTTCAATGGTTGTCGTACGCTTGATGAAGTCGAAGACGGACAGGCCGGATGCAAAGCGGGCTGTGCGGCTTGTGGGCAGAACATGATTGGGACCACCGACATAGTCGCCTACGGCTTCCGGGCAGTACCGTCCCATGAAGATGGCGCCTGCGTGGCGTACGAGCGCACTGAAGGCGCGGGGTTCGTCCAGCAGGACTTCCAGATGTTCAGGGGCCAACTGGTTTACGATGCGTGCGGCTTCGTTCAGGTCTTTCACGACAATGACTGCGCCGTGGTCAGCCCAGCTTTTTGCTGCGATGGCTGTACGGGGGAGTGTCTGAAGTTCCGTCAGAACGGCCTGACTCACGGCGTCCCCGAAAGCGGCATCGGTCGTAATAAGAATAGCCTGGGCCTGCTCGTCATGTTCGGCCTGTGCCAGCAGGTCGATTGCGGCCAGACGCGGATCGTTGTTGCCGTCCGCCACGACGACGACTTCTGACGGCCCGGCGATGCTGTCGATGCCAACGTGCCCGAAGACCTGACGCTTGGCTTCGGCCACGAAGGCGTTGCCCGGTCCGACGATACGATCAACCGGAGCAATACGCTCAGTGCCGTAAGCCATGGCGCCCACAGCCTGCGCGCCGCCAATGCGATAGATTTCTTCAACACCACACAGACGGGCGGCGGCCAGAACCAGTGGATTCAGCACACCATCGGGCGAGGGAACGCACATGGCCACGCGCTGCACACCTGCAACACGAGCGGGTAGCGCATTCATCAGAACCGAGGACGGATAGGCCGCCTTGCCACCAGGAACATAGAGGCCGACAGCATCCAGGGCGGTCCAGCGCATGCCAAGACGAATGCCCTCGTCATCTGTAAAATCCAGATCTTTTGGCATCTGCGCGGCATGGAAGGCCTCGATGCGGCGGGCGGCCGTTTTGAGAGCTTCCATCAGATCCGCAGGCACACGGTCTGCCTCGCGGGCAATCTCTTCCGCGCTAATTCGTAGTTTGTCAGCCGGAAGTGTCAGACGATCAAAGCGGGCTGTATAATCACACAGCGCTTCGTCTCCACGGGCACGGACATCCGCCAGAATGGCACGGACCGGCTCGGCGACGCTCCGTTCCTCACTGCTGCGATCAGCCATCAGACTGGCAAAATCGTTTTCGAAACCGGCGTTGAGAGTGTTGAGACGCTTCATTTCGCTGCTGCTTCTTCGCTGAGGGCGGCACGGAACCGTTCGATCAGAAGGCCAATTTCCTCGGGCCGTGTCTTGAGAGCCACGCGGTTGACGATCAGACGGCTTGTGACGTGTGCGATGGTCTCTGTCTCCATCAGACCATTGGCGCGGAGGGTGGAACCGGTATCCACGAGATCCACGATGACACTGGCCAGATCAAGGGTCGGTGCAAGTTCCATGGCACCGTTCAGATGTACAATTTCTGCATTGATGGCGCGGGAGGCGAAGTGACGGCGGGCAATGGTCGGATATTTTGTTGCGACACGCAGGCGGGACTGAGAGGCGGCCGGATCTTCGGTCACAGTTTTGGGGCGTGCGACGGAGATACGGCAGCCGCCGATCCCGAGATCCAGCGGCGCATAGATGTCTGGATAATCGAATTCCATGAGAACGTCAGCGCCGCAGACGCCAATATGGGCGCCCCCATAAGCGACGAAAGTCGCAACGTCGAAAGAGCGGACGCGGACGACATCCAGATTGGGGTAGGATGTTCCGAACCGCAGGCGGCGGCTGCTTTCTTCAAGGCAATCCGCATCCGGCTCGATACCGGTTCGTTTCAGAACAGGGGCCAGCGCCTTGAGAATCCGCCCTTTCGGGAGGGCGAGGATCAGCGGAGAGCCGCTCCGGTCTGAAGTGTCCGTTCCGGTCTGAGGCGCTGTCATGAGGCGTCTGTCCTTGCTGTCCGCAGCCAATGAAAAGAGAACAGCAGCGCATATCACGAAGCGCCGGTCTTCCAAAATTTCTTGACGGAAAGATTGCGATGATGACTATCTTGTATGCATGTCTGCAAACATAGAGACACTACTGTTTCCCACGCCGCTTCTGATGACCGGAGGTTTGCCGCTTCGTGTTCAGATGCGGGAGCGTCTTCTGACGGCCATCGGGTCCGGGCTGCTCAAACCCGGAGACCGGTTGCCGACAATGCGGGCGCTCTCTGTCCATCTTCAGGTCGATCTCAATACGGTGCAGCGTGCCTATGCGGAACTGGAGCGACTTGGAGCCATCGAGACATTTCGGGCGCGTGGCAGTTTTGTCAGCAACCATCCGCCCCAGCCAGATCCGGGTTTGAAGGAACGCGAGATCATGGATCTCGCAGCTTCGACGATTGCCCGAAGCCATGCTCTGGGGCTTGAGCCAGACCGTGTTCTTCAGGCGATGAAGACACTTCTGGAGTCTTCACCTTCTATTGCGCCAGTGTCGGGCGCCGGAAAGGGACAGTTATGATTCAGTATCCAACATTTCCGTCGCCCTCATCCCGGAGAGGTCGTGGGTTGCCCTTCAACGGGCTGGCAGCGGCACTGGCGATCCTGTGCTTTCTAATCGGGGTGGGTCTTCAGCTTGCGACCCGCCAGATCGGATTTGTCATTGTTGGCGCGATTGTCGGGGCGTTTGTTCTTCTGTCTCTGAAGATGTGCAATTCCTGGCAACGGGCGCTGGTTCTTCGTGCAGGTAAGATCCAGGGACTGCGTGGGCCGGGTCTGTTTCTGATTATTCCGTTTGTTGATCAGATCAGTGAAGTGGTCGACCAGCGTATCCGAACAGTGCCTGTCCACACACGTCAGACTTTGACGCGCGATACAACACCCGTGGATGTGGATGCGGTCGTATTCTGGATGGTGCATGATCCATTGCGGGCTATTACAGAACTGGATGACTATGAAGGCTCAGTCTCCATGGTGGCGCTGACGACCCTGCGCGAAGTGGTCAGCAGTTCGGATCTGGCCGTTTTGCTGGAAGATCGCAGACGCATTGATGATGAATTGCGAGACCTGATCGAGGTTAAGACCCGGGAATGGGGCGTTACGGTTCAGGCCGTGGAAATCCGCGATGTTCAGTTGCCTGACAATCTGCAGGACGCCATGAGTCGACAGGCGCAGGCTGAACGTGAGCGTGCAGCTCGGGTAACGCTTGCAAGTGCGGAACGGCAGGTGGCTGTGGAACTGGCCGCTGCGGCCAAGACGTATGAAGCCTCGCCCATCGCGCTCCAGATCCTTCAGATCAATCGCGTTTTTGAAATGAACAAGAACCGTGGGACGACCATCCTGATGCCGACGACGATGGCGGATGCGATGGGAAATGCCACGGCTTTCGCGGCAGCTGTTCAGGCCGCAGTGCAAACGGATCATGACACGACCGCAGAGTAACGTCAGTCTGGGAGTATATGACGTTTGAGGAGGTGCTCCAGCCACTCCACGAACGTTGTAACTCTGTCCGTAGTATGATGCTTATGCGGATAGAGAATGGACATCGGCAGGGGCTCTGCGCACCATTCTGGCATGACGCTCACAAGCTCTCCGTTTCGAAGGTGCTCTTGCACGTCATAGGCGGGAACCTGGATTAATCCCATCCCTGCAAGGCAACCTGCAATCAGGGCTTCCGCATTATCAACCGTGATGCGGGCTGGAGGAAGGGTAGATTTATTTACGCCATTCTCCATCCATTCCCAGGGTTCTACACGGCCCGTCACAGGAGATGCGTAGCGGATAACATTATGACGGGTCAGGTCATCCGGGTGCTCCGGGGTGCCAGACTGCTCAAGATAAGCGGGGCTTGCGACATTCAGAAGGCTGAGTTCTC
The DNA here is from genome assembly GCF_015244665.1 of Gluconobacter japonicus. NCBI lineage: Bacteria > Pseudomonadati > Pseudomonadota > Alphaproteobacteria > Acetobacterales > Acetobacteraceae > Gluconobacter > Gluconobacter japonicus. The sequence continues at coordinate 151,527 of NZ_JABCQN010000002.1, forward strand.
CTATCCTGCGGCTGATAAGTTCTGAGTCCTGAAGTGGCCCGACCCTCAGGACACAGTCTGTCTGCTCCTTTACGAGATTGACGGCACGGTCCGTCATGCCAAGTTCGATGGAGAGGTCGGGGTGACGGGATAGGAAGTCGGGCAGTGCTGGCGCAACGATCAACCGTCCGATCCGACCTGGAAGATTGACACGTAGAATACCAGAAAGCCCATCGGTCTTTTTTCGAAACAAAGTATCAATGTCTTCCACATCTGCGACAAGGCGCAGACAGTGCTCATAGAGTTTTTTGCCATCCTGCGTGGGAGAGACAGCGCGAGTGGTTCTGGCCAGCAGCCGGGTTCCTGTCCGGATTTCCAGATCCCGGATGGCTGTGGACACGGTGGATCGAGGCATGTTCAACATGTCAGCGGCCCGTGTAAAACTGGATGTTTCAACCACTCTGATGAAAATGCGGAAAAGGTCGATCCGATCCAAGAGAACCTCGTCATATTGGGGAAGGTTTGTTCGAAATTCCTGACAGGTGTGATCAGGAATAGGGTCTTGGTCCTGTTTCGCAGGACGGTAGCCTGTGGGCCTTAATTGCGAAAGATGGAGACCCCAATCATGGTAGATCATACGCTGAAGGGAAAAACGGCTCTTATCGCCGGTGGTGCCAAGAATCTTGGTGGCCTTATTGCCCGGGACCTTGCGGCTCAAGGTGTGCGTGCCATTGCCATTCACTATAATAGCGCAGAAACAAAAGGCGCTGCGGATGAAACTCTTGCCGCACTCAGGCAGGCTGGCGCCGAGGCCGTAGCCTTCCAGAAAGATCTGAGAACAGCCGCCGGAAACGCGGACCTGTTCAGAGAGACTGTGGCGGCGATTGGCCAGCCGGATATTGCCATCAATACCGTCGGAAAGGTTTTGAAAAAACCGATCGCCGAGACGTCTGAAGCTGAATTTGACGAGATGTTCGATGTGAATACGAAGTCGGCGTTCTTTTTCATCAAGGAAGCCGGCTTGCATCTCAAAGACAATGGTAAGCTTTTAACGCTCGTCACATCCCTTCTGGGAGCCTACACACCATTCTATTCCACTTATGCAGGCAGCAAGGCAGCGGTGGAGCATTTTACTCGTGCGGCGTCCAAGGAATATGGAGCGCGTGGTATTTCCGTAAATGCCATTGGCCCTGGACCAATGGATACGCCCTTCTTTTATGGACAGGAAGGCGCGGATGCCGTGGCATATCACAAGACAGCAGCGGCTTTATCAGCACTGAGTAAAACGGGTCTGACAGATATTGAGGATGTTGTGCCGTTTGTGCGGATGCTTGTGTCTGATGGATGGTGGATGACGGGTCAGACCATTCTCGTGAATGGTGGCTATACGACCAAATAAGAAAAAACCGGTGAGGATATTTTCCTCACCGGTCCTGTTGGGAATTAGAATGTCGCGTTGATACGACCGTAGTAGTAACCGCCGTTGATCGGCACTTGTGCCGAGTTTGAGTCATAGACAGCAGCACCGTAGGAGCTTAGCTCTTCAGGTAGCTTGCGCGGACGAATGTTAAAGACGTTGTTGCCACCAACAGCGACATGCCAATGTTCGTTGAAGCGATAACCGACTTCAAGGTCTGTCAGCCAGCGAGGGGTATTCTTGAACTGAGCGAAGCAGGTGTTGGAGTAGCGGAGCGCTCCACCGGATGCGGGGCACGTTGCGGAAGCTGGCGTCCAGTCTTGATACGTCATCATGGACGTTGTTTCACCGTAACGGGTCTGACGAACATTTAGATCCCATTTTCCAATAGTATAATAAGCGTTGAGGATAATCTTGCTGCGCGGATAGCCTGTTGTGAGGTAGCCGATCGTCTGTGCATTAAGCAGCGGGCTGCCATTCGTATCACTTGCGACATGATGCATGCGGGTACGGTTCAGGTCTAGCGCCATGCTCAGTGCGAGATTGCCATAACGGTGCAGGTGAAATGTATAATCCGCTTTGATATCGAGACCTTGTGTGCGAGTACTTGCTACGTTTGCGAAATAATATGCAGAAACATTGCTTATATCAAACGAATTGACCGGTAGAGCATAACCCATAGCCTGAATGGCATCGACGGCCGCTTGACCCTTGGTCGTACCACCCTGTGAAATACGGTTACGCAGATTGATCTGGTAGACGTCCGCTTCCACATGGAAGCCTTTCACAGGTTCCACCACAACACCACCGCTGGAACTGACAGAATATTCCGGCTTGAGTGGGCTGGCACCAAGAATGCGGGCAGCAGCAGAACTGACGGGAAGCAGACCACTGGCGCTGGTCGGGCTAACGCTCATGGTGCTGTAGTGCTGTTCCGCAAGTGTTGGAGCACGGAAGCCGGTGCTGATCGTACCACGGAATGCCAGCCACGGTGTCGCATCATAACGTGTTGAGACCTTGCCGTTCTGGGCATTGCCAACATCTGTGTAGTGCTCAAAACGCCCTGCGAAATCGAGATCCCAATGCTTCAGCGGATGGAAGTCACCATCGATATAGGCGGCCCAGATGTTACGGCTCCAGGAGCCTGCGTTCTGGGGGCGTAGACCGGCATAACCCTGCGTTCCGCCAACTTCATAGGATGCGGGTTCGCCCGCAACGATGTCATACATTTCCAAACGATGTTCGCCACCAAAAGCCAGAACCATCGGCACCGTATTGAAAATGTTGATCTTGCGTCGGAAGTCCAGATTGTTGGTCCACTGCGCGTTACGATAGTTCAGTGCACGAACAGTCGTTGGAGACCAGCCGCACCCGCTGGAGGAATAATTGGCTACGTTGCCGTTATTGCAGGTCGATCCCAGCATACCGGTATTGGCTGTGTTCTTGTTGCTGATTTTGTCCTGATCGGCACCATAAACGGTGCTTAGATCCCAATCGAAGCCATAAAAATCGTGCCCTTTGAGGCCGAGTTCTCCTGCATAGTCATCTTCGTCAATGACTTCGAGCGGCGAGAAGCCGGATGGGTAAAGTGTTGGTGCAATGCTGGGAACGCGATAATTCTGAATGGCTTCGGCATGACGGTGGGCATATGTGACCTGCCCGTAGAAATCGATTTTCTCTGTAATGGGTTTTCCGAAATCAATACCCAGATTTTCACGGGTTTCTTCCGGGGTGCTCATGATTTTATTGGAGTCTGTGGGCACGCTTCGCGCGTTAGCCACAACGCCGGTGTAATAACCGTTCGTGTTGGCACCTGCAGGCCAGTACCCCAGAAGACGATGATCTTTTGCTCCTGCAACGAAATGATCTGTATGATAGACCTGTCCGCTGATGTGCATAAAACCGTCATGGCCAAGCTTGAAGCCACCATCTGCATTGAGCTGGTACTGCCATCCATCACCGTTATAGGCATTGGCACCAGTCTGTGCGGACATGTTCAGACCATGGTCCTGCTTTTTGGTGATAATATTCACCACGCCAGCAATCGCGTCCGACCCATACATTGCTGCGGCACCATCTTCGAGAACTTCGATATGGTCGATCATATTGGCCGGGATCATGTTGAGATCAACAGGCGTCGAACCAAACTGCGGCCCAGCATTCTGCACAATATTGGCCGTGACGTGACGACGCTTTCCATCAATCAGGATCAGAACCTGGTTTGGATTTAGGCCGCGCATCCGGATAGATGAGGTCAGAGCAGCCGTATCGCTTCCCTTGGCAGAAACGTTGATCGAGGCATAGGTCCGTGTCAGTGCGTCAGCCAGATTCATTTGACCTGAACGACGAAGTGTAGCGGCTGTTACGACAGTCACCGGACTCGTGCTTTCACGCGCATGCTTGTTGCTTGCGTGCGTTCCCGTAACGATCATGGTCTCATTGCCGCCTGCTGGCGCACTACGCCTCCGAACAACCTGTTGTTTTGTTGAGACCGGATTTTTTGCTCCATGAGCGGAGGTGTGCTGTATGGCCCTTGCGGAATGGGATGCTGTCGCTGGTGTTGTTGCAGCGACAGCTTGAGTTTCCAGTGAAGAAGCCAGAATTGATGTGGTTGCAAGAAAAAAGAGGCGTCTTGATGACATGCTGGCGACTCCCGGAATGAAGATCTGAATCAGCGTTGCGGCTGCTAAAACAGTTCATAACGAAACTGTTACGGTTAGCTATAGTAATTCCACATTAGAAATATTTTGTCATTTCTTGATTTGGTAACAAAAAAGGCTGCCATCAAATAATGGCAGCCCCTCGGAAATCTTTCTATGTGCATAGGACGCTAACGAGTGGGATTAAAGCCGGCCACTACATTGACGAGATTACGTTGCCGACGGGTCGTCAATCGTGCCGAAATCAAAACGGAACGCGCCTGAGAAATTGCTGTATCAAGATCGGAATTGATGATGGTATGATCGAATTCTGCCCAATGTGAAATTTCGTTGAGGGCCGCTTTCATACGCTTCTCAATTTCTGCAGGGTCGTCAGAAGCACGCTTGTTTAGGCGACGCTCCAGTTCTTCCAATGACGGAGGGAGAACGAAGAGACTGACTACATCCTCTGGAAGAGCTTCACGCAATTGACGGTGACCCTGCCAGTCGATGTCGAACACCATGTCATAACCAGCATCCAGGGCTTCCTCTACGGGGGATCGAGGAGTGCCGTACCCACGGCCGAAGACTTCTGCCCATTCGAGAAGGTCTCCGCCCTCAGCCATCGCACGAAAGGCTTCGATATCCCGGAAGTGATAGTGAATGCCCTCCACTTCACCGGGGCGAGGGCTCCGCGTTGTCACAGAGACAGAATGCTTGAGGCTGGGTTCTGACGCACGCAGGGCATTGGCGATCGTGGATTTACCCGCACCGGAGGGGGCTGAGATCACCAGACAGACGCCGCGTCGGGACTGTTGGGTCATGGAGGTCTCCTTGAGATGGTTCCTGTGCCGGACAATGCCGCAGCCTCTACCCTGAAAACCCCCTGTCTGACCAGATGTTCCTCAAATCAGCCTTCTCAGGGTTCGGACTGAAGTTGTGCCGTGATGGCGCTGCTGAGTGACCGTCTGCGGGAGCCGCCCAGAATATGTCCAAGCGGGGCAAGGACTTCGATATGGTCACAGACAATCTTGAAGACCGCGAGCATTGGAACGGACAGGAACGCGCCAGAAATTCCCCACATCCAGTCCCAGAAGAGCAGTGATCCCATAACAAAAACGGGGTTGAGCGTAAAACGCCGCGCCAGCAGCATCGGCGTAATCGTTTCGCCTTCCAGCACATGGATCAGCAGGTAGATGGATGGGGGAACAAGTGCATAAAGCAGGGATGGAAAGGTAAAGAGCCCTACGAAAAAATATACCACAACACCCGTAAGCGGTCCGATGATGGGGATATAATTCAATAGAAAAGCCAAAACACCCCAGAGCAGAGGGTTGGGCATTCCCGTCGCCCAGCACTGGATCATGTTCGCCAGACCCACCAGGAAATTCATCATGGTGATGGTCGCCAGATAGAGAGATACGTTCCGCTCAATCTGGGTTGTGATCTGAACCAGCCGGCGCTTCTTCCGAAAAGTCGGCATGATTTCCACGATACGCCGGAGCAGCGTGTCTCCTTCTGTCATGAGGAAGAACAGCATCAGCAGCATGGAGAAAAATCCTCCGGCGACTTCCCGTGTGCCGGCAAGAACAGAGGTGCCCAACTTGCTCAACGCTGTCTCTCCGCCAATAGGGGCAGCGACGGCATGAGAGCCTGATGGCCGGTACCCGCCAAACACTCCGGACAGTCGTTGATAGTCCCGCTGCATCATTTCAATAGGGCCACGCAGAACGGCCAGTTTGCTCTGAAGTGCCGGAAGAGTCTGTGGAGCACGGGAGATCCAGCCAGCTGCAGGAACGGAGATCGTCGTGGCAATACCCCCCACCACACCAAACATGGCGACGATCAGAAGCAACGCAGCCAAATGCTTGGGGAGGTGGAGCTTCTGTCGAAGGAAACGCATCGGGGCAATCATCATGAGATTGACCACCAGTGCGAAGACGAAAGGCAGAAGAATGGGCGCTGTGAAATACAAAGAATAGAAAACGGCCAGAATCGTCAGGATTAGAACACAGATATCCCGGACGTTCAGATGTTGACGCAATATGTCACGATCCAGCGTGGGGTCCGGCAGATCCTCGTCTTCTTTAACAAGGTCCGAAAGAGGACAAGGGGCGTCATCTTCCGGCGGAAGAGAGCCTTTCTGGCTGGGAAGTGCGGAAGGCTCAGTCGAACGGCCGGACATGTTTGGTGCCTGAATCGGAGGAGATGATGTTCAGGTGAGAAGACCTGACAGAGGACACAGTTGCGTGTTCTGCCCAAAAACCCTCTTGAACTCCAGTAGGAACAGGTCACTAAATAATGATCAGAGCTAACGGGACCCTGCCCGTTGGCGAACCTGGAGCTAGGAGAACAGCCATGGCTTGGAACACGCCGAAAGTTACCGAAATTCCGCTGGGCGCAGAAATCAACTCGTACGTCTGCGGCGAGAAGAAGTAATCATCTTTCCCTTTCTGGGGAAAATGACGGCCGCCTCCTACAGGGGCGGCCGTTTTTCTGTTGACGCCTACCAGACGGTTTTCTGAAAAATGATTGATGTCATCGTGCTCGGCTCCGCGGCCGGCGGTGGATTCCCCCAATGGAACTCCGCAGCGCCCGGATGTGTTGCCGCCCGCACGCGACAGGGCGCACGCCCTCGCACTCAGGCCTCCATTGCCGTGAGTGCCGATGGAGAACACTGGTTTGTTCTCAATGCCTCCCCGGACCTGCGACAGCAGATCATCGAGACGCCAGCCCTTCATCATCAGGGCAGTCTTCGTGGCACGCCGATCCAGAGTGTCATCCTGACCTGCGGTGAAATCGACGCCATCACGGGCTTGCTAACCCTGCGTGAGCGTGAGCCTTTCACGCTGATGGGCAGCGAGTCCACGCTGGACCAACTGGCCGCCAATCCTATTTTCGGCGCGCTTGACCCTGCGATTGTCCCGCGTGTGACTCTCAAGCTGGACGTACCGACAGCACTCAACCTGAAAGATGGCACTCCGTCTGGCCTGACGCTGACGGCCTTCGCAGTCCCGGGGAAGGCCCCGCTTTACGCTGAGGCTGAAGGGTCGCGGCCTGATGAAACTTTGGGTGTCTCAATCACGGATGGGACGCAAACGGTACTTTTCATTCCCGGCTGTGCTCACATTACCCCAGACATCATAGAGCGTGCGTCCCAGGCGAATATCCTGTTTTTCGATGGAACGCTCTGGCGCGACGATGAAATGATCTGTGCCGGTCTGAGCCCGAAAACAGGTCAGCGCATGGGGCATGTTTCTGTTCGCGACAGCGGTGGCCCTGTCGAGAGTTTCGCATCCTGTTCAAAACCGCGTAAAGTCTTGATTCACATCAACAACTCAAACCCGGTTCTGATGGAAGACAGTCCGGAACGCAAAGACGTCGAGAATGCGGGGTGGACCGTGTCCGAAGACGGCATGACTTTCAGACTGGAAACACCATGACACTCCTGACCCCTGACCAGCTCGAAGCCCGCCTCCGCCAGATCGGGGCTGAGCGCTACCACAACCGTCATCCGTTCCATCGCAAGCTGCACGATGGTCTGCTGACGAAGCAGCAGGTGCAGGCCTGGGCCCTAAATCGCTACTATTATCAGGCCAAGATCCCGGCCAAGGATGCCACGCTCCTTGCTCGCCTGCCGACCGCCGAGCTGCGCCGCGAATGGCGTCGCCGTATCGAGGATCATGACGGTACGGAGCCTGGAACAGGCGGTGTTGCCCGATGGCTTGTGCTCACGGATGGTCTGGGTCTTGATCGGGATTATGTGGAGAGCACCGATGGCCTGTTGCCCGCGACGCGCTTTGCCGTGGATGCGTATGTGAACTTTGTGCGGGATCAGTCCATACTGGCCGCCATTGCCTCCTCACTGACCGAGCTGTTTTCCCCGACGATTATCAGCGAACGGGTTTCGGGGATGCTGCGTCACTACGACTTCATTTCCGAAGAAACGCTGGCCTATTTCACGCCGCGTCTCACGCAGGCTCCTCGGGATTCCGATTTCGCGTTAGCCTATGTGCGGGAAAATGCTCTTACACCGGAACAACAGCGCGAAGTTCTGGGCGCTCTGGAGTTCAAGTGCTCCGTTCTGTGGTCCATGCTGGATGCGCTGGATTATGCGTATGTGGAAGGCCACATCCCACCGGGTGCTTTTGTCCCATGAGTGTGACGGAAGACACCGTGCTGTCTTTCGCGCGCGGTCATCGCCTTCAACAAGACCGCGTTCGGGATCTCTGGCTCGTCCAGGCTCCCGAGAAGGCTTTTATTATCGAAGGTGCCGCCCCACATATTTTGGGTCTTGTGGACGGAGAGAGGGCTGTCGGTACGATCATTGAGGTATTGACGGAACAGTTCTCCGCTCCCCGCGAGGTCATCTCAACGGACGTTCTCGCGCTTCTTTCTGATCTGACGGAAAAGGGCGTTCTTCGCGCATGACCTTACCCCAGCCTCCGATGAGCCTTCTGGCTGAGCTGACTCACCGCTGCCCGCTTGCCTGCCCTTATTGTTCTAATCCATTGGATCTGGAGCGGAAGGCGGCAGAGCTGGATACGGCTGGGTGGCGTCGGGTGTTGGAGCAGGCAGCGGAGATGGGCGTTCTACAGGTCCATTTCTCTGGCGGCGAACCTATGGCGCGGTCGGATCTGGTCGAACTGGTCACGCTGGCGCGAAAGCTGAACCTTTACACTAATCTCATTACATCCGGCGTCCTGCTGGATGCGAGCAAGCTGGAGGCTCTGGATAAGGCCGGACTGGATCATATCCAGCTCTCATTTCAGGATGTCACGACAGAGGGCGCTGAGCGCATTGGTGGCTTGAAGGGCGCGCAGGAGCGCAAATTGAAGTCCGCTAGGCTTATTCAGGAATCCGGCATTCCCATGACGTTGAACTTCGTCGTTCATCGGGAAAATGTGGCCCGGATTCCGCAGATGTTTGAGCTGGCCCGTGAGTTGAAAGCTGGCCGCGTCGAAATTGCGCATACCCAATATTATGGCTGGGGCCTGAAGAACCGCGATGCTCTTTTACCAAGCCGGCAGCAGCTTGAGGAATCTACCCGGGCGGTTGAGGCAGAGCGCGCTAAAGGTGGCCTCGCCATCGATTATGTAACGCCTGATTATCACGCAGACAGGCCCAAACCTTGCATGGGCGGTTGGGGGCAAAGGTTTGTGAATATCTCGCCGTCTGGGCGTGTTCTTCCCTGTCACGCCGCAGAAATCATCCCGAACGTCACGTTTCCCAATGTTCGAGATGAGTCTTTGGCGGATATCTGGAACAACTCCCACCTGTTCAACATGTTCCGTGGAACAGAGTGGATGCCGGAAGCCTGTCGCGCCTGTGATCGTCGAGAAATCGACTGGGGCGGATGTCGTTGTCAGGCTCTAGCATTGACAGGAGATGCGGCGAACATGGATCCGGTGTGCAGCCAGTCGCCGTTTCATGAGCAGATAGTGCAAATTGCTGATAATAATAGTGTTCCGAAAGACACATTATTTTATCGGCGTTTTTAAAATTTATGGAAACTATCAGAGATGGTTTCCATAAATACTGACTCTGCTGAGATGAAGAAAATTGGTTTCGTTTAGAAAAATTTTGATATATCGAGCCGTAAAATCGGTCTCTATTTGAAGAGGCTCTCCGAACTCACCTCCAATGTATCGCGCATCATTTTTTTCGTAAAATTCCTCCCAGTATATACCATCATCTGACTTGAGTAAGGAGAATTTGTTAAATCTGCGCGCAAACTCTTCATTATCGCAACGGTTAAAAATGATGATCTGCTTGATATGAGCAGGCTGTTTCAGTTCAATGCTCCACCAAGGATTTTTTTCGAAACCTGTATGGAACGCTGGAATCATACGCAGAGGCTCATCAATTGCTCGTTGTGCTTCTGCCTCAGTACTGTCTCTGTGAAATGAGTATTCGCAGACACTACTTTGTGTAGCTTTCCCATCATGAGAGACTAGATGAAAATTTGGTATTTCGATAAAATGATCGTATTTAAATGTTTGATCCCCAATCCATTTCACAAAAGATTTTGGGCTATATTCTACAATATTGCATAGAATTTTTTCAAATGTATCGGCAGAAAAATCTATCCTATTATTATAGAATGCATCAAGAACTATATTTAGATAATTGGTACCATAATCTTTTTTAAGATGCCTAGCGATATCATGATGGCGAGTGTTAATGGTAACAACATTAAAATTCTCAGATTTATAAAATTTTGCATGAAGATTATCTTCATATGAACAGGAGGGGTAAATTAAAACAGCTTTAGAGGCGGCACTTTCTGGAGCATAATCAGAAAATGCGAATGTGCTAATGGCACCATCCAGAGGACTAAGCGGCCCGAACCATTTGCAAAAAGCTGGAAGCGCGGAATACTGCGGGCTAAAAGCCATTATTCGGGTGATTCTTTCACAGTATTTTGAAAATAAAAGTGCTCCAGATGCGCCAAGACTTTCGCCCATAGAGTAAATAAATTGGTATTTTTTACAAAAATAACTAAGAAAACGGAACATTTTAATAGAATTTATGTTATTGTACCAATCTAGATGTTTTGATCTAACGAAAATATAAGATGTATTAAAGTTTTTTATGGTATTTTTAAATTCTTCTACAGGCTGCGCTAAAGCCAATGCTCCAGCGCTGGAGAAAACAATAGTGACATTGCAGGATTCTCTGTTCCAATAGGAAACTTCATAGTTATCGTTATCAAGAATGACTTCTGACATTATGGAGCTTCCTAAAGTTTAATCCAAAATTTCAATTACTTTTAATATATCATAAATTTTTCTTTTTCAAATGGTCTCTTTAAATAAAGTGTTATCAAAATCCTAGATATCAAAAATTATTTAGCCAGATCATTATTCTGGCTATCTGTCCATTTGGATGCTGAACTGTGCCAATAGGCTTCAACGCCTATGATACCGTTTAGTTTGCAGTCAGAACACCATACATGTTCTCCGTCCTGAGACGCGTTAGGCATGGAATTTAGTGAATAAGTCGTAGTTTCAATTATATGACCTGCACTTATCGTGGCCGTTCCACCGTTGGAGGCGTGAACCGTCAGGTTGGCATAACCATCTGTGGTCATGTAATTTCCTACACCCGCTCCTGCCCCGCTTGCGGGGGCCAAGATAAATTGTCCGCCCGCACCTGCAGCGATATTTCCCGATAAAGTTAAATTACCATTTGCGTCAAGGCTAAGGTTAGCGGTTGTTCCTCGCATAATTTCAAGCAGATTATTACTATAGGTTGCGTCCACATATTCGCCTAATCCTGCGACGTGTCCTGACGGCTGTGTGCCAATCGTCAGAGCGTTTCCACCTGTCAGACCTAGCGGTGCCATGTGCGACACCCCGTTACCATCCATTATGAAGCCACAATTTGTTCCATAACCACAAAGAGCCAGCCCACCCCAATAGCCGTTCCAATTCCATTCAAAATCGGCCTGTTGGGAACCGTAACTGACCCCTGCGCCTTTCTCACCATCCAGAACAATGCCAAATTTCGGGGTCACGTTTTGAATCCCGGTTCCTTCTCCCGAAACACGCTCTGCCAGGTGGTACATTAACCGCCAGTTTGGAGACTGTTGCGTTAAGCCATCGAATTCAAAGATTTCTTGGTCCTGTCGTTTGAGAACTGTTTCCAACTCTCCGAGACGGCATCCTCCACCAATCCAGGAGCCTGCACTTTCAAAAGCACTCTGGTCATAATAACCTGAGGCGTCCGGATAACAACTGTCTCCTGCAAGGAAGTGATGAGGCGTGTTGCCTCCCGCATAAAATCCGAGACTGTTATGGGTTAAAGAATTCGTATGGAGTGGATCCATGCTCACGTTAAGTGTGTAGCCGGTAAACTGAACAGCACCTTTACGGGTTTCGTTACGAACGTTGAAATCAAGTTCCTCACCAGCAAAAGAATGAATGAGAGAAGTTGCCGCATTACCTGTTGCGCCAGATTTTGCGCCATCGTAGCTCATGAATATATTACGGGCGAAAGTTTTGTTAAATCCGCCAATTCCCACAACGGGCGTTGTCTGATTAGCCCAGAAATAGCTTTCCAGAGATGTTGTGGAAGGGATGGCTCCAGTAGACTGTGTAAGTTGTTGTCCCCAACCATAGACAGTGATTGTAGTTACATTTTTATCGGTAGAAACAGATTTAATCACACCCATGTAGTAATCAGCTATTTCGTTGTTCGATGCCGAAATACCCGGAATTTGAGAGTTGGTGAAAATCGTCATCATGGGTTGAATATGAGCAAGTTCAGCCGCAGTCAAAGTCCCGGCAAGGGTAACGCTTGTAGCTGTGTATGTGGCAGCTGGCAGGATTAGATCAAAATTTGCGTTTACTGGACCTGCATAAAGCTGAACACCATCGGCGCTAGGGATGGTTCCACCTTGAACATTTACGGCTGATACGGCTGCCTGCTTGATGTCACTAGGCTCCATGAAAAGGCATAATACACAACCAGCCGTATAGCCACCAGTTGGAACGCCGTTCAGAACAAGGCTTTCGTAGGTCCCAGCCTGATTTCCATATGGGCTATGAGGTAGGGTAATAGGAGTTCCGCCAACGCGCATCGTGGAATTTCCGTCCCACCAGTAAAATGGTCCTTTGCCGTTTGCTGTCAACTGTGGATTGACATTGTTATATACGGTAGGAAGAACTATACCGCTGATACGAGGTCCAGTAATAATAGATTCTCCAAGGATAGAAGAAGTAACTCGTGCATTTTCATCTAGTCCCGCAACTCCATTGGCTGTGCCAATCATGTTTTTTTCTAAAGGGTTACATATTACGGGATAATTATTGCCATCGGTTCCACATATTTGTTGTGTAACAGTGACAGGTTTCCATTGCCCTGTATTATCTTTGTAAGATAATGATTTCATAAGATTGGTATTGCTAAGAGACGTCGTAAACAGGATGGATTTAGTAGCTCCGGAGTTATCGCGGTATGTTGTCTGAGGGGAAGCCAGACAGATCCCGGGAAAAAAAAGAATGCTCAAAATATACGTCAGAATGGCATTTTTTTTCATGACTCAAACTCGCAAAAAAAAAGCCACCTCTTTGAGGTGGCTGAGAAATAAAATTAGTTGAATTTGATAATACTGCTTTCTAACAAAATAGGATGCTCGGGGCAAGGTAATTCTTTATCTATAATTAAGAATTTTTTGAAACATTTTGTTGGCGATATTCATATCTAAAGTGTGATTTTGGGGGCATTTGTCATCCAGGTTGGCAACGTCACATTATTTTCCTGAGCCCAAATGTTCTGTTCACTTTGAGTTCTGGATGACAAAAATGCAAATGCTATATCCATATCGTTGGTATATACCTCATTCGAGTATGCATTCGGCAAAGAAAAATGTGTTAGTTTCGCAACTATCTCTGCAAGTCTGTTTGGAAACATATCTAGCTTGTGGAGGTGGATCATCTCCCATCCATGCATCCACTGTCGATCACATTCAATAGCTCCTGAACGTGTTTCCTGATCTGGAAGGAGCCAACAGATAGCGCGACCTGAATGAGGATTGCGCAGCCCGATATCAGATGTACCTTCTCCTGTTGTTTCGATCTTGAATGGAACGATTGTTCCAAAACGATCATCAAAAGGCACATGAAGAATGTCTGTTTCTGTCGCGGTGGTTAGATAGAGAGTGTCGGGGTCATCATTTACTAAAATCCCATAGATAGGTGCAAAACGATCAGCGTTTGCACCATCCATAATGCTTACCAAATTTCCACTTTCCCGATCCAGACACGCACGAGATCCATGAACGGTTTGGATTTCACAAATCTCAAAACCAACATGACCGTTATAAATTTTCCATGGCTGTTTTTTTGTTATTTTAGAATAAAGAATCTGTTCGTAATTTTGGCGTATTTGCCGGACGATTTTTCTGACCTTTAATAGAAAACCTTCATCTGGTACATCGAGCGTTTCGTTGATATCAAAAATTTTGAAATAATTCATTGGATCAGGTAGGTCGCGAATATCGCTGCGCCGTTCAACCTTATCCAGAAAATCAGCCAGACTGCGGCAGGCATAATGCCGCACACAAGCATTCGTCCAAGATGGGTAGTCCTGTGTTCTTTCGGGGTGGGTGGCGTCCCACTGTATTTCGGTGCCGTCTGAAGTGATATAGAGCCCATCTACATCAAAATGATGCGGATTAATGTATCTGCTGCTCGTTTTATCAAGTCTAAATATTGATTTTACAATTTTGTTTGCGTCAGTAGAATTTGGGTTTGACCGACGTACATATGATTCCAATGGAGACGAGTTTGTTGGCCTAACGATATGGTGATTGCTTCCGAAGCAACACCAGTTGATTGCAATAGCCGACGCATCGGGGAATTTTTTTAGAAAAGCAGAAAGATTTTGATCTTTTCCAAGATCAAGATATTCATCTGAATCGAGGAACATTAGCCATTCAAACTTGTTTTTTGCGTCAGAAATTGCTTTTTCGTAAGTTAATCTTTGACGGTGATTAAACCGGACAGCTTTTTCGGATGTCTCTAGTCGAACATCAAACGATTTTGAGGCCGCGCGGACGATTTCCGCTGTCCTGTCTGTTGAGTCATCATCGTAAACGCAGATCGTCGTGAACCCGAGGGCGATATGCCACCCTAACCACCAAGCGATATCCCGCTCTTCATTTTTGACAAATATAGCGAGGGCTAGGCGTTCTGACATTACTTGTTTCCCTTGATCCAGAATGAAGTTTTGGGAGCTTCACCATGGCACTACCGCACGAATTAATCTTACATTAATCTGGTTTCCAGAGAGTCGCAATCTTTTGGGTTTATAAAGTAATATTAATATAATAATAAGTAATACCGTATGCTAATAAAGTAGGGATTCTCTTATTGTTAAATTAATAACAAGAGAATCCCTACAAATGTCATATTAATTTCTTAGGAAAGCAACACTTTCGACACACGCCGCCGCTGCTTCCCGCCCCTTGTTTTCTGCATCATGACGGGAGCGAGCCACGGCCTGTGCTTCCGTGTAAGTCGTCAGAATGCCGAAAGCGATTGGCACTTCCGTTGCAAGCTGGGCCTGCATGATGCCGATGGTGGCACCCAGGGAAATGAATTCAAAATGCGCCGTATCGCCCTTGATGACACAACCAAGGCAGATCACACCCTCATACTTTCCCGACTTTGCCAGCTTTTGCGCCAGAAGTGGCAGTTCGAACGCGCCAGGAGCATCATAAACATCCACATCTGTGATGCCGCGCTCTTCCATCCACTCAAGCGCGCCATTCTTCAGGCCGCCCGTAATCTCTGTATTGAAGCGGCTGACGATGATGGCCATTTTCGGTGCAGGCGAAAGGCGCAGGTCAGGGGCGACGGGGATATGCTTGCTCATGCGGGTTGTTCCTGAAGAAAATGACCCATCCGTGTCCGCTTGGTAGCGAGATAGGCCCGGTTGAAAGGGTTGGCTTCGATTTCCAGTCGTTCACGAGACTGAACGTCAAATCCGAAGCGGACAAGGTTGGATTCCTTATCCGGGTTATTTGTCAGAAGACGCAGGGAGGTTACGCTCAGATGCCGGAGCAGGTCGGCTGCGGCGTCCCATTCCCGCGCATCGGCAGGCAGACCGAGAGCTTCATTGGCTTCGACGGTATCCATGCCGGCATCCTGTAATTCATAGGCGCGGATCTTGTTGGCCAAGCCGATACCACGACCTTCATGGCCTCGCAGATAGACCAGCACGCCAGACTCCGCAGCGGAGATGCGCTCCAGAGCTTCCCGAAGCTGTGCGCCACAGTCGCAACGCAGGGAGCCAAGTGCATCACCTGTCACACATTCGGAGTGTAGACGCACAAGCGGCACTCCCTTGGACGGATCGCCCTTCACCAGTGCTACATGCTCCACGCCGTCAACGGCCCGGAAGGCATGAATACGCAGATCATGGCCGCCAAAAATGCTGGGCAGAGCCGACGCCGCAATCATTTCCCCAGCAGCTGGAACAGGCGTGCTGATGAGTTGGGCGTCCTCTACAGGACCACGTCCATGCTCAAGGCACCATTCCTGAAGATCCGCGATGCTGACAATCGGCAGGCCGTGTTTTGCCGCATACCGCCGCAACTCCGGCAGACGCATCATGCTGCCGTCATCTGCCATGATCTCACAAATCACCCCCGCTGGCTCAAGGCCTGCAAGGCGTGCGATGTCGATCGAACCTTCCGTGTGTCCGTTGCGCGCAACCACACCCTCGGGATGAGCGCGAAGGGGAAAGATGTGACCAGGAGAAACAACGTCCTCAGCTGTTGCATCCGGATTGGCCGCGATCACAATTGTCCGGGC
This sequence comes from Gluconobacter japonicus, assembly GCF_015244665.1. Classification (NCBI taxonomy): domain Bacteria; kingdom Pseudomonadati; phylum Pseudomonadota; class Alphaproteobacteria; order Acetobacterales; family Acetobacteraceae; genus Gluconobacter; species Gluconobacter japonicus. The sequence continues at coordinate 167,885 of NZ_JABCQN010000002.1, forward strand.
ACGATCCGCAGCGGAAATACCTGTTGTGACACCCGTCGCCGCCTCAATCGAAACTGTGAAGGCCGTGCCGCGTGGGTCCCGGTTACGGCTGACCATTGGAGGTAGACCAAGGCGATCAACCTGCTCCGCCTCCAGTGGAAGGCAGACCAATCCCCGCGCTTCGCGCACCATGAAGTTGATGGCTTCCGGTGTGGCGAACTGTGCCGCCATAACCAGATCACCCTCATTCTCGCGGTTTTCGTCATCCACCATGACGACCATTCCGCCTGCACGAATGGCCTCAATGGCGGCTTTCAGAGATGGCTTCATGATACAGCCTTTCCAAGGGTAGGAGAGAAGCGCAGCAGGTTCTCGACGTATTTGGACAGCACATCGACTTCGACGTTCATCCGGGTGCCGATCTCCAGGGAAGAAAGATTCGTGTGCTCCCAGGTATGAGGAATAATGGTCAGACCAACCTCGAATCCCGTCTGGTTTCCCCAAACAATCCCGTCATGCAGTTCGTTGACCGTCAGGCTGATACCGTCAAAGGTGATGGAGCCCTTTTCCACGACATACTGGCGCAGATCCTGAGGCACGAAAACGCGGAGGGCATAGGAATCGCCAGCTTTCTGGATACTGGCGAGGGTCGCGACATTATCGACATGTCCCTGCACGATATGTCCGGAAAGCCGGGTGCTGGCTGCAACGGCACGCTCGAGATTGACCTTCGAACCGGCCTTGAGCTGATCCAGCGGCGTGCGGGATAATGTTTCGCCACTTAGGTGGAACGTCGCGAGACCGGTGGCATCGAACGTCTCGACCGTCAGGCAGACACCATTGATCGCCACGCTCTCACCGAGTTCCAGATCGGGAAAGCCCGTCTCGATGGTCAGGTCCATGGCCTTGTCCCGGAGGGAGACGGACCGGACAGTGCCCAGACGCTCTACGATTCCAGAGAACATGCGTTTTCCCTCAGCAGTCGAAGCGGGCTCTCGTCCCGCGATTGAAGTGTGATGTGATCGGTGTCGCCATCCTTGCGAATGGTCAGCCAGTCATCCCAGAGACCAGCCTCCGACACGGTTTCCAGAAGACCCGGCCCGGCTTCCACCATGGCCCAGTTCACGCCGCGATCTGCCAGCATCGCCGGGACAGCCAGAAGGTCTGGGCTGGTTAGGACATCGAACCCGGACCGCTCCATCTCAGCTTTCCAGTCCGCCGGAAGGCGCCCGTGACGGTCGCACACGACCAGCAGACGTTTTGCGCGATTGGCATGATCCTGAACCCGACGCACGGTAAAGCGGGGCTTGTCAGCAAGAACAGTGCCAACGCCCGTGATGATGGCGTCTGTTGCGCGGCGCAGTCTGTGCGCGAGTGTCAGGGATGCCTCGGACGTAAAAGTTGTCTGACCGACTGGCGGGATCATAAACCCGTCGCGATCCAAAGCCTGCTTCACGCTGATCCATGGTCGATGACGCGTTGCGCGGCTCTGAAAAGGGGCTAGTAATGCACGGCAGTCGCGATAAAGATCTGCCAGTTCCGGAACATCCTTCAGGAATGTGACATTACGTCCTCCCGGCATTTCCTGAAGACGTGCAGCTCCCCCTGTTGCCTGAGGCGTAGGATCAGCAACTCCAATCCAGACATGCTCAACAGGGCTGTTGCGCAGAGCTTCGCTGCATGGTGGCGTACGGCCCGTATGGTTGCAGGGTTCCAGCGTCACAAGTGCCGTCCGGGCCTGCTCAAGCACGCCGGTATCCTGTGCCTGCGCAAGTGCCATGGCTTCGGCATGTGGCTGGCCAGCTTTCGGATGAATGCCAACCGTCAGGATACGGCCTTCGCTATCCAGGAGCGCACAGCCAACAGAAGGGTTGGGTGAGGTCGCCCCAAACGTGTCTATTGCCCGAGCAATAGCCACACGAAAGCCGTCCCGGATGGATGCGAGATTTGAAGATGCGGAAAAGGCGGTCTGCTTCAACAAGGCTGCGGTCTTCGGTCCCAGTCAGGGACGTCCGCAGGGCGCACGCCGCCCTCAACCGATGATGAGCGCAGGGAGAGTGCACAGTGCACACTTTTCCCTGCCCGACATCGGGCAAGTGCTGCGTTCTCTCTCATCCGGACTATGACCGTCGGCTCCGGAGTCTCACCGGATCTGCTTGACCCCTCTTCCATGAAGAAAGAAGGCGCTCGCGGGCTCAGATAGATCGAAACCTATCAATACCGCCGGTGGGGAGTTCCACCCCGCCCCGAGAACGTCTGTTCAGACTGAGATATGAGACCGGTAAATTACAGATTACAAGTGGAATCACATCAAAACTGGTTAAAAACACCTCAAGGCTCACATTTCGTGATCTTGTTGGTGTGGGCGCCGGACATGAAAAAACCGCCGGAAAGATCCCGGCGGTTGATTCGTCGATCTTCGGTCTGAATGAATGAAGATCAGTGCGTGGACGCATCCGTATGACGCTGGATGGCATCCTGCGTTGCGTTGGCGCCGCGGGACACATTGTGACCCACAGCGCTTACGTCCTGGCCAGCACCGTGAACAGTGTTGCAGGCCGAAAGCGAAACGGCAGCACCGGACAGCAGCGTCAGGGACAGTGCAACACGGGCGATGGACTTGATGGACATTAGGTATAACTCCTTCGAAAGAGCGTTCGGCATCGAAACGCTATCCCGACCGAAAAGTTCACGACCGTGAAGGATTTTGTGTGACTGCATTGTTTCAAAATGAAACATGAATTTCGGATCAGAATCACAACCTTATGAACAAAACGACCTGTCGGACGCTATGCCCTCCATATCATAGCAACGAGGACCCGATGTCTGCCAAAGGTCACCACACTTCTGCACCCCCTGTTATTGTCTGGTTCAGGGAGGATCTGCGGCTCAGTGACCATCCGGCGTTACAAGCAGCCCTTGCAACCGGACAGCCTCTTATCTGCCTTTATGTTCTGGACGATGAAACGCCAGCCCTCCATTCTCTTGGCGGTGCCTCGCGATGGTGGCTACACGGAGCTCTGGCAGACCTCAGAAGGACTTTGGGCCGTCATCAAGGAACTCTGCTGACGTTGAAAGGCTCGGCAGAAAAGTTGGTCCCGCAACTGGCCAGGGAAACAGGTGCGCAAAGCGTCTATTGGCATCACCGTCTGCATCAGAAAGAACGTGAGCAGGATGAGCGGATTGCGATTGCTCTCAAGACGCAGGGTACTGCTGCCGAAGGGTCGTGGGGAACGGTGTTGCTGGACCCCGCGCAGGTCCAGACCAAGGAGGGGCGCTTTTATCAGGTCTTCACGGCGTTTTGGAAAGCGTTTCAGGCTCAGGACGTGCCAGAACCTTTCGGTTCTCCAGCTAATCTGTCGTTTTACCCTTTGTCAGATAGCCTTCTGGCTCAATACCGGCTTGATGAGTCAACACTTCTTCCCACGCATCCGGACTGGGCGGCTGGATTGCGTGCATCCTGGGAGCCGGGCGAGAAGGAAGCACATGAGCACCTCGAAGATTTTGTTCGTCATGACTGCAGTCGGTACGGCAAAGGCCGTGATGAACTGAGCCGGGAAGGGACGTCGCGACTGTCTCCTTATCTTGCGTCGGGCGCTATTTCTCCGCGGCAGATTTGGGCCGCACTACAAAAGAAAGGTGCCCATGATGAGGGGGCAAGAATATTCCTTTCTGAAATTGGCTGGCGGGAATTCGCGAAATACACGCTCTTTCATCAACCTCGCCTGCCGGATACCAGTCTTGGCCAAAAATTTGAGAAGATGCCTTGGCGCAAGAGCAAAAAAGATCTTCTGGCCTGGCAGCAGGGAAGAACGGGTGTCCCTGTTGTAGACGCTGGGATGCGCCAGTTATGGAAAACCGGCTGGATGCATAATCGCGCCAGAATGATTGTTGGCTCGTTTCTGACGAAGCATCTGCTGATTGACTGGCGTGAGGGGGAGGCATGGTTCCGCGACACACTTGTTGATGCTGATTGGGCAAGCAATGCCATGAACTGGCAGTGGGTCGCAGGGACGGGCATAGATGCATCGCCATTCTTCCGAATCTTCAACCCGACGCGGCAGGGCGTGAAATTCGATCCGGAGGGGGATTACATTCGGCAATGGGTTCCAGAGCTTAAGAAGTTGTCTGGCAAAGACCTGTTCGAACCCTGGAATGCGAAAGAGGATGACCTCGAAAGAGCAGGCATTACGCTTGGGAAAACCTATCCGAGACCTGTTGTAGACCTGAAAGAGGGCCGAGACCGGGCCATGGCCGCATTTAGAAGTTTGTGATCTGAAACTGTCAGCCGGGGAAAAACCCGGCTGACAACGAGAATCTTAGAGACCGCCGTTCAGGAAGTTGGTTGCATCGCTGCGGGTCTTCTTGCCAAGAGCATTCAGGCGGTTCTTCTGCTCCTGAGGGGCATTCTTCAGCTTCTGAAGCTTTTCCGTCTGCTCTGCGCGCGCAGTGTTCAGCTTGTCGCGTTCGCTATTGATCTGCTTCTGGATGCGAGCCTTCTGATTAGCCGGAGCATTCGTGTACTGATCCTTGAGAGACTGGATCTTCTGGGTACGCTGCTCCTGCGCAGCCTTGGACTGTGTCTGGTAGTTCTGAAGACGCGTATTCACGCTGTCTTCTTTCTTCGTCAGGTTTCCAAGAAAATCATTCTGGCTGGTGCTGCTCTGCGTGGCTGCAGCCGGATCTGCGGCATGCGCGTGAGAGACCACCATGGCGGAGCCCGTCAGAAGGCTGATGGCGAGCATGGAACGAAAGAAAAGACGGGATTTCATGAAGTCTCCTGTAAATGTCTGGCAGGAAGACACCAGTTCATCATGGCGGGAATGTGGCCTCACCTTGATGAGTCGACTATTCGAGGCCTTCCGCAATGGCAGAAATGCGTTCAGGTTGCATGATTGTAATGTGTGTGATGCCGCGAATGTTTATGAGACCTTCACGTTTGAAGGCACTCAGTACCCGGCTGACTGTTTCAATAGTCAGTCCCAGATAATCGGCAATATCTGTGCGGGGCATAGGAAGGTCGAATTCAACCTGGGAAGCGTTTGCGTGGCATGGCGGGGCCAGCAGGTGGATGCGTTCCATGAGAAAGGTTGCAAGCCGTTCCCGAGCGGTCTTGCGTCCTAGAAGCGTCAGCCTGGCCTGCATCAGGCTGAGTTCCCGCGAGGCCTCCTGTCGGAGGCGGTGTTCAAGGTTTGGGAAGCGATCTGTAAGTCTTTGCATGGAGGCATGTGGAAATCGACACAGAACTGCAGTGCCGAGCGCCTCTGCGCCAAATGCATAGCTCGTGGAAGCCGCCAGTCCGAGAAAGTCTCCACCCTCGGCAAATCCGGTAATCTGACGGCGCCCATCAGGAAGAAGTGTAAATAGCTTGACCCGTCCGTCAGTGACAACGAAGAAATCGTGTGCCGGCGAACCTTCTTCTATGAAAGATCGACCATCAGGAACGGTCATTCTCGAAGACTCGCTTGCCAGTATTGCAAGATCACAGTCTTCAATCGCGCTGCAAATACTGTGCTTCCGACCGATGCAATGTGAGCAACGATCATGAATTTCTTCCGGGTTGCGCGACGACGTCATGACTCTTTGTTCTCTTCCGGCATGAAACATTTCTTCTGGCCGCCACACCTATAACACATAATTCCCCAGACTTGATCCAGGTCAAGGTGAGGGACAGGGAGGAGTGCTTTCTGAGGTCAACTATTGTTGATGGAACCTCCCTTATGAAGACTTCCGCTTTCGCGCTGGTCGCTGCCCTGGGCCTGATGGCTACTCCTGCTTTCGCACAGACAGCAGCTCCGCAGGCTACCGTTTCCGCCCCGATGACGGCAGCCCCCGTCCCACAGGTTAACATCCTGCCGCCGTCCTCCGGTCATTGCGGCTTGTTCGAGACCTGCGCGAATACGAAAATCGGTCTCGGTAAGGGAGACTTCCTGATCCGTCTGTCGGCTTTGGGTGTGCTGCCGCAGGATACGTCTTCCCGTGTGAAGGTGATTGGAGGCCGTGTGAAGGCAACCAATCAGGTCGCTCCGGAATTCACATTTGAGTATTTCTTCACGGATCATATCTCGCTTGATCTGATCGCTGCCAGCACCCGCCATGAACTGGCCGCTGAGGACACTGCTCTCGGCAAGGTCGATTTGGGAAGCACATGGGTTCTGCCACCGACGGTAACGCTGGCCTGGCATTTCCGTCCGCACAAGCGCTTCAACCCATATGTAGGTGTTGGTCTGACGCTGGCGTTCTTCCACAACATCAGCCCGGCTGGTGGTGCTGTGCAGAAGCTTGATCTCCGTACGACAGTCGGTCCGGCAGCAAATGTTGGCTTCGACTATCAGCTCGTCGGCAACTGGTTCTTCAACTTTGATGCCAAGCAGATGTGGCTTTCCGTTCCTGCTTTCATCAACGAACGTGGTGGAGCTTCCGGCCCTTATATCCATGCTCGCGACAGCCTGAACCCGACGACGGTTGCTGCTGGTATCGAATATCGTTTCTGATCCTGAAATTCAGTTTAGCGACGAAAGCGGCTCATCCTTCGGGTGAGCCGCTTTTTTTGTGTAATTTTCAAGTCAGAACCATAAAATTTTTGCAATACGTTGCCGAGAGGCTTTAGAAAATCCGAGTTTTCAGCTTCTAGTGATTCCGACAGACGATGGTGGGGTGTCTTCCTGCCATGAAATCGTCGGGGTTCAGGAATAGCAGGGCGCTTTCTGCTTCTGTCGCCGTCGCGGCAGAAGCTGTCCAGCAGGTACGGGGTTTTCGAAAAATATGCGTGTTGCGCGCGTCAGCGCTCTGGCCGTCGGCCTGCTGATTCTTGTCCTTCTCCTTGGTTTCTTTCTGAGAACTCATCTGTTGGCCCCTTCGCATGAAGCGGCCCCCGATGCGCCTATGCTGACTCGGCAGAATGGCAACATCGTTGTCAGGAAGGACAGTCCCCTTCAGAAACGTCTGGTTGTGACCTCGGTTGCTTCAGCCAACGATACGACGGCCATTGTTCTGCCTGCTCAGGTCGTGCCCATTCCCGATCACCAGGTGAATGTGCTCGCGCCTGCAACAGGTCGCATCATGAGTGTGGCCGTTCAACTGGGGCAGCACGTTTCCCGCGGACAGGTTCTCGCAACCATCGCAGCCAGCGATTTGGATCAGGCTTGGGCAGACGATCGCCGCGCCCGCGCCGCGCTGGATTTTGCCAAGCGTGCCTATGATCGTGCCCGGGGGGTTCTGGCGGCCGGTGGCAACGCTGTCAAAGACCTTGAAGCTGCCAGGAACGACCTTGCGCAGGCAGAAGCTGAATCCCAGCGTACACATCAGCGACTTCAGGTGCTTGGTGCACGCTCTGATTATGCCGCTCAGGGGCAGGTTCCCCTTGTTTCTCCAGTTGATGGCGTTGTGGCGACGACGACTATGGCTGTCGGGGAGAATATTACTGATTCAACGGCTGTTCAGATGACTCTGCTGGATCTTTCATCTGTGTGGGTTGCTGCGGCCGTACCAGAAGATCGCACGGATGATCTGGTTGGGAATGTCACACTGGATGTTACGTTCCCCGCAATACCCGGACGACACTGCTCCGGCCCGATGGTGACCGTTGATCCCGCCCTCAAGCCAGACACACGGCGCGTAAACGCCTATGTAGTGTGCTCCAATGCGGATGGCACCCTGCGTCCTGGACTTTTTGCGTCCGCAAAGCTGGGTATTCCTGCCGGGGCTTCCGTTCTGGTGCCGAAATCCGCATTGCTTATGAACAACGATCAGGTGTCCGTCTTCATCGAGACGTCTCCACGTGTCTTTCAAAGGCGTGACGTGACCATCACGTATGATGAAGGTGACGATGTTCGTGTCCTGTCCGGCCTTTCAGCAGGTGAGCGTATCGTGACAAGCGGCGCCATCCTGTTGAACGACGACTGACCGGACAGGCCAGCCACCATGATCGAACGTTTCATTGCCTGGTGCTTTGTGCGCCGGAATATCGTTTTCTTCGCTGCGGTTCTGCTGGCTCTTATGGGCAGCTTTGCGTGGCGCATTCTTCCTGTTGAAGCATACCCGGATCTTGGGGCCGTCAGTGTCCAGGTTACGACACAGCAGTCTGGTCTTGCCGCCGAGGAAATGGAGCAGCAGGTCACAATCCCTCTGGAACGGATGCTGGCCAGCGTACCGGGTGTGGCGGACAGTCGTTCCACCAGCACGTTCGGCCTCTCTCTCATCACACTGATCTTCCGTGATGGAACAAATGTGTTCTGGGCGCGTCAGCAAGTAGAAACCATTCTGGCCAGCAATGCCCTTCCGAATGGGGCGCAGCCAACGCTGGGTCCGATTTCCGGCCCGACAGGCGAAATCTACCGCTATACGCTGGAATCAGATGACAAGAACCTGATGCAGCTTTCGGATGTGCAGAAGTGGTCCGTCATTCCGGCACTGCTGCATGTTCCGGGCGTTGTCAGTGTGGATAATTTCGGGGGCTTTACCCGTGAGTACCAGCTTGTACTGACTCCCTCTTCCTTGATGCGTTATTCGGTGGGGCTGGAAGATGTTCTGACTGCCATCCGCAACAACAATATCAATGCAGGCGGCGGCCGGGTCTCCCGAGGCGAACAGTCTTACATCGTTCGCGGTATCGGCATGATCCACTCTCTGGCGGACATGGAGAACATCGTCGTCGCCCAGCGTCATGGCGTGCCTGTTTTCATCCGTGATCTTGGTACGGTCCAGTTTGGTCATCAGGTGCGAGAAGGGATTCTCGGTAAAGACCACAACCCCGATATGGTCGAAGGGGTTGTGACCATGCTGAGCGGCGAGAACCCGTCCGTCGTGTTGGAAGATCTGCATCAGACCGTTGCCAAGCTTCAGAAGCAGTTGGCTCCTCAGCATATCCGCATCGTTCCTTACATGGATCGGGATAACCTTGTCCTGTCCACGACCCATAAGGTCACGGAAACGATGATCGAGGGTATTCTTCTGGTTGGCGTTATTCTGACGCTGTTTCTGGGAAGTCCCCGTAGTGCCATCGTTACGGCTGTCACCATTCCGCTCGCTTTGTCCGTCGTGTTTACGCTCATGCATTTCTTCGGCATGGCGGCGAATCTGTTCTCGCTGGGCGCGGTCGATTTCGGCGTAATCGTGGATGGCGCCATTGTTATCATGGAGACGATCCTTCGCATCCGTGAGGAACGCCCGACCGAAGCTCTGAATGCGGATGATGTTCTGACTGTCGCCAAGCGTGCCGGACATGCGATCTTCTCGTCCACGCTCGTTATTATTCTCGCATACAGCCCGCTCTTCGCCTTCGAAGGCAGTGAAGGCAAGCTGTTCCGCCCGATGGCCTATACGGTCAGCTTTGCACTTCTTGGCGCATTGCTTTGCGCTCTGGCCCTGATCCCCTCCCTAAGCTTTCTGGCTCTTCGCAAACCACGTCATATCTGGCGCAACAAGCCGCTGGAATGGTTGCATGAGCGTTACACGCATTGGCTGGGTCATTTTATCGACCGGCCATTCATCGCGTATATTGGCGGTGCTGGCGCGTTGGTCGCGGTCGTCTTCCTTGGCATGACGATCGGGCGCGAGTTCCTGCCGGATCTGGATGAGGGTGCTCTCTGGATTCAGGTGCAGATGCCCACCGGCATTTCTCTTGAGAAAGGCGAAAAGATTGCCAACGAACTGCGGAATGCGGTTCGGGAGTTTCCGGAAACGTCTTACGCCATCACGCAGCTTGGTCGTTCTGATGATGGTACGGACCCGTGGACACCGTCTCATATCGAGATGCCCGTCGGTCTCAAACCTTATGATCAATGGCCTTCAGGGGAAGACAAGGCACAATTCGTCAAGCGTCTGCGGGCCAGACTTGCGCAGGTGCCGGGCATTGATTTCGGTATCAGCCAGCCTATTCAGGATAACATGAGTGATCTGGTGGGCGGTGCACACAGTCCGCTCGTCCTGCGTGTTTACGGAAACGACTTTCAGGAACTGCGCCGGATTGGCCAGCAGATCGTGGATGTCCTGCATCAGGTGCCGGGAACGGCAGAAGCGTCGATCTTCCAGGAGCCTCGGATCCCGCAGATCGCCGTGACGGCAGACCGTCTGGCGGCCGCCCGTTATGGGATCAGTGTCTCCGATATTTCTGATATGGTGTCCTACGGCATCGGTGATGCGGCGATCTCTACGGTGTATGAAGATGATCGCTTCTACAACGCGACGCTTCGTATTCCCCGTAAAGATGCTCAGGATCTTCAAAGTCTTGCCCAGCTGCCTCTGCTGGATGCGGAAGGCGCCTATATTCCCCTGTCGCAGGTCGCACATGTGGGACTACGGATGGGTGAGAGCAACATTGCTCATGAGTTGAGCCATCGCCAGATCACGATCCGCGTAGATAACGGTCAGCGTCCCCTGTCGCAGTATCTTGCCGATGCACAGGCGCAGATTGAGAAATCCGTCCACTACGATAAGGAAAAATACACGCTGGAATGGGCCGGAACCTTCCAGCAGCAGGAACGAGCCCAGAAGCGCCTGACTATTGCTCTGGGTATCATGTTTGCCATGATGCTGGTCCTGCTGTTCATTGAGTTCGGCAAGATCCGTCATGCCCTGCTCATTCTGAGCGTCGTGCCTCTGGCTACGCTGGGTGGTCTTGTTGCTCTGCATGTGCGTGGGGAAACCCTTAACATTGCCACGGCGGTTGGGTTCATCGCCCTTTTCGGTGTCGCGGTGCAGAACGGCATCATCATGATCTCCAGCATCAACCGGCATCGCGCAGAAGGTCATCCCGTTCGTTCTGCGACAATCATGGGGGCTGGAGAACGCTTCCGACCGGTGCTTATGACAGCTACGGTCGCCAGTGCCGGTATGTTGCCGGCCGCCATGGCGACAGGTGTTGGTACGGACGTACAGCGTGGACTGGCTACGGTTGTGGTGGGTGGTCTCGGAATTGCCACGCTTCTTACGCTCTTTGCGCTTCCGGTCTATTTCAGCGAACTTGAAATGTGGGTTGAGCGCCGGAATGCCCGTCGTGCCAAACCTGTTGAAGAAAATGGAGCCCCGTCATGAAGCGGCTTCTCAAGGGTTCGACGGCTCTTCTGGGGCTGGTGGTTCTGGTTGGTTGTGCTGTTGGTCCGGATTTTCATAAGCCTGACTTACCGAAAGGTATGAACTATCAGTCCGCTCCGCGCACGGCCACGGCTGGCCATGGCGGTACTGGCGCCGGTGTGTCCCAGACATTCCAGACCGGTGTGGATATTCCGGGTAAGTGGTGGGAAATCTTTCAAAACCCATCGCTCAATGCGTTGGTCGAACAGGCGTTGGCGAACAACCAGTCCCTGAAAGCCATGCAGACAGGTCTGAAATCAGCCTGGGAACAAAGGCGCATCGAAGGGGCCGGTCTGTATCCAACCCTCTCGGCATCCTTTAACCCGACACGGAACAAGACGTCTCGCGTTTACTCACCGGTTCCGAACAACAATACCTGGCTCTATAACGTTCACACAGCTCAGCTGACGGTTGGTTATGTACCGGATCTCTGGGGCGGAACGCGCCGGGCCATCGAGGCCGCAGGTGCACAGGCGGAAATCCAGAAGTTCCAGCTTGAAGCCACAGCCCTGACAATGATCTCCGATCTGGTCAATGCCACGATTGAGGAAGCTTCCATCCGGGCTCAGATTGCCGCGACGCAGGATCTTATTGCGTCTCAGAAATCTACACTGGCCCTGATTACGAAGCGTCAGAAGTTGGGGGATGCATCCCAGCAGGATATGGTGTCCCAGCTTGCGTCGGTTGCGCAGCTTGAAGCCACACTTCCGGGGTTGAATCTACAACTTGCGCAGACGCGGGACCAGATGGCCGTTCTGGTCGGTGTGGCACCTAACTCGCCTCTCCCAGAGTTCCGGCTTGAACAGTTCACTCTGCCTCAGACGCTTCCAGTGTCATTGCCGTCAGACCTTCTGAACCAGCGGCCGGACGTTAGGGCCGCTCAGGCTCAGATCCAGTCAGCCAGTGCACAGGTCGGCGTTGCGATCGCCAACCGCTTACCGAACGTGCAACTTAGTGCGCTGCCTGGGCAGGCCGTCGGTACGATGAGCGATTTCTTCAAGCCGGGATATGGAAACTGGACGATTGCCGCCACCGTGATGCAGCCAATCTTTCAGGGCGGTTCCCTGCTTCATGCGGAGCGGCAGGCGCGCGACAATCTGATGCAGGCGAACGAGACCTATAAGGCTACCGTTCTGTCTGCCATTCAGGATGTGGCTGACAGTTTGCATGCGCTAGATTTCGATGCAGACGCCTTGCAGGCCAATCAGAGTGCTTATGACGCGACAACTCAAAGCTTAAAAATCGCTCACGCGCAGCTTCGTCTCGGGGATGTCAGCGAACTTATGATGTTGCAGGCTCAACAGGCGAATGCCCAGGCGCGGCTTGCGCTGGTACAGGCACAGGGAACACGTTATTCGGATAGTGTTGCCCTGTTCCAGTCCCTTGGCGGTGGGTGGTGGAACCGCAATGATCTGGGCATGACGCCAGCGGCGCAGAAGGCTCTCGGAAAATCACTTGTTCCGTGGTGAAGACACAGAAGGGAAGCAGTCTTGCGACGTACAGGTCATGGGCTGCTTTTCTCAGAGGTTCTGAAAAGCCTGTGCAAGCTCTTTCTGAGCCTCTGATTGATCTCTGAAGCCGGCATCGACCTGCCCATTTAGCCAGCCATGGCAGTATGATGGGGATTTGTCAGACCCCGGCTCCGTTGTTCCATGGAAGCCGTCCAGATAGCCTTCCAGAATGTCGGCATCATCCAGTTTCCGGAATTCCGGTATCGTTTTGACCGGCTCGAACTCGGCCATCTTGGTTCCTCACACAATAATGGCTGCAAGATGCCTGACCGCAGGTCAGCCAGCAAATACTCTTGGTGTGTCCCACAACATGGAGCACACAAGAGATGTCTCTCAAAATTACCCCAATCCTTCAGGGCGCATCGGTTCACACCCGATTACCCCGGCGGCTGAGCTCGCCGGATTATATCGCGAAGCTCGCGGTTGATGCTAAGACCCACGAAGACGCATACCGTCTGAGGTATGAAAGTTATCTGACCTCAGGGTACATAGAGCCGAACGAGAGCGGTCGCTTCGTTGATGATTATGACGGAATGGCCAACAGCCGCACGGTGGTCATTTACAGGGACGATGTTCCTCTGGCCTCTGTCCGGGTGTCTTTTCTTGTTTCCGGAAGTGATCTGCGCTCTCCGGGAGCCGATACGTTTCCCGAAGCCGTAAATCGGATTCTCAAGGATGCGTCCTTTTCCCCCAGTGGGCCAGGACGAGGTCTTGAACTCACCCGACTGGTTCGAAGCCCTGAGGCGCAGAACAATCAGGGGCTTGTGTTCCTGTTATACCGGATAGCCGGTTATCTGGGCATGATGTCTCATGCTCAGGTAGGTTTTGCCTGTGTCCGGAAAAACCATGTGTCGTTTTACAAACGGCTCGGTTACCAGCCTGAGACGGAACTTCGTCCTTATCCCGGATTGAACTGTCCCATGCAGCTCATGTCATCGAACCGGCAACGGTATGACGAAATCCGAGCCTCTTTTCCTCTGATCGATCCATTCACGAGTGCCACCGACGGTCTCGAAGATCTTCTTTCCGGCGGCAATGTCGCCCTTTGGCTGCGAGGAGCCGCATAATGTCCATTCTTGTTCTCATTCTCTCCGCTCTGAATTTTCTCTCGTTCAGCTGGGGCGTGCGCGGGCACTTCCAGATGGGAAATGGAATGCCTTTTCCCATGAAAGTTCTGTCTGCATGCAGTCTCGTTTTCTATGGTCTGTTTCTGGCTTCCCTGAGATCCGTTCATGGGGATGTCTGGACACAGGGAGGGGCACTATTTCTTTTTGTTTCCGCTCTGGCTCTTTTCTGGTGGACCATCGCAACAACGCGCAGAAATCGGCCAGATGTTGCCCATCATGATGCGGCCCCCCATCAGCTTTACTGCACCGGCCCCTATCGTATAGTCCGGCATCCTTTCTATTTGGCTTATCTCCTGTTCTGGATCGGTACGGCTTTGAGCGTTGGTGCGTGGCAATGGCTGGGCGCGATTCTGTTTACCGTTTGGTATGGTTTTCTGGCGTATCAGGAAGAGCGCCGTTTTATTCAGTCAGATTTCGGGGGTATTTATGCAGATTATCAGAAAAAATCCTGGATGCTGTTTCCAGTTCCGTGGGTAAAATAAGAAAATAATGTCGGGCGATATTAAATCGATAAAAATTTCATCTTACGAATATCTGATTAATATCTGGAAACTGTTTCAGATTAGTCAGAGTGATGAAAATTCATCCTCTCTCCGTCATGAGCAGGCATCGGTTCTATCGCACGTCATCTGGTTATTTTCCATTCTGGGAATCAGCAGCAGCACACTCTTTACCCTGAGGTTCGGGCATGGGTTTCGGCTGCTGGTTTCCACGCTCTATATTGCGATTGTCTGTCTCTATCTTCTTCTGATCGCCGCCAGTCTTCAGTGGCGTCGGAACCAGGACCATGACGCACTGATTCGGACATCCATTCGGATTCTTTTCGTTCTGGGGCTCGTATGGGGCGGGTTGGTCAATATCTTTGCGATGATGGTTGAGCATCCCAGTGAAGAAGGTGCTGTTTTCGGCCTCATTATGGGGTTGGTCTCAACGCCAATGCTGGGTGTGCCAATTCGGGCAGCTCTGGCCTTCTTTGTTCCAGTCAGCCTGTTTTGTACCATTGCTGCGCTGGTCACGCTTCAGCCGGTTGAAAACGTCGCATTACTATCATTCTTCGGGTTTCTGGCCTTCGCCTTTATTGGCATCGTTTATATGAACAAGACGTTCTTGGAACGCTCCATCGGTCGTCTGAACCTGCAACGGCAGCACGAAACTTTGCAGGTCTTCCTGAGAGAATACGAGCAGGTTGTATCGGACTCGCTTTGGGAAACAGATGAAGAGGGCCGTCTGCGAGATGTCACTCCGCGCATGTGTCAGTTTTTTCAGGCGGCGCCAGCGGAAATCGAAGGGCGCCCTTTGGGCACGCTGGGGCTGGACCCTGAACATCCGGCACAGTGGGGTATTGATGATCACATTCGTCAGCGCAAAGCTTTCAAAGATCTGTCGGTTATCCTTTGTCAGGATAGCGACGAACGGTATCTGACATTCACGGGTTATCCTGTGCATGGTCCGAATGGCAGTTTTTCAGGATTTCGGGGGGTTGTATCCGATATTACGGAACAGCGGAAAACACAGAAACGCATCCGATATCTGGCAATGCATGACGATCTGACAGGCGCTTTGAGCCGAACAACGTTTCTGGAAGCCATGAGCGATTGCTGTGTGCAACAACATCCTTTTGCGCTGTTGCAGGTTGATCTGGACCATTTCAAACCCATCAATGATGAGTTTGGGCACGCAGTGGGTGACACGATGCTGAAAGCGCTTTCTGAACGGATTCGGAACGTGATTGGGCCCGATCATCTGATCGGCAGGCTGGGTGGTGATGAATTCGCGGTTCTCTTGCGCGATGCCAATGAACAGGAAGCGGTCGCGCGAAGTCAGGATATTGTGCGAACTCTGAATGAAGAGCTCAGCGCCGGAAAGGTCACGCTGGCACCAAGTGTCAGCATCGGAATTGCAGTCTCTCCCGTTCATGGAGAAACAACAGACCTTCTGTTCCGAAGATCCGATCTTGCTCTGTATGCTGCCAAAGAGCGGCGAAACATCTGCTGCCTTTTCGAGACCGGGATGGAAGTCAGTTATTTCAATCGGATCAGGTTGAGGGATGATTTAACCAAATCTCTGGAAAGAAATGAGTTCTTTCTCGATTATCAACCCATTTTTGATACCCTTACACGCAGACCAATCTCTGTAGAGGCGCTTGTTCGCTGGCAGCACCCAACGGATGGTGTGGTTGGCCCTAATGCTTTTATTGCGACAGCAGAAAGCTGCGATCTTATTGAAGAGCTTGGCGCCTATGTTCTGTACGCAGCATGTAGTGAAGCGATGAAATGGCCTGTACCGCTTCCTGTGGCGGTTAATATTTCTCCGAAACAGCTTCGTTCCGGGCGGCTGCCAGCTTTAATTCAGGAGTGTCTCTTACAAACGTCCTTCCCAGCGGAGCGGCTTATTCTGGAAGTGACGGAAAGTGTATTTCTTGCTGAGACAACGCGGACCCTGACGCAGCTTGCCGCGATCCGGGCGAGAGGCGTTCGGCTGGTACTGGATGATTTCGGAACCGGGTATTCGTCCCTGACTTATCTACGGGGCTTTGATGTGGATGGAATCAAAGTTGATGCGTCTTTTACACGCGACATTGTCCAGTCCCAGAAAGTTGCAGCCATTGTACGGACGATTGCGCGTCTGGCCTGTGATATGAATGTTTACGTTGTGGCTGAGGGTGTGGAAACGGACGAACAATTGAGTTGGCTGGAGCAGAACGGTATCGCCTTTGCTCAGGGCTATCTGCTCGGACGTCCACAAAATCCGACAAAATTACAGGTCCTTCTGGCGTCTTATCATAGTCCGGGCTGAAAGTCGGGATGGATAAAACCATCCCGACTCTGTCCTTAGCGTGGTGTGTAAATAGCGCTCAGGTAATCAGTTGTGCCATCGATACGTTCCAGATGAGGATAACGTAGACCCTCATGATAGGGGATGGAAACCGTATTGATGTGCTCTCCTGACTTCACAATCAGACGGATCGTCTGCTTTGGATCTTTCTGTGCGTCTGTAATGGCATGACGCAGACGTTCGCTGGTGTAGTCCATGTCGTTGACCGCAAGAATGGTTTCTCCAGATGTCAGACCGGCTTTGAAGGCGGGGCTCATCCAATGAACGCGAGCGGTCTTGCCGGACTTGGTGACGCTCATTCCCAAAGAGAATGTCAGGTCCAGACCGTGACGCATTCCTTCCATGGCTGTGATGAAGGCGGTTGGCTTGTCCGTATAGACAAGTTTGTAGCCACCGTTCTTCAGGCCATCGAGGGGGGCATGGGGCTGGATCGTGTCCAGACGGTCATGCAGAAACTTCGCCCAGTCATAAGGCTGGATGCTGTTGAGGGTCGCAGCAACTTCATCGAACTGATAGGGGCTGACAATGAAGCTGCCGTTATTGGTGCCGAAGAAAGCTTTGGCAAAATCATCCAGCGATTTCTGCCCGTTCGACAGCTTACGGATCAGCGTATCAGCATCCAGCCAGACCAGCTGGCCTTCGACGTAATAATCTTCTGAACGCTGCCAGTCGCGCCATGACAAAGGAGCACGCTGGGCAATGACCGGATCGTTGGTTGTGTCTTCAAGCGGGCGCCAGAGGCGGCCGGACTGATTGTCGTAAGTCGCTGCCATGTAGGCCAGTGCTTCGAAACCCTGGTCTTTCGTTACCAGACCTGAGCGGGCGGCCAGAACATTACCCCAGTACTGGGTTTGACCTTCATAAACCCAGAGTAGGGACCCGCGCTGCGGAACATTGAAGTTCGGTGCCCACATATCAGCCGGGCGGCGATATTTTCCGTTCCAGGAATGGGTGTACTCATGCGCCAGAAGGTCGCGTTCCGGGAAGGTCTTGTCCCATTCCGTGAAATACCCCGGAGCTGCTGCATTTTCGCTGGACTGATGATGCTCAAGACCGATCATACCCAGCTCTTCCGTCAGGGCGAGCAGGAAGTCGTAATGGTCGTAATGATGAGAGCCGAAGAGCGTCGTCGCCTGGCGGACCAGATTTTTATGTGCTTCGATCTGCGCGGGAGTGGCATTCAGGGAGTCTGGATCATCTGCTACGACATTCAGAGCCACTGGCACATGGTCTGGCCCTGTCAGGTCGATTTTCCGGAAATAGCGACCTGCATAAATCGGGGAATCAACCAGTGTGTTGTAGGTTGTCGCGTTGAAATGGGTCTCGTCGCCGTAAGCAGGAGCGCGGAGAGCGGAGCCAATCTGCCAGCCATGTGGAACCAGAACGCTCGGCTTTACTGTAATGTCTCGTGTGAAATAGCCAGCCGGATAAAGCGAAACCTGATCCCACTGCACATTCACGATCGAAGGCGTCATGACAACGCGGCCCTGATCGGACGTCACGGGTGACAGAAGCTGGAAATGCAGATCCAGCGTCGGTGTGGTTGCGGAAACCGGAATGTGGAAAGCTGCGACATTGACGTTATCGCGCTTCCAGGAAATGGTTTTTCCGCCAGACTGAACCTTTAGGCTGCCAAGCTGTTCAATAACGCCGGTAGGAGAATGATCTCCCGGAATCCACATAGGATACAAAAGGATCATTTCGCCCTTCTGTACGGCCTCTTTCGGAACCGGAACCGTTTCATGAATGGACATGATATGGTGTGCGGTGTCTGTGGCATCAACCGAGACTGAAAGAGTGCCCGGAAAGGGCTTGTCCTGCGGATCCGGGACGGCTGGTGGCAGCGGTAATGGTGCCGGCTGTGGTTGGGCGAGGGCTGGAGAGACCAGCCCGCTGAAAGCCGTCAGTGCGACCAGAAGGCGTAAGCGCATCATACAACAAGTTCCGGTGTATAAATCAAAGTCCTTTCTGGCCTAAATGTCTCCTGCGATACACACAAGGGGCAAATATGCCCCATGCGTTCAAACGTATCGCCTCCAAGACAGTCGTCAGAAACGTCTTGTTTCACCAGACAACATTTTAGAGTATCGGCCTGCCTTCAAACCGTTTCCGGAACATGAGGGAGGATGGACCATCCGGTTTCGGAGGGCGTCAGATAAAGTGGAATGGCATTGGGCAGTCGAACATTCACGGGAAGGCCCATTCCGGCGCGTAGACTCCGGAACAGAGCGCCATGCGCGACAAACAGGGGTGTGCCGCCCTCTCTCAGGGTCTGATTCACAGCCCCCACCGCGCGTGCCTGAAGTGTGGCAAAGCTTTCGGCGCCCTCAGGAGTGTATCCCTCTTCAATCCATGGATCGTACCATTCCCCCATGGGTTGGCCTTCCTGAACACCGAAGCAGACTTCCTTGAGTTCCGGATCAATAATCAGGGGAAGGTCAGGCCCTCCGCTTGAGTGGATGGCATCGCGGGTGTGTTCAGCGGTGACCAGCGCCCGGGAAAGGGGGGAGGCAATAATCCGATCGAATGGCTTTTCGCCATTGTGGAACAGTCTCGAGAAAACCTGTCCGGCGCGCTCGGCCTGAGCCAGGCCGGTCGAGTTCAGGGGAATATCTGTCCGGCCCTGTGAGAGGCCCCGGAGATTCCAGTCAGTTTCACCATGACGGAGATACCAGTAAGGCTTGGCAATGATCTTCGGCATAGTGAAACCTTCGGAGTTGGGGAAAACTCAGTCGAAGAGAGAGGAGACCGAGCTTTCGTCTGCGACAGCGCTCATGGCGCGGGCCAGAAGATTAGCAGTCGTAATCTGGCGAATGTTTGGCGTGTCGAGCAGCGCCTGCGTGGCCGGGATGCTGTCCGTCAGGGTTAGCATGTTCAGAGGACTGTTTTTCACGCGTTCGCACGCATTGCCAGTCAGAACGCCGTGAGTGACATAGGCTTCAACGCCTTCCGCACCACGGCTCATCAGGGCATTGGCCGCGTTGCAGAGTGATCCGCCACTGTCCACGATGTCATCCACCAGCACGCAATAGCGCCCGGAAACATCCCCGATGACGTTCATGACTTCCGAAACGCCAGCGCGTTCACGACGCTTGTCAATGATGGCCAGATCGACGTTCAGTCGCTGCGCCAACTGACGGGCACGAACCACACCACCCACATCCGGGGAGACGATCATCAGTTCACGGTCTGGCAGACGTGTCTTGAGGTCGCGGACAAAGAGCGGCGCTGCGTAAAGGTTGTCCGTCGGGATATCGAAGAAACCCTGGATCTGCATGGCATGCAGATCCATCGTCAGAATACGGTTAGCACCAGCTTCCGTCAGCAGATTCGCTACCAGCTTGGCGCTGATGGGCGTACGGGGGCCGGATTTACGGTCCTGACGGGCATAGCCGAAATACGGCATGACAGCCGTGACGCGCTTGGCGGACCCGCGACGCAGCGCGTCCAGCATCACCAGAAGTTCCATGAGGTGATCGTTTGTCGGCATGCAGGTGCTCTGCACGACGAAAACATCCTCGCCTCGGACATTTTCCTGGATCTCGACAAACACTTCACCATCGGCAAAGCGCTTGACCACGGTTTTACACAGCGGCATCCGCAGTTCGTTCGCCACCGCACGGGCCAGCGGCAGATTACTGTTGCAGGCAACGATCTTCATGAAAACGGCCTCGTCCGGTATCCGTCAGGGGGAGAATTGCGCGCTTTCTAACAGTGTGCTTCCCCGCTGTCATCTGTTCTGCATCATTCTTTGTGCGGATAGGCAGACTTGATGTGACGGAAGATGCAGGCGAAACACATGAGAAGACTGTCTGTGTGGCCTTTCCGAAGGTCGCTCCATGCTGCGGAAAGGTCAAGATATGCCCCTGAAAGACTGTACGGGTTTTGTCGGCAGAAAGCTTCTGATTCAGGACCTTCCCAATCAGCGGGAAGTCAGGAACGCTGTCTTTATTCCCCCAGGAAGTGGGCCGGAATGGGGACTTTTTGATCCTTCAGGTCGCACAGTCCCAGAAGCCATGATCTATACCGGGGCAGGAGCGCTGCATACGCCACTGTGTGTCCGGGCCGCTCAGTCTATCCCGGAATGCCCTGTTGTCAGTGAGGCTTTTGATTATGTCTTTGCAGGCAATCTGGATAAATCGTCCTGTGGACATTTTCTGATCAACTCTTTTTCCCGCTTCTGGAGTTTGCCGCCCTATCGCAGAACCGGACTCCGTGTCGCTTTCAGTAGTCCACATTCCATTACAGAACTGATGCAGGAAGATTATTTCCGGAGCATTATGACAGCACTGGGTCTGACAGAGCAGAACTTTCTGCGTGTTCTTGCTCCTGTTCGCTTTCCCAGAATTACTGTAGCTTCCGCTGCGTTTGAAGAACTCTCGCTGGTTCATTCTGTTTTCGCAGATCTGGCTCACCATGTGGGGCGTCAATTGTTACCCGAGGGGGCCCAGGTTCAGCCGGGGCGGGTTCTGTTCTTCTCGCAGGAAACCTTGAAAACCGGAAATGTCCGGGTTGAAAATGAAGCTGCATTGACGGCCGTTCTGCGGGAACGCGGGATTGGGATCATTCATCCTCATCAGATGACATTTAGGGAGCAGCTCAAGCTCTGGGCGTCAAATCCGCTTGTTATCGCCTATAATGACGCCTGCCTTCACATGAGTGCGTTCTTTCCGCAGCGAAGAGTCATCACTCTGGCTCATGGGCCGGATATATGGGTCAATCAGTGTTTGATCGACATGGTTAACGGTAATGATGCCCGGTATTTTTACGATTCTGCAGGGTTGGAGCGTATGGGGGCAGGCCATGGCTTCCACATGAATTATCGTATTCCTGACCCTGAAAGGCTTGCGGCCGAGTTGGTGGAGTTCGCCCTGGGGTAGTATCGGAGACACGGCGCACCACTACTTTGGAGCGTGCGCCGTAGTTCTGATCAGAACTGATAAGCCAGACCTGCATGCAATGTCAGGTCATTCGACAGACTGCTGGAATGGTTCTGAAAATGAGGAAGACTTCCCCAACTGTAAATTCCGATGCTGTTTGAAGCATTGGTATTGCTGGCGTCAGCCTGCGCACGGTGGGTATAGGAATAATCTCCTCCAGCAGTCAGATGCAGATGCTGCGTCATACGATAGTCAACGCCTAATCCGCCCTGCCAAAGGGAATGTGCTGATGAGTTCAGCCCATAGTCATAGCCTGTGTGACTACTCAGAACGGCGGACCAACCAAAGCGACCGCGTAGAACGAGGCGTGAAGTCAGGGCATAATCCGCCTTGAGGCCTGCTCCCACAAAGAAATTTCCAAAGTCCCCAAAGTTGTCAAAGCCACTGGACAAATAACCGCCCTGAGCAAAAGGAGTCAGAAGCAGCGACTGGGAAAGCAGCAGGAAGCCCTTTCCAATCTCACCGCGCGTTGACGTCGCTTTTGCGTCGTCCTTGTCTCCAAAACGGAATGTGTAGGGAGCACTGGCAGTAGCGTGCGAAGCAAAATGATATTTGTAATTTCTCTGTCCGTCCTGCAGCCCAAATTGCGCAGAGGCGTAAAGATTGCTGATCCCGAAAGCGTCGAACATGACAGAACTGTCTGCACGAAAGCCCGGCGTCCATCCGATACGCCGACTGTCGCTGTTCCACCCGCTTTCATACGAGCGCGTTCTTCCGGTACTCGTATAAGTGGTTCCAACGTAGGATGTTGTGTCGGAAGAGAGAGCGTCCTGAAAAGATCCAGTGATGGAAAGACCGATCTCGCGATTTACAGCGACCACTGGAGCCGTTTCTGCGAAGGCCGAGGAGCCAGTCAGGCCAGATAGTCCCAAAATAGTCAGACAAACCTGACCCCGTATCGAACGCATGCAAGAACTCCGAAGCATTTAAAAGCCACGAAGTCTTATCGGAGCGTTACTCTATGAAACAGAGATTTCTGTAAGCGCCTCAGACGCGTTATTTTTTGGTTGTCGGATTGGCCACAGGCAAAGGCGTGTGGTCGCGACCGGAATAGTTGGTCACGATGGTTCGTACGGCTCCAGCGGCTTCTTCGGCAGCCATGACGGCCGTATCCCCCCACGCGCTATCAAGGGAGTGCGCCGGAATATCGTGCAGTTGTGTGGCGGCGCCAGCTTCCTTGCCGTCTGGCGTGAGAACGTGCCATGCGATTTCGATGTGTTGGGCTGGTTTACCGTCAAGAGAGCCACTATCGGCGATTTTAACAACGCCGCGAACAGTGAAATCAGCACCTTTGGGCTCTGTCTGAACCGAATTTGTCGCATCTGGTAGCGATGAATAAAAAGCACGAGCCAGAGACTTGTCGCCATCGCCAGGGGCACCGCTGACGCCGGCGAAATAAATCCGTGCCGCACGGTGCATCAGGCTGTGCTGATCCTGTTGCATCATGTCTGCCTGAATGCCGGTCAGAAGATTGGCCAGTTCCGGCGCTTCCTGTGTTGCGGCGCCTTTGAGTGCCACGGCATCCCCGGCACTCCACCCTGCCATATCGACAGCAGGCCCGTCGCTTTCCGCCCGGGCTTTACCCTCTGGCGTCATGATGACGTAATGCGGAATGACGCTGGCATTGTGTGTACGGGCGCTCATTTTTACCCACCAGTCTCCTGGTTTTTTCGGCTGGGCAATTGCTGGAACGGATTGCGCCACCATGGCCTCGGCCAGAGCGTGGGCCCAGAGTTGAGCCGCATCGTCTGAAAGGAGTGAATCCGCAGGCGTAGGCACTGCCAGACGGGCGGGAGGAAGATTCGCTGTGGCCAATTGCCGGGCCTGCTGGCCGGGGTCCGAAAATGGATGGGGCATATCAAAGCACCCAGCCAGACAGAGTGGCAGCAGAACAGGCAGAAAACGGCGCATCGGGGCTCCGGAGTGGTAAGGGGACATCGGGAAGCTTAAGGCAACACTTCCACGATGTCGAAACAGTGGCTCAACGGCGGATCAGGATATAATTGATTGTCACGTCGATATCGAAGTGATCGCCCTTCATGTCCGGTGGAACGGGTGGCAGATGCGCACCCTGGAACATGCCGGTGGTCGCGGCATCCAGAGAATAAGAGCCAGACTGACCCGTCAGACGGACAGTTTTCACATGTCCAAAACGATCCAGAACCACGTGGACGGAAGACGGTCCATCCTCGCCAGCCCGGGCCGCGTCTTCCGGATAGTACATATGCGAACGGATCCAGCGATCAATCTCGCTGCCATAATCTTCGCTGACGCCTTTGACGCTGGTGCGGGTCTGATAAGGCGCGTTGATGGCACCATTCATGCTGAGCGGCCCAAGAGACATGTCGATTGGGCCGCCAGATCCTGCCGGACGCCCACGACGATGACGATAAGGCGAAGGTTGCTCTCCGAAGGAGTAGTCCATCGGGTGAGACAGCGGATTGTTGTTGCTCTGCCGGACGGAGCGATGGGCCCGATGACTATGTGGCGTCGTCTGCTGGCTCCGCTGGCTCGGCGCATTGCCGGGGGTGACAGGAGCCGGACTGGGCGCTGTCTTGGGAAGTTCGGCAGATGGTTCCTGCGGTACGGGCGGGGCCGAAGGCGTTTCCGGCGTGGGGACGGCTGGCGTCGGCGTGGATTGCTGCTGATCCGGTTGTTGCTGCTCCTGCTGGGTTTCTTCCGGGCTTTGTGGGGAGGGCGGCGGCGGTGCCCCTCCTTCTTCATGCGCGCGCGGGCCTTGCATACTACTTTTGGATGGTGGCTGATCGAACACCATCTCGACCTGTGGTTCACTGCCAGCAGGCGATCCATGCATGGCATGATGCTGCGTGAGCAGAAGCGACAGAACTGCCGCGTGAATACCGGCAGAAATACAGAACGGAATGACAGGTCCCGGCTCGACGATGGTCTGTGGCCGCATCATTGGCGTCAGAACCGGGCGAACGGCTGTTGCAGGCGGAACGTAATCCCTCAGTCGGGAACGGAGACCGGGTGGCGCATGAGCAGGCGTAGTGGTCGCGCGCGTTCTGCCCGCGAACAGTTTGGGTTCGCGGCGTCCTGATCTGGCGCTGTCAGAAGGTACGCTGCCGTTCATAGGGGGCGGGCGCACTCAGAAGAGGGAAGGTGGCGGCACGTCATTGCCAGGCTTTGTGCACCAGGGCGGGCGGGTTTGTCATCCGGCAGGCTGGTATCCGGTCTGGGGGTTGGCGTTGCGTCTGATGCTATCATGGCAGTAATGGGCCATTCACGAAAGAGACAAAGCGCCACAGACCTCACAGGAAAAACAGCGTCATGACAGACCCTCTCATATCGTCTCTTTCCATTGATCCGGATGTCGCTGTAGCGATCAGAAGAATTGGGCCCTGTCGTCTGCGTGGAGATGACGGGCAGGACCCTTATGATGCGCTGTTACGAGCCATTGCCGGACAACAGCTTCATGGTGCGGCGGCCCGACGGATTTTCGGTCGTTTGTGCCTTCTTGGGCCCGCAGCGTCCGAGACTGGACCGCCCCCAGAACCAGAGGTTTTGCTGGCCTTTCCGGAAGATACACTGAGGGCCTGCGGTTTATCTGCAAGCAAACAGATCGCCATGCGAGGCGTGGCTCAGGCTCGGCTGGAGGGTCTGGTACCGACACGGCTGGAGGCGGAAACGCTTGGAGATGAAGATCTGATTCAGCGCCTTGTGACTTTACGCGGTGTGGGCCGATGGACTGTAGAGATGCTGCTGATGTTCACGTTGGGTCGGCCGGACGTCATGCCAGTCGATGATTTTGGTGTGCGGGAAGGCTGGCGACGGATCAAGAAGATGGAGACGGCTCCCAAACCCAAAAATCTCAAGAACGAAACGCTTTGTTTTTCTCCGCACAGGTCTGCTCTTGCCTGGTATTGCTGGCGTGTTGCGGAAGAGGGCAAGAAAGCCGCCCCCAACACACTTACGGGTTAAACGTCCTGCCCGGTCAGGAACGCCATCATTGTCGCAATGAACGGGCGTGGCTGCTCCGCGTGCAGCCAGTGCCCGGCGCCTTCCAACGTCAAAATCCGGGCCTGAGGGAACAGAGCGTGGATCAGAGCGTGATGTTCGGGCCGGACGTAGTTTGAATTGCCGCCGCGTAGAAACAGGGCTGGCCCGTCATAGGGCGCTGCCTGGCTATCGGGCCAGCCTTCAATCAGACTGATTCCCTGCGTAATCTCATCAAATCCGATCGCCCATCCCGGAGCGCCATCCAGAGAGACATTCTGTGCCATCAGTTCGGCGACGGCCCGGCTTCCGGTAATAGGTTCGAGAAGGTCCAGCGCGCCACTCCGTGTCAGTTCTGAAGGAAAAGTGATCGCATCCAGTTTTGCAATCATGTCCCCATGGCCCTGCTGGGTTCGGGCTGGAGCCATATCCGCCACCATCAGACGTGTTACCCGATCCGGGTCAGCCAGTGCCAGCATCATGGCGACCTTCCCGCCCATCGAATGACCGACGACCGAAAAACGCTCGATCCCAAGATCGTCAAGTGTTTCCAGAACATCCTGTGCCATCGCGGGGTAGCTCACGGGACCATGCGGGCTGTCCCCATGATTGCGGAGATCCAGAGCAATCGTCCGGAATGTCTGGGAGGCTTCCCGCTGAAGAAACCCGAGATTACGGGCTCTTCCAAACAGACCATGCAGGAAAACAACGGTTTCCGGCCCATCCCCACGTTCGATGGCATTGAGTTTCATGCATGATCCTTCCGTGACAGCAGTTGATTGAAAACAGCGTTGCGGCCAAACAGAACTACACCTGCCGTCGGGGAGACCACTTGTCCACCAGTCCCGCCCGTAACGAATTGCGTTTTCGTCTGAAGCGTCACATGCGCTCTCTCCTTCGTCATCCGGCTCTGGCCCCTGTGACGTTGCGAGCGATGGTTCGTGCCAATGAAATCTGGCTCGCTGTTCTGGCAGCGGTTGTTGGCGCGGTATCGGGCCTTTGCGTGGTGCTGATAACAACCGTGACGCTGTCTCTGCACAGTGTTCTGTTTGGCAGAGGCAACACCATGAATGGCCATCTGTCTGGCCTGACATGGTTGCCTCCCTGGCGTGTTCTGATGGTTCTGACGCTGGGCGGCCTTGCTCTGGGGCTGTTTGGGGTTGTCTTCAGCAAAATCATGCCCCGCCGGCCCGTCGATCCGATCGAAGCCAATGCCCTTCATGGCGGGCGCATGTCTGTCCGTGACAGTCTGATCGTCGCATTGCAGACCGTTATTTCCAACGGGGTTGGAGGGTCTATCGGGCTCGAAGCCGGCTTTACTCAGATCGCTGCTGCTCTGGGCTCCCGGATTGGGCAGGCCTTTCGTGTCCGGCGTGAAGATCTGCGTGTTCTGGTTGGGGCTGCGGCGGGCGCGGCCATCGGGGCTGCGTTCAATGCTCCTGTTGCCGGGGCATTTTATGCCTTCGAACTCGTCATCGGTTCCTATTCGCTGGTCAGTCTGTCTCCCGTTGCGATTGCTGCGCTCGCAGGCGTCGGCGTCGCACATCTGTTCGGGCATATGCCTGCCGCCGTCATGATCGCGGACCCAGGCGTGCTAACATGGAATGGCAGTTTCAGCGTTGTCATCATCAGCGTACTGTCCGCACTCACAGCCATTGGCGTCATGTACTGCGTCACCCAGACGGAAACACTGTTTCGGCTTCTGCCTGGTCCTGTCTGGCTGAAACCTGCCGTTGGCGGGTGTCTTGTCGGAGGGCTCGCCATTCTTCACCCTTCAGTTCTGTCTGCCGGGCATGATGCAATGCGTGTAGTGTTTGCAGGGTGGATCACACCCTGGATGGCTCTGGGTCTCTTGTTGCTCAAAGCTCTGGCATCCTGCATCTCAATTGGCTCCGGCTTTCGGGGCGGCCTTTTCTTTGCCTCTCTCTATCTCGGAACGCTGGCGGGAACCGTGTACGGGGCCCTACTCGAATGGCTGGGTCTGGCCCCCGTTTCGCCGACAGCCTGTGCATTGATCGGCATGAGTGCCATGGCAGTGGCCATCATTGGCAGCCCCATGACCATGGTATGCCTGCTGCTGGAACTGACGGGCAGTATTTCCATGAGTGGCGCGACCTTCGTGGCCGCAGTGCTCTCGTTACTGACCGTCCGGCGCCTGTTCGGGTACAGTTTCGCAACCTGGCGCTTTCATCTTCGGGGTGAGTCCATTCGCTCCGCTGTGGATATCGGTTGGATGCGCTCCCTGAATGTCCGTCGCATGATGCGCGGACAGGTCAGGACGATCCCCTTCGACACACCACTCAACAGGGTGCAGGCTCTTTTTCCTCTTGGGTCGGCTCAGCGGATTGTTCTTCTGGATCGGGATGGGCGTTATGTCGGAATGGTCAATGTGGCGGAACTGCAGGCTGTTCCGCCAGCCGCCACACCCGTCATGGCCTTGGCACACTTCGAAAATGCCATGCTCACACCGCTTTTGACGGTCCGCGAAGCTGTGGAACTGTTCGAGCGTGCAGAAGCTGATGCCCTCGTCGTCGTCGAAGATTTCCAGTCACGGCAGGTGGTGGGTATCCTCACGGAACAGCATGCGCTTCGCCGATATGCCGAGGAACTGGAGCGCAGTCGTCGCACGCTCGCCGGGGAAGGTGCTTCAACGTGAAGCACTCTTGGCATTACGGCCTTGGCGCTTCAACATGACAGCCCATTCACAGGAGAATTTCCATGTCCAACACGCCTGAAGATCGTCTCGCCGCTCTCGAAATCACCTTGCCGGAAGCTGCTGCGCCGGTCGCTAATTATGTGACAACCGTTCTGACGGGGAACCTGCTTGTCGTGTCCGGTCAGCTTCCACTGGTGGATGGCAAGTTGCTCATCACGGGCAAGTTGGGCGACGAAGTGTCCAACCATGCTGGTGTGGCTTGTGCCCGCGCCTGCCTGATCAACGTCATTTCTCAGGCCAAAGCAGCGCTGGGCGGTGATCTGTCGCGCATCAAGCGCGTTGTGCGTCTCGGCGGCTTCATTGCCTGCACGCCGGAATTCACCGAGCACGCTGTTGTCATGAACGGTGCGTCTGATCTGGCTGTTGAAGTCTTTGGTGACGCAGGTCGTCATGCCCGTTCGACGATTGGTGTTCCGAGCCTGCCGGTGAATGCGCCGGTTGAAGTCGAAGCTCTGTTCGAAGTCGTCTGAGGCTGCCAAGGTGGGAGGCTCTCAAGGCTTCCCACCATTTAGAGGGCTGAGGTTGTTTTTCCTCATCTGAGCCACACGTTTATCCAGATGCGTCAGACAGATTTGCAGGATCAGCCCTCATGAATAACGCCTCGGAGCCGGAGTGGTCTCTGACGCTACACGCGTCCATTCACGACATTGGTTCTGTTGAATGGGACGCCTGTGCCGGAGACGAAAATCCCTTCGTCTCATTCGCGTTTTTATCTGCACTCGAAGATAGTGGCTCCGTTGCAGATCGAACAGGCTGGCTGGTACGTCATGCAGCCCTTCGTGCCCCGGACGGAACCATTCTGGCACTGGCTCCTCTCTATGGAAAAGCCCATTCCATGGGAGAGTATGTCTTCGATCAGTCCTGGGCGCGGGCCTATGAAGCCGCCGGGGGTCGGTATTACCCTAAATTCCAGTGCGCTGTGCCCTTCTCTCCTGTCCCCGGTCCACGTCTTTTGCTTCGGAAAGACCTGCCAGACCCAGACGCTGTCGGGCAGGCTCTTGCAGCGGGGCTTATGCAGGCTGCGTCCCAATTAGGTCTGTCGTCCGTTCATGCGACCTTCTGCAACGAACAGTCCATGGCGGCTTTCGAAAGAGCGGGATACCTGACACGGCTTGGCGTACAATATCATTGGCATAATCAGGGATATGGCAGTTTTGAAGACTTCCTGAACGCGTTGTCCTCCCGCAAACGCAAGGCCTTGCGCAAGGAACGGAAATCCGCGCAGTCCTGTGGATTGACCTTCGTGACCCGGCGCGGGCAGGATATCACGCCCGCTGACTGGTCCGCGTTCTATCGCTTCTATCAATCCACCATCGACCGGAAATGGGGGAGTGCTTACCTTTCGGAAGCATTTTTCCCGATGCTTTCGAAGCGACTGGGGGACCGGGTGGTTCTGATGATGGCCGAGCATGAGGGCAAGCCTGTGGCCGGGGCGCTGAACCTGATGGGGCAGGATGCGCTTTTCGGCCGGAACTGGGGATGTGAAGGGGACTGGCCATTCCTGCATTTCGAGCTCTGTTACTATCAGGCCATCGACTTTGCGATTGCTCATGGTCTGAGCCGCGTTGAGGCCGGCGCTCAGGGGGAACACAAGATCCAGCGTGGCTATCTGCCAGCCTTTACACAGTCTGCTCATGCCATTGCTGACCCCGGCCTGCGCAATGCGGTGGCGGCGTTTCTGGATGAAGAGCGGGCGGCCATTCGCGACGAAGCAGAAGCCCTTGCGGAATATTCTCCCTATCGTCAGGACGACTCGTCCTGATCGTGCCGGTTAACGATTGGGAAAGGGTCTGACGGGTAAGCTCTTTCCTGACAGCGGGATGCCGGAGCTTCAGTCGTGGAGAACAGTACCTATATTGCCCTTTCGCGTATGGACGCCCAGCAACGTGCCATGTCGGTCGTCGCGGACAACATGTCGAACGCTTCGACGGTTGGCTATAAGCGCGAAAGCGTTCTGTTCAGCGATTATCTGTCCAAACAGCACGCCGCCAGTCAGCCAACAGGCTCCGAGACACAGGCTTATACCCAGGACCGCGCAACCTATCGGGATTTCCAGCAGGGCGATCTGCAACAGACCGGAAATCCGCTCGACCTTGCGTTGGGCGGGGAAGGCTACTTTCAGGTGCAGACAGCCAACGGTGTACGACTGACGCGTGCCGGGCGCTTTGAGAAGCAGCAGGACGGAACCGTTGTCGATGAAGCGGGTAATGCGCTTCTGGATCGCGAAGGGCAGCCCATCGTCCTGCCAACAACCGATCATCGGCTGACGATTTCATCGGACGGTGTGATTTCAACTGAAACCGGCGAGGCGGGGCAGATCGGGATCGTGACGGCACGCGACAACAATACGCTTCAGGCAGAAGGCAGCCATCTTCTGCGCTCTGACCAGCCGACGAATGCTGTTGATCGCCCGCAGGTCATGCAGGGGATGCTCGAAGGCAGCAATGTGCAGATGATGTCTGAAGTCACGAAAATGATGGATATCCAGCGCAATTTTGATTTTATGGCGCAGTTCGTGAATGCCGAAGCGACCCGCCAGCAGAACGCAATCGACAAAATCGTTCAGGTTTCAGCCTGACAGTTTTCCTGACGGGACAAGGATACATTCCACATGCGCGCACTCGACATCGCCGGAACGGGCATGCAGGCCCAGCAGACCAACGTTGAAACCATTTCCAACAATATCGCGAACATGAGCACGACAGGCTACAAGCGTTCGCGTGCCGAGTTTCAGGATCTGATTTACCAGAACATCCGCCGTGTCGGCACCAGCTCTTCCGATACTGGCACGACGGTTCCGTCCGGTGCACAAGTCGGTCTCGGCGTAAAAACAGCAGCGATTTACCGCATCAATGATCAGGGTAGTCTGGAGCAGACCAGCAATTCTCTGGATCTTGCCGTTCAGGGAAAAGGTTATTTCCAGATCCAGCTTCCGTCAGGGCAGTTGGCCTATACCCGGGACGGTACGTTCTCGATGGATAATACGGGATCGCTCGTCACGGCAGATGGTTACCAGTTGAGCCCGACCATCACGATTCCCAACAATGCCCAGAGCGTCAGCATTGATCAGTCCGGGCAGGTGAGTGTGACGGTTGCCGGACAGAATAACTCCACGGTGGTTGGTCAGATCCAGCTTGCGACATTCACCAATGAGAACGGTCTGGATGCTATGGGGCAGAATCTGTTCACGCCAACCACTGCGTCTGGGGACGCGATGCTGGGAACACCAAATACCACCGGATATGGCAGTGTCATGCAGGGGTATGTTGAGAATTCCAACGTCAATGTTGTGACGGAAATTACTGATCTCATTACAGCGCAACGTGCTTATGAGATGAACAGCAAGGTCATCACTTCCGCTGATGACATGATGCAGACCCTTAACAATCTGGGTGGTCGTTAATCATGGGGCGTGGGCTGTCGTGCCTACCCCTGTTGGCGTTGCTCGCCTCTGGGTCTGTGCATGCAGCAACTTTGCGAACCAATATTCGCGTCGACCATCCACGGGTTCGTTTGTCCGATCTGTTTTCTGGTCTGACCGCCGGGCAGGATGCTGACATTGGCGATGCGCCCGCGCTGGGAGGCAACTACGTTGTCGGTGGACCTCAGCTTACAGCGATCGCTGCTCAATTCGGGGTGGACTGGCCAGACGCTTCGCCTCTCGTCTCCACAACCGTAACGCGCGCAACCCGGATGATTGAAGAAGACGATGTGCTGCCCGTGTTGAGGCAAAGCTTCGACTTCCCGGAAGATGCGCATGTTGAAATGACCCTGGTCGGTTTTAAACCGGTGGCTGTCCCTGCTCAGGAGACAGCGGCTCCGACTGTTTTGCATCTTGATTGGTCGTCCCATGAAGGAGGACATTTCAGTGCTCGTATGGAAATTCCTTCAAGTACAGGTGGGAAAGGAACCGCATTTCCTGTTACCGGCACCGTGACGATGGAAGTTAAGGCTGTTGCGCTCCGGCATTCTGTTCGGCCGGGGCAACCCATTCTCCCTGAAGATGTGAGTGTAACTTTGGTCAGGTCTTCAGACGTTCCGGATGATGCGTTGCAATCGATAGATGATGCCGTGGGGTTGGAAACAAGGAGCAGCCTGTCTGCCGGGCAGGTTCTCGCCTCTTCGCAGCTTGTTCATCCGCAGCTTGTCAGGCGCGGATCACCAGTCGTTCTGTCCTACTCCCAGTCAAGCCTGCACCTGACTGTGTCCGGCACTGTCATGGAAGCAGGGGGAAAGGGCGACATGGTGCATGTCTATAATGCAAGCAGCCGTATGGTTCTGACTGGGCGTGTTATTGGCAGAACGGAAGTAGAAGTCATTCCAGGTATCACACCTCTCTCTGCTGACAGCCGGAACCGCCCGGAGGCGGTAAGCCTGCCGACACTCTGAAAAATCAGGCTTTCTCTGGTTGGGAGCTGGAACGGCCCAGTCGGTGAATACGCTGTACGATCCTTGCACTTAGTCGGCGCACCCATTTCCCAATCGCATCCATCCAGAGATAGACAATCGGCGTCGTATAAAGCGTGAGAAGCTGGCTCACGATCATTCCGCCCAGCACGGAGACACCCAGCGGCGCACGCATTTCGCTACCATAGCCGTGCCCGATAATCAGCGGTACGGCCCCGAGAGCCGCAGCGAGGGACGTCATGAGAATGGGGCGGAAGCGCGTGATGGACGCTTTGAAAATAGCGTCTTTGGGAGACAACCCTTCAGACCGTTCGGCATGGATCGCAAAGTCGATGACCAGA
This sequence comes from Gluconobacter japonicus, assembly GCF_015244665.1. Taxonomy (NCBI): domain Bacteria; kingdom Pseudomonadati; phylum Pseudomonadota; class Alphaproteobacteria; order Acetobacterales; family Acetobacteraceae; genus Gluconobacter; species Gluconobacter japonicus. The sequence goes on from NZ_JABCQN010000002.1 coordinate 200,771, forward strand.
ATGGCGTTTTTCTTCACGATACCTGTCAGAAGAATAATCCCTATGACCGCCACGACGCTGAAGGGTAGCCCAAAACACCACAGCCCCATGACCGCACCAATGCCAGCGGAGGGAAGCGTTGAAAGAATCGTGATGGGATGGATCAGGCTCTCATAGAGAATACCCAGCACGATATACATGACAGCAATCGCGGCTGCGAAAGCGATCAGAGCATTGATCATGACCTTGGTCGTATCGCCTGCAGTGCCTGTAAATTCACCCAAAATGCCGTCAGGAGCATGCGTTTCCTTCATGGTGTCCTGAATCAGTTTGACACCTTGGGCATAGGTGACACCCTGAGCCAGATCGAAGGAAATCGCTGTCGAATAATAGCCAGAACGATGGGTAACATCGAGTGGCTGCTGCCTCCATAGAACGGAGGCCACATTATCCAGCGGGATCATGGTTTCTGTCGAAGACGACACGGCTGAACCGCTCGATTTGTTGCCAGAAATCTGGTTGGCAAGAGAGTTCTGGATAGATGAGGAAGCAAGAGACGCGAAGGTGCTTTCCGTAGCAGTGGTAGAGGCTTTGGCCCGGATCAGGTTTGACGCTACGCCACCGGCAGCCGTCCCAGCCGAAGTTGAAATCCAGATTTGATGCAATGTATTCGGGTCTGTCCGATATTTGGGATCCAGGACCATGATGACACGGTGTGTCGTGAGTGGCAGATGAATAGTGGAAACAATGGCCTGACCGTAAGAATCATACAGGACATTCTGGATAAGCTGAGGCGTTACGCCGTATCGCGCTTCTGTGTCCCTGTGTACGGTAATATAGGCAGCGACGGACTGGCTTTCTGTTGCAGATGAAACGTTGATCATCTTCCCCGATGCGCGCAAGGCCCCCAACATCTTCGGCAGATAGCTGGTCAGGCTGGCAATATCTTCGCTGCGGAGCACATAACGGTAGGCGCCGGTGTTCTTCTGGCTGCTGCCGCCCTGGCTGTTTCCACCGACGTTCCAGAACATGACGTCTGCGCCTGGCTGAACCGGAACGGCTTTGCGAATACGGGCAAGGACCGTGGCTACGGGAGCGCGGTCGCTCTTTTCCTTGAGGTGAAGGTAAAGTTCACCCGAATTCTTGTCGTCGCTGAAAATCGTGGTGGATGTAATGTCCGGGTCTTTCTGGACGATGGCTCCAACAGCGCGCAATCGGCGATCAATTTCATCAAAGGACATGGTCGCATCTCCTTTGATACGGCCGCCGATCAAGGAAATGTCCTGCTCAGGAATGAACTCCTTTGGCATGATGATGACGGACCCGACCAGCAGGATGAAGCTGAGAGGAAGGGTGAGGCCCATCAGAACCGTATGGCGAAGGCACCAGTGCATGGAGCGTGCATACAGGCGGACCATGCCGTCTAGGCCTGCTTCCGTAACGCGGATGATCGCACCGCTCAGGCCAGTGCGAGGGCCTGTTCCATGGTCAATCTCCAGCATACGTGCACACATCATGGGCGTCAGCGTAAGGGACAGCCACATCGAGATCACGATGGCGGAAATCATGGTCATGCAGAACTCGAACATGATCGAGCCTGCGGTTCCCGGAAGGAAAAGAAGCGGGATGAAGACAGCAACGAGGGACGCGCTGATGGACAGGACCGTGAACCCGATCTCGGAAGACCCGACAATACTGGCTTCGTAACGGTCCATTCCGTTTTCCATGTGACGGGCGATGTTCTCCAGCACCACGATCGCATCGTCCACCACAAACCCGACAGCGATTGTCAGGGACATCAGGGACAGGACGTCCAGCGTAAAGTTGAAATACGCCATGGCGGCGAGGGTGCCTGATAGGGCGATCGGCACCGTGACGGCAGGAATGACGGTCGTCATCACTTTTCGGAAGAACAGCAGGATGACCAGAACTACCAGAATAACCGAGATGACAAGGGCTTCCTTGGCATCGTCGAGGGCGGCCCGGACGGAGCGGGAAGTATCCAGCCCTACAACCAGTTTTACGCTTCCTGGCAGTCCAGCTCTCAGCTTGTCCAGATTGGCGTTGATCCCGTTGACGATTTCTACGGTATTGGCATGCGGTTGCCCTGAGACGACCATCGTAATGGCGCGGTGACCATTGATGTAACTGGTCTGATAAACGTCCTGAACGCCATCATAGACCTTGGCAACGTCTTTGAGGCGAACGGGGTAGAAGCTGTTCCGGTATCCGACGATCAGATCCTGATACTGGTCCGCCCTGACCGCCTGATCGTTGGTGGACAGCAGCATCCGCTTGCCGTGACTGTCGATGAAGCCTTTAGGCGTGAAGGCGTTGGCCGATGCGAGCGCGGTCCGGATATCTTCAAATCCGATACCCCATTTGTAGAGGGGGCCGGGATTGAGTTCCACGCGAACAGCAGGGTTTGATGATCCGACGACTTCTACACGACCGACGCCCTTGACCTGAGCGAGGTAGGGTTTGACCTGAATATTCGCCACGTCATACAGCTCGGCCTGCGTCAGCTGATCGGTTGTGATGCTGAGCAGGTAAACCGGAAAGCCACTTCCATCGAGTTTAAACGCCTGGGGATCGTCATCCAGAGTACCGGAAGGCAGGTCACTCCGTGCCGCTCTGAGCGCGGCTTGGACGTCTCGCAGGGCTCCATCGATATTTCGGGAAGAAGAAAACTCCAGAAAGATCTGCGCCTGCCCCTGACTGGTATCGGATTCGATGTGTTGCAGATCGGCAATTGAGCCGAGACGACGCTCCAGCGGCGTCGTGACGGAGGTTGCCATCTGTTGCGGGTCGGCGCCTGGTTGGGTCGCCACGACCATGATGTTGGTCGTCGTTGCATCGGGCATCGTCGCAACAGGTAGTAGAGGATAGCAGATGAGACCCGCCATGAAGATGGCGATGGACATCAGGGTCGTCGCGACGGGGCGATCAATGAACAGGCGGCAGAAATTCATGCCGACAGCTTATCCTCGATTACGGCTTTTTGGTCATTACCATTAGGACACGAAAAGTCATTTCGTGCGATGAGAATGATCAGTAATCCGGCATTCCGTGGGGTTGGGCCGAGGGTTGACGGCAGTAATAAAGTTCTGTCAGTCGTGGTGGCAGAAGATCCGTCAGCCTTGCGCCGAGAACAAGCCATTTCGGGAAGGTGACACGTCGCTTACCAAGCAGTGTTCCCCGGAGAATGTGACGTACGGCTGTGTCTGTTGAAACCAGTCCTGGCATAGGAAAACGGTTTTTTCTAACCATTGGTGTATCTACAAAACCACAGCAGACACTGGTTAGGGTAATCCCTGATTTTTCCAGTGTTGAAGCGGTTGCCACCGTGAAGCGGTCAAGCGCTGCCTTGGAAGCAGAATAGGATGGGGTACCGGGATAGGACACAAACCCGGCTACTGAAGCAATTACGCAGATCCGGCCTCGCCGGCCGTGTGGATCAAGAGCCTGCTTCTTCATGACGTCCATGGCAGGGAAGAGCGTGTTCAGGGAGCCTAGAAGGTTGGTCTCAATCATGAGACGGGCATGATCTTCGCGTTCCACCATAGGAATGGCCGTGTTTGCTGGCGGAAGGCCGCCTGTAATGCCAGCACAGGCGAAGACCATGTCCAGTCGTCTGGTCGCTTCTGCATGAATCCACTCGGCCATGCCCTCTCGGTCCCGCGTATCAAGAACGCGGGTTTTGACAGTAGCGCCCAGGTTTTCGCAAAGACGTCGTGTTTCGTTCAGACCCTTAGGGTCACAATCTCCCAGTACAAGGTGGTGATCTGCTCGGGCCAGCCGACACGCCAGCCCTCGACCAATGCCAGAGGCCGCACCTGTGATCAGGATTTTCACCGGGCGGGACAACTGCTGGGGGGCGTTTGTCCTGACATGAGAGACCGCACAAACGTATGGGCATCTGTCGTTACGGCACTGAGTGTTCCGTTATGGCTTGCGCCGCCATAAGTGTGATGGGTGACGGATGTTCCAGCCGCACAGAGGGCGGAAACCAGACGTTGTTGCTCCTTGGGGTAAGAATGAATGTCCTGTGTTCCTGTTGCGATCATAACCGGCGTGGAAAGTGACAGGGAGGGATATTCTGCCCATTTCAACGCAGGTGTCAGAACTGCTTCCGCATCGGGGCGCAGCGTGGAGGCCGGTGTCAGGCCAGAGCGGTGGGCCGTGGGAAAGAAGTCTGAACTGCATGTTGTGGCAGCGTCGTGCATGAGCGCCAGTGCCCGCGTCGTGAATACAGCGTTTGGATCAAAGGATGGGTCGGCCTGCGAGAGGGAAGCACCCAAGGACAGAAGTTCGGGCACGGCTGGCGAGAAACTGTGCGGATTGCGCGGATGGAGAAGATCCTGAACACCCTGCGCGTCGAGATAAGGCGGAGCGACCGCGACCGTTCCGACGATATGTAATTGTGGCGCGTAGGTTGCAGCCATGGCGGAAGCTGCAAGAGCAGCCTGAGCACCTTGCGAATGACCGCTGAGAACGGTTGTCAGGGAGATGGACGGGAAGCGGGCATGGGCGGCGCGGACAGAGTCCAGCATGCTCATGCCTTCAGAACGCGCATTGAGCAGCAGGGCATCCCCTGGTTCTCCGAGGCCCGGATAATCCGTTGCCACGATCGCAAAACCCTGTTGCAGCCATGGCGCATAGAAATGCTCCTGCACCGTTCCCAGACCCATGACTGAAGGGGCACAGGTCAGGTGAAGGCCACTCTCTCCGTGTCCCCACGCCAGAACAGGCCAGCCGCCAGCGGGAGGTGTGCCGCGTGGGATCAGGACTTCAGCAGAAACGCGCACAAGCTGTTTCGGATTTCGGGCATCCGAACTCCGGTAAGTCAGACGCCAGGCCTGTCCCGGAATATGGGAGATCATATGATCGATCTGAATGGCCTGTCCGGCGGCGACCGGTGCGCTCAGCGAGTAGGAATCCCCATCGTCCTGAGACGCGCAGCCTGAGAGAAGAGCGAGGGACAGTCCGAAAAGAGCGGTTGTACCGAGTGTCTTGTAAAAACGGGTCAGGGTCATGGCTGCTTGTGATCTCCAGCGCAGGAAAACGCATCATAGCAGCGGAGGTTGTCTGCGGGGAGCCTTCCTGACTTGGAGGACTGGCCATCCGGCGCTACAGAAGAGGCACAGTAAGAAAAGGATAGACCATGAGCGATACCCCTCCCGATCGTCTGTGCGCCAGCCCAGACAGCCCTTACTATAACGAAGACGTTCTGATGCGCGGTGTTGGTGTTCGTCTGAAGGGCGAAGAGAAGACCAATGTTGAGGAATATTGCATCAGCGAAGGTTGGGCTCGTCTGTCCGTAGGCAAGGCTGTTGACCGTAAGGGCCGTCCAATGACGTTGAAGGTCACCGGGCCGGTTGAAGCCTGGTTCAAGGACGACACGAAAGACGCATGATGACACAGGTCAGCCCACGCCGGATCATTATTGACACGGATCCGGGACAGGATGATGCCGTGGCGATTCTGCTGGCGCTGGCCTCGCCAGAAGTGAAGGTGGAAGCGATCACGACCGTTGCTGGGAATGTGCCGCTTTCCCAGACGACCAAGAACGCCTGTGCCCTGCTTGAACTGGCAGGACGCGAGGATGTCCCTGTCTATGCGGGAGCGGCTCGTCCGCTCCATAAGGCGCCCATCAGCGCTGAGCATGTGCATGGGGAAACGGGAATGGGGGGGGCAAACCTGCCTGAACCCCGGCTTCGTGAGCAGGCGATTGATGCGGCAACGCATCTTGTCGATGTGCTTCGGAAAGAGCCCGCAGGCAGCATCACGCTTGTCTGCCTGGGTCCGATGACCAATCTGGCGCACGCCCTGACGCATGCCCCCGATATCGCGCCAAAAATTGCCCGTCTTGTCGCGATGGGCGGCGCGCAGCGGGAAGGCGGCAACATTACACCAACCGCCGAGTTCAATTTCTTCGTTGACCCTCATGCCGCGAAAATCGTGATGGCTGCGGGCATTCCCGCGACGCTTCTGCCGCTGGACGTCACTCATCGCGCTATCGCCACACCACGCAGGCTTGCGCCGATTGCAGGCCTGAAAACGCCCGTGGGAGATATGGTGGTGCGGATGCTTGGAGCGGAAGATCGCTTCGAGAAGATGAAATACGGCTGGGAAGGCGGCGCTCTTCATGATCCACTGACGATTGGTTGGCTGCTGTGGCCAGACCTGTTCAGTGGTCGGGAGTGCAATGTTGAGATTGAGGTCGAGGCGCCTCTTTGCCTTGGGCAGAGTGTTGTTGATCTCTGGAAAGTAACCGATCGCCCGTCCAATGCGTTGTGGATTGATCACGTTGATTCCGACGCGTTTTATACCCGTCTGACGGAAAGACTGGCCCGTCTGACCTAGGGTTCCCTCATTGTCAGTCCCGTGACTTTGGAGCATCGAACATGCCAGACCCGACCCCACAGGATCGCTTCTCCGTTGTCATCGTCGGCGGTGGTGCCGCTGGCATCACAATTGCTGCTCAACTGAAGCGCCAGAGACCGAACCTCTCGGTGGCAATCATTGAACCCTCAACGACGCATGCTTACCAGCCGGGTTGGACGCTTGTAGGTGCAGGCGTCATGACACTGGCGGAAACGCTACGCCAGGAAGGTGGCCTGATCCCGAAAGACGTCACCTGGCTTCGGGATAGTGCGGTTTCATTCGAGCCGGATGCCAACACTGTCACGCTGGCAAGCGGGCGTGTTGTTGAATATCGCCGCCTTGTCGTCTGCCCGGGTTTGCAACTGGACTGGGACAAGATCGAGGGTCTGCCCGAAACGCTTGGCCGTAATGGCGTGACGTCCAATTATTCGCGCGAAACCGCTGCTTATACCTGGGAGTGCATTCGCCATCTGGATGGCGGGAAGGCTCTGTTCACACAGCCTCCGATGCCGATCAAATGCGCAGGTGCTCCGCAGAAGATCGTATACCTGGCCAGCGATCATTGGCGTAAGGAAGGGTCACTCCACCGTACGGAAGTTGATTTCTCTATTGCGGGAGATGCGCTGTTCGGGGTGAGCTATTTTGTCCCGTCTCTTCAGCGCCAGATCGACTTCTATGGGATCAACCTTCACAAGAAGGAAAATCTCATCAAGGTGGACGGTGAGAAGCGGGAAGCAACCTTCCAGATCGTTGGAACGGACGAAACTGTCGTCCGCAAGTTCGACATGCTGCATGTCGTTCCCCCACAGAGCGCGCCGGACTTTGTAAAGAAAAGCCCTCTGGCCAATGCGGGTGGATGGCTGGATGTCGACCCATCGAGCCTGCGTCATGTGAAATACGATACCGTGTTCGGGGCTGGAGATGTTCTGGGCACGAGCAATGCCAAGACAGCCGCCGCAGCCCGTGAACAGGCACCAGTTGTTGTGACCAACCTGCTCGCATCTCTGGATGGCCGGCCGCAGACAGGTGCTTACGATGGGTATGGTGCCTGCCCGCTGACGGTTGCTTATGGCAAGGTTGTGCTTGCAGAGTTCCTGTATGGTGGGAAGGTTGCTCCCAGTTTCCCATACGACCAGCGCAAGCCGAGTCGTTTTGCCTGGCTGCTGAAAACTGAGGTTTTTCCGCGGCTGTATTGGCAGGGAATGCTCAAAGGGCATGATGTGAAGGTCAAGCACAAGGTCAAAGAAAGCACCTGAACCTTAATAGGTGTAGAAATAAAAAAGGCCGGGAGGAAACTCCCGGCCTTTTTTGTTGTCTTTCTGGTCTGTTCAGAGGGTCACATTCACGCCGAAGTGGAATGAGCGAAGGATCAGGCCCTGCTGGCTCCATGCGGAATTGTACAGATAGGAACCATATGTTGCGAAGTCATACGGGGACTTGAAGCCAAGGAGGTTGTAAACGTTTGCGTACACGTTCCACCGGTCGTTGAACCGGTAGTTGACGGTCAAATCGACGTCCCAGAATGCCTTGGTGCGGCACTGGTTGGGCGTGAAAGCCTGCTGGATGGATCCAAAGCTGGAGCAGGTATTACGGGTTCCCGCGCCCGTTTGATCTTCAGCTACAGTTTTGTAACCGCTAGTGTAATAGACGGTCGGTGTAACCGCCAGTTTTTTGTAAATGAACGTGTTGGACCAGTTTGCGCGCCAGCGGGGCGTACCTGATGCTGAAACAGCACCAAAAGGACCAATTGTTCCAGCGTAATGCTGCACCTGACCGTCTGGCGTTGTCAGATTAAAGCTGTGAACATACGTAGCGCTCCCAGTGCTGATCCAGCGCACATCATGCAGGACACCCGGCAGACGGGATGTTGCAGAAACCTTGAAATCTACACCATCTGTGACGACCTTATTGGTGTTCAGGTAGCCAAGGTTGATGAGTGCTGGACGTACCGGTGCGTCTGGGTGCTGTGCGTCGACAATTTCCGGAGTGACGCTGACGCCAGCTGGAAGAGCTTCACCGGCTAGATAGGCTTCAGCGACAGATGTCGTGCTAACCGGGTTGGGTGCAATATAATTCGACTTCTTAATGTAGTAGTAATCAAAGCTAAAGTTTAGCCAGTTGGTTGGTTTGATGAGAGCGCCGCCTGTAAAGTTGGTGGCGATTTCCGGCTTCAAACGGGGGTTGCCGCTGGCGTTCGTTCCAATGCTGTAAGACTGGGCATAGCTGTCTGGCGTGCCATTGGGGTTAAGATGCTGGTTGATCCAAGCCTGATTACGAGGCTGATACGTCGTGTAACCGACGTTGGAACCGCCCGTTTCCGCAAAGCTCGGAACGCGGAATCCACGAGAGAACGTGCCGCGCAGTGAGAACTGCTTGACGGGTGTGAAGATCAAGCCTGCTTTTGGTGTATAGTGGCTAAAGCCTTCCGAATAATGATCGTATCGACCAGCAATGTTGCCAGACAGCATTTTGTGGAACGGAAGGCCCACCTCGAAGAAGCCGGATTCAACCCAGCGGCTGCCCTGTGCATTGAACGGATTGATCGCACCCGTGTACTGCGCTGTTGGATCGGACGGATCGTAGGGGTTGGCGCTGGGGTCGTTAAGGGACTCGTAACGAACGTTGCCACCGATCGCGAGATCGACCGTTCCGCCGGGTAGTTTGAACAGGCCTTTGCTGAGCGACATTTCGCCAGAATATTCCTGCGTACGGGCGTTCATGACGTTTGGCGGTGCAATGGCTTTGCGAACGGCATTGGTATTTTTGGATGGATCAACGAAGTTGTAGGTGCCATTAGTGATGGCGTCCTGAATCCCGCGAATTGTCGGAACGCCTAGAATAGTCTGTTCAAGCGTTGTGTTCATACCGACGAAATTAACATCGTAATTCCAGTCAGAGCCCCAGTTGGAGGCAGCGGAACCATTGTAACGGGCGGCTCCGCGGAAGTTCTGGCTCAATTGGGTGTTCACGCGCTGAATATCGCTGAACATGCCAATAACCTGTGCCGCCTGACCTTGCGCTGCGAATGGGTTGTTTGGGTTAAGCGATCCATCAGGCAGATACACGGGCAGAGGCGTGCTGAGGGTGTTCGCTGCACGAGCCTGAGACTGTACACGAATACTGACAGGTGTGCCGGTGTAAGTAGAAAGAGCCTGAGAATAGGTAAACATCGCGGTCAACTGGGAACGCGGTGTAACCTGCACAGTCGTATGAATTGTGGCGTTGATCCGGCGGAGAGACGGAGAGACCTGTGAATAATCACCAACAGCATTCTGGGTGCAAGCCTGACTGATGGATCCTGCCGGTGTTCCAGCCGCGTTTCCGCTGACCAGAGAGCCGAAAGAACCACATCCTGCAGCTGGGTTCAGAAGTTGATATGGTCCAATACCGCCACGACCACCATCACTCGGGCGGACGACTGTTGCGGGGGTGGCACCAAAATTCGAAATGGAGCCATCAGACCCAAGAACGTTGGTGTTTCCGTTCTCGCCACCGAGTTTGGTCAGGTCGCCGGTTTTATATGGATATCCAAGCTGGCGATTATAGAGGGCGTCATCCTGCTGATATTCGGAGTTGATATAGACGTTATAGCCATCCTGACGCAGATCACCGAAACCGTAGGTGGCATAAAGCTTCTGGTGCCCGGTGTCCCCACGCTGGGACAAACCACCTTCCGCATTGCCTTCAAACCCCTTGATTTCTTTGCGGGTCACATAGTTGATGACACCAGCAACCGCATCAGCACCGTAACGGGTTGCTGCGCCGTCTTCCAGGACATCCGTGGATTCCATGATGGATGACGGGATCCAGTTGGTATCAACGAAGTTACGCTGGCCGTCGTCAGACAATGGATAGTAGGACAGGCGCTGTCCATCCATCAGTACCAGCGTGGAATCTGAACTCAGACCACGAAGCGAAGGTGCAGAGGCACCGCCCGCAAAAGCGCCGTTCGCGGAGAAAGCGTTGGTCAGGCTACCCGCACCATTCGAAGACAGCGCCTGCAGTGCGTCGGTTACGTTGGCAAATCCACGCCGCGCCATATCCGCACGGCTGATATGTGTGATCGGCGACATGCTGTTGACGTTTGGGTCGTGCAGCAGAGAGCCGGTCACTGTGACGTGTTCGGAACGGACAGATTCGACCTGCTGCAGGTCTTTTTTCTGTACGCGCGTAATTGTCGAGGCTGCGGTAGCAGGAGCGGAGCTTGTTGCTGGAACTGCCGGAGCCGACTGTTGAACGGGAGCAGTAACTTTCGACGCACTCTTTTTTGTTGTGGAATGATGTTTGGCAGGAGCCTGCGCATTGGCCTCTGTAACTGGGATGGCACAATATGAGATGCCCGCCAGAAGTGTAATTTTCAGAAAACCTGTTGGTACGCTCCGGAAAATCCCGGTGCGGCCTTGCTTGGGTGGAGACGCTGACATGAGAAGCGGTTTCCTTGCGCGTAACGTTTCAATTGTATCTTCAGTTACAAAATTGAAAGAAAACGTCACTGGTCCGCAATAGAAACAAACGTAATCAAGATCAAGAATTTCTATATGTGTCATAATTGACACTATTGTTTCAAAGTATGTTTATTGAGAAAGGTGTGTTTTGTAAAGTGTAGTTCAATTCTGGTATGAAATGTTATCGTATATAAAAAATTTCTCATGTCGTAATGATGAGAATTTTATCCATGGATTTTTCATGAAAAATTCAAGGAAATATAAATTGGTTTGTTCAGAAAATCTGGAATTATTGGAGTGTTTGTTAATAATATAAGAGGTTTGTTAAATAAATAATAAGTATTTTTTGGTTTTCTTTCTTAATTTATGATTTTTATTTATAATTAGAAATGCAGAGTAATAATTTTCTTTGTGGTACAACGCGGAAGTGCAGGGCCCTATCCAATACGTTGGATGTCTTGCATGCACGGGAAAATTTCAGTGCTATTTCAGGTTGTGCCAGAAGAAGTTACACGCAAGTAGGGCCCGTTTTGGACTATCGTTTGCGTGAGGCGAGATTCTGGTCTCGCCGGAATGGGTCAATGAGTAATCCAGACCTGCGTATGATGTTTGGGAACGGGGTGAAATCTTACCGAATAATCTTTGCTTCGGCGTCGGTCATCGGGCGCATTCCGAGAGTTGGAACCTCACCGATATTCTGTGCATGAAAGCTTTTTGAATGCGTGTTTTTGCGCCGAAGCCAGTGCTTTCACCGCCGGATATTGAATGATTTGTTTTCTACATAGAGGTTGGTCTCCTAAAATACCCAATCATTTGAATCGACAAGGTTGGTCTACAGTTGGTACCTCATCCGTTTGAATGACCATCAGGGTAACGGCATCGTCACCAACGTTGCCTGCAAAATGACCGATATGACCTTTTGAATCCTTACGGCTCATCTGGTCTTCCCCGAGCGAAACATCGCCCGGACCCATCTCAACGCGTGTTCCATCCATGGCCGTAACGTACCAGGTTCCTTTAAGGGGGATGATCCACTGGACTTTCGGATCTGGGTGCCAGCTTCCATCCCAATGCGCAGGTTGTACCGTAGAGATGATCTGTGCCTGCCCTTCTTTGAGGCGATCCTGCCACTGTGGGCCAGCAGGCTTGGACATGGTTTTCAGGATATAGTTGTGGAATGGACAGCGCGTCATGTGGCTGATGCCGTTATGATCCGTCCAGTTGTGCCAATAATAAGTTGTTGGAGGTGCCGGATCAGCCGCCAGTGTTCCGTGGGGACAGGTGACAAGCGCAAAGGCGGCAGTGAGGGAAAGCAAAATGCGTCGCATGGCTTATGATTCCTCATGGCGTGGAGGGGGCTGATACCGTTTGGTTGGTGCGATATCGTCGAAGCGCTCTCGGCTTGGAGTGGACAGAAGTTCGATGATCATGCCCCACGGAGCGCGGCCATAGCAGAACATGTTTCCCGGACCAGCCTCGAGGGAGGGTTGACCTTGCGGTTCGGTGAGCAGTTCGCCACCGGCTTTTATGAAGCGGGCGCAGGCGGCATGGATGTCATCAACGTAGACCGCGAAATGTTGAAGGCCGAAATCACAGGCACGAAGCGCTGTGTGTTGATCTGGACCGTGCATTTCGAACAGTTCGATACCAGGCCCGTGACCGAGGGACATCATGCACATTTCCCAGACGACCGTACCTTGCGGGAGACCAAGAATTGCTTCTGTACGTGAGCCTTGTTGAGGGGAGGCGGAGGTAACGTTGCGATAGAGTGCAACCGCCCCAAAAGCCGCCTCCAGAAATGTGATGGCAACGTTGATGTCCGGGACGGTGACGCCCACGTGATCTATGCCTCGTGGAAGTCCCGAATGGTCAGGGTGCATGGAGAGATCCTTCGCTAACGTAAAGGTCTCAACAGATGGAAGAGGGTCATGGTTTCCATGACTCTCGTGAGTTTATGGCGAAATGTTACTGTTTAGGCTTCGTCGATGGAGCGCTTGGGCAACAGGGCTGGCACGAAGAAGAGGGTGCAGATCAATGTGCATCCTAAAGACATCAGCAACAAGCGACCCATACTGGCCGTACCCGGGTGGGCCGAAGTTGCCAAAGATCCGAACGCTGTTGCGGTGGTTAAGGCTGAGAACAGGACGGCACGTGCTGTTGGGGACGTCAGCGGACCTTTGATTCCTTCACGCCAGTTCATCACAAAGTAGATGTTGAACGACACCCCGACGCCCAAAAGGAGCGGTAGGGCAATGATGTTTGCGTAGTTCAGTGTTTCAGGAACTGTGACGATCAGAATGACGGTTAGCAGCGCGGAAAGCAGAAGGGGTGCCATGACAAGGGCTGCATCCAGAATGCGGCGCAGGACAACCAGCAGGATGATGCTGATCATAATGAGCGCGGAAATAGCAGCCACAGTGAACGCATGAACGATTGTATTGGCGCTTTCTGTAATCTCCATGGCCGGACCACTGATATCAGGATTGACCGAACGCAGTTGGGATACGAACTGGTGCATCACAGGGGTTTCAGAGATCTGTCCCTTCGGGTGAATGGTCAGGCGCTGGCGACCATCAGGGAGGGCATAATCCTTGCGAATGTCTGCGGGGATGTTGTCGATTGTGATCGCCTGAGGCTGCAAGGCAGTACGCAGCATGGAAAGCTGGTCAGGCAGGAAGCGCGTCAGGGCGTGGCTGGCGTTGATCAGTGTGGCATCCGGCGCAGTTGAGAGTGTTGTGAGTGCCTGACGGATCTTTTCCAGCGGCGCGGGAAGCTGTGCTTTGACGTCATTCAGTTTGACGGCGGCAGCTAAGGCAGCAGCACGAATAGCGGCGGCATCCGGTTCTGGCGCTGGGGTTTGAACTGTGATGGTGGGCAGCAGGATAGACGCTGTATCCTCGATCATGGCCAGTTTGTCGGTCTGGTCATCAGGGACCAGAGCTCCTAGCCACAGGACATCATGCACGCTGGGCAGTTTTGAAAAGGCTGCGGCATTTTTTGCAGCGTCCTGAATGTTCGAAACCAGAAGTTGTGCGAAGTACGGCGTAGTGATCGGGTTATCTTCAAGAAGGTGAAGTGCGTGCATCCCCTCAGTATTGGGGTTCTTTGTGTGCAGAGGGTCTGCATCAAACTTCAGAAGCGGCATGAGCGCGACACCAACGACACCAAGAAGCGCGAAGACACCGACAACTTTCTTGCGTTTGTGACGCAGAAGATGATCGACAGGCGCCATGAACGTGAAACCTGGCTCCCCGGCACCAAGCTTTGCCCGGAAAAGGGAAAGGAGCGCCGGGAGGAGTGTCATGGTGCAGAAGAACGCGATCAGCATCCCAAACCCGGCAATCAGACCGAGTTGTGCAACACCGATAAAGCTTGTTGGTGTGAAGGCGAGAAAGCCTGCCGCAGTTGCCAGCGAGGCTACGAGAATCTGGGCCCCACTTTCACGCCCGGTAAGAACAATCGCGTCGTGGAGGGTGGGCATTGTGCCGTCATCATGACGTTGCCCACGAAAGCGAACGCAATACTGAATGGCAAAATCCACAGCGATGCCGACGAACAGGATCGCGAAGGCGACAGAAATGAGGTTCAGTTCCTTCACCGTCAGAGCCGCAAAGCCTGTTGTGAGGAGAAGACCGGAAATCAACGTGAGCAGGATCGGAACAATGACGCGGATCGAGTGAACAGCCAAAATCAGCCAAAGTGCGACCAGAACCAGTGAAATCACCAGTCCCAGAACCATGCCGTGCGCAACGGTCGAGAATTCCTCGTCGTTCAGTTTGACTTCGCCTGTAATGGTGCCTGAGGCCTGCCCGGACTTCACGAATTCGAGGTTGTCGATAGCCCGACGCATGGCAGTGGTTGCGCCCTGTCCGGGCTGAAGAGAGCTATAATCTAGCTTCGGCTTTGTAACGACGAATTCGTACCGGCTGCCCAATTCAGCCAGTCGTCCAACCAGAAGATTTTGCCAGGAAAGATCTTGCGGATGGTCTGCTGCGGCTTGCGTCAGGGATTCTGCAAATCCATCCAGAGCGCCATTAAAGCCGCTGGGAATACCCTGACCTGCCTTGATGCCGTCTCCGATCAGGCCCAAAGCACCGAATAGTCCCCGGGCTGATGGATCTGCGGCCAACGTTCCAAGAAAAGGTTGGGCAGAGACGATGGAGTCAAGCAGAGGCTCCAGATCTTTCTTGTCCAGGAATAGAAAGCCATGGCTGTTGTAGAAGGGGTTATCACCCGGAAGGCTGACCAGCTCAAAATGGTCATGATCCTTACCCAGTTCGGCTGCGAGTGCCCGAGCGGTGGCTCTGCCTTGTTCCGGAATATGGCTGTCGATGATGGCAACCAGCTGATTGTCATCCTGCGGGAAGAGACGATTCATTTCGTCCGTCCGCTGTTTCCAGGGCAAACTGCTGGCAAACATCTTGCCGGTGTCAGTTGTTACACTGAGGCGCGTGATACTTAGTGCGACACATCCCGCACAGAGAAGCGCAAACAGAACCACCACCAGTGGCGCACGACGTGCACAGGCGGCATTCAGCCGGCCGATCAGATCCGAAAACATGGGGCCTACCCTTAACAGAACGGGCAGCATTTCCCTACCCCAACCTGACATTTCCGCCATCATGAGGCACAATGGCGGCCATGACGTGGACTCTCGATGGCATGGCTGAACATGAAAGTGTGATCAAGGGAAGTACTTTCCTTGCGCGCGCTGCTCCTGTGCCTGATGAAACAGCGGCTCTGGCGTTCTTCAACGAGGTTGCGGTGCCGGATGCTACACACAATTGCTGGGCTTTTCGGACCGGACAGCGTTATCGCACGAGCGATGATGGAGAACCTTCCGGCACGGCAGGACGCCCGATCCTGTCTGCCATCGAAGGGCAGAATTTCGATAATGTGATGGTCGTTGTGACGCGTTGGTTCGGGGGCGTGAAACTTGGGGCTGGCGGCCTTGTTCGAGCTTACGGCGGGGCGGCGGCCACCTGTTTGCGCGAAGCGGCCAAAATCGAGCGCATTGAAACGCTGCCTCTGCGGTTTCATTGTCCTTTTTCGGTCTATGCTCAGGTTGAAGCCAAGTTGCCCGGATGGCGTGCTGAAAAGACTCTTTGCGATTTCGATGCGGAAGGAGCCTGGCTAACGCTGGCTGTTCCTGTTGAGGATGCAGATACGGTGACGGATTATCTCCGGGACCTGACGCGCGGGCAAATGACCATCAGTCGACCGGACTAATAATAACTATATAAAAAAGTTATAAATAAAATCACACTTTACATAATGTGTAATATGAGGCTCACTCATTGTTCTGGTTCATTTTCGCCGATCCGTGGGTCTCAATGGTCTTTTCTGTTCCCCGTTACCGTCAGGAAAGGCGTCTTTCTGCCGGTCTGTTCGTTCTGGTCGCAGGGCTTGGGAGTCAGGCACACGCTCAGACGGCTATCCTGAAAACTAACCCATTGGAGCAGCCACCTGCCGATGAGGAATGGATCAAGGTTCCATCAACCGAACGGCCAATCATTCAGGATTATCCTCATGCCGGTGTCGTGGGGCAGCCCCGCCGGATCACGGCAAAGCAGAATCGCGCACCAAACGGTCATCAGGGCCCTTGGGGCGATTTCAACTACGGAAACGGTGAAGCAGCAGGCTTTGGCCCGGTTGGTCGCTACGGTGCGGCGGCTTGGGCAGAGGACTGGAGTTATTTGCGGGACAAGAGCAAACGCACAGATTTTTTCGATCCCCTGAAATTCATCGCGCTGAATAACAGCCGCACCATTTGGCTAACTCTGTCTGGAGAGTCGCGTCTGAGAAACTGGTATGAGGAAGACCCATTTCTAGGGCGAAGCGGCAAGGCGAAGTCAGGACGTTTTGGTGTCCGTAATCTTTTGGGGGCCGATCTTCATTTAGGTCAGCATGTGCGACTTTTCGGGCAACTTATCAACGCGGATGCTGGCGGCTGGCGAGGATATGGGTATGGCTCGACCTATCGGAAGAGATTAGATCTGCAACAGGGCTTTATCGAACTAAAAGGTAAAGTCGCTGGGGCACAAAGCGGATTTATGTTCGGGCGCCAGCAGTTTCTCGATGCTCCGTCTTACATGCTTTATAATCGTGAAACGCCGAATGTTCCGCTGTCATGGAATGGAGGTCGATTTTATGCGCTTTGGCCCCGTATTCGTGTAGACGCGTACGATTTTGTCCAGACCAAGACGGATAACCGTCTAATGTTTCACAATACGGAAGATTACGGAACGCGACTTTATGGTGGCAATACTACGATAATTGTCCCGTCCTTTGCGGTTGGCGGAGAGAAGGTGCACTCCTTCCTGGATCTGTTCTATATCCGATATCGCTATAACAGCGGACTTTCTGCCGTGCCGACTGCTTCTCGTGCTCTTAAGGGAACATCGTCCCGAGGTAATCTGGGGTTTCGCTGGTACGGTACATCGGCTTCAGTCGAATATTCGGTGGGCGCGCTTTATCAGAGCGGTACATTTCAGTACGCAGGCATTGAACGGAAAAGCAGTGTGCGGGCCTGGGCCGTGAATACGATTGTGGGATACCGCCATACGCCATCACCGTTGCACCCTTTTCTGGGGATGCAGGCAGATGTGTATTCCGGTGGGGCAGACGGTCAGAACGGCACAATTCATACGTATATGGCACCGTTTAATCCACAGACGAACTATCTGGACACGACAACCTATGTTTCGCCATCCAATCTGGTGAGCCTTTCGCCTGTTGTGAGCATCACGCCATGGAAAGGCTTCGCGTCTCTACGGTTGAAAGCGCCTTTCATGTGGCGGCAAAATGCAAATGGAGCCATCTGGAGTTCGTCTGGTCCCTACACATTCGCCCGGTCTTATCGGGGAGGGTATGTGGGCGTTGTGCCGCAGGCTTCTCTGATATTACAGCTCAACCATCACCTGACGTGGCAGGTTTATGGTGCGCGGTTCATGGCGTCGAAAAGTCTGCGGGGAGCGGGCGCACAGAGTGGCAGTTACGCGCAGTCCAATGTGACGTTCAGGTTTTAAAAGAAAATCAGTTCAGAACCGTTTTGGACGTATCTTCTGGAAGAGGACTCACGTCCTCCATAACAGGAGGAAAAATATCTTCCAGCAAGGTCTGAATGGCAGCATCCGAAAAGCGTTCGCGTAGCAACTTCCGGGCCGCTGTAACCTGTGCTCTTGCTGCCGCGGGTTTCAGGAATCCTACAGTTTTTTGGGCGAAGTCCTCGGCTGTCTCAGCAATTGCTTTCCGCCATACAGGATCATTGCTGTCGACCAATCCCTCGGCTGCGATGGGTGTCATAACGATTGGCAGGCCCGCAGACCATGCTTCCAGAACCTTACCCTTGATGCCTGCGCCGTAGCGGAGAGGGGCGACACAAAGAGAGACATCTTTCAAAGCCTGCTCAAGACACGAAACATGCCCGACGATTTCTACGCCCTCCTCCGCCAGCATATGGACGGCATGGGGCATGGCGCTGCCAATCAGACGGCAGACAAGGTCCGGGACGTGCTTTTTCAGCCTAGGGAGAATGTCCAGCACCAGCCATTTGGCTGCATCCGTATTGGGGGCATGACCAAAATGCGCGACGAATGCGATAATCGGTTTTAGTGTTTTCTGACGAGGCCGAGGTCTGACAGGGACGATCCAAGGCACGACATGTACATCTGCGGTGGGCACGACCCGCTCCAGCAACTCGGCTTCAACGGGTGAATGCGTCAGAACATGATCTGAAATCCAGGCACACATATTTTCGCGCACTTCGATATGTGTGGCAGCACGGTCAAGTTCCGGTCGATGCTCAACATTGGCCTGTCGGTGCAGGCGCAGTGAGGCCAGATCTGCGATGCTCCAGATCAGTGTGGCTGTCGGTGCAAAGGCGCGTGTCAGGGCTGCGTAGCTCTCGGCGTTGTTCAGCCGGTGCAGATAAACGACATCCAGTCCTGTCCCGAGGCGCTTGAGAGCTTCTTCCGGTCCAGTGAAAACAGGCGGCATGAGGCAGGTAATGCCTAATTCTGCCAGACGGGTCCGATCTTGTTCTGAGGGAGGCTGTCGAGAGGCTATGAAGCTACAGGCATAGCCAAGAGCCTGCGCGGCCCGGATATGAGACAGCAACGCGACAGACCCTGCATCAAATGTCGGATCAGGGACGCGGTCATCAACGAAAAGGGCACAGGGTGCGACAGGTCTGGCCGTTTCCTGACGACGTGTAGCCCGCTGTTTGAGGCCTCTCTGTTTGAGGCTGACAATATCAGCCCCGCTTTTACTGCGGAGTGTATCAGCCGTGGATGTCAGAAAAGACAAGGCGTCACTGCGGGCCTGATCCGTTGTGAGGCTCTGCATCAGTGCGGAGAAATGACGTTTGAAGGAGTCATCCAGAGCTTGGGATCGGGGAATATGGATCGGATCGCCAAACCGTTCCTGACCATGGAACAGTTGAATATCGTGGTCCTTGAGTGGGTC
This sequence comes from Gluconobacter japonicus, assembly GCF_015244665.1. Lineage (NCBI taxonomy): Bacteria > Pseudomonadati > Pseudomonadota > Alphaproteobacteria > Acetobacterales > Acetobacteraceae > Gluconobacter > Gluconobacter japonicus. The sequence goes on from NZ_JABCQN010000002.1 coordinate 220,048, forward strand.
CAGTGGAGCACTGAAAACATAGTCAAAGCCGTAGCGTCCTGATCCCAGGCCGGTTTCTCGTAGATCCCGCCGAAACTGATTGGCTGGGAAACGGGCGATGGGGTTTCCATCAATGAGGGCTGTCAGCCAGACTGTACGTTCCGTGTTGAGTTCATCACGCACCCAGCCCGCGATGTGCAACCGATCGGCTTTGTCTACGGATCCCGAAAGAACACTGGGGAGTGGTTCAATATAAAACGGCGATCCGTTGACTGGCCGGTCAAGAAGGGACTCCAGAATTTCTATCAGGCATCCTTCATGGGGCAGTGGCTCCGGCCATACACATTCGAAAGCGCACTTGCCCTCTCTTGGGAGGCCAGTCAGATCGGCACGGAACGTATCTGCGTCAATGTCATCAACAAGTCGCCCGTCCATCAGGATATGAAGACGCACCGGGTGGTCTGTTGCTTCCAGATCGACAACCCATCCCGCGACGCGTTCCCGGTCGCAGACATCAATGTAACCGACCAGAGGTTTCGGCACAGTTCCAGCTTATCCTTTGTTTTTCAGGCGGCTTTCTCAGAGAGAGCCTGCTGGGCGTAGTCCTTCAGGCGTTGATGAATGCGGGCCAACTCTTCCCCATCTTCCAGGCGTGGCGCGCAATACTGTGCAGGCACAACGGGGGCATCCGGGTAGAGTTCGCTGTATTCGTGAGCGTTGTGAAACATTCCACGTGAACCGTCATCTATAAAACTTTCCGAAGGCGCGCCTTCGGCCAGCAGAATGTCGTGGGTCTCCAATTCAATATGAATGTAGCTGATCTGATCGGGTTTTTCGATCTGGATGATGGATAGCCCATTGACCAGATGCAGCGCTGGAATGAGGTAGCCGTCCACGAACATGGCATGCAGGGGGGAAACAGTCAGATCCCGACGCGGAAGAGTGTTTCCTAGAGAGCCCTTTCGGAGCAGGATTGGCAGGACATCTCTGTTTCCGTAGGCGAAGATTGGATCATAAGCACGTCGTCCAATCCATCGGATCGGGCGAATCTCTCCTGATGCTGTCTGGACCCGTGTTCCGACCTGGAGGTTTTCAACAGGGATTTCTCCCTCTTCGGTTGCGATCAGCGTTCCCGGACAGTAGCAGGGAGTGCCAAACCCCATTTCGAATGCATTTCCTGAGGCTGCGCGGGTAAAGTACAGAGGAGAGGTGAAATCTCCCTGAATTTGGACTTCTCGGAGAACGGATCCAGCAGACAGGACATCCAGAATCGCTGTGCCTGAGGTTTCACTGCTTTTCGAAACAATAGCGGCGCTTATGGTGTTGTTAGAGTTATCGATCCCAGCAAAAATAAAGGCTGCACCACTTTGGACGGAAATTGGATCTGTTATTGTGGTGCCAGTAGAGAGTTCAATGACGCCTCCGCTACTGACGGAGATCTCTGAAAGTGTGCTGCCCGTTTCTGCCAAAAGCAGACCACCACTTGAAATGACAACATGACTGGCCACTCCTGTAACGTCTAGAAGGCCGTCCGAAAGAATAGTCACGTCGAGTGTCGTGCCCGTGACAAATTGTGCGCCCTGAATATGAACCGGTGTTGCAGTTAAATTTTCGTAAAAAGAACTTTTCAGGTCGAAGTCTTCTGTTGTTCCGCTGAGGGTTGTATCTTTTGCTATTCCTCCATCTTTAATAATAGATACCCCGCCACTCTGAACATGAGTACCGCTTGCCAAACCTCCACTCTCGACAGTTTGAAGTGCTGAGACAGTTTCCAGAAAATATTGTGCGCCTGTCCCAGGTGTAAATGTTGTTGCATCACCTGTTAGTGTGGTATTAAATACTTTTCCACCATTTTTCACTATTTGAAAAGAAAGAGCCTCATTCGGATTTATAAATCCGTAGTAAGTATAAAATTCTGATTTAAGATCTGTATTAAACGCCTCGCCACCAGATTGTATAATTTGTGTTCCAGAAATTTTATACCAATCGTCGTTACCGAAAGCTAACTGGTGTTCTCCAGTAACGAGTGTATTTATGGCAGTTCCGCCTACATACTGAGTAATACCAGAGGCGGTGATGCCAGAGAGTGTCGTCCCAGCAGGAATTTCAGTTGGGTTGGTATCGCTTCCCGAGCTTTGGAGAGTGCCGCCCGCGAAGACCGTAAGGCTATTAATAGTAGTGGAATCATTAGAAGATATCGACATGAGAATTCCTTGTTGTGTGAGAAGGAACAGTCGACAGGTCAGCTTCGGAATTGCTGCATGCCAGAAGATAAGTGTCTTCCGGATTGTTAAATCATAATTATCTTTGTTTAGTTCGGTAATAATTCGTTAAATTTAGAAAATTTTACGTTTGTTTATTGGGAACTTTTCTTGTCTTCTGTCAGCATTTCTACAAGGTCAGTCAGGTGACCGATTTCATGTAGTCGAAGGCCTGTAGGCGGTTTCACCCGTGCGGAGGCGGTCGATACTCGCCTTGGAAGAATCGCTTCGCCAAAACCAAGTTTGGCTACTTCTTTCAGTCTCAAATCAGCCTGGCTGACCTGTCGGATCTCGCCAGAGAGTCCGACCTCACCAAAATAAGCTGCTGTCGAGGATGTGGGTTGCCCAGTTGCGGCTGAAATTAGTGCCGCTGCAACAGCCATATCCGCTGCGGGTTCATTGACGCGCAGGCCACCTGCAACATTCAGGTGAACATCCATGTTGGCTAACTTCAGGCCGCATCGTGCATCCAGAACGGCCAGAAGCATATTGAGCCGGGATGTGTCCCATCCCACGACGGCACGGCGAGGAGCACCGTCACCCGCTTTGGGAGACAGGAGCGCCTGGACTTCCAGAAGAACCGGTCGCGTTCCTTCAAGGCCTGCGAAAACGGCGGACCCTGCGATATTGCCCCGTCGTTCTGCAAGGAACAGGGCAGAAGGATTGGGAACCTGCGTCAGGCCGGTGTCCGTCATGGCAAAGACGCCGATTTCGTCCGTTGCGCCAAAACGGTTCTTGGCGGCGCGCAGGATACGGAACTGATGCCCACGGTCGCCTTCGAAATACATGACGGCATCGACCATGTGTTCCAGAACGCGGGGGCCGGCCAGAGAGCCTTCCTTCGTGACATGTCCGATCAGGATCAGGGCAAAACCGAGTGTCTTTGCAAGCCGGATCAGTTCGAAGGCGCTGGCGCGAACTTGCGCGACAGAGCCGGGGGAGCTTTCCACGCTCTCAAGCCACATGGTCTGGATGGAATCGATGACGACGACCGTGTGAGAGCGATCGTTTTCCAGTGACCCTACAATGTCCCCAACATTGATGGAGGCTGCGAGATCCAATGAGTCCAACGTTTTACTATCTTTGGCCAGCTCCAGTCTTTGCGCGCGAATGCGGATCTGATCCACGGATTCTTCGCCCGAGACATACAGAACCTTGTGGCCGCTTCGGGCTAAGGCGCAGGTTGTCTGGAGCATCAAGGTGGATTTGCCGATCCCCGGATCACCACCGACCAGAACGACAGACGCTGGCACAAGGCCGCCACCAAGAACACGATCCAGCTCTGCAATGCTTGTCGTAATGCGCGGCGGAGGCTTGGCCTCCCCGTCGAGCCTGACTGTCTGAAGTCGGCCGGAACTCAGTTTTCCGGTTTTGCGCGCGGTTGGTTCAGTGGCCTCTTCAACCAGCGTGTTCCATTCCCCGCAGGCTTCGCACTTCCCGGCCCACTTGGAGTAAACAGCTCCGCAGGACTGGCAGACAAAACGTGCTGTAGGTTTCTTGGCCAAGGGATGTCTCGCTGGATGGGGGGCGGGATGCCTTCCCGATATAGGGAGTGTTCCCGTTATGATCCAGTCAGCGGGGGCGTTAATCGTCCGAGCGGATGATGAGTCTTGCCATGATCCGGGCTGCCGTGACGATCAGCAGCAGCATCAGCGCTTGGATGAGCAGGTTCTGGGTCTTGGGCGGATGCATGAACAGGATGAACAGCATCGGCAGCGCGATAAGATAGGTCAGACCAAGGCGCTGCCAGACTTTTTTGGAAATCGGTGGACGGCGGAACGTGTTCACTTGCGCAGTTCCATGGTGATTGGCCCTTCGCGGCGGCCGTGGGTGAACTGATCCACCATGGCATTGCCAGAGTGCATCAGGTCCGCTGCCAGTCCCTGCCAGACCAGCTTGCCGTGATAGAGCATGGCCGCCTTGTTTCCGATGCGCTGGGCGGAGGCCATGTCATGCGTAATGGCAATGGCTGTCGAGCCGAGCTTCTGCACGCAATCCACGATCAGGCCATCAATGACGGCCCCCATAATGGGATCAAGACCGGTCGTTGGTTCGTCAAAGAACAGAATATTCGGCTGGCCGGCGATGGCGCGCGCCAGCCCAACACGCTTTTGCATGCCCCCGGAAAGTTCGGACGGGCTGAGTTGGCCGACAGACGGGTCGAGACCCACCTGCTGAAGGATGCCTCCTGCCAGTTCACGTGCCTTGGCGCGGGACGGGACCGGGCCATCACGATCGGAATGCTTGGCGCGCAAACCAAAGGCGATGTTGTCGGCCACGCTCATGCTGTCGAAGAGGGCGGCATTCTGGAACAGCATGCCGATCTGTCGGCGAATGGCTTCCTGTCGGCTGCGAGACGCAGTGAGGATGTTTTCGCCATCGATCTCGATCGTGCCGGCATCCGGTTGGATCAGGCCAAGAATGCAGCGCAGAAGGACGGATTTTCCGGAACCTGAGCCACCAATGATGACCATCGAGGTGCCGGTTTCGACGTCGAGGTCGATCCCATCAAGCACGACCTTGGAGCCGAAAGCCTTCGAGAGGCCGCGGATGCGGATTTTTGGTGTGCTCATTGGGAGAAAAACAGATCTGTCAGGAGATAATCGAAGAGTAGAAGCAGGATGGAGGCTCCTACCACCGCAGCGGTCGTTGCAGAGCCGACGCCTTCTGCGCCTCCACGGCTGTTATAGCCATGATAGCAGCCCAGCAGGGCGATCAGGAAACCGAAGACGGCGGCTTTGACCAGTCCCACGACAACGTCGATGGTTTTTAGCGAGTCCAACGTGGCTGTGATGTAGGTAGAAGGCGAGAATCCGAGCTTTGCCACCGAGACGGTGAAACCGCCCAGGACACCCAAAACGTCCGCCACGATGACGAGGCAGGGCAGTGCTATCGTTCCGGCGAGCAGACGGGGTGTCACCAGATATTTCATGGGGTTTGTCGAAAGCGTCGTGAGTGCGTCGATCTGGTCTGTGACGCGCATAGTGCCGATCTGGGCAGACATGGCCGCGCCAACACGCCCGGCGACCATCAGGCCGGCCAGAACGGGACCAAGCTCACGGGTGACAGCCAGCACTACAATTCCGGCAATCGCGCTCTGCACATGGTACTGCCCGAAGCCAACATAGGACTGTAGGGCGATGACCGCTCCCGAGAACAGGGCCGTCAGCGCGACGACCGGCAGGGAGAAAAATCCCGTTTCGATCAGCGTGGATAGGAAGATGCGCCAGTAGAACGGCGGTCGCACCAGATGCGACAACGCCTCCAGCGCAAACATGGTAAGAGCGCCCGACTGGCGGACGAGTCCGAGGACGGCACGGCCAAGGGCCGCTATGGGATCAAGAACGGCATTCACCCTTCTGCCCCTACCCTGACCAACCGCCTACGTCAAAGTCTGTCTTGTTCAAGCCGACCGCTCCAGGTCCCGGAACTGCCGTTCCAGAGCAAAATCCGGAGACGTGACGAACTGTTCCATTCGCGCGAGCCTTGGTTCGAGGCGCGCGAGCCGGTCGTTCAGGCGGATCAGCGCCGGGCTGAGGGTTACAGTATCTGGAGTAGCAGGACCTGCCTGGCTGGCATGACGCTGCTTCTGTTCACGAGCGGTGTGAATGATCTCTTGATAGAGATCTACGGCTCGGCGGGTATAATGAACATGGGGCGCCTCGACGGGTGTATGGGCTTCTTCGCCGCGCCGTTCCCGCATCCGTGCTTCCCAGTTGCGAACGAACGAGGCGTAACCTTCGGCAGCATTGGTCCAGAGAGTTGCGAAAAACGACTGGCCGGTGCGTTCGCGATAGCGCCGCGCATGGCGCAGGATCAGCCCGATAATGACCAGTGTGAGGATCAGCCGCAGAAGGCTGTGATGGTGGGACGAGTGAGTGTTCAGAATGATCGGGGAGTGGCTGAGATCCGTATTTTGTAGTCTGCTCCCGACACTGGCCAGAACATCTCTGGCAATAGCGTTTCCATCTATCCTGTTCGGCGTTTCGATGCGTGCGCCGGCATCTGTCTGAATATTCAGGCTGCCGCTACCGTAATGTGTTTGGGACAGGGTTTCCGAGACATGATCGACCGTAACGTTCCCGCTTCCGTAAAGGGCTACATGCGCAGTCTTTGCACGGACATGAGCCGTGATATCTGACGAACCCATATCGCGGATCGAGAGAGCGTCAACCCAGCCGCTTTTTATGAGCAAGTCGCCGCTGGATGTGGCTGAGAGGTCGGTCTTGGGAGAGCTTAGCGATCCGATCGAAAGGTCGCCATTAGAGAAATTCTGGATTTTGACAGTGCCGACGAGGGTGTTGATCGAGACATTTCCCGATCCGGTCATCCGGAGTGAGACGTCGCGCGCCTGTTCGATCTCAACGTCACCATTTGCTGTGAAGCCCCGGATGTTTCCCAGAAAACCTGTGGCTGTGATCTGCGTTTCATTGCCCCGAAAGCTCAGACTTGTTCCCTCTGGAACCTGAATGTCTGCACTTCCCTCCGTATTGCAGGACTGATCTTTGAGACTGAGTTCCAGAGTGTCATGACCTGTGCTGGTCAGAACAGCGTTTCCGCTCAGGACGGAAGGTGTAAGGCCCGTGCGGATATGAAGGTCCGTGAGGCAACTGGGTGCGAGATCCAGAGAGGGGCCGGATGACGGCGCACTGTTGGCGGGTGGTGCTGGCGGGCTGGGAGGCGCAGGTGGCTCGGGAAGGGTCTGTGCCAGAGCGGAAGCCGTGAAGGTTATTGTCAGGGCAAAAGCCGCGCCCCCCTGGCTGAGGCGGAGCAGGAAAGGGGTTCCGGCCATTTGTCAGCCTCCTTGCTTGCTTGCCTCATCCGAGGCGGATTTCGAATGGGCTGGAGTCGGGACTGATGGAGCCGGATCGACACGTGGTGTTTCGGGCGCACCAGAAGCTGCGGGTGTAGAAGGTGCAGCTGATTGGGGGGCAGACGGCTCCTGCTGCCTCGTGACGGGCGGCGTGGTTGCCGGGGCTGCTTCTTCAGGAGCGGGAGTCTGACTCGGGGGGGCAACAGTTTGTGAGGGCAGAGTGGCTTGCGGCCCAAGCTGAGGCGGGGCTGAGGCAAATCCATTTGGTGATGCAGAATTTTCCTGAATTGCAGGGGGAGCGCTGGGCTGCGGTGTACTGGTCTGAGGTGCTGAAGCGGGCGGTGGCGGCGCAACAGGTGTCGCTGGAATGGGTTCGGGTATGGCTGTTGGTGGTGGTGCTGATACCTCAGGTGCAGGGGAGGCTGGCGCGGGTGTAGGCGCAGGCGTGGCGTCAGTCGAACGATAGACAACGCCGTTTTGTGCGCCGACACGAACAGATCCGCTACCGGACCGGACGATCGGGCCTGAGACACGCTCAATATTAACGGCCCCTGTGCCATTGGCCGTGACCGTGGCAACGGAAGCATTGCCCAGAACGGTGGCGGATGCACTATCCGCAGTGACGATTGTCAGGGCCTCGATGTCGCCTTGGGAAATCGTGAACGAGGCCTGATTGGTCAACTGTGCCGAGAGCGCCGTCAGCTGGGCAGAGTCGGCTGTGAACGTCGAGGTGCCTGACGCAACGATTTGCGCGGCTCTTTCAAGAGAGCCGATATGGACGTTGGAAGAGCCATGCATGCTCAGGTCCAGAGACTGGGTATTCTCAACGTCCATGGCGTTGGAATCGAGACTGGCATCCAGTGAGGCGAGCTTGCCCTTGATGACGAAGCTTGTGTCATGGCTGTCATGGATGGAAACGCCAGTATAGGGCGAGACGCTGATGGTCAGCTTGCCATTGGGCGCACAGGCTTTGGTGGCGATGGAAATGCGGCTGTCCGCTTCTTCCTTGCCTGTTCGCATGGTGACCTGTGTGGCGCTGCTGCTGTCGAGAGTCGCGCCATCTTTCATTGTGGAGTCCACGACGATCCGTACCTGACCTGTGCATGGAATCGCCAGATCCAGGTCTTCGCCGGACATGGAAACGCGCGCGGCCTCGGCCGAAGGGACAGAAACTGTCCCTGCCAGCGTGGCCAGCAGCAGCATGCGCAGGGCGGTGCGGGACGTCATCGTGAACTCCTAGCGCGCCAGCCCGGGATATCCTCGTCGAGGATGCGTTCAAGCTGGTCGATCCTTTCTTCCAGACGCGTAGCATGGGCTTCGGCCTGTGTCAGGGCAGCCTGAAGATGTGGGTCTGGTCTCCCCTGATTTACAGGCCCACCTGCGCGGGCGCGCAGCAGGCGTGGCCCGAGGATAAGCGCCGGGATGAACCCCAGGGTCAGGACGACAGCAACAAGGCCAACAAAGTCCACATTCATAAGTCAGACTTTCTTCCTGCTCTCATCAGGCATCACGCTTCTTTTCTGAAATTCGGCGCTTCAACGCCTCAAACTCATCTTCTACCGCGGCATCGGTCTCAAGTGCAGCGAGTTCTTCGTGAAGAGAAGGGCGACCGGATCTGCGACCCAGATCGTAAGCCTCAGCCTTGCCTTCCAGCTCATCCAGCGCCCTTTCCACCTGCTCAAAACGACCCAGCGTGTCGTCAATGCGGGTATCGTAGAGTTTTTCGCGCGTTTTGAGGCGTCCTTCTGTCGTGCGCGCACGCATGGTCAGGGTTTTTTCGCGGGATTTCGCATCCGCCAGTTTGGCCTGAAGTTTGGCGATATCGTCGTTCTGGTGTTCCAGCCCTTCCGTTACTTGCGCGATCTGGCGTTCCAGTCCTTCACGGGACTGTTCGACCGTATGGCGGGCTGCAAGAGCGGCCTTGGCGAGATCGTCACGGTTCCGTTCGATGGCGAGAGCGGCCTTGCGGTGCCACTCTTCTTCCTCGTGCATCATGGTACGCACACGCCGTTCAAGCTGCTTGCGTTCCGCGATGGTGCGGACGGCCTGACTGCGGACTTCAACAAGTGTGTCTTCCATCTCCTGGATCACGAGACGGATCATCTTCTGCGGGTCCTCGGCTGTGGCGAGAATCGCATTGAGATTGGAGTTCACGATATCGGCGAGCCGAGAAAAAATACCCATGACGCTTTCCTTCCTGAGAACTGGATTAGAGCACAATGACCTGTCTTGTCAGCGGGCTCGTTTTGGGGATGTTATGGTTGTGACAATCCGAAGTGGCGAATGAGGCTCAGAAATGGCGAGATCCACCCAAGCGGATGAGGTTCCGACACCTATCGGGCGGGCTCCGGCATTTCTGGCGATGCTGGACCAGATCTCCCGCCTTGCCCCGTTGAAGCGCCCCGTTCTGGTGATCGGGGAGCGTGGGACGGGCAAGGAACTGGTAGCGGCGCGTCTTGCTCTCCTGTCGGATCGCTGGGATGCGCCATTGGTGAAGCTGAACTGTGCGGCGCTGCCGGAAGCTCTGCTCGATAGCGAACTGTTCGGGCATGAGGCTGGTGCGTTTACGGGAGCCCAGAAGCGGCGTCTGTCGCGGTTTGAGCGTGCAGATGGCGGAACACTGTTTCTGGATGAAATTGGTACAGCCTCTCTCGCCGTTCAGGAAAAACTGCTGCGTGTTATTGAATACGGCAGTTTCGAGCGTGTTGGCGGCAATGAAACGATCCGGGTGGATGTACGCCTGATTGGTGCGACCAATGCGGATCTGCCTGCCATGGCGCAGGAAGGGACGTTCCGGCCCGATCTTTTGGATCGACTGGCTTTCGATGTGGTCAATGTTCCGCCGTTGAGGGCGCGACAAGAGGATATTCCTCTTCTGGCGGAGCATTTTGCCACGAAGATGAGTGCAGAGTTGGGCCGCAAGCTTTTCGCTGGTTTCTCCGCGAAGGCGTTGCAATGTCTGATGGAGCACAACTGGCCGGGCAATGTGCGAGAGCTGCGGAATGTGGTGGAACGGAGTGTGTACCGAATGGAAAACCCCGAGCGACGGCTGGACGATATTATCCTTGATCCGTTCCTCATGCCCGATTGGGAAGCGTGTGCGGCTGTGGTGCCTCGAGTAACCCCGGGTGCTCCGTCGGAAAGCGCGCAGACGTTCCCGCTGGATTTCTCGGCGACGGTGAAAAGTCATGAGCGGACTCTTCTGGAAGGCGCGCTGCGTGAGGCGCAGTTCAGCCAGAGGCAGGCTGCCGAGCTTCTGGGGCTGACCTACTACCAGTTTCGCCATTACCTGCGGCTGCACGGTCTTGCAGACAAGGAAGCGCGGAAGGCTTTGACCAGAAAGGGATAGACGCGAGTTCATGTCTGATTGAATGCATGAAGTGTGCCAAATAAGGATTGTTAGTGTTTTTCTGGTTTTGAAGAGAATGAAAAAGACTGGTCTCGAAAAAATTGGCCATGAATTGGCAAAAATGACCAAAATGGACGAGTTGCTTTTGGATTAATAAAAAATCCTCAATTAAACCATTTAATATAGTTATACAAAATAAAATAGTTGAATTATCTCTGCTGTATGCCTATGTCTCCTCAACGTCGTGATTTTGACACGTCTGATGATGGATATGGGTGCAGTGCATGCCTCTTTCGCAATCCGAACTTCGACATCTTCTGGAAACACCGGAAAGCCATGCGCTTGAAGAGGCGCTGGTCAGTCTGAAAGGACGTGTTGCAGTTATTTCCTCGTTTGGTGCGGAATCTGCGATCCTGTTGGATGAAATTGCCCGGATTGATCCGTCTGTTCCGGTTTTTTTTCTGGATACACGGCGTCATTTTCCAGAGACACTGGCTTATCGTGATGAGTTGACTGAGGCGCTTGGCCTGCTGGATGTGCGGACAATTTCTCCGGCTTCGAAAGAACTCGAAAGCCGGGACCCACAGGACCAGCTTTCTGCTTTTGATCCTGATGCCTGCTGTGCGCTTCGCAAGGTCGAGCCTCTGGAGCTTGTGTTGCCGGAGTTCGACGTGTGGCTGACGGGACGCAAGCGCAGTCAGGCGGCAACGCGCGCAGCACTCCCGGTTGTGGATCCGCAGCCGGATGGAACCGTAAAGCTCAACCCGCTTGCGGGATGGGGCCCCGAAAAGATTGAATCCGAGATGCGCCGTCGGCATCTGCCGCGGCACCCTCTGGTTTCAAAAGGATACACTTCGATTGGTTGTGCGCCTTGCACACGACCGGTGGGAGACGGAGAAGACGGGCGGGCAGGTCGTTGGGCCGGTCTGACCAAGACTGAATGCGGCATTCATCGGCCGACATGAATATGGAGCGGACAATGACGCGGACACACACCCTGGCGGAACCGCGCGTCATGGATGATCTTGACCAGCTCGAAGCTCAGAGCATTTTCATCCTGCGGGAAGCCTACCGGAAACTGAAGCCTCTTTCGCTGCTGTGGTCTCTCGGAAAAGACAGCAACGTCATGGTCTGGCTGGCGCGCAAGGCGTTCATGGGACGCGTGCCGTTTCCGGTCATGCATGTTGATACCGAGAAGAAATTTCCGGAGATGTACGCTTTCCGGGACGAGTACACCAAGAAGTGGGATCTGGATCTGCTTCTGGGCTACTGCCCGCCAGTCGAAGAAATCGATCCGTCCTTGCCGCCTGCCGCACGATCTGCAGCGCGCAAGACAGCAGGTCTGGCAGCCATGATTGACAAGCACAAGCTGCGTGGCGTGATTGCCGGTATCCGTCGTGACGAGCAGGCCACGCGTGCCAAGGAGCGTGTGTTCAGCCCACGCGGTGCCGGACATCGCTGGGATGTGCGCAATCAGCCGCCCGAATTCTGGGATCAGTACGCAACGCCGTATGAAGATGGCATGCATATCCGTGTGCATCCGCTGCTGGCCTGGCGTGAAATCGACATCTGGCGGTACATCGAGCGCGAGGGTATTCCCCTTGTGGACCTGTATTTCGCCAAGGATGGCAAACGGTATCGCTCGCTGGGTGATCAGGACATCACCAGCCCGATTGAGAGCAATGCGGCCACAGTGGCCGAGGTGATTGCCGAGCTAGAAAACAGCAAGACGTCCGAGCGTGCCGGACGGGCCATGGATCATGAATCGGAAGATGCGTTCGAGCGTCTCCGTGTGGCGGGGTATCTGTAAAATGGGTGATCATATCGCAACCCAGACTCTTTCTGCGGTACACCGCGCCGCAGCCACGCCAATCGTGATTGTCGGGCATGTCGATCATGGCAAATCCACGCTCATCGGTCGCCTGCTGTACGACACGGACAGCCTTCAGGACGGCAAGCTGGCGCAGATCGTTGAGAGCAGCCGCAAGCGTGGTCTGACGGTGGAGTGGAGCTTCCTGCTCGACTCCCTTCAGATCGAGCGCGATCAGGGCGTGACGGTTGATTCCACGCGTATTCCGTTCCGTCTGGGCTCTCGTGAGTTCGTGATCGTGGATGCGCCGGGCCACCGCCAGTTCCTGCGCAACATGATTACGGGTGCCGCCGATGCGGAAGCCGCCGTTCTGGTGGTGGATGCTCAGGAAGGCGCGCAGGAGCAGACGCGGCGTCATGCCATGTTGCTGCGCCTGATCGGCATTCGGCATGTGATCGTGCTGCTGAACAAGTCGGACGTTCTTGGCTTTGATGAATCGAAGATTGTTCAGGCCGAGTCTGATGTGCGTCTGTTGCTTGGGCGTCTGGAAATTGAGGTTGAAGCCGTTGTTCCGGCGTCTGCGCGTGATGGTGACAATATCGCCAGCCGGTCCGAGCGGTCTGCCTGGTACAAGGGACCGACGCTGATTGAGGCTCTGGCCAATGTGCCGCCTCCGGCGTCTCGTCTGGCACTGCCGTTCCGTATGCCTGTTCAGGACGTCTATCGCTTTGATGGTGTGCGCTATGTTGCTGGGCGGATCGAGCGTGGCACGGTGCGTGTGGGTGATCGCCTGACGATTGGTGTGCAGGGTCAGATTGCCACGGTTGCGGAAGTTTGCCGCTGGCATGCGCCGGAATTGCCGGTTGCTGGCGCAGGTGAATCCATTGCGCTGCGTCTGGAGCCGGATCTGGTTCCGGATCGTGGGGATCTGCTTTTCCCGGCGGATGACAAGGCTGCAGCCCCAGAGCGTTCGGCGCGGATTCGCACCCGTCTGTTCTGGCTTCGCGGTGAGCCGCTGCGGGTTGGCGAGAGTTTCACGCTTCGTCTGGCGACGGCTGAGCATGATGTGACGGTGGCCTCCATCGATGCGGTTGTGGATCTGGATGATCTGACGCTGCGTCAGGGTGATGAGGTTCCGCCGGACGGGTTCGCCGAAATCACGCTGGCCGCTTCGCATGCTGTGCTGTTCGACCCGTTCTCTCCGGGCTTTGGGGATGGTCGAGGCGTGCTGGTGGATCGTCATCAGCGCATTGTCGGCGGCGCACCGCTGATTGGCCCCGCTGATCTGGAAGATGGCGTTCATGCCATTCACCCGACGGCTAGCCGCATCTCCGCTGGGCAGCAGGCGCAGGCTCGTGGGCATAAGAGTGGTGTGTTCTGGCTGACGGGCCTACCGGGTTCCGGCAAGAGCACCGTGGCGCGGGCCGCGGAAGTGTCGCTGGCGGCTCAAAATGTGAAAGCGACTGTGCTGGACGGGGACACGCTTCGCGCTGGCCTGTGCAGTGATCTGGGCTTCTCGCCGGAAGATCGTCGGGAAAACATTCGCCGTGCGGCGCATGTCGCGAAGATCCTCTCCGAGAGTGGCCAGGCGGTTATTGTTGCGCTGGTATCGCCACTACAGGCAGATCGTGATCTGGCTCGACAGATTGTGGGCGAGGGTTTCCATGAAGTGTTCGTGGATACGCCGCTGGCAACCTGTGAGCAGCGTGACCCGAAGGGACTGTATGCGGCGGCACGCGCCGGAAAAATCCCTGAATTCACGGGTGTTTCAGCACCGTATGAAGCGCCTTTGTCTCCTGAGCTTCGTCTTGGGGCGGATCGCACGGAGGCAGAGACCGTTAGTGAACTGACCGGGTTTGTTCTGCGGGTTGTTCAGCCCTGAGCTTGGGATGATCTGACCTCAAAGAGACGGCGGCCTTTTGGCCGCCGTTTTGCGTTTCAGGGCAGAAAGCCGGCCCGGCGGAACCAGTTGATTTCGTCCGTCAGGGTTTCTTCGAGAGGTCTGAAGGTCAGTCCCAGATCATGATGAAATCTGTGGGCACTGAAATGGGAGCGGTCATTTTCCGAGGCGAGGGCCTTTGCTGTGGCCCAGCTCATGAGGACGGGCTTGCGTGTGAGACGAGCCTGCACTTCGCTGAGGGCTGCGATGATATAAAGCAGCGGCATGGGAATCTGGCGTGATGGCGCTTTGCGACCAGTCAGCCTTGCAATCAGCGGAATGAGGTCAGCCATTGTCTGGTGTCTGCCTGCCGCCAGATAACGTTCTCCGCGCTTCCCTTTGCTAAGACAGGCAATCATTGCCTGCGCGACGTCTCGCGCATCGACAAGACTGACCGAACCGGGTGGAATGCCCGGAAGTTTCCCGCGAGCGACATCAAGGACTGTTTGGCCGGCTGATGTCGGACCGCGATCGCCGGGTCCGTGCATCCAGCCCGGAAGGACCATGCAGGCCCAGAATTCCGGATACTCAGCCAGAAAATCATTCAGAACTTTCTCGGACCGGATCTTGCTTCGGAAATATGGGTCGGCTTCCTCTTCCCGCCGAAGCATTGTTTCATCGACGGTCTGTCCCTTCGTGCCCTTCAAAACCGCAATGGAACTCACATGAACCATGCGACGGATCCCTGCTTTCCATGAGGTATCCAGAAGCTCTTTCATGGCTTTGACGTTGATTGCTTCCAGATCCTGGTCGTGGTTGCCGCCCGTATAGGAATCCCGGAAGTAGGCTGCCGTATGGAACAGCACATCCACGCCGGACAATGCTGCACTGAAGCTCGGAATGGACTGAAGGTCTCCAGTGATGATCTCGACAGGCAGGCCATCAAACTGCTGTTTTGCCTTGGCTTCCGATCGTGCGAGTGCGCGGACCTGAAAGCCTTCTGCCAAAAGTACGCGAACAAGGTTATTGCCGAGAAGACCTGTAGCGCCTGTTACGAATACGAGCGGGGCAGGAGCATCTTTGCTCTGTGAAAGGGCGGTCATGAGAATGGCTCCGTCAGACATGGAGCATTGTCTATAAGACTGGACCTTGGTCCATGGTCAAGGAAGAGAGATGATCATGTTAATTGGCGAATTCGCTCAAAGAGCGGGCTTAAGTCAGGACACGGTACGGTTTTATGTGCGCAAAGGATTGCTGCGGCCTCAGACAGGCTCACGCGGGGGGCGGAATCCTTATCAGGAATTTACGGAGCGGGACCTGCAGACGGCGCGGATCGTTCGTTTTGGGCAGTCACTTGGGATGAGCCTGAAAGAGCTGACAGCGATTAATGATGAGATGGTGCAGGACGGTCTTTCCGATGAACGTGCTGTGGTGCTCATGCAGGAACAGATTGATCGCCTTGCCGGAAAAGCGTCTGAAATTAACACGTTGATTCAGTATCTTCGGGCTAAATGCCAGTGGATCCAGTCTGGAAAGGAGGAGCCTGAGCCTTCGTTTCTCTGCATTGCTAATGATGAAGAATGAAAGGAGGCTTCACGGAATTGCGTTTACGGGCAGAGCCAAACAGGCAGTAGGGTCAGTGTGTTGTGATTTTCATGGCCATGAGGCTGTGATCTGCGTGCAGGATTGAATGTCACATCCGACGAAAAAATAACATTAATATTATCAAAATACGAAAATACTCACTTTTGTGATGTGCGTTTTAATGCTGTAACGTTAAAGAAGATTTCAGAAAACGTATCTGCTCACATGCGGAAGAAGGCCCCTATGACGCAGTCTCTTGATGTTTCACGAAAGCTCAGCGGAGATGCGCTGACGAATTTCATCGCGACCATCTCCGCTACGGGTGGCCTCCTTTTCGGGTATGACACGGGAATTATTTCGTCAGCCCTGTTGCAGATCCGTGAGCAGTTTCATCTCGACACGATTGGCTCCGAGATTGTCACGTCTGCGATTATTCTCGGCGCTCTTCTGGGGTGTCTTGGCGCTGGCGGTATTTCGGATCGGTTTGGTCGGCGGCGCACGGTTATGGTTGCGGCGGCGCTCTTTTTGGCGGGCACCGCTCTGGCTTCGGCTGCGCAAAGCGTTGCGGTTCTGATCGTTTCCCGACTGATTCTTGGTCTCGCCATTGGTGCGGCGTCGCAGATCGTGCCGATTTATATTGCTGAAATTTCTCCACCCAGCCGTCGTGGGCGGCTGGTTGTGGGGTTCCAGCTTGCCATTGTATCGGGCATCACCATTTCCTTCCTGACAGGCTATTTTCTGCGGAACAGTAGCTGGCGCATTATGTTCGGTATTGGGATGCTGCCTGCTTTGATCCTGTTTGTTGGCATGGCGTTTTTGCCTAACAGCCCGCGTTGGCTGGCGCTCAAAGGACGGACCGACGAGGCTCTTGCCGTTCTGCGTCGCGTTCGTACTTCGGAGGAAGCAGCACAGGCTGAACTTCAGGGTATTATCGACAATCATGATGAACAGGCTCCCTGGTCTGAGCTTGCGAAGCCTTGGGTGCGGCCTGCACTGATTGCATCTGTGGGTATTGCTCTGCTTTGTCAGCTCACGGGTATCAATGCTGTTCTGTATTATGCGCCTGCTATTTTCGCTGATGCCGGCTTTGGTCAGGATTCTGCGCTGCTCACATCTGTCGCGGTTGGGATGGCCATGGTCTGCGCGACGATTTTCGGTGGTTGGGCAGTTGATACCTGGGGGCGTCGGACGCTGATCCTGCGGTTGTTACCGGGCGCAGTCATCTCGCTGATTGTTCTTGGGGCAATGTTTGCTTTCCACATGACGGGTGGCATCGGGCCATGGATCACGGTTCTGGCCATCATGGGGTACACGATCTGCAATACGGGAAGTCTGTCCGTGGCAGTCTGGCTGGTTGGTGCTGAGGTTTATCCGTTGTCTTGCCGTGGCAAGGGAATGAGCCTGGTTGCGGGAAGTCACTGGGGGGCAGACCTGATTATTTCTCTCACGACGCTTTCGCTGGTGCAGGGACTGGGCGCGCACATGACGTTCTGGCTGTTTGCGATCGTCAATGCTTTTGCGTTCTTTTTCGTGCTTCGCTACGTGCCGGAAACGAAGGGGCAGTCTCTGGAGCAGCTTGAGAGAAGCCTGCGTGACGGAACATTCGCTCCCGTTCACAAGTCATGAAAAAGGGGAGCTTTGGCTTCCCTCTGCAAAAAAAGCCAGCTCTCAGGAGCTGGCTTTTTTTATGTATTCTCAGCAGCGCCCGATTGAACTGTAATCAAAGCCAGCGGCGCGCATGATGTCAGGATTCCAGATATTCCTAAGATCCGCGATGGCTTTACCGCGCATGGCGTTGCGCAGCCGCTCGGGGTCAATGGCGCGGAAGACATTCCATTCCGTCAGTACGACGAGAATATCTGCGTTTGTCGCAGCCTCCAGTGCGTCCGTGCAGTATGTAATCTCTGGAGGGAGAAGCGCACGGGCCGGTTCCATGCCTTCCGGGTCAAAAGCCTGAATAATGGCGCCAGCTTCGTGCAGATGGCTCAGGATCGGCAGAGAGGCGGCTTCGCGCATATCGTCCGTATCGGGTTTGAACGTCAGGCCCAGGACGCCGACGGTTTTGCCCTGAACGCTTCCACCGATCTGCGCAATGATCCGTTCTGCCATGCGACTCTTCCGATCTTCATTGACGTCAACAGTTGCTTCTACCAAACGGGAGGGAGCTCCGGCGTCTCGTGCGATGGCGGTTAGGGCGCGGGTGTCTTTAGGGAAGCAGGAACCTCCATAGCCGGGACCTGCATGGAGGAAACGCTGCCCGATGCGTTGATCCAGCCCCATACCCAGAGCAACGTCATGAATATTACCGCCAACCTTTTCACAAAGATCCGCCATTTCGTTGATGAAGGTGACCTTCATGGCCAGAAAGGCGTTTGCGGCATATTTTGTGAGTTCAGCAGTCTCCAGATCCGTCATGACGATAGGGGCTTCGATCAGATGAATCGGGCGATAGATCTCACGCATGACGGCGGTGGCGCGTTCGCCTGCGTCTGGTCCTGATGTATCAATGCCGACAATCACGCGATCGGGCTGCATGAAGTCCCCGATCGCGTTGCCTTCACGCAGGAATTCAGGGTTGGAGGCTACGTCAAATGTCAGTTCCGGGCGTGTTTCCTTCAGGATACGAGCGACTTCACGACCTGTCCCCACGGGGACGGTTGATTTGGTGACAACCAGAAGCCCTTCCTTGGCTGAGAGGGCAATTTCTTTTGTCGCCGCATAGACATAGGTCAGATCAGCATGGCCATCGCCACGGCGGGTGGGTGTGCCGACGGCAATGAAGACGGCATCCGCACCGTCTATGGCTGCAGTAAGATCGTCTCCGAAAGTGAGCCGACCGGTTTCAACGTTCTTGCTGACAATTGCGTCCAGGCCTGGTTCATAGATGGGAATGCGACCGTCCCGGAGAGCTGCCAGTTTCTTGGGGTCCCGCTCGACAATGGCGACGTCTGATCCGAATTCGGCAAAACAGGCACCGGAGACCAGTCCGACGTAACCACCACCGATCATTGCTATACGCATAACAGAACTCTCCTAGCGCTATAATGTCTGCATAACCGGCGTACCGGGCGGGAGCAAATCTCTGACGACAGGTAGTGTCGTCATTTCGTGGGGCGGGCGCAGGGGTTAGAGGCTGCGAAAGAACGCAGAGCTGGGGGCAGGACAGTCAGTTCGTTTGAATCGGCCAGAAGGCCGCGCCCGCGTTTGGACCATCTGGCAAGACTGAGGTCCGGATTATCGAACCGTCCGCTGACCCGCACTGGAATATCCAGCGCAAAGAAACTTGTTGAGAAAGGCCGACTTGCAAAAACAAGATCCAGCCAGCGTCGGTTGAGGTCGACATCTGCTTTTGCGGCAATGATACCGGCGTTTGTTCGAATGCGGAGTGGTGCGATCGTACCGATCCCCTGATGCATGTCCAGGACGCCAAGCATACAGGTGATGGGCGTGGTGCCTTTGGCATGCCGAACCAGCAGACGCAGGTCCATGGACGCTGTTTCAACGATTTCTCTGGCGATTTCGCCTTTCTCCATGCTGACCGCGGCCACCAGATCTGCCTTGCGCGTGGCTTCGTTCAGGGTGCTGACGTTTGTAGCTTTCGCAATGATGCGGATGGACAGTGAACCTTTGACAGGAATGGGAGCCAAGCCTGCTGTGCGGCGCAGACGATCAATATCACCGTGGGAAAGGGCGATGGAGGCATTGATGCGGGAGCGGTTTCCATCGCCCTCAATCTGGCCATTTGCCTGAAGATTGGCTCCCAGATAGCCAAGGGTCAAAGTTGAGATATTGATCTTTCCGGGGGTCTGGGAGGCATTGAACTTCAGTCTTGAGAACGTCAGGGCATTATAGAGGACGTCTTCTGCAGCCAGTTTGACATGCAGGACAGGGTCGGGCTTGGCAGGTGCAACAAGAGGAAGGTCAGTCTGACCAGAAGAATTGCCGGATGAGAAGGCTTTGGTCAGGCTGTTGAGGTCGACGTGACCAAATGTCAGATCTGTGTTGATGATGTCTGGTGTCCCGCTGCCTCCTTCTTCAAGGTCAAAGGTCCCATCATTGATCTGGCTGTCTTTGAGGGCACCGCTGGCATGGGTGAAGTGCCAGTTGTCTCCGGCGTGACTGAATGTGCCTTTGAGTGAGAGCGGGAGAGCCGGATGTGTTCCGGACAGTCCGCCAAGGGCGAAAACAGGCGCGGATGTGGGAGTTGAGAGGGCGACGTCGCCTTTGACGCCATCGAAATTCAGAGGATCTGTCAGAGTCCCGTTGAAATCGAGCGTAAGGTCGCCAGACGTGATGTGAGCTGTGGCTTTATAAGGATCTGGCACACGGCGTAGAGTATCAAAAGACTGCATGGAGGCGTCAAGCGTGATGCCCGTACCATTATATCCTCCTTGGAAAGACATTTTGACTGGGGAGGCATCATCTTTTGACTGGAATGATACCTGCGTCATCGTCACTTGATAGGATGCGCCTTTGGCGGATCGGTAAGTGACATCACTATTTTTGAGGGTTAGGTTTCGAAGGCCCGGAAAGTCATGAAGATCAGGTTTTTCCTCGGATGCTTTGACCGGGCGTGGGCGCTTCAGATCTTCAAAAGGCACGAATCTCCAGTTCGGGATACGTTCAGATGTGCGTTCGAAGAGGCCGGAGAAATGATCAACGATAACGTCACGGGTTTCGATTGGTCCGTGCAGAAGTGACATCAGGCGCAGTTTGGCGTGTATGGTTCCGGCAGTAATGATATCGGGCCGGCTGCCTCCGGGAATATTGGCAATGTGCAAGTCTTCTCCGTCCACTGTTATCCATTTTCCGGGGTGAATATGGAGATGGCCGATGTGGACGTTGCGATGAAGTGATTTGGAGAGCTTTGCAGAGGCCAGCGCAGCGAAGTCCTTGTGCTGGATCCAGAACCATCCACCAGTGATGGCAGTACAGAGCAGAACAAAAAGCGCAAGTAGAGATCCAAGAAACCAGCGAAGCAAGATTTGTTCTTTCCGAAGATCAGGGAAGAGAAGTCTTAATAACGTGCCATGTTCATAAACGGGAGTGTTTCAGGAAGGAAAAATATTCGCTGTGATTCTGGGAGTGTTTCAAAAAGGTGAGTATTTAGAATGCGGCCTGAACACGCCCGACGACTGCATCTCCCGTCCGGCCATTCTGATTGACGGTTGTGGTGCTGCGGCTGACAATGAAATGGTTATAATCCACCATGAATTTGAAGTGACGGTTGGGATACCAGTTCAGCCCTGTTGCCCACACTGTCTGCTGGCCTCCGCGAACGCCATCTGGCCTATCGAGACGGCTGTTCAGGTCAGCCACACTGTAACGTGCGGCGATTTCAAGGGCTCCCCATTGATTGCGGGCTGGATCGAATTCGCCATCCGGGGAAACACCAGGAGCCAGAAAGCCGCCTTCCTGAATGCTATAACGGCGCGGATTTCCGAAGAGCGTATAGCCAATGGCGCTATACCATCCCTGAAAGGCAAGAGAGGGCAACCCGCCTGATCGTTCGATCCCAATGCGGTAATATTCTGCTTTGAGCAGAAGTCGCTTCCAGCGCAAGGCGAATTCAGGACCCGCGGACCAGACCTGAGCGACATTCTGGATGGCACCTGTTGTTTGCAGAACGGATTCACCGATGTTGACTTCGGGGCGTTGGATAAAGGTGTAGCTGCGTCCGTCTTCCGTCTGGGCGACCTTGAAAGACGCAATGGAAGAAACGCCTACATGCAGATCCACGTCTTTGGTGACAACCGGACGTCCAGCCACGCGGAATGTCCCGCCGGTCTGGCTGTCCGTCACATGTTTGCCAATGGGAAGGTAATACTGGTTTTCGGCGCGGTTACCCCAGCTTTGCCCAGTAAAGTAGCCGCCAATCCACCAACGGTCTGCATAATGTAAACCACCGATGCTGAAGCGGGCGTCATTGGCGGCAATAGTGCGTACCATATCTACGATGGCAGGACGCTCCAACAGAAGGAAATCGTTGGAGCTTTCGGCATCTTCTTCCGTGACGCGTGGCTGAAAATAGCCGACTGTCAGGATCGTATTATGCAGGCCGGCGTAGTTGATGTTGGCTTCATACAACCCGACCTGACCATCAAAATTTCCATGTCCGAAGTCGGGAGTGACGTTCGCGATCCAGTCCTTGTAGCGGAAGGAGAAAGGGATTCGCAGTCGGCGACTGTTGGATGTGAAGGAATTGAAATTGCCCCGGCTTTCTCCATTGCGTTGGGATACTCCGAGGAAGCCTCCAAAGTCTTCCTGGAAGGCGAGTCCGATGGACAGGGCATAGGCACCGTCCGAAGTTTTGAAGGTCGGTCTGCCATTGGGGAATCCGATTTTCATTCCGCCGATCGAGACTTCCTCGTCCTGACTCGAGGCCTGCTGAAAATCTTTCCATGATGATACGATGCCGCGGTCTGACGGTGGTGTATCCTGCGCGAGAGGTGTTCTTCTCAGAATGGAGATCGGGGCGGCTGTTTGAAGAAGAGGAGGGGGCGGCAGGTAACCGGCTCGTTGACGATAAGGATTGGCTTCGGTTTCTTCCCGCTGTCTCGCGAGAAGTGCGCTGGTGCGTTTGTGTTCAGCGGCACGCTCTTTCTTTAATTCCTGAACTTCAGCCTGCATGGCACGGATCTGTCGTTCCATGATTTCCAGACGATCTGCGGCCGATGCTTCTTTCTCTGGCAGGCAAGAAAAAAGGAGTGTCGTTGTAGCGAGCAGTGTCAGTCGGGAAAGGAAGACAGGCATCGTGTGAAAAGCGTCCTGATAATACTCAAGTGACTCTGACAGCAGGCTGTCAAAGAGTGGAACGCTCAAGAAAGTGAGGGTTTCCCCTGAGAGCGCAGAGCCTACTCTCTAATCACAAACAAGGAAGGTGTGCGTATCATTGTGCGACACCGTTGCTTGAGGTTTGGAGTGCGCGGTTTGCTGTACGGTGAGGGGCATAAAAAAGGCGGAAACAGCTCGCGCCATTTCCGCCTGAGAGGGACTGGAAAAGTGTTAGAAACCAGCCTGGATACGCGCTGCGATGGAATTGCCTGTACGGCCGTACAGGTTGGTTGTCTGCATGCTGCGGGACACGATGAAGTGGCTGTAATCAAGCATGAAGCGGAAATGGCGGTTCGGATACCAGTTCAGGCCGCCAGTCCAGACGGTTTGCTGACCACCACGAATGACGTTTTTGGCGTTGGCTTCGTTTAGACCGCTGTTGAGGTCAATCACGCTGTAATGGCCAACGACTTCAAGTGCGCCCCACTGGTTGAGAGCCGGGTTGAACTCTTCCTTGTTGGAAACGCCCGGTGCTCCGAAAGCGCCAGATTTGTAGTTGTACATCCGCGGGTCGCCGAAGATGGTATAGGCAGCCGATCCGTACCAGCCCTGGAACCCCGCAGATTTCAGGCCTGGGCCAGAGCGCTGCACCCCGACGTGATAATATTCACCCTTCACAATCAGGCGGTTCCAGCGAACGCCCAGTTCAGGGCCAGCAGCCCAGACCTGTGCGGCGTTGGAAATGCCACCTGTGGCGGCCAGGTTCGCTTCGCCGATATCGAATTCAGGACGCTGGCCGAAAGAAGTCGATCGTGAACAGTGATTGGCGTCCGTCCCTGTGTTGCAGGCTACGCGGAAAGCGGAGATCGCAGACGCGCCCAAATGAACGTCCCAGTCCTTCGTGGCAACCGGGCGTCCGGCAACGCGGAGTGTGCCGCCCGTCTGACTATCCACTGTGCTGCTACTGCCGCCACCATAATAGGTGCTGCCATTGTCAGAGCCATTGCGATGGCCCCATTCCTGGCCTGTAAAGTATCCGGCAACCCACCAGCGTTTCTCGTAATGAAGACCACCGACGCTGAAGCGGGCATCGCCAGCGGCGATATTGCGGACCATATCCGTGATGCTGGGACGTTCGAGCGTGAAGAAGTCGTTGGAGCTTTCGGAATCTTCTTCGGTGACGCGTGGCTGGAAGTAACCGGCCGTCAGGATTGTGTTCCGGAAACCGGTGTAGTTCAGGTTGCCTTCGTACAGTCCGACGTAGCCATCATTATGGTTCGCGCCGAAGTCAGGCGTAACGGCTGCGACCCAGTTCTTGTATCGGAACATGAAGGGAATACGCAGACGACGCATATTGGATGTAAAGCTGTTGAAAGCGCCCCGTGCTTCACCCTTACGAGGCCCGGAGTTGAAGAAGCCGCCGAAATCTTCATGGAAGGCCAATCCGATCGAAAGGGCGTAGGCGCCATCGGAAGACTGGATGGTGGGCCGTCCTTTGGGGAAGCCGATTTTCACGCCACCAACGGTGACTTCTTCATCCTGGGCTGTCGCACGTTGGAAGTCAGACCAGGACGTGATGTCTGCACGGTCTGAAGCCGGACGGCCGATGTCAGGTCCACCGGTTCCTTTCCGAACGGTGATCAGAGGCGCGTTGGATTGAGGGTGAGAGC
This sequence comes from Gluconobacter japonicus, assembly GCF_015244665.1. NCBI lineage: Bacteria > Pseudomonadati > Pseudomonadota > Alphaproteobacteria > Acetobacterales > Acetobacteraceae > Gluconobacter > Gluconobacter japonicus. The sequence continues at coordinate 244,167 of NZ_JABCQN010000002.1, forward strand.
CGATATAGCTGTTACGCTGCCCGTATGGGTTGTTTTCTGCATCTTCACGCTGATGAGCAAGAACAGCACGGGCCCGTTTGACCTCTTCATTGTGCTCTTTCTTCATGGTGTTCAACTGCGCCTGCATGGCACGGATCTGACGCTCCATGATCTCCATCTGGTCTGCGGCATGCGCATGGCCAGTGAGAGTGCCGAGAGACATCAGGGTGGAAGTGGCCAGAAGAGCGGTTGTTCTTCGAAAAGAGAAAGTCATTGCCGCGGTGCATCCCTTGCGTGAATGGCAGGTTGTCCACGGCGGAGGTATCTGATTCTCTTTTTTGAAGAGTGGGAAGGTTTCATGACGACTGAAAGACTATTTTATGACAAATGGTGTCATGTCTTTGAAAATATGTGTTTTTCTGAAAAAGCGTTTGCGAATGACTGTTTTCCGGGGATGCAGGTCCGGAAAACCTGTGTCATTTTTGCCTCACCCCCTCTTTGTGCCTGTCATGAAACTATCATGCGCATGCCTCTGTTTCTCCTGACGGGCTGGGTCTAGTAGATAGTCCGGTTTTTCAATGCCCGATGAGGGATCATCATGATTAAGAGCAAGCTTGCGCTTTTCGGCTTCGTCGCAATGACAGCCCTGGGGTCTGTTTCCCTGTCTTCCGCCCGCGCTGCGGATATTACGGGAGCAGGCTCCAGCTTTGCCGCTCCGATCTATGGAGCATGGGGCGAGGGCGCTAAGCGTCAGGCTGGCATCAACGTGAACTACCAGAGTGTTGGTTCCAGTGCTGGTCAGGATCAGGTTGTGGCCCGCACGGTTGATTTTGGCGCTTCTGACAAGCCGATGGCTGCGGCCCGTCTGGCTTCTGAGCACCTGTATCAGTTTCCGACCGTCATGAGCGGCATCGTTGTTGTCGTAAATGTTCCGGGCATTGAGCCGGGTACGCTCCGTCTGGATGGGCCGACACTGGCTGCGCTGTATGATGGTGAAATCACGGAATGGGATGACGACCGTATCAAGGCTCTCAACCCGGGTCTGAAGCTGCCAGAAACGGACGTCGCTCCGGTTCATCGCGCTGACGGTTCTGGCACCAGCTTCGTTTTCACGTCTTATCTGTCTCAGGTGTCCCCTGAGTGGAAACAGAAGCTGGGCGCTGGCACATCTGTAGCGTGGCCGGGCGGTTCGGGTGCACGTGGAAACGACGGCATTGCAGCTATGGTCAAGCAGACCGAAGGCGGCATTGGTTACGTTGAGTATTCCTATGCTGCGCAAAATCACCTGAATATCGCCCAGATGAAGAATCATACGGGTGCATTTGTTTCCCCGACGCTGAAGAGCTTTGTGGAAGCTGCGAATGCTGCGGATTGGACACACGCCGACCATTATGCCGTCAACCTGCTGGATACGGCGGGTCCGGGTGCATGGCCTATCGTGACGGCTACGTTCGTTCTGGTTCCAACCAACCCGAAGGATGCTACGACAGCCAAGGCTGTTCGTGATTTCTTTGCCTGGGGTTTCCAGCATGGCGATGCGGACAACACCCGTCTTGACTATGTTGGCCTTCCGCAAAGCGTGAAGGATGCCGTATTGGCAGGTTGGGGGAAGTAATCTTCCCCGTTTGCTGGTCTGACCGGCTGTTTCTCCCAGTTTGGGGATAGTCAGGTCAGACAAAAAGGCGTTGAGTACAGAAGCGGGCCTCTCCGGATGTGAGAAGCCCGCTTTCCTGTTTTTGCCTTGCCCAGACATGGTGCGATTTTGTCCGCTTCCTCCAAGCTTGATGTTCCTGTGGGGACTCTTTCCCCGGTTGTCCGAATTCTGATCGGACTGATTTTCATTCTGGGGCCTGTTTCAACAGATATGTATCTGCCTGCATTTCCCATGCTGGAGCACGATCTGGGGGCGGGGGCTGGCTCGGCACAGCTTACACTGACGGCGTGGTTGGCGGGACTTGCCATCGGGCAGTTTACGTTGGGGCCGCTCTGCGACCGTTATGGCCGTAAATTACCGTTGTTGCTTGGACTGGTGGTTTATGTGATCGCTTCAGCCCTGCTGGCTGTTGTCACGAATTTCCATCTTTTCTGCGCTCTGCGATTTATTGCTGCTATGGGTGGGGCAACGACGTCTGTTGCACCACGCGCCATGGTGCGCGATGTCGCGACGGGGACTGCTGGTGTTAAGCTGATGTCCCAACTGATGCTGATTTTTGGATTGGGGCCTTTGTTGGCACCCTCAATCGGCAGCTTTCTTCTGGATCTTGGTGAATGGCGTCTCATTTTCTGGGTAGGCGCCGGGTTTGGCGTTTTCCTTTTTCTGGGGACGTGGTTCCTGCTGCCGGATACTTTTCCCCCTGAAAAGCGTTTTGCGCTTCCTTTTACGGGGGTGGTCGCCCGTTACCGGGATTTGATGATGGAACCCCTGTTCTGTTCGGCGGCCATGGTGGCGAGTTTCAGTACGTTCACCATGTTTGCCTATCTTTCCAATGCACCGGCCCTTTTTGAGGGGATATTGCATTTTTCGCCGCGTCTTTTTGCCATGTTCTTTGGCCTGAATGCGGTTGGATTCGTGCTCGGATCGCAAATCAATGCGCGGCTGGCCCACAGGTTTCTTTTTACCCGGGTCATGGAATACGGCATGATGGCCGTGCTGACCTTTACGCTTCTCGGCGTGTTTGCATGCTCTCTCGGACTGGTCGGTCCACAGAATCCCTGGCCGCTCTGTGTGTTGATCTTCTGCACGACAACATGTCTGGGATTTGTCGGGCCGAATGCTGGTGTGCTGGCTTTGACGCATCATGGGCATCAGGCGGGGGCCGCCTCTGCCCTGATCGGGACGCTGAACTGGACCATCGCAGGAGGTGCAGGCGTTTTGATGGCGCTGCTGCCGTCACACTGGGTCGGGTCCACATCAGTCGGGATGCTGATCGGAATTCTGGGCTGCTGGGTCAGCGATCTCTGGCGCCGCAGGCTGGATCCGGAGTCCTATCTTTCAGTTCGGCACTGATTTCAGGAGTTCTTGGCCAAAGGCTGAAAAATCAGCCTTTGGAAGAAACGCGGTCAGCAGCAACTGTAGCGATCATCAGAGCGCCGATCACAGGCACGAACGCAATCATTGAGAATTCGGCGAGAAGGCTGGTTGGCAGGCCGATCAGGTGGATCAGTGTCATGGACGTCATGGAAGTTATCTCCGTTTTATTTGCCGTTGGTGGCGTGGGACGGGAGAAACTCCAGAACAGGTGTGCAAGGCAACAAATGAAGATGCGGGATCAGCTCTGCGTTTGACGCATGAACCTTTGCCAGAACTTTTCCACATTTGGCGAGAATGGAATAACTTCTGCTCAAATATGAATGTTTCGTTATCAGTGGGGATGTATTCTCTTCCACTTATTCTGGATTTCTCTGACACCAAAATCCAGAAAAGGCCCTTATTTGCGCAATAAAATTGCGTCTGGTCTCATTTTGCGTCTGGGTGCGGGAGAGAAAGCCGGTCTCTGCGGAGACCGTGCCAGCTCAAAAAAGTGTCTGCCAGAAAGAAGGAAAGTGCCCCGACAGTGCAGGCGAGAGCTATGCCGAAAAAGGCTAGCAGCCATGTGGATGTACTTGCATCACGTAAAGAACCGACAAAAAGAGCCATTGCGGCCCCGCAGGTCGAGGCTCCGCCGATTGCATTCAGCATGATGGCGGCATCCAGCACGAAGATTCGCCGGTGGAGTCTGATCTCATGGGCTGCCAGACGCTCGGGCGTATAAAACGGATCTGGCGTGTCTGTGTCAGAAGGGGGCGTCGACAGTCGTTTGCGCACGTCTTCCAGGTGGTCAGCCACGCGTGCCAAGCGTGTATTGAACACGTTGATCAGTGTACCGATGCCTGAAAGCATGAAAACAGGCGTCAGAGCGATTTGGATCAGATGGGCGGCGCTATCGACCGCGTCCGGGTCGTAGGAAACAGGAAAGGGCATGACGCCTTTTATACTGTATCTTCCGGAAGCGAAAAGACGCGGTGCTCTGGAAAACATCCCCCGACATGGAGTAGGGAAAGACAGCCATTTTCAGAGATGCCGACTTCATGCCTGTTATTGCCCGTCTGTTTCGCCCGGTTTGTACGATGCTTGGGCTTGGAGTGATTGCTGTCTCTTCTGCTTTTGCACAGGATGCTGGTCACTGTTCCGGGACTGCACGGCAGGTTGAATTCGCGTGCCAGACCTGGACTGAGATTGACCGTGCCGTACATGCTGGGGTGGATACCATTATTATTCCCGTCGGTGGGACCGAACAGAGCGGTCCTTACATGGCTGTGGGCAAGCATAATGTTCGTGCACAGGTTCTGGCTGACGAGATTGCCCGACAGGCAGAACATACCCTTGTGGCGCCTGTCGTGGCCTATGTGCCGGAAGGATCGACGGACCCTCGTACCTCTCATATGCGTTTTGCGGGAACGATTTCAGTTCCTGCTGCTGTATTTGAAGGGCTGCTGAGGGGCGCTGCAGAGAGCTTCCGGGTTCAGGGCTTTCGGAAGATCATTTTGCTTGGAGACCATGGTGGCTATCAGGCTTCCATGGCTCACGTCGCGCAGGATCTGAACAAACGCTGGAAAGGTCAGGCGGCTGTTCAGGATCTGCGCGATTACTACGAGGTTATTCCCCATCAATATGCTGACGCCCTGAAAGCACAGGGCCATGCGGCAGAGGTGGGACTACATGCGGAACTGAGCGATACATCTCTGATGCTGGCGGTCGACCCGTCCCTGGTACGTCAGGACGCTCTGAGAACCGCCCCGAAACCCGGTGCCGCCGATGGTGTCTATGGCGGTGACCCCCGGCAGGCTACAGCCGCGCTGGGGCGTATCGGTACTGAGATGCAGATACGCACCGCTGTAACGGCACTTCAGTCCTTCAACAGGAGCCATCCATGAACTTCAAAAATCCCCTGCTGGCGGCGCTGACGCTGCTGGGAGCCTCTGCGGCTCACGCCCAGACCGCGGCTCCTGCGGATGCAGGTGCACCGATTTCTGTGCCTCCGGCACCGGCTGCTCCTGCTGCTCCGCCTGCGATGGTGCCGGCTTCGACCCCTGCAGCGGCTTCAGCAGTTGCTTCAGATGCGGTGCAGACCATTCCGGGCATGCCGGCCGTGATTGATCCGCACAATATCTATAGTGAGACCACGCCGTCCCACATCTCCCCGGCTATCGCTCATGATCCGGCGCGCGTGTATGTGCCAAACCTGCGTGGAAACAGCGTCTCCGTTATTGATCCGGTGTCCTTTCAGGTTGTTGACACCTATCCGGTTGGTCGCTCGCCGCAGCATGTCGTGCCGTCCTGGGATCTGCGGACGTTGTGGGTGACGAACAACAGTGAAGGCCGCCCGGATGGCTCTCTGACGCCGATTGATCCGGCGACGACCAAGCCAGGTCCGAATGTCGCTGTTGATGACCCATACAACATGTATTTCACGCCGGACGGCAAGTACGCCATCACGGTCGCTGAAGCTCACAAGCGTCTTGATTTCCGTGACCCGCACACGATGGAACTGAAGGGCTCCGTTGAAACGCCGGAGTGTAAGGGTGTTAATCACGCTGACTTCTCCATTGACGGAAAATACGCGATCTTCACCTGCGAGTTTGGCGGTTATGTCGCCAAGGTCGATACGGTGAACCTGAAGATGATCGGGATGCTGAAGCTGTCCAAGGGTGGCATGCCGCAGGACATTCTGACGGCTCCGGACGGACACAAGTTCTATGTTGCCGACATGATGGCCGATGGTGTGTTCGTCGTGGATGGGGACTCCTTCACCGAAACCGGTTTCATCCCGACGGGTATTGGCACGCACGGTCTGTATCCGAGCCGTGATGGCAAGGTGATGTATGTGGCGAACCGTGGTTCCCATCGTATTCATGGCAAGCGTGGTGGCCCTGGTGGCGTGTCCATTATCGATTTTGCGACGGACAAGGTTATCAAGACCTGGATGATTCCGGGGGGTGGTAGCCCGGATATGGGTAATGTCAGCGCTGACGGAAAGCTGCTCTGGCTGTCTGGCCGTTTTGATGATGTGGTTTATGCCATTGATACTGACACGGGCGCGGTCCGGAAGATCCCGGTTGGTGCTGAGCCTCACGGTCTGACGGTCTGGCCGCAGCCGGGTCGTTACAGTGTGGGTCACACTGGCATTCTGCGTTGATCTGATGGTTCTTGCAGGGAGGCTTTGGCCTCCCTGCTTTGTATTCAGGGTACGACCTGTCTGAACAGAAGGCTTTATGCTGTGTTGGATAAAGGCTGATTTTTCAGGAAATCGATGAAGGCCCTTAGAGCTTTTGGCATTTGTCTGCGACCTGGATAGTACAGGTAGAACGGCTCTGCGGATGGCATCCAGTCTTGCAGGACTGGATGGAGTTTACCCTGTAATATCGCCGGTTGTGCCAGAGCTTCATAAACATAGGTGCATCCTGCCCCCTGAAGAGCGGCGGTGAGCATGATATCGTCATCATCAACCATCAGGGATGATGGGACCCTGATGCTGAACGGGACGCCTTTTTCTGCAAATTCCCAGTCATAGCATCGGCCACTCGGAAAGCGTCGCCCGATACAGAGGTGATCTTTCAGGTCACGGGGGGAGATGGGTGTACCATTGCGGGCCAGATATGCGGGTGCGGCAACAACGACAAAGGGCTGGGGTGGCCCGACCGGAAGGGCAATCATGTCTGCGGCAACACTGTCACCAAACCGGATACCAGCGTCGAAGCCTTCTGCCACGATGTCGATCAGGCGTTCTTCTGTGACAATTTCCAGACTGACTCTGGGATATTGAAGGCTGAATTCTGCAAAGCGGGTTGCGAGCAGGCGTGCGGCAGGGCGCGGGGCATTAATCCGTAAAGTGCCGGTCGGTGTGTCCTGCAGAATGCGCAGATCCTGCAAGGCACGATCAATGTCATGGAAGGCTGGGCGGACGGCCTGAAGAAGCTGTTCGCCAGCTTCAGTGGTCATGACGCTGCGTGTAGTGCGATTGAGTAGACGCAGGCCCAGCTTATCTTCCAGCCCTCTAATGGCGTGGCTGAGAGCAGACGGCGAAACGTTTCGCAGCTCCGCGGCTTTGCGAAAACTCCGGTGACGGGCAACGTCAATAAAAATGCCGAGTTCATGAAAATCAGGCTTCATTCATGAATGGTATTCATGAACTCATGAAGGAGACAATGGCTTATCGGGACAGTGGGTTTTTCCGAGAGTGGTGTTCGAACATGAAACGGAAGCCTGTCATGAAACGCTGCTTACTCGGAACGTCCGAATTGGAAATTTCAACCATTGGTCTCGGAACCTGGGCGATTGCCGGGCCAGGCTGGGAGTTTGGCTGGGGTGCGCAGGAGGATGCGGACAGTCTGGCAACGCTGGAATATGCCGTGGATCAGGGTGTGAACTGGATCGACACGGCGGCTGTATATGGTCTTGGCCATGCGGAGACAGTGGTTGGGCAACTGCTGAAACGCCTCCCGCAATCCCGCCGTCCGCTGGTTTTTACCAAGGGAAGTTTGGTCTGGGACGAGAAGACGCGTGAAATTACGCATTCTCTTTCGCCAGCATCGCTGAGGCGGGAGGTCGAAGACAGTTTGCGGCGATTGGGAACGGAAGCTATCGACCTGTACCAAATTCATTGGCCCTCTTTTCCACCAGGTGGACCGGATGAAGGTCTGGAAGATGCTCTACTGGCTTTGCACCATCTAAAGGCCGAAGGAAAAATCCGGGCGATTGGGGTTTCTAATTTTGATGTGCCGCAGTTAAAGCGCGCCTTGGCCGTAACATCCATTGCTTCTCTTCAGCCACCTTATTCAGCGCTGATGCGGGATGTAGAGACGGAGATTTTGCCGTTTTGCGAAGTCATGGAAATCGGTGTTCTACCCTATTCGGTTCTGCAATCAGGTCTGTTGAGCGGCAAGATAACCCGGGAACGGATTCAGACTCTTCCTGATGATGATTGGCGAAAGGCGAGAAGTGCAGATTTCCAGGAGCCGCGTCTTAGTCAGTGCCTTAAGTTGGTGGATGTTTTCCGTCAGATTGCTGAGAGACATCAGGTCACACCTGCAGCCATCGCCATTGCATGGGTTTTGCGTCGAACCGAGGTTACGGGAGCAATTCTTGGGGCACGGCGCCCGGATCAGGTTGATGATCTGCTTCGGGGAGCCGAGATACAGCTTACGGCTGCTGAAATTGCTTTGATTGCGCCCTCTCTTCCGACTGGAACAGGCACCAATGTTCCAGATTCTCAAAGCTGAAAGTATTATAGAATACGGCATACACGAACACTTGCGATCTTTCTGATCACCAATCCGCTACTATGGCCGGTATATGTCACGAAGGGGGATTGGTGATGCTGGGTATTTCAACATTGTGCTTTACTGTCGCGGTGATTGCAGGGACCTGGCTGGGGATTAATGTCCTGCAGGGGCAACGGCCGCTTCGGGTTATGAAGCCAATCCATGTCGGGGCTGCGCTGATTGGTTCAATCTTTATGGTGATCGCGCTGGCTCAGGGGCAGCGGGAACTCATGCTGAATGTCGCGCTTGCGATTGCCGTGATAGCGTTCGGTGTTTTGATGAGTTGGGCGCGGAAGCAGGGTTATCTGGTTGCACCACTCTATGTCTGCCACATTCTTCTGGCAGTGCTGTTTTACCTGTCTCTTGTTTCCGTCACACTGTTCCCGAATTTCTGAAGAAGACCAGAAACGGAAATGTCTCTGAAGGAGGCATTTCCGTTTTGTCGTGTCACGGAGTCTCGGGAGTTGGCTGAGGGCCAGTGTCATTGGCAACATGAAACTGCATGGCGTTGCCGGGTGGCGTCGTGGTGTAGGCGGTGGGTGTGTAGAATTTGACGCCTTCCTCTGCAAAACGGTTCGTCACGATACGGTTAAACTCGCGTTTGACTTTCCATTTCATCATGGGTGTCGTGCGGATGCTGCCGATCAAGGTTGCGCCGCCACTATCGCTCTGGTCTACGCCGAGATCTGTATAGTCAGACAGGATCATTGGGCCGAAGACCGGATCGGCACGCATTTCCTTAACAGCTTTGGACATGATGGCTGAGACGCGTGGCAAATCTTCGGACAGGTCAAGCTGTTGCTTGATGACGATTTGGTTGTAACCACGGGCCGTATTGGCGATTGAAGATACGGATGAGAACGGGATGATGTGCAGATCACCCGTGATGTCACGCACTTTCACGGTTCGAATGGAAAGATTTTCCACAGTGCCTGAAACGCCGCCTGTGGTGACCCAGTCGCCAACCTGAATGGCGTCCTCTACCAGCATGAAGAAGCCGGTGATGAAGTCCTTCACAAGGCTCTGGGAGCCGAAGGCGATCGCTGCACCAAGAATACCGGCACCTGTCAGAAGCGGAGTGACGTTGATCCCGATCTGGGACAGGGTCGTGACGGCGACGATGATGATGATGATGGCCAGAAGCACTGTACGGATGATTGGCAGAACCGTCCGGAGGCGTGTTGCGCGGGAGCGTTGACCGGATGTTTCGAAGGACGTCAGTTGGTGGTTGAGAACGAGATTGACCACTTCCCAGATAGCTGCAGCAACGGTGACGGCAATCAGCAGAGTCAGAACCGTGTCGGTCAGGCGTCGTCCCAACGCATTACGGATAAAGAAGCCAAAAGTTGGCAGCCCCCAGGCTTCCGTCATGGCTACGAGAGTCAGAAATAGAATGGCGCCCGTCAGAATGGCGCGTGCTGCGGGATAGTAGCGGTCTGCCCGCTTCTGGAGTTCGGGGAAGCGTTCTTCAAGCTGCGGGTTGACCCGAAAGAAACGGTCCTGAAGGCCATAGGCGAGCACGGCACCAAGGCGGGAAAGCACCAGAACGGCAATGGTTGTTCCTGTTGTTTTCAGAATCCAGGCGTAGCCGCCCTGAAGATGGGCAGCCCAGACGATCCAGAGGGAAATATCCAGGAACATCGCTGGCACCCACCACAGCCGGGTAATGGCGGCAATGACGGTCCACATGCCGGTTTTCTTGCCAAGTGTGCTGGGTTGAAGGGCACGACTGACAATGTGCCGGATACGCCAGATAAAGGCGGCAATCAGGATATGCTCAACCAGAACCACCCCACGGATCATGGCGTCCGTACCGCGTGGGGTCAGATTGAATTGCGCTCCCAGTTCCGACAGGCAGATGACGATAGCGGGGGCCGCAACCAGAACATTCCACCAGCGGGTGACCATGAAGGCTGTAGGGTTGCTGGCGGGAAGAAGGCGAATGGTTGGTGAGCGGGGTGTGAATGCTGTTTCAACCAGAAGGTAAAGACCGCGGGCACCAGCGTAGGAATAGGCCAGTGTCAGGATAACGTTTGCTGTGCGGTCACTGATGGGCAGAACCCAAATGGAAGGAACGGTCACGGCTAAAAAAGCCAGAACTGGCACGGTTTTTAGAACGAGATGGAGGAAAGAATAGGGGATACGGGCCAGAAAACGCAGGGTTTCCACCTGTCTGCGCTGGTCTTCCGCGCGGGTCTGGCTTGAATTGCTGGTGGGGGCTTCCGCGGTAATTTCCGCGTCTGTTTCGAGGGGCTGGCGAGCGTTGCGCGTTTCCTGTGCCTGTGCCTTCTGGGTGGTTGCCAGAAGCGGATTTCGGAGCATCAGCGCGACGACACGTTCTACGGCAAGCCCGCAGGCGATAACAATGAAGGCAATTCCGAAGGCATGGAGGATTGGCGCGCGTGTTTCGGGGGTAGAAAGCTGCGTGCGAAACCAGTGTCCAACGAGACCTAGATCTTTGAAGAGATTCAGAAAGTTGTGGACATACCCCATGGACTGGGTTCGGACACTGTTGAATCCGTTGCCGATTTCCGGGGAGACTTCCGGAAGTGTTTTCGTGTCTGTAGATGGCGCACTGGCCGCAGGTGTTTCTTTGATGCCGCGAGCCATGAGGGACAGCGTGTGTGTGAAGGCGTCACGCTGTTTGGGGTCGTTCAGAACATTCAGGAGCTGTTGTGCTTCCTGCGCGGAGAGCGGAGCCGTTGTGGTGGCCTGAGGTGCAGTCTTGGTGGCTGGTGCTTCTGCGTGAGCCGAAGGGATCGCGAACAAAGCCGTCAGAAAAATCAGGAAGGCCATGAAGGAATGGTGGTTCCTTCGAGGGGGTGTCCGTGACGGAGCGGGCCGTGAAGGGGAACACATCGCTCTGGAATGTCCTTGTATACCGTGGAGCCGGAGCAGTCCGGGGAAAGGGAAACGGGTGTGTCGCGTCTGCGCGCACCATTGTCAGCAGGAGTGCCACAGGACGGGGCCTTCTGTCCAAAACGTGATGCTCTATTCTGCTGCTTCCAGTGGATCTGTTGTGGTGCCAGCCAGACGCTCGTTTGCTTCAAGAGCTTCGAGGGCATCGGCATGTTCGATTCCCCAGAGATAAAGTTGCTCGATAGGCTCTACGAAAATTTTCCCGAGCGGTGTCAGGCTGTAGTCCACGTTTGGGGGCATGATCTGGTGGATCTGGCGGCTGACGAGTCCTTTGTCTTCCAGTTCTCGCAGGGTCTGGGTCATCATTTTTTTTGAGAGGCCCGGGATGCTGCGCTGAAGCTGTCCGGGGCGGGAATGGCCACCCAGAAGATGCAGCGTGTGGAGGATCATGGTGGTCCATTTTCCGCTGAAAAGTCTCAAAACTCTTCTTGGGGCGCAGTCTTCGTCGAAGGGGGCCTGTCGGTAGTGTGCAGGCAGAGAACGGGTCATTTTATGGGAACCTTTTGGTATCCAGGGCACAATACGGTGCCGTCTGGAAGTCTGTTCGCCAAGGGGTCAAATGGAGGGGCGAACCACTTTTCCGGAGAGGAGACCCTGATGTCCCGGATTGCTCTTGTTGTTGGATCGACAGGTATTGTCGGTCAAAATCTGGCTGCCCGTCTCGTGGCAGAAGGCTGGACGGTCTATGGGCTGGCCCGTCGTCCCCGGCATGACATGGCGGGTGTTCTGCCGATTGCGGCGGATCTGCTGGATCTGCAAAATCTGAAATTGGCCCTGAAGACTTTGACGCCTACGCATGTTTTCTTCTGCTCCTGGCTTAGACAGGAGACGGAAGAAGAGAATTGCCGGGTCAATTCAGCGATGGTCCGGAATGTGTTTGAGGCCCTTCCTGCTCCGGAAAAGCTGGAACATGCAGCGCTGACAACTGGTATGAAGCACTATCTTGGCCCATTTGAGGCTTATGCTTCCGGTGAACCTCCTCAGACGCCTTTTCGTGAAGAGATGCCACGCCTTCCGCTGGCGAATTTCTATTACGATCAGGAAGACGTGCTGTATGCGGCGGCAGAGAAATATGGCTTCTCCTGGAGCGTGCATCGTCCGCACACTATTATCGGCTATGCGGTCGGGAATGCGATGAACATGGGCAGCACGCTGGCCGTTTATGCGACGATCTGCCGTGAAACAGGGCGCCCGTTTGTCTTCCCCGGTTCCGATGTTCAGTGGAACAGCCTGACGGATCTGACAGATGCGCGTCAGTTGGCGCGACAGCTGCTCTGGGCTTCGACGTCTGAAGGTGGTCGTAATGAGGCGTTTAATGTCGTCAATGGAGATGTGTTCCGTTGGAAGTGGCTCTGGCCACGTTTGGCGGCCTGGTTCGGGCTGGAAACAGCGCCTTATCCGGGTCATGCGACATCTCTTGAAGACATCCTGTCTCAGGATGGAGAACTCTGGGCGCAGATCAGTGAGACGTATGGACTGGCTGAGGGGCGGATGGATCGTCTTGTTTCTGCTTGGCACACGGATGCGGATCTGGGGCGGCCTGTCGAGTGTGTGACGGATCTTTCCAAGAGCCGCTTGGCGGGTTTTGAGGGATGGCAATACACGCCGGACTCGTTCTTCGATCTGTTCGAACGTTTGCGGGCTGAAAAACTGATTCCCTGAGGGAGACGATGTAAAACAGGATTTAATTGGTCCTGTTTTACGAAAAGGCGCTGTTTTCTCTGACACAGAGTGTTATGCAGGCTGTCCTGTTTTATCCTGAGGGAATGAGACTGCCTTGCGTCGCGTATTAAGTCTGTTGGCCCTGCTAGCGGTAGGGATATGTGGTCTGGGAACCAGTGAGCCGTCTTTTGCGGCAGAAAGCCCTGCGGTGGCTTCTGCCAATGATACGGCAACGCTGGTCACGGACAGGGATGCCGTTGGTCCGGATCAGAAGCTGCGGGTTGGGTTGAGACTTCAGCTCAAGCCTGGCTGGCACACATACTGGCTCAATCCCGGCGATGCAGGCGACACACCGACACTCGATGTGACGGCGCAGGGCAGCGCGACTGGCAAGACATCCACGATTCACTGGCCGATGCCTGTGCGTCTGAGCGAGGGCGGTCTTATGTCCTACGCTTATGTCGGGGATGTGTTGCTGCCTGCCGATCTGGCTCTGCAGGGGACAGGATCAACGACGCTGCACGCCCATGCTGAATGGCTTGTCTGCGCGGAAGTCTGCATTCCCGAAAGTGGTGACTTCACGTTGAACCTTCCCGCTGCGGAAGGGGCGGCCCCTGCTGGGGCACAGGCGGGTCTGTTTCAGGCTGTTGATGCGAAGATGCCAATTCCATCTCCGTTCGAGGCGAAAGTGTCTGCGGATGGACTTTTGACGCTGGAGGGCAAAGGTCTGTCTTCTGCGGCGGTTTCCGATGCGTGGTTCCTGCCTGCTGAAGGAGGGGTAATCGATCAGGTCGCATCTCAGCCTTTCAAGGTGAAAGACGGACTGCTGTCCTTGCAGTTGAAATTCCTGAAGACGGCTCATCGTGATCAACCCCTTAAAGGGTTGGTCGTCCTGAAAGATGAGGCGGGACAGGAAAGTCCGATCGAAATTTCAGCAAGTCAAACAGTTGGTGCGGTTGCGGTCGTTCCGAACACTTCGTCCGCGCCTGTGTCTGCGGATGCCGTTCCGACAGGCGCAGGTTGGTTACGGGTTCTGGCTTTTGCTTTCGTCGGTGGCCTGATCCTGAACCTCATGCCCTGTGTTTTCCCGGTTCTGGCCATGAAAGCCCTGTCTCTGGCCAGAATGGGCGGAGTAGGGCGTAGTGTGCATCTTCAGAGCGCCTTCTTTTACACGCTGGGCGTAACAGGGGCTTTCGCGGCTCTCGGGATCGTCATGATCGGGCTGCGCATTGCAGGGTCTGCGGCGGGGTGGGGTTTCCAGTTCCAGTCGGCCGGGTTTGTGGTGGGTGTTTGCTGGTTGCTGTTCGGCATGGCGCTCAACCTGCTGGGCGTTTTTGAAATCAGTGCAGGGCGTCTGGCGCAGTTACATCCTCATGGCGCAGGTCATGCGGGTGATATGCTGACGGGCCTTCTGGCTGTGATTGTTGCAACACCTTGTACTGCCCCATTCATGGGCGTTGCCATTGCAGGAGCCCTGGGCGGACCGCCTTTGATGGGGCTTCTCGTGTTCCTGTCGATGGGGCTTGGCTTGGCCGCGCCTTATGTTCTGGTGGCGAGCGTTCCGGGGTTGGCGTCCCGGATGCCGAAGCCGGGGGCCTGGATGGGTGTGTTGAAACAGGCTTTGGCCTTCCCGCTGCTTGCGACCTGCGTGTGGCTCCTGTGGGTTGCGACGATCGAGCGTGGCACGAATTTCGTTGTGGTTGCTGGCGGTGGGCTGGTGCTGCTGGGTTTTGCTGCCTGGATTTATGGAATGGGGCAGCATCGGGCGATGCGTGAAGGTGGGCGCGGAACGGTCCTGTTCTGCCGTGTTGTGGCTGTATTGTGTATGGCCTTCTGCGGCGGTTTTCTGGCACGGAGTCTAGCCGAGCCGGTGTCTGCTGCTTCGACGACAATCACCTCTGCGGATAATCTTATTCAGCCGTTTTCGGACAAGGCCCTTGCTGATCTGAGGGCTGACGGAAAGCCTGTCTTTGTGGATATGACAGCGTCTTGGTGCATTACCTGTATGGTGAACGAGCGTGTCGCTCTGGATACTGCATCCGTTCGTCAGGCGTTTTCCGAACGGCATGTGGCCTATCTCAAGGGCGATTGGACGAACCGGGATGCCGGTATTTCGGCCTATCTGAAGGCTCATGGACGGGATGGCGTGCCGCTATATGTCTACTATCCGCCAAAGCATGGTGCGGAAGTTGTTCTACCCCAAATCCTGACGCCGCGTATGGTTCTGGATATTATTGGTCACTGATTGTTCTGTTGGGATCAGTACGGGAAAAAGCCCTGCTTTCTTCGGGAGCAGGGCTTTTTTTTGTGGTTTAGCGGTTGGTGTGGCGTGGGTCGTCCTGCGGGTTGACGTAGGTCATGGTGAATGGACCTGTGCCCGAGACCTGCACAATGGCCCCCTGGGTTCCGGCTTTAAGGGCGTGTGGGACATTGGGAGGCAGATGGACGAAGCCGCCTGCCGTCAGAACCTTGTCCTGATCGACTGTGATGGTCGGGCCGATATAGTGGTGGATGCTGCCGCCGAGAACAGTCAGCATTTCGTCCATATTGTGGGTATGGGGCGGGATGACAGAGCCTGCCGGGATCATGACGCGCAGGGTGAATGGTCTGGCTTTGTCAGCGGAGCCATAGAGGAAAGACAGGCGCGTTCCGCTCGGGAACATGGGCGGCGCTGGTTGCCAGGCTACAGTGTCGGCGCCCGGAATGATACGAACGTCGTTGCCCGTCTGAGCGAGGGCGGAGCCTCCTGCCAGAGTGCAGATCAAGGCTGCGGCAGAGAGTGTCCTGAAGGAAAACATTGTCTGTTCCTCATGTATGCTGGCGTGTGCCTGTCGCTCCTAACGCGGAGGCCGACCTGCCGTTCAGCATCTGGATGAGGTGTTATGTTTCCAGGGGCGCCAGGAAGGTTTTTTCGACTTCAGCAATGACCAGTCGTGCGGCGCCGGAAAGCTGACGGGCCTGATCGACGCAGAGGGCCAGCGTCAGGGGGGAGACATCCCTGTTGGAGATGGGAACGAACGCCAGTTCTCCGCTCGTTACTTCTTTCATGACATCCAGCATACTGAGAATGCCCAAGCCCACACCTTCCAGAACCAGAGACTTGATCATCTGGATATTGTCGGACGAGGCGACAGGCTGAACGCTGACATTGCTGTCGATTTCCAGAATTTCGATTTGTCTTTGCAGGGCGAGTGGCTGCTGAGGCATGACCATTGGGTATTCTGCACAGATGCTGAATCGTGCGTTTTTCTGCTGGGCTACAGGGTGGTCAGGGAGGCAGATGAAGCCGAGCGGGTAATCGATATGGGTTCGGACAAGAAGCCCGCGGGCCTGTGTAGGGTTAAGGAGGAGTGCGAAGTCCACTTCCCCACTGATGAGTGCCTGTTGGATGACGGCATTGTCCAGAACATGCGTGCAGATTGTAATGCCGGGGTGGCTTTTGCGCAGGTCTTTCAGGATGCGGGGGAGGAAGCCGGTAGTCAGGGCATCTGGCAAGGCAATATCGACCTGGCCCCGTCTTAGTCCGCGCATGTCTTCAAGTTGTGTGCGGACTTCCTGCATTTCCCGCGTCCACTGCTTGCCGTTTGTATAGAGAAGCTCTCCAGCCGCTGTCAGACGCAGGCCGCTGGGTAGGCGCTCGAAAAGCGGGGTGCCGAGAGCTTCCTCACCGTGAAGGATCTGCCGGTCGATAGCCGATGCCGCGATCCTGAGATGTTCGGAGGCCTTCCGGATTGAGCCGTATTGGGCGACGGACAGAAAGTAACGGAGGAAGCGTGAAAAAACCGGCATGAAGATACGCTCTTTTTTCGAGAACGGCAGGGACGTTTTTCTGAGATATACGAGAATACCCCTCTATGAAACACTTCAGAGAGGCAGGTGAATCCTGTCATTTTGACACAGGAAGAAACTCTGGTCATTTTTTATGAAAGACCACGATCCTGTGCCTGTTCTTTAGGATAAGAGACTCATGACCCTTTCCCCCTCCCTGACTGACGGCCTGGTCACCCTTTCGGCGCAGGTTCATAAGGATCTGGCGAAGATCAGGTATGCGACGGGAAACTGGAATATTCCGGTTCAGAAAGATGGGGAAGACGTTCTGGATGTTGCCATTATCGGCGGCGGGCAGGGCGGTCAGACGGCCTGTTTCGGGTTGCGTCGTCAGGGTGTGACGAATGTGCAGATTTTCGAGCGAGCATCGAAGGGTGGAGAAGGCCCGTGGGTGACGTTTGCCCGGATGATTACGCTACGGACGCCAAAACACGTCACGGGGCCGGATCTGGGTATTCCCAATCTGACGCCGCAGTCCTGGTATGAAGCGCGGTATGGCAAGGAGGCCTGGCAGTCGCTCGACAAGATTTCGCGGCACGACTGGCAGTCTTATCTGGACTGGGTGCGTGACACGCTTGAGCTGCCAGTCGTCAACGACCAGGAACTGGTGCATGTGGAGTGGACGGACGGCCTGCTGCGTCTGACATTCCGGAATGTTGCCGGTGTCGAGACGAAGCGCTGGGCGCGTCGGATGGTTCTGGCTACGGGGATTGATGGTGGTGGCACATGGTTCGTCCCGCCGTTCATTTCGGAGAACCTTCCGAAGTCGGTTTATGCCCATACGCATGAAACCATTGATTTCGACGCTCTGAAGGGCAAGCGGATCGGCGTTCTGGGTGCTGGTGCGTCTGCTTTTGACAATGCTGCGACGGCGTTGGAATCCGGTGTGGGGCGTGTCGATCTGTGTCTGCGCCGTACGAAAATTCCAGCGATCAACCCGTACCGCTGGATGGAAAATGCGGGCTTTCTTGCACATTTTTCAGAACTGCCGGACCTGACCCGCTGGCGCTTCATGCGCTGTATTTACAATCTGAACCAGCCGCCGCCGCAGGATACGTTCTGGCGCTGTCGCAAGCATGAGAACTTTGCGTTTCATCCGGGGACGCCGTGGAATTCTGCGCGGATGGAGGGTGACGAGGTTGTGGTCGAAACGCCGAATGGCGAGATGCGCTTTGACTTCCTCATTATTGGAACAGGTTTTTCGATTGATCTGAAGCACCGCCCGGAAACGCAGGATTTTGCGGATTCCGTCATGCTGTGGAGCGACCATTTCACGCCGCCGGAAGGGGAGGAAAGCACGCTTCTGTCCAGCCACCCGTATCTAGGTCAGCGCTTTCAGTTCCTGCCGAAAGATCAGGCTGATCCGAAGGCACCGATGCTGGCGGCAATCTACAATTTCACGTTTGCGTCCATGCCCAGCATGGGTCTTTCAGGGGCCTCCATCAGCGGTATGCGCTTCGGGATTGAGAAGCTGACACGTGGTATTGCGCGTGATTTGTTTGTTGAGGATGGTGAGAAACATCTGGAAAGTCTGCTGTCCTACGACACGGAAGAGCTGATCAGCCTTGATCCGCCAACAGTTTGAGGGGGAGGCAGCCCGGATGAGCACGAATACCTATCTCCGTGACATGATCGGCTATGGCCGGACTCCGCCTGATCCGAAATGGCCGGGTGGGGCGCGGATCGCGGTTCAGTTCGTCATCAACTATGAAGAGGGTGCTGAAAACTCGGTCCTGCATGGCGATGCAGGGTCTGAGGCTTTCCTTTCTGAAATGGTTGGGACGAAGTCCATCGTGGGCGCGCGTTGTGCGCAGATGGAAAGCCTTTACGAATATGGGAGTCGCGTTGGTTTCTGGCGTTTGCAGCGCCTGTTTGAAAAGGCTGGCATGACCACAACCGTGTTCGGTGTGGCCAAGGCTTTGGCGCGCAACCCGGATGCTGTGGCGGCCATGAAGGAAAGCGGTTGGGAAATCGCCACGCACGGTCTGCGCTGGATCGATTATCAGGACTTCCCGGAAGACGTGGAGCGCGAGCATATTCGCGAGGCGATTGCGCTTCATACCGAAGTGGTCGGGGAACGCCCGTTTGGGTGGTATCAGGGGCGCACCAGCCCGAATACGGCCCGGTTGGTCGTGGAGGAAGGCGGCTTTGTTTATGATGCCGATTCTTATGCGGATGATCTTCCGTATTACGACCGCACCCATGGCAAGCCGCAGTTGATCGTGCCTTACACGCTTGATGCCAATGACATGAAGTTCGCGGCGCTCAACGGCTTTACCGAGGGCGAGCAGTTTTTCCGGTATCTGCGGGATGCGTTCGACATGCTGTATGCAGAAGGGGGGCGTATGATGTCGATTGGGCTTCATTGCCGTCTGGCCGGTAAGCCTGCGCGTGCACTGGCGCTTCAGCGTTTTCTGGAGCATGTGGCGTCCCATGAGGATGTCTGGGTGGCGTCCCGGCTTGATATTGCCCGGCACTGGATGAGTGTGCATCCGGCATGAAAATTTCTGATGTGAATGTCCTGACGTCGGATGTTTTCGTCCAGACGTTTGGCGGACTTTACGAACATTCGCCTTGGGTGGCTGAGGGGGCTCTGGCAGCGCGGCCATTTGCGGATGTGGACGTCATGCTTGCGACGTTTTCTGACGTTGTGCGGAATGCGGGCAAGGAGGCTCAGTTGGCACTGGTTCGGGCGCATCCTGAGCTTGGGCATCGCGCGGGAATTGATTCGGATCTGACGGCAGAGTCCGCATCCGAGCAGGCCTCTGCCGGGCTGGACCGTCTGACGCCTGCGGAATATGAACGGTTCAAGACGCTAAATGCGGCCTATGGGACAGCTTTTTCCATGCCGTTTGTGATCTGCGTGCGTAAAGTCGCAGCGCCGGATCAGGTGGCCAAGACGGTCATCATGGATGAAATGGAACGTCGTCTGGGCGGGACGCCCGAGGCGGAACTGAAGGAAGCTCTCTCGCAGATTGATGCGATTGCAGGGCTGAGACTGAAAGATCTGGTGACATCATGAGTTCATTATCCACGCATATTCTGGATACGGTCTCGGGCCGTCCGGCGGCTGGGGTGTCTCTCTGGCTTTTTCAGGAAGATGCTGTTCTTTTCGAAGGCGTGACGGACCACGATGGGCGTTGTCCTGCCTTGCGGGAGATCCCGCTGGAGCGCGGCACCTATCGTCTGGAGTTCGAGATTGGTGCGTATTTCCGGAATGCCGGACATGTGCTGTCTGATCCGCCTTTTCTGGATGTTGTCCCGATTGTATTCGGTCTGGGGGAGGGCACACATGCACATGTGCCGCTTCTGGCTGCGCCTTATGGATATTCCACATATCGTGGAAGCTGAGACCTGATGGCGTCTGATACTTGTGCAGTTCATCCGGTTGACGAGAAGCTTCCTCTCTGGCGATTGGGGGCTTATGGCTTCCAGCATATTCTTGCATTCTATTCAGCAGCGGTGATTGTCCCGATCCTCGTGGCGGGTGCTTTGCGCCTGCCACAGGAAACGCTGATTCATTTGATTGATGCGGATCTGTTTACCTGCGGGATTGCTTCCCTGTTGCAGTCAGTCGGGTTTGGACCGGTTGGTGTTCGTCTGCCGCTTCTGCAAGGTGTGACGTTTACGGCCGTTGGGCCGATGATTGCGATTGGGTCGGCTGTTGGTGGCGGAACGCCGGGATTGTTGTCGATCTATGGATCGGTGATTGTGGCGGGGATCGTCAGTCTGCTCATCGCGCCATATTTTGCGAAGCTGGTTCGGTTTTTTCCACCTGTCGTGACGGGGTCGATCATTCTCGTGATTGGTCTGGCGCTTTTGCCCGTGGCCGCCAATGACATTGTGTCTGGCCATGGACCGGGGATGGTGCAGGATCGCGTTCCGTTGCGGAGTCTGTGTTACGGGCTGGGGACACTGGCGAGTATTCTAGCCGTGCAGCGTCTGTTTCGTGGGTTCATTTCAACGATTGCCGTGTTGATTGGGCTTTGCATTGGCACATTGGCGGCGTGGCTGATGGGCGATGCCCATTTTGGAGGCGTGGCGTCTGCGCCGCTCGTGTCCATCACACAGCCGTTTTTCTTTGGGACGCCTGTTTTCCATGTGGTGCCGATCCTCTCCATGGTGATCGTCATGGTCATCACCATGGTTGAGACGATTGGCAATGTGTATGCGACGGGCGAAATCGTCGGGAAAACCATTACACGCGAAGATATTGCGAGGACCCTGCGGGCTGATGGTATTGCAACGCTGCTGGGTGGCGTCTTCAATTCCTTTCCCTACACCTGCTTTGCTGAAAATGTGGGTCTGGTCCGAATGACGGGTGTGAAGAGCCGCTGGGTTGTGGCGTCTGCGGCTGTCATCATGATGTTGCTTGGGTGTCTGCCAAAACTCGGGGCGATTGTAGCGGCTGTTCCGTCACCCGTTCTGGGTGGGGCGGCACTGGCGATGTTTGCGACAGTGGCAGTGGTTGGTGTGCAGACGCTGACGCGGGTGGATTTCAACCGTCAGAGCAATGTCATCATTGTGGGAACCAGTATCGGGCTTGGAATGCTGGCAACGGCACAGCCTCATATTTCGGATACGTTCCCGGCCTGGGCGCAAATTGTCTTTGGGAGTGGCATTACGCTCGGGGCTCTGTCCGCGATCTTTCTGCACCTGCTGTTCAATGTGCGCCGGACTTTGGCGGTTGATCCGGATGCAGAGATTGTGCCGGCCGACCTGCCGGATGAGCGTATTCTTATGGGGCTACCGGTTGAGGCGCGGAAAAGCGAAGAAACTGAGCCTCAACGGCGGTTTGGCTAAGAGATCAGCCGGGATTTCAATCCCGGCTATGTAGCTTCCGCCCCGCGATATATGTAGCCTGAACGCTTCGGTCATCACCCAGCATGGTTAGGGCAAACAGGATATCGGACAGGCTTTCGGCCGTCTGAGCCCGGATCTTTCCCAATGGTGTAGCTGAGGGATCAAACACGCAGAGATCGGCGTGCAGGCCGGGCTTGATGGTTCCAATCTGGTGTTCCAGACCAAGAGACTGTGCGCCGCCAGCTGTAGCCAGCCACAGACCCTGTGCGGGATGGAGTTTTGTTCCCAGTCCTTGCGCGACCTTGTAGCCGTCTGACAGGACCTGAAGGAGCGAGAGGGAAGGCCCGGCTCCAACGTCGCTTCCAATGCCGACTTTGACTCGGCGTTCTGGTTTCAGGGCGTTGAACAGTGGGAAAGAGCCGCTTCCCAGGAACTGGTTGGAACCGGGACAGTGCGCAATGGAACAGCCGGTGTCATGGCAGCGCTGGAAGTCTTCTTCCTGTGCATGTACCCCGTGCGCCAGAATGGCGCGGGGGCGGAGCAGACCTGCTTTGTCGTACACGTCCAGATAGGAAGCGCGGTTCGGAAAGAGCTCTTTGACCCATTCGATTTCGGACTGGTTTTCAAGCAGGTGGGTCTGCATGAAGAGGTTGGGCTGTGTCGCGAGAAGTGAACCGGCCAGATCAAGCTGCTCGGGTGTGCTGGTGGGCGCAAAACGCGGCGTAACAGCGTAGAGTTGACGGCCACGACCGTGCCAGCGTTCGATGAGTGCAGCGGACTGGTCATAGCCTGACTGGGCCGTGTCTCTCAGGTTATCCGGGGCGTTCCGGTCCATCAGAACCTTGCCTGCAATCATACAGGTATTGAGGCGCTCGGACTCTTCGAAGAAAGCTTCTACGGATTCAGGGTGAACCGTGCAGTATACGGCTGCTGTTGTGGTTCCGACGCGGAGCAGTTCTTTCAGGAAGGTTTGGGCAATCTGTCGGGCGTAGGTGATGTCTGCATAGCGGGCTTCCGCCGGGAAGACGTAGGTTTCCAGCCATTCGAGAAGTTGCTCACCATAGGAAGCAATGACTGGAAGCTGCGGGTAGTGGACGTGGGTGTCCACCATTCCCGCAGAGATCAGGTGATTGGGGTAATGATCGACTGTGATCCCCTGCGGGATCTGGTGTTTCAGCTCGTCCCACGCTCCGGCAGCCGTGATGAGGCCATCCGTACACAGGATCAGACCATCAGGCTGGTATGTAACAGCCTCCATGGGATCAACTGTGAAGGGATCTGCATGGAAGGTCAGGAAGGGGCCGCGGATGGCAGTGTGATCTGTCATGATCTGTTCTCTATCGCACAGCCCTTGCAGCGAAGGAACGAGATGTCGTGGGGCAGCCCGTAACAGAAATGCGGATGAGGCTTGCTCAAAAAGAGGGTAGCAGAATGGTGAGGGTCAATCAGGCCTGTTGCCGTCACCCTGTCAGGGAAGAAAAACAGGAGTTTTGTGGAATTGAAAGCGGGAGCCTGATATTGGCGGGGCGTATTTGTCACCTGATCGTGGGTCTGCCTGCGGTCGCAGAGCTGGATGGTCGCCTCCCGTGTCTGATGTCCTTCCGCCGATCCGTATCGTCGCGCTTTATAATTTTACGCCGTTCGAGGATGTTTCCGCTTTGCGGGAGCCTTTACAGCAGGTGTGCGACCAGGAGGGGATCAAAGGTATCCTGTTGCTGGCTCCGGAAGGCATTAACGGCACCATTGCGGGTTCTGACGAAGGCATGGAGCGCGTGCTGGAGCATATTCGCGCTTTGCCCGGTTGCGAGGAACTGGAGATCAAGGAATCCCGGGCTCCCGAACTGCCATTCCGGCGCATGAAGGTACGGCTCAAGAAAGAAATCGTCACCATGGGGCAGCCTAATATCGATCCTCGCAAGGATGTTGGGCAGTATCTTGATCCCGCTGAATGGAATGCGCTGATTTCCGATCCGGAGACAATCATCATTGATACGCGCAATGATTATGAAGTGGCGATCGGGACGTTCAAGAGAGCAGAAGATCCCAAGACGCGGTCATTCCGTGAGTTCCCCGAGTGGTTTCGCAACCGTCGCAAAGAGCTTGAGGCAAAGGGCAAGGTGCCGAAGATTGCCATGTTCTGCACTGGGGGTATTCGTTGCGAGAAGTCCACGTCTTTTGTGAAAGCCGAAGGGCTGGATGAGGTTTATCATCTTAAGGGCGGTATTCTGAAATATCTGGAAACTGTCCCGGAAGAAGAAAGCCTTTGGGAAGGCGAATGCTTTGTGTTCGATCAGCGTGTTTCGGTGAAGCATGGTCTGGAAATCGGCAGTTACGATGTCTGTCATGCCTGCCGTCGTCCTGTCAGCGAGAAGGACAAGGCGTCTCCGCTGTTTGTGCAGGGCGTGTCCTGTCCGCATTGTCATAATGAGCGCACGGAAGAACAACGCCAGCGCTATGCTTCGCGTGAACGTCAGGAGATGCTGGCGCGTAAGCGAGGGACGGAGCATCTGGGCTCCTGAGGCCATTACGGAGATGACAAACAGTTAGAGTTGCAAAGACGACGGATGAACGACTTGACCTGTTCACGCTTCTGCTGATTTTTCTGAATTCGTAATGAAAACGGCTGAGGCGGTGTGATGGTGAAGATGTTTCGTTGGGCTGGACTGGTTTGTGCCGGGATGATGGCGCTTCCCGCCGTAGCATTTGCACAGAAGCCCTGGCCTGTCCGGGTTGTGGTTGTGACGACCTTCGAGAAGGGTGCGGATACCGGCGATCAGCCAGGGGAGCTTCAGCTCTGGGCCGAGCGGGAGCACCTGACGGAACATGTGGCGTTTCCGGGTGGCGTGCATGACATCCTGACCAATCCGGAGCACACCGAAATCGCGATTGTGACGGGGATGACGCTGGTGAATGCCGGGCCGTCCATCATGGCGTTAGGAATGGACCCGCGTTTTGATCTGACGAAGGCTTACTGGCTGGTGGCAGGTATTGCCGGGGCTGATCCACAGGTCATGTCCGTTGGGTCAGCAGCGTGGGCGCGGTATGTTGTGAATGATGTGGCGCAGTCCATCGATATGCGTGAAGTGCCGAAAGACTGGCCTTACGGCGTTTACGCGGCTGGCGCGGTGCGGCCTGGAACGCTTGAGGGGTCGGATCAGGAGCATGGGCCGAATGCTGGATATCCGATTGTCTTTCCGCTGAATGCTGGGCTTTCGCACTGGGCGTGGGAGCGCACGCAGACGGTGAAGCTTATGGATACGCCGGAGATGCGGGCTTATTCCAAGGGATGGGCCGAGTATCCAGCGGCGGTGAAAGCGCCTTCCGTTATTCAGGGAGACAGTTTTGCGTCTGATCTCTACTGGCATGGGCATTATCTGAACCAGTATGCGCGGGACTGGGTGAAGATGTTCACGAACGCTCAGGGCGTGTTCGCCATGAGTAACATGGAGGATTCCGCGATTGCATCAGCGATGGTGCGTTTGGACCGGATGAAGAAAGCAGATTTCCAGCGATTGATGGTTCTACGAACGGCATCCAACTACACGCTGCCGCCAAAGGGGCGGAAGGCGTATGAGACTGTGTCGGAAGAGTATTCGGGCGATGGTCTGCCCGCTTATGAAGCAGCATGGCGTGTGGGAAGCGTTGTCGTGCATGAACTGGCGGGACACTGGTCGGTCTATGAAGACCATGTTCCGGGTCAAGCTCCCTGATGTCGGACAAGGCCGTGCAGGGGGAGCCAGATGTGGCATTTCCGGTCAGTGGGAAGATTGCATTATGCTATGCCTTGATTGGGCTTTTGCTCTCTGTTCCGCTGCATGTCTTGATCGACTGGGCTGGTTGGCAACCCGAACATACGGATACTGATCTTAATCCTGTTGTTCTGCTTCTGTCAGGCGTGTTGCTGGCGCCTGTTGTCGAGACCTTTCTGAACTTCTGGATTCCCATTTGGATTGTGGACAGACTGTTTGGTGGGAAAGCTTTCGCGCCCGGTTTGGCGTGGATTGCATGTGTGGGGCCTTTTGTGTGGGCCCATTACGGTGGGGCTCATTTTCATCGCAGTTTTCTGACCGCGCTTTGTACGGGCGTAGTGGGTGGAACCTGCCTTTATCTCTGCTACCGGCGTGCCGAGGTGACAGAAGGGGTTAGTCCGTTCTGGACTACGGCCCTCTGTCATGGTCTCTTCAATGGGCTTCTGTTTCTGGCGGTTGGGCTATTGATGGTGCTGACGAAGGTGTAACCGACTCTCTCCTTTTGGAGAGAGTCGGAAAGGCCTTACGTCAGGCGGGAGTTTTCGCCTTCTTAGGACGACCGCGGGTTGGCTTCTCAGATGCTGGTTTGGTTTTGGTTTTTCGAGGTGGCAAGGTATCGATGAGGTTCTGGGGTGTGCCAATCACGGTTGTCTCTCTCCGCTGACGGACGCCTGGTGCATTCAGAAGGGGTGCAAGGAAGCGTCCGGTGTGGCTGGCTTTGCAGGCCGCGATATCTTCCGGTGTTCCGGCTGCAACGATATTGCCGCCACCGTCTCCACCTTCCGGTCCGATGTCGATCAGCCAGTCTGCTGTTTTGATGACTTCCAGATTGTGTTCGATGACCAGAACGGTATTGCCCTGATCGACGAGTGCGTGGAGTACTTCAAGCAGCTTGCGAACGTCTTCCGTATGCAGGCCGGTCGTTGGCTCATCGAGGATGTAGAGCGTGCGGCCGGTTGCGCGTTTGGCGAGTTCCTTGGAAAGTTTGACGCGCTGGGCTTCACCGCCTGAAAGCGTAGTTGCCTGCTGGCCGAGAGCGACGTAACCGAGGCCAACCTGCTGGAGAATGGCCAGACGATCACGGATTTTCGGGACGGCCTGGAAGAAGGGGAGCGCCTCGTCCACGGTCATGGCCAGCACATCCGCGATGGAGTTGCCGCGGAACTTTACTTCCAGTGTTTCACGGTTGTAACGCGCGCCTTTGCAGGTGTCACAGGTGACGAACACGTCCGGCAGGAAGTGCATTTCGATTTTCAGGACGCCATCGCCCTGACAGGCTTCGCAACGGCCGCCCTTCACATTGAAGGAGAAGCGGCCGGGTTTGTAGCCGCGTGCTTTGGACTCTGGCAGTTCAGCGAACCAGTCCCGGATAGGGGCGAACAGGTCCGTATAGGTGGCGGGGTTGGAGCGTGGTGTACGCCCGATGGGGGACTGGTCGATCTCGATGATTTTGTCGAGATTGTCCACGCCCTCTAGGCGGTCATAAGGCAACGGGGACTGACTGGATTTCATGAGTTGGCGGGACAGGGCCTTGTAGAGCGTATCCACAACCAGCGTGGACTTGCCGCCGCCTGATACGCCCGTTACGGCAATGAATGTGCCCAGTGGGAAATCGACGGTCAGGTCTTTGAGGTTGTTGCCTTTTGCGCCGACGAGGGTGAGCGTCTTGTCAGATGTGCGACGATTTTCCGGGACGGGGATGAACTTTCGGCCTGACAGGTAGGCGCCCGTCAGGCTGTCCTTGTTTTTGGCCACTTCCTTCGGAGAGCCGACGGCAATGACGTTTCCGCCCCGTGTGCCAGCACCGGGGCCCATGTCGATCAGATAATCGGCGGCCCTGATGGCGTCCTCGTCATGTTCGACGACGATGACCGTGTTCCCGAGGCGCTTGAGGCGTTCCAGTGTGCCGAGAAGGCGCTCGTTGTCGCGTTGGTGCAGGCCGATGGAAGGTTCGTCTAGCACATACAGGACGCCCGTCAGACCGGAGCCGATCTGGGAGGCAAGGCGGATGCGCTGGCTTTCACCGCCAGAAAGCGTGGCCGACCCACGGGAGAGCGTGAGGTAGTCTAAGCCCACATCATCAAGGAAGTGCAGGCGATCCGTGATTTCACGCAGGATGCGACGGGCGATTTCGGCCCGTTGAGGTGTCAGAGTCGCTTCAACGCCCGAGAACCAGTCGAGGGCCTTGCGGATCTGCATGTCCGAGGCTTCGGCGATGTTCAGGTCATTGACCTTCACGCAGAGTGCTTCCGGTTTCAGGCGTGCGCCATGGCAGACGTGACAGGGTTTTTCGGACTGGTAGCGCGACAGTTCTTCCCTCACCCACATGCTGTCGGTCTGGGCCATGCGGCGGCGGAGGTTTTTCAGCACGCCTTCGAAAGGTTTGGTCACGGTGTGGACCTTGCTGCCATCGCGGTAGGGAATGGCAATCGCTTCTTTGGAACCGTTGAGGATCAGGTCGCGCGTTTCGGCTTTCAGGTCGCCCCAGGGTGTATTCATGGTGTCGCCGCAGTGACGGGAGAGGGCGGCAAGCGTCTGGTCGTACCAGTCGGTGCTGGCGCCTTTCCATGGGGCAATGGCGCCTTCGGCAAGTGTCAGGCTGTCATCCGGGACGATCAGATTGGCATCAAAATGCGTTTCTGTTCCGATACCATCGCAGGTTGGGCATGCGCCCATTGGCGCGTTGAAGGAGAACAGGCGTGGCTCGATCTCTTCAATCGTAAAGCCTGAGACCGGGCAGGCGAAGCGGGACGAGAAAACGATGTGGGCCGGGGCGGCCTTGTCGTCAGCGCGTTTGACTTCCTCGGCGTAAGCGAGACCATCGGAGAGTTCGAGGGCGGTTTCGAAGCTGTCGGCCAGGCGGGATTCCAGATCGGATTTGACGACGATCCGGTCCACAACCACTTCCACGTTGTGGCGGGTCTTGCGGTTCAGTTCCGGGGCTTCGGCGATTTCGTAAAGCTCACCGTCGATTTTGACGCGGGTGAAGCCCTTGCGGGACAGCTCTGCGAGTTCGCGTTTGCAGTCGCCTTTCCGATCACGGACGACCGGGGCGAGAAGCATCAGGCGCATGCCCTCCGGGAGCGCTATGACCCGGTCCACCATCTGGCTGACGGTCTGGGCTTCGATGGGCAGGCCAGTGGCAGGAGAATAGGGAATACCCACGCGCGCCCAGAGCAGACGCATATAGTCGTGGATCTCCGTGATCGTGCCGACAGTCGAGCGGGGGTTTTTTGAAGTGGTTTTCTGCTCAATCGAGATGGCGGGGGAGAGCCCTTCGATGGAGTCCACGTCTGGTTTGCCCATCAGTTCGAGGAACTGGCGGGCGTAGGCCGAGAGGCTTTCAACGTAGCGGCGCTGGCCTTCTGCGTAGATTGTATCGAACGCGAGCGAAGATTTCCCCGAGCCGGACAGGCCCGTGATGATCGTGAGCGAGTCACGAGGGATTGTGACGTCGATATTCTTGAGGTTGTGGGCGCGTGCGCCACGGACACGGATCGAATGATTGTCTGGAAAGCTCACGAAGACCCCGGGATGTGCAGAAAAGGCAATTGTGTTCGCAACGCGCCTGAACGGTGCTAGATCACTTTATAGATGGGTTTTCACGCCCCATATGAAAAGAACAATTCGAGAAAATTGGTTGGTACGGAATGGCAGGTAGCGTCAACAAGGTGATTCTGGTCGGGAATCTGGGCAAGGACCCGGAAGTCCGGAACACGCAGTCAGGCTCGAAGATCGTCAATCTGACGATTGCGACGTCCGAAACATGGAACGACCGTCAGAGCGGTGAGCGCAAGGAGCGCACCGAATGGCATCGTGTCGTGATCTTCAATGATCGTCTGGGCGATGTGGCGGAGCGTTTTCTGCGCAAGGGCCGCAAGGTCTATCTGGAAGGCGAACTGCGGACCCGGAAGTGGACCGATCAGTCAGGCCAGGAGCGTTACACGACGGAAGTGACGATCGATCGTTTCCGCGGTGAACTGGTGCTGCTGGATAGCAATCGCAGTGGCGGCGACGAGGGTGGCTTCGACGGAGGCGGCTCGTCCTACGGCGGTGGAAACAGCAACGGTGGCGGCTTTGGTGGCGGCAACCGGGGGGGTGGCTTCGGCGGTGGTAATGATGGCGGCCGCTCAGGTGGGTCGTCTGGCGGTGGTAACCGGGGTGGTGGCTGGGATGCGCCGCCGGATAACGATCTGGATGACGAAATCCCGTTCTGAGGGATGCGTTTGGAACCGGGCTGGCAATGTCAGTCCGGTTTTTTTATGTCCGGCGCGGGCGTTCAGAGGGGCAGATGGAAGAACTGGTTGAATTCTGAAGCCTGATAGTCACCGAAGGCTTCGCCCGGTTGGAAGCCTCGGCTTTGATAGAGCGCCAGAGCCGGTTCGAAGGAAGATCCGCGTCCGGTCTCAAGGCTGAGTGTCTTCATCCCCTCAGAACGCGCTCTATGGATAAGGTGATCCAGCAGAGTACTGGCAACGCCCTGTCTCAGAAAGTCAGGATGGGTGCGCATGGATTTGAGCTCGCCTACCTGATTGTTCAGGCGTTTGAGTGCGCCGATTCCAGCTACGCGATCCTGTCTATGGACAGTCCAGACTTCGATTTCAGGTGCCATGAGGCCTGACAGGTCAAGGGCGAAGACATGTCCGGGTGGGGTGTTTTCGTGCATTCCTGCGAGGTGAAGGGCCAGAAGGTCACGCGTTTGCGGGTTGGAAAAATCGGCGGGATGCAGGGTGAATGTCGGGCTCATGATGCGCGTGTCTGTTCAATTGAGGTCGGCGTCAGGATGACAAGTTTATACCCTGTGTGTTCTGCGGGGGTGAGAGTTATCTGTTCGTAGTTCAGCACTCCACGGACTGGATGCTTGAAGCTGCGTTGGCCGCCTTCTCTGGGGAGAACACGCTGGTCCTGCCAGAAATGGAGAAACTCCTGGCTTTCAGCCTGAAGGGCAGAGGTCAGGGCCTGGAACGCCGTGGTTCTGGCAAGGTGGGCTGTGTCAGCGCGGAATTCTGCGAGCAGGCGTCTGGAGCGGTCGGGCCAGTTCGTCAGGAATGTTTTCGCCTCAGGGTTCAGGAAAACATATCGGAGCTGGTTGGGCTCAGGGCTGTCCATCCAGCCTGTGAACAGCGCTTTGGCAGGATCGTTGGCACTCAGAACATTCCAGAGCGGGTCAAGCAGGTATGCGGGACTTTTGATTTGTTCCGGCAGGTTCAGCAATGCGTTTGGCGTTGCGACTGAAGAGGTGATCTGGTGCGAATCGCGGAGTTCAGCAAGCGTGAAAAGATAACGCCTTTCTGTGGTGGACATTTGCAGGGCTGTGGCAATGCGTGACAGGCTCGCTGGAGAACAGGTGACGTCTCGACCCTGTTCAAGCCATGTGTACCAGGTCGTGCTGATGCCGCAGAGTTGGGCGGCTTCTTCGCGCCGTAGCCCAGGTGTTCGTCTGCGGTGAGGAACAACGAGAAGTCCGGCCTGTGATGGCGAGAGCTTTTCCCGTTGTGTGCGAAGAAACTGACCAAGGGTCTGGCGGCGATCTGTTGGCATAGTACAAATTATACCATGATAAATTAGGATCTTATACCACGCCTGGAATGTTGGGAGGATGTTTTCAGAAGGAGAACAGTCGATGACGAAGCAGGCTGGGCAGTTTGCTGCCGCACACTATGAGGCGAGAGCCTCGGCTTATGTTGAAAGTACGGTTCACAGTCAGGGTGCTGATCTGGACGCCATTGTTCAGGCCGTTCAGGGACGAAGGCTTGAGCATGTTTTGGATCTCGGATGTGGGGGCGGTCATGTAAGCTATGCTGTGGCGCCTCATGTCGGGCGGGTTATGGCTTGTGACATTACACCGGGCATGTTGCAGGTTGTGCAGGATGAGGCATCCAGGCGTGAGCTAAGCAATATCGAAGTTCGTCAGGCTTCGGCGGAAAATCTGCCGTTCGAAGATTGCGCTTTTGATGCGGTGCTCTGTCGTTTTACCGCTCATCATTGGGATGGCTTTGAAGCAGGATTGCGTGAGGCTCGACGGGTTCTGAAGCCCGGTGGTCAGGCGGTGTTTGTTGATGTGACGGCACCTGAAGACGCTGTTTCTGATAGCTGGCTTCAGACATTGGAACTCATGCGGGATATTTCGCATGTGCGGGATTATTCTGTTGAAGAGTGGGTAGGCGCACTGGGTAGGTCCGGCTTTTCGGTTGAAGGGCTTGGCCGTAGTCGTTTGAGGATGGCTTTTGAAAGCTGGGTCGCGCGGACACAGACGCCAGCAGAGCGTGTGGACGGGATCCGTTCGCTTCAGCGTGGGGCACCGGCAGCGGTCAAGGAAAGGCTGGGGCTGGAAGAAGATGGCAGTTTCCTGCTGGACGTGACCGTTTTCACTGTACACAGGGCGTAACGGGGTAGGTGTGGCATGTAGGCGGCGCATGGGCTATGCTGTGCGGACTGTATTTTAGCGTGGTGGACCTGTCTTGACCGAGCTGAACGAGCCGACTGATATTGTACCTTCCGATCGTCTTCCGGTGACGATCGAGGAGGAGATGCGCTCTTCCTATCTGGCCTATGCGATGTCGGTGATCGTCTCGCGCGCCCTGCCTGATGTGCGTGATGGCCTGAAACCTGTCCATCGTCGCATCCTGTATGCGATGCGCGAGAGTGGCTTTACGTCTGACAAGCCATACCGCAAGTCTGCTCGTGCGGTCGGTGACGTGATGGGTAAATACCATCCGCACGGTGACAGCTCGATTTACGATGCCATGGTTCGTATGGCGCAGCATTGGTCAATGCGCGTCAAGCTGATTGATGGGCAGGGTAACTTTGGTTCGGTCGATGGCGATAGCCCGGCCGCCATGCGTTATACCGAAGCCCGTTTGGCCAAGTCTGCGTCGTTCCTGCTGGATGATATCGAGCGGGATACGGTTGATTTTCA
Organism: Gluconobacter japonicus; assembly: GCF_015244665.1. Taxonomy (NCBI): domain Bacteria; kingdom Pseudomonadati; phylum Pseudomonadota; class Alphaproteobacteria; order Acetobacterales; family Acetobacteraceae; genus Gluconobacter; species Gluconobacter japonicus. The sequence continues at coordinate 276,327 of NZ_JABCQN010000002.1, forward strand.
GCCGAACTACGATGAGAGCGAGCATGAGCCGAAGGTTCTGCCGGCGACATTCCCCAACCTTTTGGTGAATGGTGCTTCGGGTATCGCGGTCGGTATGGCCACGAATATCCCGACGCATAACCCTGGCGAAGTTATTGATGCCACGCTGGCGATGATTGCCAATCCGGCGATTGAGCTGGATGAGCTGATGCAGATCATTCCCGGTCCGGATTTCCCGACCGGCGGCATCATTATGGGCCGGAGTGGCATTCGTAAGGCGTTTGAGACAGGCCGTGGGTCCGTTCCGGTTCGTGCGCGTGCTGAGATCGAGGAGATCCGTAAGGACCGTCAGGCGATCATCATCACGGAAATTCCGTATCAGGTGAACAAGGCAACGCTTCAGGAGAAGATTGCCGATCTCGTCCGTGCCAAGGAAATCGAAGGCATTTCCGATATCCGCGACGAGAGTGACCGTTCCGGAATGCGCGTTGTCATCGAGCTGAAGCGCGATGCGACACCGGAAGTCGTGCTGAACCAGCTCTATCGTTTCACGCAGCTTCAGACGTCTTTCAGCGTCAATATGTTGGCGCTGGATGAAGGCAAGCCGCGTACGATGGGTCTGAAGGACGTTCTGGAAGCGTTTATCCGCTTCCGTGAAGACGTCATTCTGCGTCGTGCCCGTTTCGATCTGAACAAGGTTCGTGATCGTGGCCACTTGCTGGTTGGTCTTGTTCTGGCCGTCGCCAATATTGATGAAGTCATTGCACTGATCCGTTCCGCTCCGGATGCGGCAACGGCGCGTGAGCTTCTCATGGCGCGTGAGTGGGATGCCAGTGACGTTGTGCCTCTGCTGGAGCTGATCCAGGACGAAGGCAATATCATCTTTGATGGCAAGGTTCGTCTTACGGAAGCTCAGGCTCGCGGTATTCTGGAACTGCGGCTGCAGCGCCTGACCGGTCTGGAACGTGAGAAGATCCAGGGTGAACTGAGCGAAGTTGCTGCCAAGATTGGTGAGTTGCTTGAGATCATCGGGAGCCATATCCGCCGCATGGAAGTCATGCGGGATGAGCTTCTGGCGGCGCGGGCAGAAATTGCCACCCCACGGATGTCGGAAATTTCCGATGCGCTGGGCGACCAGTCTGACGAGAGCCTGATCGAACCGGGTCAGATGGTTGTCACCATCACGCGTGACGGCTTCATCAAGCGGACGCCGCTTGAGATGTTCCGCTCACAGAACCGTGGTGGACGTGGCCGGACGGCTTCCGGCCGTCGTGGTGATGACGTCATTATCCGCAGCTTCAATGCTCATACCCATCAGTGGGTCCTGTTCTTCTCTTCGGGCGGTAAGGCGTATCGCACCAAGGTCTGGCATTTGCCGGAAGCGTCTCCGACGTCCAAGGGCCGCGCGCTGGTCAATCTGCTGCCGGAACTGGGTTCGGACGCCATTACGGCAGTGCTGCCGCTGCCGCAGGATGAGGAGCTGTGGGAAGACCTGCATCTCACCTTTGCGACGGCCAGCGGTAATGTTCGTCGTAATCGCCTGAACGATTTCCGGAATATCCGGGCGTCCGGTCTGATTGCGATGAAGCTGGATGAGGGTGATTCCCTTATCGGTGTGGCGACGTGTCGTGAGGGTCAGGACGTGTTCCTGGCTACGAAGAACGCCCGCTGCATTCGCTTCCAGATCACCGATGACACGCTGCGTGTGTTTGCCGGCCGTGGCAGCTCGGGTGTGCGCGGTATTCGCCTCGGGGATGGGGATGCAGTGATCTCGCTGTGTATCCTCAACCATGTGGATGCCAGCGTTGAAGAGCGTGCTTCGTATCTGCGGATGGCCAATGCGAAGCGTCGTGCCGAGAATGCAGCGCTGGCTGAGGGTACCGAAGAAGAGGTGGTGTCCGGTGACGAAGAAGCGGTAGAGGTCGCCGGTGATCTGACGCAGGAGCGTTTCGAGGAGCTGGAGCAGCAGGAAGAAATACTTCTGACTGTAACGGATGGCGGGTTTGGCCGTCGTTCTTCTGCCTATGATTACCGTGTGTCGGGCCGTGGCGGTCAGGGCATCACGAACATGACCTTCTCGGCCAATCGTCGTGGCAAGGAAGTGGTTGGGACCCTTCCGACGCTGGATGGCACGGACGTCATGCTCGTGACGGATACGGGTCGTCTGATCCGTCTGCCGGTGTCTCAGGTGCGTGTCATGGCGCGTCAGGCCAGTGGTGTGACGTTGTTCCGACTGAACGACACCGAGACGGTTATCTGTGTCTTCCCTGTTGTGGAAGATGACGGGGAAGAGGGTGACCTGATCGAAGGGGATGTCGTCGCTACGCAGGAAGGTGCAGCCCCTGTTGAGGGGGCTGCAACGGATGGCGAAGCTTCAGCGGGTGACACTACTCCTGATGCCTGAGGGGCGGACTGATCCACGTGTCGGGTTTTATCCCGGCACGTTTGATCCGGTGACGTTCGGTCATCTGGATATTATTGATCGTGCGTCTGCTCTTTTTGATCGCCTGCTGGTTGGTGTGGCGGTCAATGAGGGCAAGCATCCGCTTCTGACGTTGGAAGAGCGTCTGGAGATGATGCGGCATGAGGTATCCAAACTGCCTCATGCTAGCCGGATTGAAGTTCTGGGATTTGATACCCTGCTGGTCGATGCAGTGCGCAAGGCTGGTGCGGGCACGGTTGTGCGTGGTCTTCGCTCAGGGGGGGATTTCGACTTTGAGAGCCAGCTTTCTGGTGCGCTGCGGCGTCTTGCGCCGGAGATCGAGACGGTTTTTCTGCTGTCTGCTGAAGGACATCGCACGACGGCCAGTCGGATCGTGAAAGAAATTGCCCGGCTTAATGGAGATATTTCCTCCTTTGTCAGTGAAGATGTTGCAAGTCTCGTCTTGTCGAAACTGGGTCGAAGGGCGACATAGGAACCTTCATTGATTTCTGGAAGGTTCCAAGATGTCTGAGACCGCAGTACCCGACGGCAATAAGCTGGTTTTCGAACTCAAGAACGGCAAGGTCGTCATTGAGCTGCGCCCTGATCTGGCACCGCTGGCTGTGGAGCGTCTGAAGCTTCTGGCAAGCGAAGGTTTTTATGATGGTGTGAAGTTCCATCGTGTGATCGAGGGCTTCATGGCTCAGGGTGGCGATCCGACCGGGACAGGCACGAGCGGCAGCAATTATCCGGACCTGAAGGCTGAGTTCACGGATAAGGCGAAGTTTGAGCGTGGTACGCTGGGGATGGCCCGCACGATGGCGCCGCACTCTGCAAACAGCCAGTTCTTCATCATGTTTCAGGATGTTCCGTCCCTGAATGGTCAGTACACGATTGCTGGCAAGGTGATTGAGGGCATGGAATACGTGGATCAGATCAAGCGTGGCGCCGGTTCGTCGGGCATGGTCAAGGATCCGGACACTATTGTGAAGGCTTACGTCGCAGCGTAAGTTTGTAGTCTGTCTGCGCGCTTGGTACGTTCAGACAGACTCTTGTCCGCCTTTCGAGGTGCGAAGAACTGTTGCTCTTGCGGCATCGTGGGGATAGAGCGTCCCGCACTGGGCAGTGTAACGTTCAGAGAAGGCCTTACGCTCAAGGCGCTCGCAGTAATCAAGATATTTGATCAGCGCACGTTCCGCGCGTGCAGTGCGGCCGTAGACGCGCTTGTAATGCTTCCAGAGCATCAGGGCATTGACGGACCATGCGTCGTAAACATGTTCGTTCAGACGCTTGCGTATGGAGGGTGGGAGCTGGTCGAAGGCTTCCCAATCGTTTCCTTCAAAGCGCTGCCAGATTTCATGTCTGACGGTACGGTCATTGAATGGCTGTGGGTAAGACTTTGTTCGGATCTTTGTGGTCATATGCTCTTTTTAGGCGATGAAACGACAAGATGTTTATATGTTATAACATAACTATAAAATGGAATTGGTGCTCTTTTTCTCTCGCAAGAGGTTGACCTTATGGTGGTTGTAGGGTAGCCATCCGCTCGGATGAACCGGTAGCTCAGTTGGTAGAGCATTCGACTTTTAATCGAATGGTCCTGGGTTCGAGTCCCAGCCGGTTCACCAAAAATTTCTTATTTTCTGAAATAAAGTGATGCCTGAAAAAATCTCCAAGGAGATGTAAGGGCTCTGGGTGAAAGCTGTTTGCAATTGATTTTTTAAAAATCACACAAAGAAATGACCATGTTTTCATTCCACAACATCAGAATAAGACTGGAATATTGCATATTTAATCCTTGATATTTTTCATAATTAGGGAAGAGCATTCCCTGAACAGCAGAAAACATTTTTCAAAATTAAAATCTGTATTATGGTAGAAAATTGTCTGTCTCGGGGCGTTTCATGACTGTGGTGGTACGTCATTTTAATGCTCAGTGGTTATTTCGGTATGTGAGTTGATGGCTGATAATTTTCTGATTCACACCCTTCGGACTGTACATAAAAGTCTTGTTGGAGTCTGCTCCCATACAGGAATGCTTCAAGCCAGCCCTGACATAATACCAATTGTTCTGATCCGTCATTCATCAAGACCTGATCTGGGTTTTTTGATGGGAACAACTGATAGTCCACTACTGTCGTGTGAGAATGATAAAGATTTACGGCGTCCTCTGCTGTCATATCGTGTAGTTCCTGCAAAAAGCGGTAAAATTGCTCTCAGAAATCCTTTGTGGGAGCATTATATTTCAGTTCCCCCCATTCAGCATAATAAGCCCATGGTTTGCGACAGACCCTATGTTGCAGAATGGGAAAGCTTTATTCTTGAGGATGCGCCTTCTGATTTAATCTTACCGCTGAAATTGAGAGAGGCCATTCAGGAAGTCGTTTCAGAAGGAATGAATGCTATCTCCTTGAAAAAATGGTGCCTGTCCTCCGATAGCATAAATATGAATAAGTGGTTGGTGGCGTTTTTGCGTTTGCTCACTCGGGATGGAATGGAACATTTTGGTAAATTTTTACTTGAAAATTCTGTTTTAAGAGAGCGGGTTCGTTTGGCTGTTCCTGATGATTACTGGATCAATACAGCTTTGCCGGAACTGGCAAACTGGAAAGAGGATCGCCGCCCTATAAAATCGTTCCGTTTCAGTGTAACGACTGATTTTCTTGGAAGAATTGATTATGGAGAACGCACTGCTCCTCCATTAGGATTAGCTTTAACCGGCCAGACACGCAGGCTTATTGAGCCTAATAAACGCGCATGTATTCTAGCAACCGCACGCGACGAAGGTATCTATTTGCTGGAATGGGTTGCATGGCATCGTATGATTGGTTTCGATCATATATTCATATGTTCCAATAATAATACTGATGGGTCTAATGAGTTGCTTTCAGCTTTATCTCATCATGGATTCATCACATGGATTGATACCAATCCGCAGTCATATACAAGAATTCAGCGAAAGGCCTATGCAATTGCAGGGTCTGTTATTCCGCAAATTCTTGATTATCGATGGACTTTGGTTATAGATCTGGATGAAATGTTAGCTATAGATCATAATTATTATAAAAATGTTTCGACTTTCTTTGATTTGCAAGAGGCGCGCGGGGCGGATGCTGTGACCTTCTCATGGGCGATGATGGCACCCGATAGTCAACTTCGGCATCATGATGCTCCCATGGCAGCGCGTTTCCTTCGTCGGGAACCGCCTAAAAATGAACTTGTAAAAACGGCTTTTCAAACGCGTTTGGCACCATTTGCTCATGCTCATAATCCGCATTGGGCGTGGCAGCGGTCTTTTCGTACTTTAGATGCTTCAGGGAGTTTGCTTCATACTGAAAAATCGGAAATTCAAGCGCATGGAAGAAAAAGCGAAAATAATGCTTGGATCGCACATTATTTTCATAAATCTTTGGAAGAATTTGTGTGGAAATGCAGCAGACCGCGGGGCGGTAGTGGCGACCCTCGCTCTGCAAGGCAGTTTACAGCACGGTTTGTAGATGTTTTCACTGAATTTTTCGATGAAGAAAATACGCTTCCTGATCGGCGCCTAGAACCCTTCATGCCGGCTCTTGAAGAAGAAATGAGACGGCTTCGACTTATTCCCGACATCCGGATTGCTGATGAAAATGTACGTAAAAAATTTCGGGATGAGATTTCCGATCTTATGGAGCAGGCGCATGGAAGTGTTATGAATTCACATTATGATGATGTTGTTAAAGAAAAATGGAACAATATTATTATGAAGTACAAGAAAAATTAATATTTTGAACATGTTAATTCAGGATATGGAGGCGAAGAGTTGGGGGCATGATTTGCAACCCACGTTGCGACTTGAGTAATACTCTCTGCCTGTGTATCTGTTTGAGGCATATTGGTATTTTCGGGACCATTAGAATATTGCCCAACAATCCAGTAAGTTGGTAGAGCATGCGCCTTAATTAAATAATTGACCTCTTTCTGCACGCCATCCATAAAATGGAAATCTGGGCCGCCGCCGTGTTTGCCGTGTTGCGTATCAAAAATAGTCATGAAGACTACTGTAGTAAGGTGGTTTTTATTGGCCCATTGAATTTCGCTGGCAATTAATTTTCGAAACATTTCGCTGTGACGTGGGCCATAATAGGCGTCAGTTGAAAAGATATTAGCGGGCGTATCAATGCCAAAGCCCCCTGCTGCGATAGCAATTTTGCGGGAGTTTTTATAATACGGGTCGGTTTCATAGTTGCTTTGTATGTGTTCACCAAGCCCTGGGTTACCGTGGCGATCAGTCTCTGAGGTGTCGGAGACGTGCCCCCGTGATCCATTGGAAATATAGGGTAGGACTAACTTTGCGCCTGTCCTCTGATATACATCCTTTAGTGCTATTGTCGTATCTTGTACGTCCTGATCAGTGAATTCTGATGACGGATTGTGATAGCTTCCTGGGAACGGAGTGGCTTCATCCGTATAGCTGAGATTAAGCATGACCAATTGGGGGTGCCATCCTGCAGAAAACCATTTGAATTCTGCTCCCGACTGGCTGTCTGCAAAGGTTCTATAATGCGATGCTTGAAGGTGAGGTGTTAGCGCTGGGGAGACTCCGCCTTCGAATATTCCGCCTCCCGCGCGATTTTTCCATAATGAAATCATCGCTTTCATGACGTTTTTGCCGTCATAGTTAGAGGGTTTTATCCATGCTGGGTTATTGTTGGGCCAGTTTAAAATAGTGCGTGTTGTTCCATCTACTTGATAGAGGCCAATATTTCCTGTTTTGAGTAAATGAGGAAAACGATCGGGCTCTGAGAGTTGATAACCGCCAATAACCGAACTGACAAAAGTTGTTACTGGTTGCTCTGTACAGGAAGCTGCTTTTAGCGGCGTAGGTATCATAATACCCGCGTATAGCAGTGATACCACGCTAACTCGGGCTAAAAGTCGTGAGATGTTTTTGCGGGGCAGATCCTGGTGAGCCAAAGGTACTTCCCTATGCTGTTCAGGTATGGTTGCATTGATATTATAATAAAAATTATATCCATGTACTGAAAGTAATATTTCAGCACATGGATATTTTAAAAAATAAATTGAATTATTGTCGCTTTACCTTTTTCATTTCATCACGAAGGCGCATGATCTGTTCGTCGTCACGCCAAGGCGAGCGATAGGCACATTCGCTATGAATTTTTTGAAAAATCTGAGCATTTTCGTCCACGTGTTCCTGAGAAAAATTGGAAACTGAGTCTTTGATCTCAAGACCACCTTGGAGCAGGAAAAAGGACTTGGACGCTCCATCTTCTTTTGTAAGGCCGCCGTACCCCATTCTGATCATTCGCGAAGTGTGTTCAACGTGCTCATGTCCATAGCGGCCAAAACGGGTATCGATATAGCCAACATACGATAGGGCTTCGCGACTGAAACCAGAGCATTGAGCGGTTAGAGCATCGCTGAAATATGGAGCGTGCCAGGACCCATTTCCAATGTTGGTATGTGGGAACCATGGGGGGCAAAAATTCACGTGTCCGAAATTCAGGCACGCCAGGATCCAGTCCACGTTCCAGCCTTTGGCAATAGGCTGTGTATCATCTTCCAAAAGAAGAACGATGTCGCATTTTTCTATTTCATGCAGATGAAAAAGAAGGCGATTTTTATTCCAAGCAATACCTTTATTCTCTGCATTGAGGACGTGAATGCCTTCAATCGCTTCAAGAATTTCGGAAGTATTATCTTTGGATCCGTCATTCGCAACGAAGATGATGGGATCGAATTGCGTTAGTGCTTTGACGCGTTCTACGGTCTCTGCAATGAGATCTGATCTGTTGTAAGTTGGAATTCCAATCCCAAGCTTGAGCTCTCGGAGTGGCTTATTCGCAAGATGTGTCTCTTCAGAATGTTCAAGAGTCAGAAGAGGTATTCTTGATATATGGTCTTCTTTCTCAAAAGATATCTCAATAGCTTTAAGAAGTGTGAGAGACAGATCTTCTGGGAAGGGAAATACGATATTGAAACGGACAGCATTATAACGAGGCTCTGTCGACGCTGCTACGTCCAGGCTGGGTTGTTGCCATTCATCTGCGTGCGGTAAATGCAGAGTTCTGTCGCCGCATATAATTCGGATTGTTTCAAAATCACCACTATCCAGAAACCAGCCAGCGATCGAAATCCGATCATCCGTTGTTCTGATATGATCAATGGCATAGCGTTCTTTGGGTGTTCTTTCGACAAGCCCTGCCGTTGGAGCACTCTGCGTGGATACGGTCATCTACAGCTGGTCTTTCCAGTCATCTGAGGTCTAATTGCCACGGCGCCGAAAAAGTTATCCAGTAAAAATGAACGGCTTCTCTCCGCGCTTGGACGACAAATTGCCTCTTTGATCCTAGGGTGGTCTTGATATGACCGCAAGAGGTTTCCGGGACGACTAACTGACATCTGATGTGACGTTTCAATATGTCTGGCTGTCGAATATTTCGCGCTTTTAGGAGTTCGGAGCGGGAATGGATTGGCGAGGGGTATAGGTTTCGTTCGCCATATGTCATGTCAAAGTGGCGCAACAGATGAGAGTGTGGGAAGGGGAGGTTTATGGTAACGCTTACTCTTTCCCAGAGAACTGCTCTTGATGAGATTATCAAGGCACATGCCGAAGGGCGTCCTACACACCTGCTGACGGGGTATGCGGGGAGTGGGAAAACAACGCTGATGCAGGAGGTGGCGCAGCATTTTCTGCGAATGAAAGTTGTGACGGTCATTACAGCTCCAACGCACAAGGCGACGGCTGTTCTGCGCTCAAAGGTGCATCAGGATGTTGAATGTCGGACCATCCAGAGTCATCTGGGTTTACAGCCATCGTTGCAGGGTGGGGGTACGACGCTGGTACGCGCGAAACGCCCACAGACGATACCGGATGGTGTAGTTATTATTGATGAGTGCTCCATGATTTCGCGGGAACTCATGGGCTGGATCCGAGACCTTTTGAAGTTCTGTTTTGTGCTGTTTGTGGGAGATCCAGCGCAGCTTCCACCAGTTGGAGAAGAGGCCTCTCCTTCCTTTTCTGTTCCATCCAGATCGCATCTTGAAACGGTTGTTCGGCAGGCGGCAGGCAATCCCATTCTGGAAGCCGCGACTGTCATTCGCCAGAGCCAGGGTGGCTCTGTGGACTGGAGTTGGGTGCGGGACGCACGTCATGATTCATCCGGGCTGTTCATCCCGAAGGATGTGGAAAGCTGGGTTCGCAAAGCGTTTACGTCCGATGCCTTCGATGCAGATAACGATAGTTTCCGGTATCTTTGCTGGACGAATAGTCGCGTCCATCAGGTTAATCAGATGGTTCGGCAATGGCGGTATGGAGAGCAGATCGAAATGCCGTTCATGCCGGGGGAGCGTGCGGTCGCGAGAGCGCCATTCAGTCGCCAGAATGAAGATAAAAATCGTCAGCAGATTGCGACAAATGAAGAAGTTCTGGTGATGGATATTCAGGCGTCGCGCCTGTCATACCGGTTTGAAGCCTGCGGGTCTGTAGCAGCCTGGTCTACGGATATTCCGTCTTGGGAACTGACTGTGCTGACGATGTCCGGGGAAGAAATTACGGCTCATCTGGTTCAGGATGAGCGCCAGCTTCAGGCTGTAGAGCGTCGGCTTGTTCAGGAAGCCAGGCAGGAGCGCAAGCGGTGGCAGCATCGGTTTGCCTTCCAGAGTGCGTTGCTGAACCTTCAGGCTATTTATGCCATGACCGTGCATACGTCTCAGGGTAGCACGTTCAGGAATATCTTTGTTGATCTGGGGGATATTCGACGTCGGGCAGGAGGAAATCCTCTTGAAACACAGCAGCTTTGTTATGTGGCGCTGACACGGGCGACGGATATGGTTTTTCTGGTCAATGTCGGAATGTCTTAAGGCATACAGACAGATACGTTTCTGGATGGTCATTCGGGAAAGAGGAATGAAACGATGCGTTTTAAAGTAGGTTTGGCACTAGCTGCCCTTATGGCGCTTGCGGCCTGCGGCCCTGATTATGGTGGTCAGGGCTCACGGCAGTTCCGCGGGGACGGGTATGGAAATACCGGATCGGGCCGCAGCAGTTTCGGGTATCAGGGCGGCCCAACCTGAAGACACGGCACTGGCTGGTAATCAGGCCAGTGCGTCTTGAACCAGTTTTTCCTGCTGGGCGGCGTGAGCGCCGGGCAGGCCTGTAGCCGGTGACGCGGCGCTTTCGCGGCCCACGTACTGTGGACGCTGGACTTTGTGTCCGCATTCCTGCAGGGCGCGTTCGATGCGTCGGTCTACGAAAATCCATGCGCCGTTGTTCTGGGGTTCTTCCTGGCACCAGATGATCTGTTCGGCGTCCGGGTATAATTCCAGCTGCTGGATCAGGGCGTGGTGCGGGAAGGGATAGAGCTGTTCCAGACGGATGATGGCGACGTCCGTGCGGTTTTGTCGGGTCCGTTCGGCGGTGAGATCGTAAAAGACCTTGCCTGAGCACAGAATGATCTTTCTGGCGCCTGTAATTTGCTGTGGATCTGCCAGAACGGGCTGGAAGCGTGTGTGTGGCCCCATTTCCACGAGCGGTGAGGTTGCTTCCTTGTGTCTCAGGAGAGACTTGGGTGTGAAGATGACCAGTGGCTTGCGGCAGCGCCGTGCAATCTGGCGGCGCAGGGCATGGAAATAGTTTGCGGGGCTGGTGATGTTACAGACGCGCAGATTGTTTTCCGCGCAGAGCTGGAGAATACGCTCTGGTCTGGCTGATGAATGTTCAGGGCCACCACCTTCGTAGCCGTGTGGCAGTAGGAGCGTCAGGCCGGATGTTCGGAGCCATTTCGTTTCGCCGGAAGCGATGAACTGGTCGAGAATGACCTGTGCGCCGTTTGCGAAGTCTCCGAATTGAGCCTCCCATAGAACCAGTGCATCTGGATCACCGAGTGAATAGCCGTATTCGAAGCCGAGGACTGCAAATTCGGAGAGTGGAGAATTCCAAAGGTGCAGAGGGGCCTGATGGGGCGCGATATGGGCCAGAAGGGTTTCTTCCCGGCCGGTATCCTGATCGAACAGGACGGCGTGACGCTGGCTGAAGGTGCCGCGGCGGCTGTCTTGACCTGACAGGCGAACAGGGTGACCGTCTATGGACAGGGTTCCAAAAGCGAGGGCTTCGGCGGTCGCCCAGTCGAGTGGTCCACCATCAGCTACGGCTTTGCCACGAGCAACGATCTGGCGGGCGAGGCGTGGATGGACGTTCAGTCCCGGCGGGATGGTGCCGATGGCTTCACCAACCATGCGCAGACGTTCCAGTGGGACGCCGGTCATGGGCTGGATGCGTTCGGGCTCGTCCTGAAGGCGTGTGGAGTCCTGGGGGCCGTCCAGCCAGTCTGTGGAGTCAGGTCGGTAGTGCTCGGACGCGGCGTATTGTTCTTCCAGTCGGCGCTGGAAGTGATGCCACATATCCTCGACCTGTTCGGCCGTCAGGATGCCCTGGCGAATCAGATGCTCGGCGTAGAGGCGGCGCGTTGTAGGACGAGACTGGATGGCGTGCACCATCGCTGGCTGGGTGAAAGCCGGTTCATCCGTTTCATTGTGGCCATGGCGGCGATAGCAGACAACGTCGAGGACGACGTCCGAATGGAAATCGCGCCGCCATTCATGAGCCAGAAGAGCAGCTCGGGCCACAGCATCCGGATCATCACCATTGACATGCAGGATCGGAGCCTGAATGGATTTGGCGACGTCGGTGTTGTGGATGCCGGAATGGGCATCTGACTGGACGGTGGTGAATCCGATCTGGTTGTTGATGATGACGTGAACCGTGCCGCCGGTGCGATAACCTTCGAGCTTGGAAAGGGCCAGTGTCTCGTACACGACACCTTGCCCAGCGAAGGCGGCGTCACCGTGAACAAGGATGCCTAGGTGGCGATCACGGTCTTTGTCTTTCTCGCGGTCCTGATCAGCACGGACGCGTCCGAGGACGACGGGATCGACGGCCTCCAGATGGGATGGGTTGGGCAGCAGGGAGATGCGCAGTTTGTGGCCTGCGTGTTCCATCGTGGTGGCTGTGCCGAGATGGTATTTTACGTCCCCGGAGCCCTGGATGTCGTCAGGTTTGAAAGACGCGCCTGCAAATTCGCTGAAAATGGCCGCGAAGGGTTTGCGCAGGATGTTGGCCATGACGTTCAGGCGGCCACGATGTGGCATGCCGAGCGAAACGGACTTTGCGCCATCGCGGGCAGCGGCGTCGATCAGGGTGCGGAGGGCGACGATAACGCTTTCTCCGCCTTCCAGACCGAAGCGGCGCATACCCATGAAGCGCTTCTGGCAAAAGCCTTCGAATCCTTCGGCGCGTGTCAGGGCGAGGAGGATGCGTTCTGGCTCCATAGCGACGACGGGAGCGGTGTTTTCCAGGCGATCAATCCACCACTGACGCTGGGTGGGGTCCTGAATGTGCATGAATTCTGCTGTCAGAGTGCCAGAATAGGCGCGACGCAGACGGGCTAGAAGGTCCCGCTCTGCATCGGGAGGAGTAAGTTCCGGGATCGCTGGTGTAGCGGCCAGTCCTAAAGGATCGAGTTTTGCCAGGGAATGGCCGCGCAGACGGTAGGCGTTTTTCAGAGCCTCGGCGCTGCCATTTGGTGTGTCTGTTGGGGGGCGGTCGGCGCCGAGGGTTTCGAACAGGGCGGCAAACGCTGGATCAATAGACGCGGGGTCGTTCTGCCAGCGAGCGTGAAGCTCGGCCAGATAGACGGTGTTGGCGCCATTGATGGCATCGCGGTCGTCGCGGTGATCGCCCATGAAAATCGGTCTCCAGTCCCAAGGGGCGCGAACTTTAGCCCATCACGGGAAAGTGGGGAACGCATTTGGATGCAGCATTCCGTGTCAATCTTCAGATGGGGAGAAGAAGCGCCTCATGGAAGTGATGCGTCGTTCAAGCGTCTGTTTTGCAATGGGGGCATCGGTGACGTCAAAGGCGTGATAGGCGCCGGGGACGACATCCAGTTCTACAAAGACGCCGCTTCTGATGAGGCGCTGGGCATAGAGCAGGTCCTCTTCGAGAAAGAGATCGAGAGCGCCGACGGTCATGATGGTTGGTGGCAGGCCGGATAGATCTGTGGCGCGGGCTGGAGCGGCATAAGGGGAAATGTTTTCATCACCGGGACGCGAAGGGGTCAGAAGAATGTCCCATGCGTAGGTATTGCTTGCGCGCGTCCAGACAAATTCTCCGGCGGTGGGGGAGGGGTTGGGAGCGTCATTGACGGTACGATCATCCAGCATGGGGTAGATCAGGTTCTGGAACAGAATGGCCGGGCCGTGTCGGTCTCTGGCAAGCAGGCAGAGTGCAGCGGCAAGATTTCCGCCTGCGCTTTCGCCGGTGACGCCGATTTGGTCACGACGAATGTTGAGGGTCTCGGCGTTGTCATGGATCCAGCAGAGGGTGGTGTAAGCATCTTCGATGTCACCGGGGAATGGCGTTTCGGGTGTCAGGCGATAGTCCGGGGAAATGACCAGACAGTTCAACTCCTGTGCGAAACGGCAGAGATCACCGGTATTCTGCTCGGGGCGGCCGGCGCAGTGTCCGCCACCGTGAAGATGAAGCAGAACCGGGCGTGGAGATGAGGCGGTTTGCGTGGGGCGGATCGTGAGAAGGCGGAGGGTTCTTTCATCTCCATCTGCTGGAATGTGGCGTTGTTCGAGCGTTACCCGAAAATCTTCGGCGGTCTGGAAAGCTTGTGCTGCCCTGTCTTCCAGTGCGCTTCTTAATGCAGGAAGGGTTTCTGAGCTGAGATCGGCAGAGGGGAAAATGTCGAGGGCGGGGCGGAGTTCAGGAAGGACGAGGGGGAGAGTGTTCATGGACGTTCCTAGGAATACATGATGACGCGTCGTCAGGCGTAAACGTCTGTTGAAAACAGAGGTTTGAAAGACAGGATTCAGGGCCAGGTAAAGTTTGCCACAAAAATGCCGCAACTTTTTTGGTTCGAGAGTCGTCTTAGGAGCAGTGCCTGCTGGCCTTTTCCAAAAATCGCCGTGGGCGGGTGGGGAGTTCTGCTCATGCGTGCTCTGTCTGTCTTCTGTCTTGGATTTGCTCTCGGGTTGCCTTTGTCGGGTGTGCAGGCGCAGTCGGTGTCACATGACGCGCAGAGCGTTCAGAGTCACCTTGTTGAGGATGCGGGAATGTCGGGGGTGGATCGGCGTTTGATTGTCTGTCGGATTAACCCAAAGCTGTTGCATACGGCCTGGGTCGGAGAAGTGAAGGATATTCCGCATCCGCAGGTCTGTACGGGAGGGGCAAACCGGTTGGGGGCAGGATATGTCCGGTATCTTGCGACGAGTAGGGTTTCCAAGACATACAAGCCGCTTAGAGGGTAAATTTCTTTCGTCTGGGAGAAGGCTGGCATGTGCTGAATAGGCCTTGCCGGGTTTGTGAGGCGGGGCTAGCCTCAGGGGCTATGTCCAACATTTCTCTCGATTATGATGCCCTGACGCAGACACCGGTTGCGGAGAAGCCTTTCCCGCATGTCGTGGTGCCGCATTTCATTAGCAATGATGATCTCAAGGCTGTTGTGGCGGACTTGCCGGAAATGAAATCCGGTGGGTCTTTTCCGCCCGAGGCTTTAAAGCTGACGCCGCGTGTGGCGGCCATGATTGAGGAATTGCAGGGGCCTCGGCTCAAGGCTCTGATTGCGGAAAAATTCGGTCTGGATCTGGCGGATGCGCCGACGATGCTGACGATGCGTGGGCGGACACGGGAAAAAGATGGACGCATCCATCGGGATTCCGACGCCAAACTGGTGACGATCCTGTTGTATCTGAATCCACGGGGGGAAGACTGGGTTTCCCGGGATGGCTGTCTGCGTCTGCTGAATGGTCCGGATGATGTTGAGGATTATGATGTTGAGGTAACGCCGGCGGAGGGGACGCTTCTGGTGTTTCCGAATGGTCCGACGACCTGGCACGGACATCGGCAGTTTGTTGGGACGCGATATGCCATCCAGCTCAATTATATGGCGACGGGTCAGAAGGCCCGGTACGAACTGCGACGGCATCGTCTTTCGGCGCTGATCAAGCGCCTGCCTTTTGTAGGCTGATTTTAAAGGGAACGGAAAAGATCATGGGTTATCGGGTTGCGGTTGCGGGTGCCACGGGAGCGGTGGGGCGCGAACTGCTACGCATTCTGGCGGAACGGAATTTCCCTGTGGACGAGGTTGTGGCGCTAGCGTCGCCGCGCTCGGTCGGGAAAGAAATTTCCTTTGGAGACAAGAAGGTTCTCAAGGTTCAGAATCTTGAGACGTTTGATTTCAAAGGCTGGGATATTGCTCTTTTCTCGCCGGGCGGTGAGGTTTCGGCCGTGTATGCGCCGAAGGCTGCGGCAGCGGGTTGTATCGTAATCGATAATACGTCCCATTTCCGTATGGAGCCGGGTATTCCGCTGGTTGTGCCAGAAGTGAACGCTAAAGCGCTGAAGAAGGCGCGTCGTGGCATCATCGCAAACCCGAACTGCTCTACTGCGCAGATGGTGGTGGCTCTGAAGCCGCTGCATGATCTGTTCAAGATCAAGCGTATTGTGGTTTCGACGTATCAGGCGGTGTCTGGTGCGGGTAAAGATGGCATGGACGAGCTGTTTGGCCAGACCAAGGGCACGTTCGTGAACGATCCGCCGACGGTTGCGCAGTTTACCAAGCAGATCGCCTTTAACGTCATTCCACATATTGATCGCTTCATGGATGATGGGGCGACCAAGGAAGAGTGGAAGATGGCGGTTGAGACCCGCAAGATTCTCGATCCGGATATTCAGGTTTTGGCGACTTGCGTGCGGGTGCCGGTCTTCATCGGGCATTCTGAGGCGATCAGCATTGAGTGTGAGAAGCCTATCGACCTGAAGAAGGCCCGTGAAGCGCTTCGTAAGGCTCCGGGGGTGATCCTGCGTGATGAACGCGAGGACGGTGGCTATGTGACGCCGATTGAGTGCGTTGGGGAAGATGCGACATATGTGTCGCGCCTGAGAATTGATCCGACCGTGGAGAATGGTCTGGCGCTCTGGTGTGTATCCGACAACCTTCGCAAGGGTGCTGCCCTGAATGCGGTGCAGATTGCGGAGAGCCTGGTTGAGCAGGACCTTCTGAAGGATGGGGCGCTCCTTCCTTCGAAGGGCTGAGTATCGTTTGCAGATTGGAATGCGCCTGAAGGGAGACCTTCCGGCGCATTTTTTATGTCGGGATAAAGAGGGTTAGCTGTGACTGTTCCACGCACCGAGACCGTTCTGGAAGCAAACCAGACCATTGAGCTTCTTCCTCTGGATGCTCTGCTGGGGCGTTTGCTGGAGTCGCAGAAATCTGCGCTGGATCGGGTTGGGGAGGCGCTTCCTTCGATTGAGCGGGCTGTTGAAGCTGCTGTGCCACGTCTTCAACGGGGTGGTCGTCTGATTTATGCGGGAGCAGGGACATCCGGCCGGATTGGGGTGCAGGACGGAGTTGAATTGACGCCGACTTTCGGGCTTGCGCCGGAGCGTCTGGTTCTGCTGCTTGCGGGCGGAGCGGGAGCTGGGACGCAGGCTGTTGAGGGGGCGGAGGATCGTGAAGATCAGGCACGTCTTGACCTGAGCGAGCATGTTCCGACTGCGGATGATGTGGTGATTGGGGTCGCTGCTAGCGGAAACACGCCCTACACCTGCGCGATGGTAAGAGCTGGCCGTGCTGCAGGGGCGCTGACGATCGGGGTTAGTGGGAATGCGGATGGGCGTCTGCTTCGGGACGCTGAAATTGGGATTTCTATTCCGACTGGAGCGGAGGTTCTGGCTGGATCAACCCGTATGGCGGCGGGAACCGCACAAAAGGTCGTGCTGAATCTGTTCTCTACGGCCCTGATGACCCGGCTTGGGCATGTGTATCGTGGGCGTATGGTGGATATGCGCATCAGCAATGACAAGCTTCAGAAACGTGCCGAGCGCATGGTGTCTGAGCTTGCCGGAGGGACTGACGAAGACGTCCGCGAAGCGCTTGCCTTGGTTGGGGGGAATGTGAAGCGGGCTGTTCTGATCCGGCATGGAGTGGAGGCCGATCAGGTTGAAGACCTTCTTCAGCGCCATCAGGGTGATCTGCATGCTGTTTTGGCTGCTCTGTAATGCCTGAAACGGGATCGGGCGATCTGTACTGGGCCATTGGGTTGATGAGTGGCACGTCGCTCGATGGTGTGGATGCGGCTCTTGTTCTTACGGATGGGGAACGCATTGCAGAGTATGGGCCAGCGGTGACGCTTCCGTATGATCAGAGGTTACGGGATCGGCTGCGATTGCTTCTGGATCATGCCGCCGAACTTTCTGGCAGTGAGGCTGATCTGAAGGATGTCGAACGGGTGGTAACACTCAGGCATGTTGAGGCTGTAACTGCGCTTCGGAACATGGTGCCCACGATTGTACCGGACGTCATTGGCTTCCATGGGCAAACCATTCTGCATCAGCCGGACATTGGGCGAAGCTGGCAGATTGGTGATGGTGCTTTGTTGCAGGAGCAGTGTGGCATCCCTGTTATCTATGACTTTCGGGCACGGGATCTGGATTATGGGGGCGAAGGAGCGCCACTGGTTCCTGTCCTTCATGCCGCTCTTCTGGAACGAGAAGAGAAGTCTGTAGCTGTGTTGAATATCGGGGGCGTGGCGAATGTCACGCTGCTGGGGCCGGTTCAGGATGGTGCCCGTCAGGTCTGGGCCTGTGATACGGGGCCAGGCAATGCTTTGCTGGATGATTGGGCGGAGCGTCATACGGGTGTGGCGTGCGATACCGATGGTGCTCTGGCTCGTAAGGGGACAGTGAATCGGGGGGTATTGGAGCGATTGTTGGATAGCCCGTATTTCAAGCGTCCGATGCCGAAATCTCTGGACCGGTTGAGCTTTCATGGGTCTGCTATGGAAGCTGTGCAGGCGCTTTCGCCTGAAGATGGGGCTGCAACATTAGTGGCATTTACGGTGGAGGCGATTGCTCGGACACCGATGGATGTTACGCCGGACAGGTGGTTTGTTGCAGGCGGCGGACGACATAATCCGGTGCTGATGGACCGATTGCGTTCGCGTCTTGGAGATGTATCGTCTGTTGACGTTCTGGGGTGGGATGGGGATGCGTTGGAGGCGCAGTGTTTTGCGCTTCTGGCTGTTCGTTATTTTCGACAGTTGCCTTCTTCATGGCCTCAGACCACAGGAACACGTCAGGCCTGCGTGGCAGGCCGCGCCGTAGTGTGACGCAGCCTGCGTCTTGACTTAGACCGAGGCGAGTTCAGGCCAGCCGGTTTCTGGACGGTCAAGATGCTTGAGCAGGTCATGATCGCTGGTGTTTGTCAGATCCTTTGTCAGGGTCTTGAACAGCTTTTTGGTTGTTGGCTTGTCAAGATGCTCGCGGATATCGTGCAGTGCCTGCGCTGGAGCCACGAGGAAAATGCCCTCGATATTGGAATCCTGCGCAGCTTTATTGATGTGCGTCGCCAGATCTTTTGTGAAATGGGTTTTGAGTTGCTCTTTTGGATTTGTGTGAGCTGCTTTGATGGACCCTACGTCTTTGGCAGCGTCGGAGCCTTTATGCAGGTCAAAATTCTCTATGGTGCGAAGCTGGCTTCCTTCCAGGCGAAGAAAGCGGCCTTTTTCGCCGTCAGCGATGACGTAGATGACTGGATCTTGAGTCGCCATTGGAGTGGTCCTTCCGAACAATCAAATGTGTCTCTGTTTTAACGGGTGGGGTGTCGGGAAGTTGCCTTCTCAAGAGGATTCTGACCGATTCTCGAAGCGCTAAGATCCAGAAAAATAAAAGTTATTTCGTGTGGAGATAAAATTTACGCGGGGAATATGAATTTTTTTCTTGAAACCCGGCGGCGATATGACCACTCTCAATATTGAGCCCACGGAAAACTTTCCCAGAGGGTTCAAGGAGGCGAATATGGCTCTGATGAATACTTTCATGCCGTATATCGGATCAATCGGCGCCGTCATGGCGGTTATTGTTTACAATGCATCCCTAAGGGCTGAGCGACCAAGTTTCTCTTATGCGCGTGTAAAGCGCCGACGATAGCGTCCCGAAAGGGACGCGTATCCCTACACTTGATACGTTTTTCCTCTTTCGCCGTTGTTAGCCCTGTTTCACACTGAAGGGCACTATGGCCTTTTTTTTCAAAAAACCACGCAATGCTTCTCCTCCTCATGGGCGGACTGGCGTTCTTCTCCTCAATCTCGGGACACCTGACGATACTGGCTACTTTGCTGTACGTCGTTACCTGAGTGAGTTTCTTTCTGATCGGCGCGTGATTGAAAGTCCGCCGTTGATCTGGCAGCCCATTTTGCAGGGCATCATCCTTACAAAACGTCCATTCGCCAGTGGTGCGAATTATGCACGCATCTGGGATCGCGAAGAGAATGCTTCGCCATTGCGAGTTTATACCCAGCGACAGGCTGAGAAGCTGGCTTTGCGTCTCAAGGGTGATGGCGTGCCTGTTGAATGGGGCATGAGATACGGGCAGCCGTCTGTTGCACAGGGTGTGGAAAGCCTGATGGATCAAGGGTGTGACCGGATCATCAGCATTCCGCTTTATCCGCAGTATTCAGCGACGACGACTGCGACAGCGAACGATCATCTTTTCCGTGCACTCATGAAGTTACGCCGTCAGCCTTCTGTGCTGACGATGCCGTCTTTTCCGGATCACCCGCTGTTTGTTCGGGCGTTGGAACAGTCTGTTCGTAAGACTTTGGAGGGTTTGTCTTTCAAGCCTCAGGCTATTGTTGCGTCCTTCCATGGATTGCCGAAAACCTGCGTTGAAAAAGGCGATTCCTATCAGGAAGAGTGTCAGCGCACGATTGTGGCCTTACGGAAAGCGTTGGGATTTAGTGATGAGCAGATGCCGCTCACATTCCAGTCTCGCTTTGGGCCGCTGGAATGGATCCAGCCTTATACGGCACCTTATGTTACCGGACTGCCCAAGCAGGGAGTTACCAAGATTGCGGTAATTATGCCTGGCTTTATGTCGGATTGTATTGAGACGCTCGACGAAATTGGCAATGAGCTTCGTGAGGAATTCATTCATGCTGGCGGTGAAGAGTTTGCCATGATTCCCTGTCTGAACGATACGGATGAAGCCATCGACCTTCTGGAAGGTCTATCTCGTTCTGCTCTCAAGGGCTTTCAGTTTTCCTGAGACGGTGTTGAGAGCATTCGGACAAGAAAACGCCCGGCTTTAAGCCGGGCGTTTCTGTTTTCAGAAGTGTTGGTTGGGCTGAGCCTGAGGTGCAGGCGCCGGTGTGTTAGGGCCTGGTTCAGGATGTTCGGCGTCATACCATTCTGCTTTCTGCTTGGTGGATGCTGCATCATGATGACGCTGCCACCAGCTGGCATTCGGGTCTGCCGGATGTTCCTTGTCCCAAAGAGCTGCTTTCTCGCGCAGGTCCTTGCGATACAGATGACGGCGGTACATGCCGGCAGCGCATCCTCCCATGGCACCGACAACGGCATGGTGATTGGCAAGGTGGCCGCCGACAGCACCGGCTGCGCCGTATTTGATGCAGCCGCCTGGTTCGGCAAGGGCTGGAGTAGCGGTTAGCAGGGCTGCAAGAGCCAGTGCGGATCGCGTTAAACGGATCGTCATGATTGATGTGGTCTCTCGTCGATGTCTCTTTGGGAAAAAGAGACTTTCCAAATGTCGAAATTAGGGTTGTGAAGGAGAGGTTTCAACTCATCTTGGGTGTATCTGACATTTTACGCTTGAACTGCATCCGGGTTTTTCATATAACTGTGGCATTGAGCCATAAGTCGCTTAGCTGATGGTTCGATAATTCATATTGAAAATAAGATTTTATGAGAGGCTCATCCCGCTGGATGCAGCCTCTTTTTTTGTGCGCCAAGCAGGATTTCAGAGTGTGGATATTTCCGGTTTCGACCTTTCTGGTCTGCTCGCCGACATCCCGGCTCGATATGAGCTGTGGGTGGCTTTACTGATTATTGGATGCAAACTGGTTACGGTCTTTTTGCCTCCCCCACAGAATACATCACGATTCAACGGAATTTACCGTCTGGTGGCCCTTCTGGGGCTGAATATTGGCTGGGCTGCCAACCGTCTGGAACGGCAAGTCAGCAAGAAGGTCGTTGTCCCGAAAGACGGAGAGAGCGTGAAAACAGACGCTGCTCCGGGAGCAACTGATCCTTCTCCTGGCAAGGCTCCGCAACAAGGCGCCTGACAGGGTTATTTTTCAAACACTATTCAATACGGATCATGAAAATATGAATGCTATTTCCAGCCGAATTCTGGATCAGCACACGGCTGTTCGTCGCGTGCTTCCGAACTATCGCTCGTCCCGGTGGACGATTGCTGATGCGCTGAAGGTTCGTACGGACGATCCGACGACGACAATGCCGGTAATCGACTACAGTTTCCCAGTCATGTCCAACGATGTGATGATCTGGGACAGTGGCGCCCTTCGTGACATGCATATGCGCACTGTGACGTATAAGGGCTGGTTTGTTCTCTGGTCCCTGGCTGTGGACAAAATCGACAAGACCAATGCCAAGATTTATGACGAATGGCACTCCCGCAATGATCGCGCCTATATCGGCTACTGGTACAGCGCCGACGGTGTTGAGTGGACATGGGGTGGCCGCCTGTTTCAGACGTCTGCTGATCTGCGTCCCTGGGAGTGGTCCGGTTCTCTGGTGATGCGTGAAGGCAGCGAGAACAAGGTCGACATGTTCTACACGTCCGTTGGTGCGCCGGATGGTAATTCTGTTCCGGCTGTTTGCTCTGGCACCATTCATGCTGATGACAAGGGTGTCTGGTTTGAGGGCTTCTCGGCCAGCACGGAAATGTTCAAGGCTGATGGCGTTCATTATGCCAACGCTTCTGAAGATGCGTATTTCGATTTCCGCGATCCGCAGCCGTTCATCAATCCGGGTGATGGCGAGCTTTACACGCTGTTCGAAGGCAATGTTCCTGGCATGCGGGGGCAGTTTGTTGTCGGTTCTGACGAGATGGGCCATGTTCCGCCAGGTTATGCGGTGGATCCGGGTGCGCAATATGGTGCTGCGGCAATCGGTCTCTCCCGGTGTGTGTCTAACTGGCGCAAGGGTGATTATTCCCGTTGGGAGCTGATGCCTGCTCTGGTGACGGCTCTGGGCGTGAACGATCAGACGGAGCGTCCGCATTTCGTCTTCAAGGACGGTCTGACCTATCTGTTCACCATCAGCCATCATTCCACCTATACGGGCAAAAGTACGGGCCCTGATGGTGTGTATGGTTTCGTTTCCGAGAAGGGGATTTTTGGTCCCTACAAGCCTCTAAACAGCTCGGGTCTGGTACTTGGTAACCCGTCTTCACAGCCGTATTCGACGTATTCGCATTTTGTGGATGCGCAGGGCTACGTCCAGTCGTTTATCGATACGATTCCGGCGGCTGGTCAGAACGCTGAAAGCCCTGATACCTATCGTATTGGCGGCACGCTTGCTCCGACGGTGCGGCTGGTTCTGGATGGTGATCGGACGTTCCTGACGGAAGTTCATGACTATGCGCAGGTTTTTGCGCAGGCCGCCTGGCCGGCTTCTCTGGCCTATGACGTTCGTGCCTGATTTTTATAAAGGCAGGGTTCGTTCTGCCTGAAAATTGGGAATGAGACATTGTGGAAGCCATCCCCTGCGTGGGGGTGGCTTTTCATTTTTCTGGAGCGTTGGTTGATGATGGAACGCAGGCTCGGGAAGCTGCCACCCCGTTATGATGCCCGAACCTATCGGTTTTCGCCTGTTCTGGCAGCGCGTGTTCCAGAGGTTCCGGAAAGTCAGGACTGGTCTGAAGGTGTGCCTTATCAGATGTGGGGCAATGATCGGTTCGGGTGCTGTGCGTTTGCTGCGCACGCGGCTCTTACGGCTACCTGGACCAAGGCGGCTCAGGGGCTGGTTCTTCTGTCCAGCGAGCAGGTTCTACAGAATTATGGCGCAGTTACGGGATTTGATCCGGTAACCGGCCAGAACGATAATGGCACTGTTCTGCTTGAACAGTTGGGATACTGGAAAAGAAACGGGTTTGTTCGGCCTGGCCAGACCAAGGATTATCTGACGGCCTATGGGGTTATTGATTCCCATTCCGTTAATGGGATCAAGCGGGGCATTTCCTATCTTGGGGGCGTTCTGGCGGGGGTGCAGGTGCCTCGTGGGTTCCTTGATCTTCCATTGGGTGCGATCTGGGATTGGAATGCTATTCAGGATCATGCCTATGTAGGTGGCCATGCGATTGCGCTAACGGGTTACACGGCTCAGGGTGTATTTTTTAATACATGGGGCAATCGGACATTTATGCCCTGGGATACATTGCTGCGGATCTGCGATGAGGCTTACGGGCTTGTCAGTCGGCAGAATTGGCTGACAGTGTGTGGTATTTCCCCGAAAGCAGAAGATATTCAGGCTCTTGTTGCGGAAATGAGTGCTGCATGAGGCTGATCTATGTCTTGCCCGTATGGTTTTTGCTGTCGGGTTGTGTCTTTACCAGCGGTGCGCAGACTTCAATTAGCGCTGCACTGGCTGGTGTTCAAAAAGACCTGACGAAAGCGGGTGTTGTAAGCGCTTCGGATGTGCAGAACTGGTCTGAAGCGCAGACAGCCCATTTTGATGCCAATGTTCGTGCGTTGCAATGTGCGCAGCGAAACGTGGACCCTGTTGTTGCGCTTGTTTCCGGACCTGTAGCCATGCAATTGAATGGTACTCTGACCCAGTCTGGTTCTTTTTCTGTTTCGGCCCTGACGAGCATTCCTGTTCTGGGCATTACGGCAGAGGCCAGCCGTTCAAAAACACAGCAATTGAGTTTGCCCGTGCAGTTTGTGCCTCTCTCTGCGTTGCCGGATGCAGAAATGCAGCGTGAGGTTGAATATGCAGGGGCTTTGATGAGCCAGTCCGACACTATTCGTGAAAGCGAAGGGGAGAAAATTCTGATGTCTCGGCAGACGTTGGCGGCGCATATTCTGGAGCTTCAAAAGCTGGATGTTTTGAAACTATGCAAAGCCGATCAGCCTGTTCGTCCATTCGTAGGACTGCATGAGCACTGAGAAGCAGAAAGCGTAAGGTCAAAGTTGTATATGGAATGCGTACGGAAGAGCATTTTCTTCTTTGCTCGCATCAGATTTTCTGATTTCCATTAAATCGGCTGGTCGGAGTGAGAGGATTCGAACCTCCGGCCCCTGCGTCCCGAACACAGTGCTCTACCAGGCTGAGCTACACTCCGTGCCGATGGCGCTTCTCCTAACGGGGATTTACAGAATGCGCAAGAGGGCGCGTCTGAAAATCAGACGGGGAGCAGCAATCTTTTGAGGTGTCGCCATGAAAATAGCACCGTGGTTACTTCTCCTTGAAGGTTCCAGACTGGTAAAAGACCGACGCCGCCGTCTTCGACGGGGACTCTTGAGTCTGCAGAGTCATCACGGTTATCGCCCATCACGAAGAGCTTGCCTGCTGGAACCGTAAACATAGGAACGGTGTCGAGTGTTCCTATGGTTGTTAATTTGAGAATGTCGTGGTGAGACCCGTCGGGGAATGTTTCCTCATATCGTCTTGCAGGGGTAGATATTCCTGGGTGGAATTCTGCCTGGCCCTGTCCTTTGTCGTGCCAGGGAAGGGTTTTTCCATTTAGAACGACACGACCGTTGGATAGAGCAATCGTGTCCCCCGGCAGTCCAATGACACGTTTGACCCAGGTTTCATTCAGGTTGGCAGGGGCTCGGAAAACGACCACATCTCCGCGATGCGGCAAGCGGGTAAAAAGACGGAAATGCGGAAGAACCGAAAGTCGCGCTGCGAAAGGAAGATTGACTGTTCCCCATCCATAAGATGGTACGACAGCGATGATTTCGTCGCCGATTTCGAGTGTTGGCTCCATTGAGGCCGAAGGCACGACATAACCAGCACCTAATGCGCTGTGAATGAAAAACGCGCCAAGCAGCAGAGGAAGCGCGGGAAAAATTTTTTGGAATGTACGTCGCAGGGTCATTAGGTGTCTCCGTCGTGCAATAGAATGTCACACGGAAGGGCGTCTGCAACTTAAGTTCTGGACACGTTGTGTCAGGAAAAAAGCAGGCAATCCGTCATGGATCGCCTGCTGAGAATGCTCAGAGAGCCTTTTCAAGTGCGGGAAGGACCTCGAACAGGTCACCCACGATACCGTAATCGGCGACACGGAAGATGGGGGCTTCCGGGTCCGTGTTGATGGCTACAATGACGCGGCTGTCCTTCATGCCGGCCAGATGCTGGATTGCGCCAGACAGGCCAACAGCAATGTAGAGTTCCGGAGCCACGATCTTGCCGGTCTGGCCGACCTGCATTTCGTTCGGGGCAAAGCCGGAGTCCACAGCGGAACGGGATGCACCAATGGCGGCGTTCAGCTTGTCGGCAATAGGTTCGAGCAGCTTGAAGTTCGCTGCATCCTTCATGCCCTTGCCGCCCGAGATGACCACGCGGGCTGCCTCAAGTTCCGGGCGATCGGAGGCAGAAAGTTCCACCTTCACGAAAACGGATTTTTCGCTGGCGGGTGCGCCCAGTGTTTCAACCGGAGCGGAGCCGCCGTCTTTTGGAGCGGGATCAAAGCTGGAACCCCGAACCGTCAGAATCTTGATGGCATCTGAAGACCGGACGGTTGCCAGTGCATTGCCTGCGTAGATCGGACGAACGAACGTTTCGACATCCTTGATTTCGACCACATCCGGGATGGGTTGAACGTCAAGCAGGCCTGCCAGACGCGGCAGAATGTTCTTTCCACTGGCAGAGGCAGAGGCCACGATATGGCTGTAGTCTTTTGCGATGGATGCCAGTAGATCGGCGGCAGGTTCGGCCAGATCCGTGACCAGACCGGGCACCGACAGAACCCGCTTGACACCAGGCAGGGCTGCGGCAGCGCTGGCGCCCTCACCAAAAACGATGGCGTCTACATCGCCAAAGCGTGCGGCGGCTGTCAGGGCTGAACGTGATGCCTGACGGACTTCGCCATTCTCGACTTCGAGCAGAACAAGAGCGGTCATCAGATCACCTTCGCTTCTGTCTTGAGCTTTTCGACCAGTTCGGCCGCATTGTCTAGCTTGATACCTTCCTTGCGTTCTGCCGGCTCTGCGACAGAAACGACAGTAAGGCGGGAGGCAAGATCAACGCCGAGATCGGCAGCCTCAAGCGTTTCAAGCGGCTTCTTACGAGCCTTCATGATGTTTGGGAGGGACGCATAGCGCGGCTCGTTGAGGCGCAGATCGGCTGTCACCACGGCGGGAAGTGCCAGAGAAACAACTTCCGTACCACCGTCGATTTCGCGAGAAACTTCAATGCGGCCGTCCGCAACGGTCACCGCACTGGCGAACGTGCCTTGTGGCCAGCCAAGTTTGGCTGCCAGGATCTGGCCGGTTGCGTTCATGTCGTCATCGATGGCCTGCTTGCCCATGCAGACAAGACCCGGCTGCTCACGTTCGACAATGGCTTTCAGCGCATTGGCGACGGCGCGCGGCTCAAGCGTATCGTCTGTTTTGACCAAAATGGCCCGGTCTGCACCCATGGCCATTGAGGTACGCAGAATGTCCTGCGCCGCCTGGACACCAATGGTAACGACGACCACTTCAGTTGCCACGCCTTTTTCGCGCAGGCGGATGGCTTCTTCCACCGCAATTTCATCGAACGGATTCAGGGACATTTTTAGGCCCTGCGTTTCGACACCACTACCATCGGCCGCTACACGCACCTTGACGTTGTAATCGACCACCCTTTTGACTGGGACCAGAATTTTCATCGTGATCTTTCGCTGCTGACGCCGCTGGAAAAACGGGCGCCACCGTAGCGGAAATGGATCAGAAAGTCACATTCCGGTCAGAAAGCGGCCCGTGTGCTTGAAAGAGTTACATCCCGACGGGGTAGTTTGGGCCGCCGCTACCTTCAGGTGTACACCATTCGATATTCTGCGTCGGGTCTTTGATATCGCAGGTTTTGCAATGGACACAGTTCTGCGCATTGATGCGCAGGGACCACTCATTTTCCCCGCTTTTTTCCTGCTCGTAGACACCTGCCGGGCAGTAACGGCTCTCTGGTGCGTCAAACACATCATGATTGACGGTGCGCCAAATGGCTTCGTTACGCAGCTTCAGATGGACAGGCTGGTTTTCCTCGTGATTGGTGGCGCTGAGGAAAACCGAGCTGACGCGATCGAAGGTCAGGACGTTGTCTGGCTTTGGATAATCGATCTGCTCGCAAAGTGCTGATGGACGTAGCGTCTCATTGTCGGCATGCGGATGATGCAGTGTCCAAGGGGCGCGGCCACGCAAGATCATGCTGTCGATGCCCGCGTAAAGCGCACCAGCCTTCATGCCCCATTTGGCAAAAGCCGGACGGATATTGCGGACATCGCGCAGTTCGGACCAGAGCCAGGAATTGCGGACGCGTTCTGTCAGGCTGGAGGCTTCCGTGCGCTCGGTCTGGAGCGCTTCGGCCACAGCCTCGGCGGCTAACATGCCGGATTTCATGGCGGTATGTGTTCCCTTGATCTTGGGAACGTTCAGGAAGCCTGCTGAGTCACCCGCCAGAACGCCGCCGGGGAATGTCAGGCGAGGAATGGACTGAAGGCCGCCTTCAGAGAGCGCGCGGGCGCCGTAGATCAGGCGCTTTCCACCTTCAAAATGTTCCCGGAATGCCGGGTGCAGCTTTGTGCGCTGCATTTCCTCGAAGGGTGAAAGGTAGGTGTTGCTGTAGTCTAGGCCGGTTACGAAACCATAGCTGACCAGATTGTCCCCGAAATGATAGAGCCATGCGCCACCGTAAGTATGGTCGTCCAGCGGCCAGCCAAAGCTGTGCTGGACGAGGCCGGGGCGATGCTTCTCCTGCGGAATTTCCCAGACTTCCTTGATGCCAAGGCCGTAAGTCTGGGTATCTATACCTTTGCGTAGGCCAAAATGCTTCATGGCGTGGGCGCTCAGGGAGCCACGGGCGCCTTCTGTCAGAATAGTCTGTTTGGCACGGAGGATCATACCGGGTGTGAAGTTGGGACCGTGCGTGCCATCGCGCTCGATGCCCATGTCGCCCGTAATGATGCCAGCAACGCGGTTGTTTTCAATGAACAGTTCAGCGCCTGCAAAGCCGGGATAGATCTCAACACCGAGGGCTTCGGCCTGTTCACCCAGCCAGCGACAGACTTCCCCGAGGGACACCACATAATTTCCGTGGTTCGCCATATGCGGCATGACGCGGTCCAGATACGGAATCTGAATGGCGCGCTTTTCCGTCAGGAACAGCATACGTTCTTCCGTGACTTCCGTGTTCAGCGGCGCTCCAAGAGAGCGCCAGTCGGGCAGGAGTTCCTCAAGCGAACGCGGCTCGATAACGGCACCAGAGACGATGTGTGCACCGATCTCGCTCCCTTTTTCGATCAGGCAGACCGACGCGTCCGGCGCAATCTGTCGGAGGCGGATCGCCGCGGACAGACCGGCGGGGCCACCACCGACCACCACGACATCGAATTCCATTTCTTCGCGTTCGATCTGGGTCATGATGTCAGGAACTCACTGTAGTCAGATAAAGGGACGGCGCCTCAAGGGCGCCGGGTAAAGGTCCAGTAGAAGGGCTGTCTGCCTTCCCGGAAGGCTTTTGCCTCATATCGGGTTGGGGACCATCCTTCGGGACGTTCCGTCTCCGGAGGGGGGGCATCAAACAGATCCTGCTTGCCCATCACTTCGATCACCCAGTCCTGATAGACGGGGTGATCGCTCGCCACGCGCCAGATGGCACCCGGCTTGAGAACCCGATGGAGCTCCCGAAGGTTCTCCGGATGCACGAAGCGACGCTTTGCATGGCGTGACTTGGGCCATGGGTCCGGGAACATCAGATAGGCACGATCCAGGCAGGCGTCGGGCATATCCTTGAGCAGAAGACGGGCGTCTTCTGGCCAGATCCGGAAATGCTCGGGTGGTGGTGCTGTATCTTCCTCACCGTCTGGCACGAGGCGCGACATCAGGGAGCACAGGCCGTTCTCGAAAACCTCGGAGGCAATGTACCCGACATCCGGGTTCATTTCAGACTGGGCAGCAGCGTGTTCGCCGCCGCCAAATCCGATTTCAAGAAAGACGCGCGAGACCGGCGAGGAAAACCCGGCGGTTGGGTTCCCTGCGGACGCAAAAGTGAAGCGCGGCAGCGTCTTTTCAAGAAGATGCTGCTGTCTTGCCCGGAGCGGATGGCCGCGCTGGCGGCCGTAAAGCCGCTCCGGCTGGGGTTTGAGAGACTGTGTCAGGGTCTTACCTGTTCAGTGCGTTACGGAGGGTATCAACCAGATCCGTCTGTTCCCAGGTGAAGTTGTCCAGAGCAGCATTCGGCACGCGGCCGAAGTGACCATAGGCGGACGTCGGAACATAGATCGGGCGGTTCAGGCGCAGATGCTTGCGGATGCCGCGCGGGGACAGATCCACAACTTCATTGAGGAGCAGGCCGAGGCGTGCTTCGTCGATGTCCTTGCCTGTACCGTCGAGGTCCACATAGACCGAAAGCGGCTTGGAAACGCCGATCGCGTAGCTGAGCTGGATCGTGCAGCGATCTGCCAAGCCAGCAGCAACAACGTTCTTGGCAAGGTAACGCGCAGCATAAGCAGCCGAACGATCAACCTTCGTGGGGTCCTTGCCTGAGAATGCGCCACCACCATGAGGGGCTGCACCACCGTATGTGTCCACGATGATCTTACGACCTGTCAGACCAGCATCACCATCCGGGCCACCAATGACGAAGTTGCCGGTCGGGTTCACATAGAACTCGTCTTCCGGGCAGCTCCAGCCATTTGGCAGAACGTCATTGACCACGCCGCGAAGCGTTTCGCGGATCGTGTTCTGGCTCATGCCTTCAGCGTGCTGCGTGGAAATCACGACAGACGTCACGCCAACCGGCTTGCCATCGACATAACGCAGGGTGACCTGGCTTTTCGCGTCCGGAAGAAGGCCGGCGCCGCGGGCGTCGCCGTTCTTGCGGTAGTCGCGGATACGCTCAAGGATCGTCTGGGCGTAGAACAGCGGAGCCGGCATCAGGTTTTCGGTTTCGCGTGTTGCGAAGCCGAACATGATGCCCTGATCGCCAGCGCCTTCGTCCTTGTCGCTGCCGCTGTCCACGCCCTGGGCGATATCAGCGGACTGCGCGTGCAGGTAAGACGTGATCTCGGCGTTCTTCCAGGAGAAGCCTTCCTGGTCGTAGCCAATGTCCTTGATGGCCTCGCGTGCGCGGTCGATCAGCGTGTCTTCGACAGCCTTCGGGCCACGGACTTCACCGGCCAGGATGACACGGTTCGTCGTGACCAGCGTTTCACAGGCAACGCGGGCTTCCGGATCGGCTTCAAGATAAGCGTCCAGGACGGTGTCGGAGATACGGTCTGCCACCTTGTCGGGATGGCCCTCGGAAACAGATTCAGAGGTGAACAGGAAATCGCCGTGATTGCGCACTCAGGGACCTCGCAGGGAATGAGTGGTGAAAAGGGCCGCAGACGCCATGACGGACGGACTGCAGCATTCAGGAAGGCACGGCTTGGCGGAATTGCACGCAGGGGTCAAGTGCCTTGGGGAAGGTGAAGGGAATTTTCTCTCAACGGTTTGTGTAAGGTATTGTAGAATAAAGAAGAATATAGATCGTTATCTACGATCATGTATGGTGAAGAAACAGGGGCAGACGAACGCTTCTTCTCAAGATATGTATAGCCAGGTCAAAAAAACGCCGTATCTCAACGAGGGGCACATGGCATACGTTGTAAGTTTCTTTAGCGGTAAATCATGTCTGGTAACGGGAGCCGGAGGTAATATCGGCCTTGCAACCGCTTTGCGTCTTGCGGAGATGGGAACGGACATTGCCCTGCTGGATATGAATGCGGATGCTCTTGCGAAAGCTGAAGCCGCTGTTCGCGAAAAGGGTGTGAAAGTACAGTCTTATGTCTGTGACGTGACGTCTGAGTCTTCCGTCAATGACGTGGTCAGCCGTGTGATCTCCGATTTCGGGAAAATCGACTTTCTGTTTAACAATGCGGGATATCAGGGCGCTTTTGCTCCGGTTCAGGACTATCCAGCAGAAGATTTCCCGAAGGTTCTGAATATCAACGTCACGGGCGCTTTCCATGTTCTGAAAGCGGTCTCGCAACACATGATTGAAAATGGCTACGGACGTATTGTGAACACAGCCAGCATGGCGGGCGTCAAGGGACCGCCGAACATGGCAGCTTATGGTGCTTCCAAGGGGGCGATTATTGCCCTGACCGAAACCGCTGCTTATGACCTCGCACCATACAATATCCGGGTGAATGCAATCAGCCCGGGATACATGGGGCCGGGCTTTATGTGGGACCGGCAGGTTGAATTGCAGGCGAAGGCCAACACGCAGTATTTCTCAACCAATCCCGAGGAAGTCGCCAAGCAGATGATCGGGAGCGTTCCGATGCGTCGGTATGGCGATATCAATGAAATCCCCGGCGTGGTCGCGTTCCTTCTCGGAGACGATTCCAGCTTTATGACGGGTGTGAATCTGGAAATTTCCGGAGGCTGACAGCGCTGCTTTTCGCCGGGCGGTTAAACTGCCCGACGAAGCACGTCCGCCATGCCGTAAAGGCCCGGTGGCTGCTGTGCGAGCCATCGGGCTGCCATGATGGCTCCGCGGGCAAAGACCCTGCGGTCGAGGGCGCGGTGAGACAGTGTAATCTGTTCGTCTGCCGCCATGAACATCAGGTCGTGTTCCCCCACGATCTGACCCCCGCGCAGGGATGCAAAACCGATGGCTCCGTCTGGGCGGGTGCCGTTCTGATCGAGACGCATGACGTCCTCAAGGGCCACGTTTCGCCCTTCCGCAACGGCTCGTCCAATCGCAAGAGCTGTGCCGGATGGGGCATCCACTTTCTGGCGATGGTGAACTTCGACAATTTCTGCGTCGTATCCCGGCAAACCCGCGCCAAGCTGTTTGGCGAGCTCCAGAAAAAGCGTCAGGGCAGGGGAGAAATTGGCGGCCTGAAGGACTGGAATATGTTTTGAAGCCTCCATGACAGCGGCCTGATCGTCAGCGCCAAGCCCTGTTGTGCCAAGAACCCACGGACATTTTGCGTCTGTAAACGCTTTGGCATGGGCCTGAACCGTGGAGCCATGACTGACATCGATTACAACGTCGCAGCCTTCGGCAAGACGCGTGGGACTGGATGTAATGTTCCGACTTTCATCGGCGTGACGTGATAGTCCCCCGACCAATGACGTTCCGGCCTCCTCAGCGCAAAGTGAGCCTAGCCGGCCTGTAATGCCAGCAATACCGATGCGGGGAGAAAACGTCATAATCCGTGCCTGACCGTCAAAAACTGTTGGCTGCAACCTAGGGGATTATTGGCGCGCGTCAAAACGCTGGCGGGCATTCTCGATTTCATCCCGATGGGTCACGGCCCATCGGCCAAAGGCTTCTGTAATACTCTGTAGAGAGCGGCCCAGATCCGTCAGGGCGTAGTCGACGCGGGGCGGGGTTGTTGGTGTCACTGTGCGTCTGACCAGCCCGTCCCGTTCCAGATTTCGCAGCGTCAGAGTCAACATACGCTGTGAAATTCCCTCAATGGAGCGGCGAAGTTCACTAAAACGCATGGAGCCGTCCCCCAGAATCCGAACGATCAGGATGCTCCACTTGTCTCCAACGCGAGCCAGAATGGCGCGGACAACGGCGCATGTGTCGCTCTCATGCGTTATGGGAGGAGGAAGGGTACTAACATCCATGTGCCTATGATCCCTGAATGTGCCGTCTTGCGAAGGTGTGAGAAAGGTTTCTTATCTTGTGCTGGTTACGATCAGGAACCGAGAAAGAAAAGATGAAACTGCTTCATATCGACTCCAGCATTCTCGGCGGTTTTTCCGCTTCCCGTCAGCTCAGCATTGCGATTGTTGAGCGTTATCGCCAGAAACATTCGGATCTGGAGGTCACATCCCTTGATCTGGCCGCAGAACCGCTTCCGCACCTGGATGGCGAATCACTGTCATTTCTGGGGAAAGAGCTGACAGCCGATGCCGCGTCCAATCCTGTGCTCGTGGCGGGTGCAAAGGCTCTGGCCGATTTCAAGGCAGCCGACATCCTTGTGCTTGGTGTGCCGATGTACAATTTCGGAATTCCCAGCCAGCTCAAGGCCTGGATCGATCGTATTGCAATCGCTGGTCAGACGTTCCGTTATGGGGCAAATGGCGTCGAAGGCCTTGCCGGTGGCAAGACGGTCGTGATCGCTGGCGCCCGTGGCGGCATCTACTCAGAAGGAACGCCACAGGCTGTTTTTGAGCATCAGGTGACCTACATCAAGGCCGTTCTTGGTTTCCTTGGTGTTACGGATATTAAGGTCATCGAGGCTGAAGGCCTTGCTACAAATGGTGGCAATGACCGCCCTCGTATCCTTGCGGAAGCAGAGAGCGCCATTGCTGCTCTTTAAAGTTTAGTCCGTTACGCCGGTATCCGGCCCGAATGTCTCGTAGCGCAGACGTTCGGCTGGAATGCCGGCTTTCGGGAGAGATTGCACCATCTCGCGCATGAAACCGGTCGGGCCACACAGGTAGCAGGCTGCGTTTTCTGGAAGATGTGACGCAATCCAGTCCGCATCGGGCCGACCGTCTACAGACGTCAGACGAGTATAAAGGCTGATGTTTCCTGAGGCGTCTGCAAGCTCGCGCAGTTTACTGGAAAAAGGAGCGGCTTCCGCAGAATGTGCGATCTGAATAACGCTGACCGGAACGGTGTCTGATTTTTCTGCCAAAGATTCGATCATGCCGATCATGGGCGTGATCCCGATTCCAGCGCAGATGAATGCAACGGGCGTTTCAATCTTCTCCGGGAGAACGAATTCACCTGCCGGTGGTGACAGGCGAACCTCATGCCCCACACTGTCTGCGCTGTTGAGCCATGTTGAGACGATACCGTTTGGCACATGCCGGACACTGATGGTGTATCCGTCGTGACTTGGCTTTGACGTGATGCTGTAATTGCGACGTGTCTGACCATGGCCTGGGATATTCAGATCCACGCCAAGATACTGGCCAGGAACAGCCTGAATGACGCTCTTGCCATCCACTGGCTTGAGTTCGAGCGTTGTCACGTTCTCACATTCCCTATGGGCCTGAGCGATCGTGAAAGCACGCCAGCCTGTCCAACCCCCTTCAGCTTGAGCGCTCGTATCGTAAAGCTGATGTTCGCGACCGATCAGAATATCGGCCAGAGCCCAGTATGCCCGGCCCCAGGCATCCAGGATTGCTGGTGTCGCGGCCTCTCCCAAAACATGCTGGATCGCTCCAAGAAGCGCCGTTGCGACATGTGGATAATGTTCGGGCAGGATTTCCAGACTGACATGCTTCTGGGCAATGCGTTCTACCGCGCCACCCAGAACGCCAAGATTATCGATGTTCTTCGCATAAGCCAGAACAGCCATGGCCAGAGCACGTGGCTGCGTTCCCTTGGACTGATGGGTCGGATCAAACATTTCAGCAATGGCAGGGTCGGCCAGCAGACGACGATACATCTCGGTTGTGATGTCGAGGCCGTGCGCTTCCAGCGCAGGAATGGTCGCCTTGATGACGGCGATAACATCTGGAGTAAGGCTGCGGTCTGAAGAGGACATGATAGGTCTTCTTAAAGGTGTATAACAAATACATCTTTAGGCGCGTGACTTCGCCTCGTCAATCTGCCAGAGGAGTCGTATGCGCCTCACCCTTCACACTGACTATGCTCTGCGGACCCTGCTTTATCTGGGTGGACGACCTTCCGTGCGTGTCTCCATCCGCGACATCGCGCAGGCTTACGGGATTTCAGAAAACCATCTCGTGAAGGTCGTGCATCGTCTGGGACAGGGGCAGTTCATCACAACCACAAGAGGGCGGGGCGGTGGTCTGACACTGGGGCGTCCGGCACAGGAAATCGGGATAGGAGAGGTTGTTCGTTTCACGGAAGACGACATGATGCTGGTGGATTGCGAAGGGCGTGCCGCCGGAAACCGGGCCTGCATCCTGTCTCCATCTTGTCATTTGCGCGGCGTACTGGGTGAGGCGCTCGGTGCATTCCTGGCAGTTCTGGATCGCTATACGCTCGCAGATCTCTTGCGACCTGCCGATCTGGCGCGGTTGTTTCCAGAACTGACGCAGCCTTTGTCGGGTAATTCTGAAAAAGGCTGACTTCACTTTTTGTGCATCTGAATGGGTGCATGGCGTGCTCCTAATCCGTGCAATGTGATTGGAAGAGTTCGACATCCCGGGCGAAAGTTAGCCGTTACTTCTGGTCATCAGACTGAAGAAAAGGATGTGACGTTCATGCCTGATGCAACAATGGCTGAGCAGGTCTCGAAAAAGCCTGGTTTTATTGCCGCCCTTGATCAAAGTGGCGGATCAACCCCCAAAGCCCTTGCCCAATATGGCATCGAATCCGATGCCTATTCCAATGATGCAGACATGTTCCGGCTGATGCACGAAATGCGGGTCCGGATCATCACGTCTCCTGCGTTTCAGAGTCATGAAGTTCTGGCCGCAATCCTGTTTGAGAAAACCATGGATGGTACGGTCGGGGACGTCCCTGTTCCCACCTATCTCTGGAAAAACTGTGGCATTGTCCCGTTCCTCAAGATCGACAAGGGGCTGGAAGAAGAAAAGGATGGCGCTCAGTTGATGAAGCCCATTCCCGGTCTGGATGCTCTTCTGGAGCGTGCGGCCAAACTGGGGGGGTACGGAACCAAGGAGCGCTCAGTAATCCGATTGGCCAACCCCGAGGCTATCAAGGCGATTGTCCAGCAGCAGTTCGACATTGCGGCTCAGGTTGCCTCTCACGGTCTGGTTCCCATCATGGAGCCTGAAGTTCTGGTCAAAAGTCCTGAGAAAGCAGACGCTGAGGCCATTCTTGCCAAGGAACTGGCCCTCGGTCTGGACGCGCTGCCCGGTGATTATCCGATCATGCTGAAGGTCACGATCCCTGAAACTCCGAATCTGTATGCAGATCTTATGAAGCATCCCCGGATGCAGCGTGTCGTCGCATTGTCAGGTGGTTATCCGCTGGATCAGGCCTGCCAGAAGCTTAAGGCCAATCACGGCATGATCGCTAGTTTCTCCCGTGCGCTCGTGGACGATCTGCGCGTGTCCCAGTCCGATCAGGAATTCAATGCGATCCTGAGCAAAGTGGTGGACCGGATTTACGACGCCTCGGTCAACAAAACCTGAAGCAGTCGAGAGGTCTGTCTTAGCACAGGCCTCTTTTCGTTTTCCGAAAAGACTGAAGGATAAAGGGATATGAACACGCCCAGGCTCTGGCTCATCCGGCACGGTGAAACGGACTGGACCATCAGCGGCCAGCACACAGGCCGCACGGATATTCCTCTCACAGAAAATGGTCGGGAACAGGCACGCGCCCTGAAATCGCGTCTTGCAGATCAGACATTCGATCAGGTGTTCTGTAGTCCTCTTCAACGGGCCTACGAAACCTGCGAACTGGCCGGGTTTGGTTCTCAGGTCCAGATAGAGCCTGATCTCATGGAATGGGACTACGGCGTCTATGAAGGGCGAACCTCTGCTGACATTCTCAAGGACGAACCAGGCTGGTCTTTATGGACATCCGATGTCCAGAACGGAGAGACTGCGGAACAGGTCCGAATAAGAGTTGGTCGCCTGCTTGATCGCCTTCTTGCACAGCAGGGTACGATTGCGTTGTTTGCGCATGGTCACATTCTGCGCAGCCTCATCAGTATGTGGGTGAGCAATGACGTTCGTTTGGGCGAGAATATTCTTCTTGATACAGCATCTATCTCTGTTCTGGGGTTCCAGCGTAACGCAAGGGTGTTGCGTAAACTGAACACCTGAAAGCGCCGTGGAAATTTTATGGCACCTCTGTGCGAATGGCATTTTGCGGCTTAGTGTCTGAACGCAGGATCGCCTCTTGGGTGGCATCGGACAGACTGGCAGTCTCCCCGTCATCAAGAGCAGTCAATGATGGTGGAGCCGGTAATGATTATTTCTTCCGCAACAGATTATAGAGAAGCAGCCCGCCGTCGCCTGCCTCCTTTTCTGTTCCAGTACATTGATGGCGGTTCTTACGCTGAACAGACGATGCGTCGGAATGTTTCTGATCTGGCTGATATTGCTTTGCGTCAGCGCATTCTGAAAAACGTCTCTGCGCTTAACACAGGGACAGAACTGTTCGGGCGCAAACTCAATATTCCTGCGGCTCTGGCTCCTGTTGGTCTGACAGGCATGTATGCCCGTCGTGGAGAGGTTCAGGCAGCCCGCGCGGCCGCCCGGAAAGGCATTCCATTTACACTATCGACCGTCTCGGTCTGTCCGATTGAAGAAGTGCAGGGACGCAGTCCTGTTCCCATCTGGTTCCAGCTCTACGTGCTGAAAGACCGGGGCTTCATGAAGAACGCGCTGGAACGCGCCAAGGCCGCTGGTATTACCACGCTGGTCTTTACGGTCGATATGCCGACGCCGGGCGCCCGTTACCGCGACGCGCACTCAGGAATGTCCGGGCCTAACGCCGCGATCCGGCGTTACCTGCAGGCCATGACGCATCCCATCTGGGCCTGGGATGTTGGCCTGCGAGGCAGACCGCATGATCTGGGTAATATTTCCCGCTATCGGGGCAACCCGACCAAGCTGGAAGATTATATCGGCTGGCTCGCTAATAATTTCGATCCGTCCATCAGCTGGAAAGATCTGGAATGGATCCGCGACTACTGGGACGGACCCATGATCATTAAGGGGATTCTCGACCCGGAAGATGCAAAGGATGCTGTACGGTTCGGGGCTGATGGGATCGTTGTCTCCAATCATGGTGGCCGTCAGCTTGACGGTGTTCTGTCTAGTGCCCGTGCCCTTCCGCCTATTGCAGAGGCCGTCAGGGGCGAGCTGAAAATTCTGGCAGATTCCGGTGTCCGGTCCGGCCTTGATATCGCTCGAATGGTGGCAATGGGAGCAGATGCCGTGCTGCTGGGCCGTGCTTTTGTCTATGCCCTCGCTGCGGGCGGGCAGAAGGGGGTGGAGAACCTGCTCGACATCATGGAAAAAGAACTTCGCGTTGCCATGACCCTTACAGGTGCGAGTTCTATTTCGGATCTGACATCAGAGAGTCTGGCGCGTTTGGCTCCGGAATTTGGTTGAACGTTTTCTGGCAGGCGCCGCATAAATTGTGGCGTCGTCGGTGCGATGCATAAATATGCATTGCGGGATAATTAAAGAGTTGGATCGAAATAGATCTCAATTTTTTCAAAAATTTATACTATTTGAGACCTACGCCCGGGAAAGACAATGCCCCAAACTAACCTTCTCGACACAGATGTTGCACTTGCAAGGATGGTTCTGACCGAGGTCGGGATTCTCGAAAAACAATTGATCCGCTGGATGGCGGAGATGGAAAAAATTGATAGGCAAATTTTTTGGAAACTCAATAATGCATGGGTCGAACGCCATAAATCAAAAATCGCATCGTATTACGGAATTATTAAGCAGCCACTTCTCGATAATATAACCATTCATCATGTTCCCCTAACAACGTGTATGATGGGAGAACTCCTGGGAATTGGAAGTCTTCCTCGTCCTCCAAACTGGTTCCGGCGATACGCGAAACAGGAAACTAGCCATGCGCTTGGAATAGAAACGTCACGATTGTTTCCCTCAAAGTATAGATTATCCGAAGCTGCTCCGCTTCATGCTGCGAAGCGTGGAATGGCCAGTTATATGCGTTTGTTCAGGAGTTCGGGGCATAGCCTTCCTAATGAACGATAGTTCGATCAGGCTCTTCTTGATATTGAAGATATGAGTCGGGACTTTCCACATCTTCTGTGGGTTGCGCGTGAGGGGGTAATTCGAGAAGATCCGGCTTCGTCAGTCAATGATATGAATAGTCGGCTTGAGCTTTTTCAGGTTCCCGATTCACCAAAGCCTTCCGAAAAAACACTGGCACGGTTTTCTACTCGATTGAGTGATTCAGGCGGACATCAAGATCTCGATTTTGCAAGATTTTTTTTGCAGGAATATGGAAAGATTTCTGAAATTTATCGAAGGCATTATAATGTACTTAGTGTACCGCCCCTGTATCGTGCCGCTATTTTCCCACGCTTTGTACAACTGATTAATCTGGTTTTTTCGAAAACCGGTTCAGTCATTAAGGCGGCTGAAGCACTCATCCAAAATCCCGATCTTTATATTTTTCGTCCTGGACATCCGGAAAATACGGGTGTCATGTCGTTTGGACAATTCCATCGTCTGCGAACAAAATTTCCTGCCAGAAAGCGCCTCCCGGCAAAGTCGTCATGCTGTGGGAGTTTTTCTGATAAGCCGGATATTACAATATCCATCTTCCCTGGCTGTCTTTGTATGGTTGCTGCAGCGAAAGAGTCATCTGATGTCTCATGGTTATTGTCTCTGTGTACGCAAGCTTTGAAAAAAGAGGATGTTGCGAAGTTTAATCGCCTTGTAGCGACCGTTGGAGAACTTGCTACGATTGATGCTATTCGTGGACTTGCACGACTTCGATCCAAAGTTCGGCATTCGACAATGTTAGGTCAGTTGAACGCGGCCCTTGCATATGCAGCGTCGGCATCCGGATTGACGACAGTTGAAGCAGAGGAACTTGTTGCACTGCAATATGGGTTAAATGAATCCCATAGCCGCGTGGATGAGTTATCTGCTGGTGTCAAAGTGGTTTTGAACCTAACGGGTTCAGGTCAAGGGGTGGTCCACTACGAAGATGCAGAGAATAAACATTTAAGCAGGCTTCCCGTTATGGTGCGTAAAGCCCCGGGAGTTGAAGCGATTCTTCGCGCGGCAAGAGCAGACGCAAAAATGCTGAC
Source organism: Gluconobacter japonicus (assembly GCF_015244665.1). NCBI lineage: Bacteria > Pseudomonadati > Pseudomonadota > Alphaproteobacteria > Acetobacterales > Acetobacteraceae > Gluconobacter > Gluconobacter japonicus. The sequence continues at coordinate 316,473 of NZ_JABCQN010000002.1, forward strand.
AGCTGATATGTCCATTCATCGCCTGAGGTTGGAGCGGTCGTGGCTGACGGGGCAAACCTGGCTTTACTCCGTGTTTCAGGAGCGCTGGCTTTCTCATCCTGTTCTCGGGTGGCTTGCACGGCGCCAGATATGGCTTGTTGCTGAACCAGATGGGACGGTTTTCACCTGCCTGTTTGGGAGAAATGGGGAAGTGTATGACCCCGACGGAAATAAGCATCTTCCCCTTAAAGCCGGAGTAATCCTGAGTCTGTGGCATCCTCTTCACGGTGAAGGAAAAGATGCTGACGGAAAATCCATTGCTGCACGTTGGAGAGCAACTCTGGAACGATTGAAAATCAGCCAGCCAATTCGGCAAGCCTGGCGGGAAACATACACACTTACTCAGGCAGAGCGTGAAAGCTCTCCAGCATCCTATCGCTATGCTGGACGAATTTTAAATCAGGCTCAGGTGGTTGAAATTGGGCGCAAAAGAGGATGGCGTATCCGCAACCTCTCTCCTCATATACCATCGTCCGAAAGTGCTCCCTGGACGTTCGGGCTCCCTGCACATGGTATTTATGCTGAAATAAGAACCGGAGGTGTAGGGATAAACGATCTTGAACATGGTGCCGGGACTTTTACTCACGTCATCACTGACAGGGTCAGGTTTTGCGTCCTGAAAGATCAAGGAAACTGGCTCTATGACGGAGGCCGTAAACTGACTGAGATGAAAACGCCGGTTCGTCTTGGCGATATCTCTCAAGTCGTGTTTTCCGAGATCATGCGTGATGTTGATCTGATGGTCAGCGCGGCGGCGAGCAATATTTCCTTTGACCCGGAAACGATCTCGTCCATTCCGGATCTCGGGGTATGGCGCCGCCAGTCGGGTCTGGCGAACATCTCCATATCAAATGAGTCACACTTCGGCGGTCTCGCTCAAAGTCGCCGTGAGGCAATTGTCTCTTTATTGCCGTCGTTTAAAGCTGGGGACGCGATTAGTGTTGACGGAAATTATATATTTATAAACGGCGTTCGGCATAATTATAAAATTAATATTGGAACCGGTGATGTAATGGTTATTCCTTATAATCGTCATCTTGTCCTACGGTCCGATATTGGGAAATTTTCATATGATGAAAGTTCTGAATATATACCCCTGCATGATGACGATCAGTTGGCTTTAATTATTAATAGAATCACGATGCTTCTAAAAGATAATCGTATTCGTGATCAGGATATTCTGGACCAGTTGACGTCACTTTCGGATTAAATTTGACGCTGCGTTTAGTCTGAAACTGGTCCAGTATTACTTTAACCCTTCAGAGCGACCGTTAGTTTTTTAATGGAAGACAACTATCGCGGACGACCATAAAAAAACCCCTCCGTTTCGGGAGGGGTTTTTCCTGTAATTAGCGACCTTCGAAGAAGTCACGAACCTTGGCGAAGAACCCGCTGTTTTCAGGGCTTGCCTTGGTGTGGTCATCGCCGGCTTCCTTCTCGAATTCTTCAAGAAGTTCACGTTGGCGTTTGGTCAGATGGTGCGGTGTTTCTACCGAGACCTGAATATACATGTCACCACGCGCTGAGGAACGCAGCACCGAGAAGCCTTTGCCGCGAAGGCGGAAGGTCTCGCCTGTCTGCGTTCCGGCCGGAATGCGGACACGGCTGCGGCTGCCATCAATAACCGGGACTTCCACTTCTGTGCCCAGTGCTGCCTGCGTCATGCGTAGCGGAACGCGGCAATAGATATTGGCACCATCGCGTTGGAAGATTTCATGTGACAGAACTGCGACGTGCACATACAGGTCACCCGGCTGTACGCCTTCGCCTCCAGCCTCGCCGCGACCCGCCATACGGATGCGGGTTCCGTCTTCAACGCCTGCCGGAATCTCGATCTTGAGTGTTTCGGTCTTGGCCTGTGTGCCAGAACCCTGACAGGACTTGCAGGGGTTGCGAACCGTGCGGCCAGAGCCGTTACAGGTCGGGCAGGGGCGTTCAACGAGGAAGAAGCCCTGCTGGGCCCGGACCTTGCCTGCACCATGACAGGTTGCGCAGGTTGTGCTGCCACCGCTCGCATCTGCCGAGCCTGACCCATGGCAGGACTCACAGGCGACGCGCGTGCGGACTTCAACCTCTTTGGTTACACCTGAGAAGGCTTCGGTCAGGGTGATGTCGACTTCAACCTGAACGTCAGCGCCTGTGCGACGTCCACCGCCACGACGACCGCCCATCATGTCGCCGAACATCTGGTCGAAGATGTCGCCCAGACCGCCGGCACCAAAGCCGCCGAAACCGCCACCACCCATTCCGCCCATACCGCCATCAAAAGCGGCATGACCGTACTGGTCATAGGCTGCGCGCTTCTGATCGTCTTTCAGGACTTCGTAAGCTTCGTTGATTTCCTTGAACTTCAGTTCAGCGGTCTCATCGCCCGGGTTGCGGTCCGGGTGGTAGCGCATGGCCTGCTTGCGGAAGGCTTTCTTCAGCTCTTCCCCAGACGCCGTGCGCGAAACTTCAAGACTTTCGTAGTAGTCGATCTTCGTGGCCATGATCGGTCCTTGTCTGAGGGCCGGAAACAAGAATGGCGCCCACCCCCTTGCGGGAACGGGCGCCCTTCGGAAAACAGGTCAGGCGGGGCGGGAAGCCCCACCTGGGGAAGTCACCCGATCAGTGCTTCTTGCTGTCGTCGACGTCTTCGAAGTCGGCGTCAACAACATTGTCGTCCTTGGCTTCTGCACCGGCAGCTTCGCCGCCCTGCTGGGCCTGCTCTGCCTGATACATGGCCTGACCAACCTTCATGGCCACCTGCGTCAGACGCTCGCTGGCGCTCTTCAGCGTCTCGGCATTGTCGCCACCCAGAGCTTCACGGGCTGCTGCGATGGCTGCTTCAGCTTCAGCCTTGTCAGCCGCCGGAACCTTGTCGCCACCTTCCGTGAGGGACTTCTCGGTCTGGTGGATCATGCTCTCGGTGCTGTTGCGCAGCTCGACCAGTTCACGCTTGGCCTTGTCGGCAGAAGCGTTGGCTTCAGCTTCCTTGACCATACGGTCGATGTCACCGTCGGACAGACCACCAGAAGCCTGGATCTTGATCTGCTGTTCCTTGTTCGTCGCCTTGTCCTTGGCGGACACGTTGACGATACCGTTGGCATCGATGTCGAACGTGACTTCAATCTGCGGAACGCCACGCGGTGCTGGAGCAATGCCCTGCAGGTCGAAGTTGCCAAGCAGCTTGTTATCAGCCGCCATCTCACGCTCGCCCTGATAGACCTTGATGGTCACAGCGTTCTGGTTGTCTTCGGCTGTGGAGAAGGTCTGGCTCTTCTTGGTCGGGATCGTCGTGTTGCGGTCGATCAGACGGGTGAATACACCACCCAGGGTTTCGATACCCAGCGACAGCGGCGTCACGTCGAGAAGCAGAACGTCCTTCACATCACCCTTCAGGACAGCGCCCTGAACGGCTGCGCCGATAGCGACCACTTCGTCAGGGTTGACGTTGCGAGCCGGATCCTTGCCGAAGAACTCCTTAACCGTCTCAATGACCTTCGGCATACGGGTCATGCCGCCAACGAGAATGACTTCGTCAATCTCGCTCGTGGAAACGCCAGCGTCTTTGATGGCGGAACGGCACGGGCCAAGCGTACGCTGAACCAGATCGTCAACCAGGCTTTCCAGCTTGGCGCGGGACAGCTTGACGACGAGGTGCTTCGGACCGGACGCATCAGCCGTGATGAACGGCAGGTTGATTTCGGTTTCCTTGGAGGAGGAAAGCTCGATCTTGGCCTTTTCAGCAGCTTCCTTCAGGCGCTGCAGGGCAAGCTTGTCGCCACGCAGATCAATGCCCTGATCCTTCTTGAACTCATCAGCCAGGAAGTCGATGACGCGGTTATCGAAGTCTTCACCACCCAGGAACGTATCACCGTTCGTGGACTTCACTTCGATCACGCCGTCAGAAATTTCGAGGATGGAAACGTCGAACGTACCACCACCAAGGTCATACACAGCCACCGTGCCGGAATCGCGCTTGCCAAGGCCATAGGCCAGAGCGGCGGCGGTCGGCTCGTTGATGATACGCAGGACTTCGAGGCCAGCAATCTTGCCAGCATCACGTGTTGCCTGGCGCTGTGCATCGTTGAAGTAGGCTGGGACCGTAATGACAGCCTGTGTGACGGTCTCGCCGAGGTAAGCCTCAGCCGTTTCCTTCATCTTGCCGAGAACGAAAGCAGCGATCTGGGAAGGTGCGTAATCTTCGCCGCGGGCACGAACCCATGCGTCGCCGTTGTCACCCTTGACGATCTCATAAGGGACCATGCCCTTGTCCTTCGTCACGGTTGGGTCGTCGTAACGGCGACCGATCAGACGCTTGACGGCATAGAGGGTGTTGGTTGGGTTTGTAACAGCCTGACGCTTCGCGGCCTGTCCGACAAGACGCTCACCATTTTCGGTGAAAGCGACCATGGACGGCGTCGTGCGTGCGCCTTCGCTGTTTTCGATAACGCGGGTTTCGTCACCTTCACGCACTGCAACGCAGGAGTTGGTCGTGCCGAGGTCAATACCGATGACTTTGCTCATGTACTTTTTGTCCTTTCAGCGGTTTGCCTCGGCCCTAGTCAGGCACCGGGGCGAACCCTTGTGACGTCAAATCCGAACCTTCACAGGTCCGTGTTTCCACGGTCAAATCTAGGCAGGGCAGCAAAGTGTTTCAAGGCCTTGGGAGCAACATCTTTTGTGAAAAATATGCGTTGAGCGCTTTCCCTTGTCGGATGTGGCTTCCGCTTGCGGTCGGAATGGTTCAGTTTGCTCGGAGACATGCACATTCATCTGACATCTCGCGCCATGATCCTGGCCGCACTGACCTGTCTTTCTGCCTGCGGACCGATCGGACCATCGCGGCTTCAGCGGGACGAGCTTGAATACTCGCGTGCGCTCGGGGAATCACAGAAGCACGAGATGCTTCTGAACATTGTTCGGCTTCGCTATGCTGATCCACCAACATTCCTTGATACGACGCAGGTTATTGCCGGTTACAGCGTCTCTAAAAGTGTGAGCGGTGGGTTCTACGCCTATCCTGCCACAGCGGTTGGCAATTACCTTTTTGGCACAGGCACAATGACGGCGGGCGAAAGCCCGACTTTCACCTATCAGCCTGTGACGGGCCAGCAATACGCGGAAAATATTGTCCGTCCGATTTCGCCGCTTGTAATCATGCCGCTCAGTTTGGGTGGTCTCCCGATTGATACGTTGCTACGGCTGACAGCGCAGTCGATTGATGGATTATCCAATGTCCGCGGAATTGGAGCCGGAGGAGGCTCTGTCCGTTTCTATCTGTTGTTGCATGATCTTCGGCAGCTCCAGATTGCCGGGGCTATGACCATCCGCATCACGACGGACGCGCCACCACCTTCTTCCTCGGATGATTCGACAAAGAAAAACGGGTCCAAGCCGGATACTCCCAATGGGCAGGAGCACTCCTATCTGGTGCTGTCTTCAACGTCTGACAGCAATCTGCTGGCCATTCAGGCTGAAGTTCGAAGGCTTCTGCATCTCGATCCTCACGCGGAGGAAGCGGAGATCGTTTATGGACCATATCCGAAGCATCCAGGGCAGATCGCTATTCTGACGCGTTCCATGCTCGCGATGCTCACTCAGTTGGCTTACGAAGTCGAAGTTCCTGAAGAAGATATCAAGGTGGGTCGTACCCCACCGACAATTGGTCAGGTTGGTATTGAAAATCGTCCAGAAGTGGTCATTCACTCAAGTCATAAAGCCCCTGAACGGCGTTATGCAGCAGTTGAGTATAATAATATGTGGTTCTGGATTGATGAGAAGGACTTCCAGAGCAAGCTGGCGTTTACAATGGTACAGGTTTTGAGTGCATTGGCTGCAACAAATCATACCGGCGGCGCAGTAGTGACTATTCCGGCTGGGTAAGTGGAATGGTCATTCTCTTATCATAATGGTTCCAACACTTTTTTGTTATCAAAAACACGGCTTTGTTAGGATCATTCAAAAAGAAGTTCGGTGGACCTGAACTGATTATGGATTTACCGTCCCCAGTATTCAGTCTGGGAGGCATTTGGTTATGCCAAATATTCAAGGTAACAGGACTCTGACGGAGTGGCTGACGCTGCTTCTGGGGGTCGTCATTCTTCTCGTGGGTCTGTTCTTCCTCATTGCAGGCGCTGACCTCGCAATGCTGGGCGGCTCAACCTACTACGTCCTCTGTGGCATCATTCTGATTGCCAGCGGCGTCTTCATGCTCATGGGCCGCACGCTTGGCGCTTTCCTGTATCTGGGAGCGCTGGCTTACACATGGGTCTGGTCTCTGTGGGAAGTCGGGTTCAGCCCCGTTGACCTTCTGCCCCGCGCTTTCGGCCCGACCATCCTCGGTATTCTCGTCGCGCTGACCATTCCGGTCCTGCGTCGCATGGAAAGCCGTCGTACTCTCAGAGGAGCCGTCTGATGCGCCGGTCTCACCTTCTCGCAACAGCCGCTGGCCTCGCTCTCGCCTGTGCACCACTCGCTGCTCACGCTCAGTTCGCTCCCGCAGGGTCAGGCGGAGAACCATCCCCGTCCGTTCCTGGGCCGGGTAATGCAAATGAACCGACTGAAGCCTCCCCCAAGGAACAGGGCTACTTCTCTGGGCCGTCGCCCTATGCACCGCAGGCTCCGGGCGTAAACGCTGCCAACCTGCCGGACATTGAGTCGATTGATCCGTCTCAGATTCCGGCCATGGCTCCGCAGCAGAGCGCCAATCCGGCACGTGAAGACTGGGTGGCCTATGGGCGTGATGATAACCAGACGCGTTATTCCCCGCTTTCAGAAATCACACCTGAAAATGCAGGCAAGCTGAAGGTTGCCTTCACCTACCACACCGGAAGCTATCCGCGTCCTGGACAGGTGAACAAATGGGCAGCTGAAACCACACCGATCAAGGTTGGTGACGGCCTCTACATGTGTTCAGCCATGAATGACATCATGAAGCTTGATCCGGTCACGGGAAAGCAGATCTGGCGTCGGAACGTGGATGTCAAATACCACTCCATTCCCTATACGGCCGCCTGTAAGGGGGTGACGTACTTCACGTCTTCCGTCGTGCCAGAAGGGCAGCCCTGTCACAATCGCCTCATCGAAGGCACGCTGGATATGCGTCTGATTGCGGTGGATGCGGAGACCGGCGATTTCTGCCCCAACTTCGGGCATAACGGTCAGGTCAACCTGATGCAGGGGCTGGGCGAATCCGTACCGGGTTTCGTCTCCATGACGGCTCCTCCTCCGATCATCAACGGCGTTGCTGTTGTGAACCACGAAGTGCTGGATGGTCAGCGTCGCTGGGCGCCGTCTGGTGTGATCCGTGGTTACGATGCTGAAAGCGGAAAATTCGTCTGGGCTTGGGACGTCAATAACCCGACCGATCATAGCCAGCCGACTGGTAACCGCCACTATAGCCGTGGAACGCCAAACTCCTGGGCTGCTCTCACAGGCGACAATGCCTTGGGTCTCGTTTACGTTCCAACGGGTAACTCTGCGGCTGACTATTATAGCGCCCTGCGGAGTGACAACGAGAACCGCGTTTCTTCCGCAGTCGTGGCGATCGACGTCAAGACGGGTGAAGAGAAGTGGGTCTTCCAGACAGCCCATAAGGACGTCTGGGACTACGATATTGGTTCTCAGGCAACCCTGATGGATATGCCCGGCCCGGATGGTCAGCAGGTTCCTGCTCTCATCATGCCGACGAAGCGTGGCCAGACCTTCGTTCTTGATCGCCGGACCGGCAAGCCGATCCTGCCCGTTGAAGAACGTCCGGCTCCGTCTCCCGGCGTTATTCCGGGTGATCCGCGCACACCAACGCAGCCCTGGTCCGTTGGGATGCCAGCACTTCGCGTACCGGACCTGAAAGAGACGGACATGTGGGGTATGTCCCCCATCGACCAGCTCTACTGCCGCATCAAGTTCCGTCGTGCGAATTATGTGGGTGAGTTCACGCCGCCAAGCATCGACAAGCCATGGATCGAATATCCGGGTTACAACGGTGGCAGTGACTGGGGCTCCATGTCCTATGATCCGCAGTCGGGCATTCTGATCGCGAACTGGAACATCACCCCGATGTATGACCAGCTCGTGGACCGCAAGAAGGCTGACAAACTCGGCCTGATGCCGATCGACGACCCCAACTTCAAGCCGGGTGGCGGCGGTGCCGAAGGTAACGGTGCCATGGACGGAACGCCTTACGGTATCGTCGTGACGCCGTTCTGGGATCAGTATACGGGCATGATGTGCAACCGTCCGCCCTACGGCATGATCACAGCTATCGACATGAAGCACGGTCAGAAGGTGCTCTGGCAGCATCCGCTTGGTACGGCTCGTGCTAACGGTCCTTGGGGTCTGCCGACGGGTCTGCCATGGGAAATCGGGACACCGAACAATGGTGGTTCGGTCGTGACGGCTGGCGGCCTGGTGTTCATCGCTGCGGCAACGGATAATCAGATCCGTGCGATCGACGAACACACTGGCAAGGTCGTGTGGAGTGCAGTTCTGCCAGGTGGTGGTCAGGCCAACCCGATGACGTATGAAGCCAACGGGCATCAGTATGTTGCCATCATGGCTGGTGGACACCACTTCATGATGACACCGGTTTCTGACCAGCTCGTGGTTTACGCGCTGCCGGATGCCGTAAAACAGTAACATGACCCTGTGGCAGATGTGTTGTGCACATCCGCCACACTCCATCGTCAGAAGGAGACTTTCGTGCTAGCCATGCAGGGAAGTCTCCTTTTGTCGTTTCTGGCTGTTTTCCCTGAGTGGCGGTCTGACATGAGGGCTTCGTCTGCGTCTCACGTTCAGAATGGTTTTCCGCCCCATCATGACGATCCGCTCTCCCGTTATTCTGCAAGTTTTGCCAGCTCTTACCACGGGTGGCTTGGAACGGGGTGCGATTGAAATTGCCGCAGCGATTACGCAGGCAGGCGGAAAAGCCATCGTTGCTTCAAAAACAGGCCCTCTCCTGGTGCAGCTTCGCCATGCAGGCGCCATGCATGTACCGCTGGATCTCAAATCGAAGTCGCCATTCTCGGTTCGCCGGCGAGCCCGTGATCTTCAGAAACTGATCCGGGAGCAGAAGGTCGATCTGGTGCATGCCCGGTCCCGTATTCCGGCATGGTCGGCATGGCTTGCCTGTCGTCGGGAGAAGATCCCTTTCGTGACAACATGGCATGGCGTTCACGAGGCTGGATGGTGGGGCAAAAAACTCTACAATTCAGTATTGGCACGCGGCACAAGAGTGATTGCAATCTCGCAGTATATTGCGGGGCGTCTGTCTGGGCAGTACGGCGTTGAAGCAGATCGTCTTCGGACCATTCCGCGCGGCGCCGATCCACTTCTTTTTGACCCGGCTGCCATTTCAGGAGAGCGAATTCAGAAACTCGCTGAAGCCTGGACCATCCCCTATGGCGCACATGTCATTCTGATGCCTGCCCGTCTGACGGCGTGGAAGGGGCAGCGTGTTCTGGTCGAGGCACTGGCGCTTCTAAAGCAGATGGTGCCTGAACCCTGGATCTGTGTTCTGGCCGGACCGGAGACGGATCGAAAATTTGCACACTCGCTTGGAAACCGTGTGAAGGCACTCGGACTGGAAGAGCATGTCCGGTTTGTCGGAACCTGTCAGGACATGCCCGCAGCCTGTGCGCTGGCAACGGTTGTGGTCGCGCCTTCCTTGCGGCCAGAACCCTTTGGGCGCACTTTGGTCGAAGCACAGATGATGGGAAAGCCTGTGATCGGAACGGCGCAGGGGGCTATGATGGAAACGGTTCTTCCCGGTCAGACCGGTCTTGTGGTACCGCCGAACATCCCTCAAGCCCTTGCAGAAGCACTCGCTGCCACGTTGTCGATGGACGATGAGACACGGGCTTACCTTGCAGAGAATGCCCGACAGCATGCTTTGCAGAATTATACGATCCAGCAGATGCAGTCTGCGACGCTCGGTGTATATGACGAGTTGCTTGGAACGCACCTTCGAGCGTCTTTCGATGGACAGAACACATGACACCTGACAGCCCTGAAACCGACAAACAACCTGTTCACCTGACAGACAAAGCCAAGGCCGCCCGGGATGCTCGTGCGGAACGAGAGGCAAAAGCCCTGCGCGCCAACCTGCTGCGTCGCAAACAGCAACAGCGTCTCCGCCCGGAAACGCCACCGACGCCTTCAGAAAGCTGAAACCAGAGTGACACGCCGTTTGCCGACCCCAACCCCGCAGGAACTGGCTCTGACGGGTGTCACAGCCCTTTGGGGTGGAACGTTCCTTGTGCTTCATCTGGCGATGCAGCATAGCGGACCGCTGTTTTTTGTGGGGGTGCGCTTCCTGATGGCTGCTGCGATGGTGGCGTGTCTGGCAGGAAAGAAGATGGCTGGTCTGACCCGAAAGGAGGTCCGTTCGGGGCTTGTCATCGGGATCGCACTTTCAATCGGTTATGTGCTCCAGAGTGCTGGTCTTCAACATCTCAGCAGCAGCCGTTCTGCCTTTATTACGGCGTTGTATGTGCCTCTGGTGCCACTCTTTCAGTGGGCGCTTCTGCGTAAACCGCCTCACATCATGAGCTGGCTGGGCATCATTCTTGCTTTCGGAGGGCTTGTTGCCTTGGCTGGCCCTGCGGCTCTGAGTCTGACTTTTACACATGGTGATCTCCTGACCGTACTGGCTGCCTGTGCCATCGCCCTGGAAATTGTCCTGATCAGTCTGTTTGCCCAAGGCGTGGACAGTCGGCGAATCACGGTCTGCCAGCTTGTGGGGGGAGGGCTGTTTGCTCTGCTGCTCATGCCGGTCATGGGAGAGCATGTTCCCGCTTTCTCGTGGATCTGGGTTGTGTGTGCCGCAGTTCTGGGGAGTCTGAGTGCTCTGGTGCAGCTTGTCATGAACTGGGCGCAGAAATCTGTTCCGGCTTCAAAAGCAGCAATCATCTATGCTGGTGAGCCTGTCTGGGGCGGTCTTGTTGGCTGGATTGCAGGGGATCATCTGCCCGGTACTACACTTCTGGGTGCGGCTCTCATCGTGTGTGGTGTTCTCGCCAGTGAAATGAGGCCGCGCTGGCTTGTCAGAAAGCAACAGCACCTCACGGAAAATGGCTGAACCGACACATTGCGTGATCGGGCTGCTATCGCTAGAGCAGACCGGTCCCCACGCGTAGGAGTTAATGCGTCCATGCCGATCATGCCTGATACCTGGATCCGCCAGATGGCCAAAGAGCACGGCATGATCGAACCGTTTGTGGAGAACCAGAAACGGGAAGGCGTTATTTCCTATGGTTTGTCCTCCTATGGGTATGATGCGCGCGTTGCTGAAGACTTTAAAATCTTCACCGATGTCGACAGCGCCATCGTGGACCCGAAGAATTTTGCAGCGAACAGTTTCGTAACGCGGACGGGAGACATCACGATTCCCCCGAACAGTTTCGCGCTGGCGCATACGGTGGAATACTTCCGTATCCCGCGGGACACGCTGGTTGTCTGCCTCGGCAAGTCCACCTATGCCCGCTGTGGCATCATCGTGAACGTCACGCCGCTGGAGCCGGAGTGGGAGGGGCAAGTCACCATCGAGATCAGCAACACCACGCCGCTGCCGGCCCGCATCTACGCCAATGAAGGCATCTGCCAGTTTCTGTTCTTTCAGGGCGCAAGCCCCTGTGAAGTCAGCTACGCGGATCGTGCCGGTAAATACATGCGCCAGTCCGGCGTAACGACGCCTCGCCTGTAAGGAGCGCATAGTCATGGATCGTTTCATCATTCGCGGCGGTCGTCGCCTTGTCGGCGAAATCGAGATCGGCGGTGCAAAGAACTCCGGCCTGAAACTCATGGTTGCTGGCCTGCTGACGGCCGAGCGTCTCGTGCTGTCCAACGTGCCGCAGATTGCCGACATCAAGACGATGCGCGACCTGCTGACGCGTCTGGGCATTGCCGTTGACGACGCCGGGCCACGTACGCTCTCCATCGGCGGCGAAATCGCGTCTGTCGAAGCGCCTTATGACGTTGTCTCCAAGATGCGGGCCTCCATTCTCGTGCTTGGTCCGCTGCTGGCCCGTGCGCGTGAAGCCAAGGTCTCCCTGCCGGGCGGTTGCGCCATCGGAACGCGCCCTGTGGACATGCATCTCAAGGGGCTTGAGACGCTGGGTGCCGAGATTCGTCTGGAGAACGGCTATATCAATGCCAGTGCTCCGAACGGTCTCAAAGGCGACCGGATCGTTCTGCCGTTTGCCAGTGTGGGTGCGACCGAAAACCTGCTCATGGCCTCCACGCTGGCCAAGGGCCGCACAGAGATCGTGAATGCTGCGCGGGAACCGGAAATTACCGATCTGGTGAACTGCCTGAACGCGATGGGTGCAAAGATCACGGGCTCCGGTTCGGGTACGCTGATCATTGAAGGTGTTGAAGCGCTTCACGGTGCAAACTATGCCGTCATGCCAGACCGTATTGAGTGCGGCACCTATGCCTGTGCTGCAGGCATCACGGGAGGCGATCTGCTGCTCGTTGGTGGCCGCGCCGATGATCTTGGTGCTGTTATCCGCACGCTGGAAGAAACCGGTGTGGACGTGACGGAAGAGGAGCGCGGTCTGCGGGTACGTCGCACGGGCCGTCTTCAGGGCGTGGATATCATGACCGAGCCGTATCCTGGCTTCCCGACGGATATGCAGGCCCAGTTCATGGCCATGCTGTCTGTGGCTGAAGGCGCGTCCATGATTACGGAAACGATTTTTGAAAACCGCTTCATGCACGTTCCTGAATTGAACCGTATGGGTGCGCGGATCAATCCGCATGGCCGTTCAGCCATTATCCGTGGTGTGGAAAAGCTGTCAGGTGCGCCGGTCATGGCAACCGATCTGCGGGCGTCTTTCTCTCTGATCCTCGCAGGTCTGGCGGCAGAAGGGGAGACCCAGCTCAGCCGTATCTATCATCTGGATCGCGGCTATGAAGGTGTGGATCGAAAGCTTGCCGCCTGTGGCGCCGATATCGAGCGTGTTTCGGACTAACACTTTGTCTGCATGGTTTTGAAAGAAGGCCGTTCCTGGTTGGGAGCGGCCTTTTTTTGTGTTCGACGTGGTTTCGTAGCGCAGCAAACACCTTTCATGATGAAACGCCTTCCGCTGGTCATGCGTAGTATCTGTAACCAGATCGTTATTCATCCCACATTCGACGACGGCCAAAGGTAAAGGCACCCCTGGTGGAAAGTGTCCCGGCTCGGAATGTGGCGTCTCAAAAGGAATGAAACGTGACAATCCCGACGCTTACCCTGAACGACGGCACGACGTTTCCGGCCATCACGTTTGGAACATACAAGCTGAATGGTGCAGCCGGTGTTGAGGCGATGAAAAGTGCCCTGAGCGTTGGCTATGACGCGCTTGACAGTGCGTTCAACTATGAAAACGAAGGGGCTGTCGGTCGTGCTGCACGGGATAGTGGGCGGGATCGCAAGGATCTGCGGATCGCCTCAAAGCTACCTGGCCGACACCATGCATATGACGAGGCCCTGGCGACCATCGAAGAGTCCCTGTATCGCGCGCAACTCGACTATTACGACCTGTATTACATCCACTGGCCAAACCCGAAGCAGGGCAAATATGTGGAAGCGTGGAAAGCCCTGATTGAGGCCAAAAAGCGTGGTCAGATCCGCTCTATTGCCGTGTGCAACTTCCTGCCGGAGCATCTGGAACGGCTTGAAGCCGAAACGGGCGTGCTGCCTTCCATCAACCAGATCGAACTTCATCCGTATTTCCCGCAGGATGAAATGCGGAAATGGAACCAGGATCATGGGATCCTGACGCAGGCCTGGAGTCCTTTGGGACGAGCCAGTGATCTGCTGACCAATCCATTTTTGGAAAAGATTGCGAAGAGGGTTGGAAAGGGTGTCGGTCAGGTCATCCTGCGCTGGCATCATCAGCTTGGGTCGGTGCCGATCCCAAAGTCTGCAACGCCTGAGCGGCAGATCGAAAACATGTCGATTTTTGACTTCACTTTAACGGACGAGGATATGGCAATCATTGCCACACTCGCCCGTCCGGACGGACGTCTGAAGAATCAGGACCCGGCAGTTTACGAAGAGTTCTAAGAAAAGGGGGCTTCCGAAAGCGGACGCCCCTTTTTCCGTTTTATCCGCGTGTCAGAGCCCGCTGGAACAGGGCATTTGTCCAGTTCATGGCCTGTAAAAACAAGGCAGCGTCAAAGCGGGGAGCGCCGTCCCGCAGGAAGGCATGCTGTCCGTTGACTTCATGCCATTCTAGGTCTGCCCCAACTTCTTCCAGCCGGTCTCGGATTATGCGTCGGCCTGCATAAGGAACATGAGGGTCAGATTGCCCCCAGACCATCATCAGTTCGCCCTTGATGTCCGCGGCGCGAGCCAGAGAATCATCGGACTTTCCGGCGCCAAGCGTCGCAGAGTGCAGGTCTGTTGCGTAGAAGCAGGCCGTAGCGCGTACGTCAGGATGCAGCGCGGCACGGTAGGCCAAGTGGCCTCCAAGGCATACTCCGAAAGCCCCGATTGACCCGGTGCAAAGAGGGTTTGTCTGTAACCATGCAATGATTGCTGCCGTATCGCTATCGAAAGCAGAAACCGGCTTGGTATATTTCAGGTCATTGCCCCGGTCTGTCCCTTCCTTGTCATAGGCAAGGGCCGTCCCAGCGGGTTCATACTCATGATAAACTTCAGGAATGGCAACGATATAGCCCTGACCCGCGATTATTGCGCCCAGCCGTTCAATGGGTGCGGTGACCTGATAAATTTCCGAATACAGGATGACAGCCGGGAAGCGCCCGTCCTGAACGGGGCGGAACACATGAACCCGCATGGAACCAGTTGGCGTCTGAAGATCGACTGTTTCGTCAGTTTTGATAATCATGCGGCAATCCTGGCTCGGAAAATAACTTGGAAAATCATGACCTGCGGCCCCGTGGTCAGACAGCAGGTCATGGTCTGCTCAGCGTGGAGAAATAACGTCTACCAGCGTCTCTGCGGTTCGACGATCCTGAAGGCTGATGCGCATTTCAACAAAAAGGCGCACGAACTCTGGATTGTCAGTCAGACCCCAGCCCGCGAAGACACTCATATCAAGTGCCTTGGCAGGGTCCGAAGAGCCCGCCAGCGCACGGTCTTCCTTGCTGAGACGAGGCTCCGTAACCGGGAATTCCGTCCCCTTGTCATCAAAGCCACCGAGGTAAGTGCAGTAGCAGGCCAGCAGGAAGGCAATGCGGCGCATATCGCCATTGTCCTGCACGACTGTTTCTGCTGTCGGGCGTACAAAGACCGGTAATTTGGATGTGCTGTCCGAGGCAATCCGCAGAAGCTGGTCGCTAACGGCCTTGTTGCGGAAACGCTGGAGCAGCAGAGCGCCATATTCCGGCAGGCTCATTCCCGGAGGTGCGTTGAGTTGTGGTTCAGAATCAAAACCGAGGAACTGCTGTAACAGGCGGAAGAGATTCTCGTCCTCCATGGCTTCACTGACGAAGCGATATCCCATCAGTACGGCCGGGAGGGCCAGCATGGAATGGGAGGCGTTGAGCATTCGGAGCTTAACCTGCTCGTAAGGCTCGACGTTATCCGTGAAAAGGACGCCAACATTTTCCCATGCTGGCCGGCCCTCGGGGAACTTGTCTTCCACGACCCACTGGATGAAGTCTTCGCAGAAGAGAGGGGCACGGTCTTCAATACCGCTTTCCCGATTAAGGCGCTCGATGTCTGCCGGGCCGACAGCCGGTGTGATGCGGTCCACCATGCAGGACGGGAACGCGACATTCCGGGAAATCCAGTCTGCCAGTTCGTCGTCTTTCAGCCGGGCAAAGGACAGAACGGCGCGGCGGGCGATTTCACCGTTGGACGGAACATTGTCACAGGACAGGATCGTGAACGCATTCACACCCGCTTCGCGGCGGAGGCGTAGAGCCTCTGTCAGAAGACCGAAGACACTTTCCGGCACATCGCGCTTGAGATCAGCGGCAATGGCGGGATGATCGGTCATGAAGTGACCGGCCTCATCCATGTAGTAACCGCCTTCCGTGATCGTCATGGTGACAATGCGGATGGCGGGATCGGTCAGGCGCTTCAGTGCTGCGGCACGATCTGCGGGGGCGTGAATATATTCCACAAGTGACTTCACGACCCGCACCACATCCGGTCGGCCTGCCGGACATTCACGGAGCGTGTAAAGTCCGCTTTGAGCTTGTAGAGCTTCGGCTTTCTGCACCTCGGAGGGCACGTCCATCAGGCCAATGCCGACGATGCCCCAGTTCTCCTGACCGGGAAGAGCCAATGCGCGATCTGTATAGACGGCCTGATGCGCGCGATGGAAATTGCCGACACTGAGGTGCGCAATCCCCGCAGTCACCTTCTGGCGATCATAAGGGGAGGTAAGAATGGTCTCTGGAAGATGAGCCAGAGTTTCCGAAGTCAGTTTCATGATGGTTCTTCCGAACGAAAGGCCCATCCCTTTTAAGAAGATGAAGTGATGAGGAAACTCTTTTTATTGAATATGAATTTTTTCTAATAATTCTCTCCATGTCGAGAGAGCAATCTGAAAACCAATACTACTCAAATGGTGCCTCTGATACATGCGGCATCGAAACGAATCCCGGAAGCGCTTCCACACCGTCAAGCCATTTGCGGATATTTGGATAAGGCCGGAGAGAAATCCCTCCCTCGGGTGCGCGGGCCGTGTAAGCATAACAGGCCAGATCGGCGAGTGTTGGTTGATTCCCTGCCAGATAAGAATGCCTGGTGAGTTCTCCTTCCATGAAAGGAAGGAGCTTCTCAGCCTTGGTCTGAGCCGGACCAATCTCTTCAGGGCGTTTCCAGATCGTTGCTGCTCTTGCCATTGCCGGGCCGTAGCGCAGTTCTCCAGCGGCGATCGAGAACCATTTCTGGACATGAGCGGCACCCAGCGGGTCTTCCGGAAGCCAGTGACTGCCAGGCGCATAGGTCTTCGCCAGATAGACAAGAATAGCGTTGCTATCCGTAAGGATGATCTCTCCATCTTCAAAAACAGGAATTTGTCCAAGCGGGTTGAGGCGGAGAACTTCCGGAGAGTGCATGCTTGCTTCAACGAACGTGTAGTCCAGCTTCAGGATCGACAGAAAGAGTCTGACACGATGCACATGACCGGAGAGCGAAATTCCATAGAGGCGTCTGGTCATGGTCTTCTCCTGAATTCTGATGCGCTTTTCCGAGTGTGACCATCATGACGGATCAGCGCAACGGCTCTATGGTCCAATCCCCTTTTTCAGGAGAGATTAGTGTGAGTGCGCCCATCCATCGTCTGACCACGGAGGATCTTCTGCCAACAGTGGAATCTGTCGTATCTTCGGAACCGGACATGATTGCCAACATGGCCAATATCGCGGCTTTGTTGTTCGAAGCGCTGCCGGACATCAACTGGTCCGGCTTCTATCTGTGGAAGGAAGACCAGCTTGTGCTCGGTCCTTTTCAGGGACGGCTGGCCTGCACGCGTATCCCGTTGGGAAAAGGCGTCTGCGGGACGGTCGCCGCACAGAAGACCACGCTTGTCGTCCCAGACGTTCATGCGTTTCCCGGCCATATCGCCTGCGACGCGGCTTCAGAATCCGAAATCGTCATTCCGGTTTTGAAGGATGGTGCACTTATTGGGGTTCTGGATATCGATAGTCCGATCAAGAACCGCTTTCATGACGCAGACCGTATGCTGCTGGAAAAGATTGTCAGCGCCCTCGAAAAGACGCTGACAGTCTGATCTTTCAAGCGGGGACGTTTTCGCGCAGATGGCTCATCAGTTCAGAAACGTCTTCCACAACGGTGAAAAGGGAAAGCGTGTTCGCGGAGGCAAAACCCTGTTCGACAGCATCAGTCAGGGTGCGGACGAGAGACTTGGCCCAGCCACCGATATTGACGATGTAGATCGGGTCCTGATGCAGGCCGAGCTGCTTCCAGGTCAGGATTTCCATCAGTTCATCGAACGTGCCGAATCCGCCTGGAATGATGGCATACGCGTCAGACAACTCGAACATGCGGGCTTTGCGGCTGTGCATGTTTGGGGTCACTTCAAGCGCTGTGACGCCCTTATGCATCACTTCCCGGTCATGCAGGAAGCCGGGAATAACACCGATGACTTCGCCGCCCGCAGTCAGCGCAGCATCAGCAACCGTTCCCATCAGACCGACATGACCGCCGCCGTAAATCAGCTTGATCCCATTCTGAGCCAACGCTTTCCCGAGTTCGGATGCACCTTCGGCATAAACAGGGGAGTTGCCAAAGCGGGAGCCGCAGAAAACAGCGCAGGAACGGATGGTCATGAAAGGCAGATCCTGTAGACAAGCGGGCAGAACGCTCAGACGGCAGGCTTCCGCCCGAGCGAACGGCTGATGAGCACACCGACCAGACAGCACACCGCAGTCGTGCCGAACATGGTCTTGTAGCCAGCAAACTCGATGACCTGCCCGAGCACAAGACCTGAACACGCAATCGCCAGATCAATGAAGATCGAATAGGCCCCCAGAGCGGCACCCCGGTTCTGCGGTCCTGCGCTGTTAACGGCCAGAACACCTAGCGCCGGAAAGAGCAGCGAGAAGCCGGCGCCCGTCAGTGCAGCGCCGATAAGCGCTGCTCCCTGAGACGGGAAAATGGCCAGACAGGCCAGCCCCGCCGCCTCAATCAATAGTGAGACAATCGCGACAAACACACCACCGCGCCGGGCAATCTGCGAGGCAAAGAAGAATCGGATGACGACAAAGACGATGCCGAAGACGGACAGGGCCGTTGCTGCCCCCTCCCAGTGAAGGACTGCATAATAAAGCGCGAGGAAGGAGGAAATGGCCCCGAATCCGATAGATCCCGCTGCGAGAGCCATACCATGTGGCAGAACCAGTCGAAGTGCGTGACTGAAGGGAAGAGGCTTGTCATTCGTGGCAACTGGCTTCACGCCTTTATAAAAGCCAATCAATGCCAGACCGATGAGCGGCAGAATGGCAGACAAAATGCCAACCGAGACAATCCCGCCATATGGAGCTGGTAGCAGCGACAACTTGGCACCAATCGGGGCTCCAAGGGCAATGCCACCATAGGAACAAATACCGTTCCAGGAGATGGCAATGGCTGTATTTTCGGCCCCGGCGCGGCGAATATTCCAGACAATCACGCCAGTCGCGGCCCAGCTTTCGGCCCAGCCGAGAAACAGGCGGCTGAGGAGGAGGATACCGAGAGACAGGGCTGGAATCTCCCTTGCCCATCCCGCTCCAAACATGAGCAAACCGGAAACGAAACAGGTGATCAGACCGCCAAGAACAACCGGTTTGGGGCCTATATTATCCACCAGCCGTCCGGCCGAGGGTCGGGCAGCGAATGTCGCCAGATATTGCAGGGAAAACGCCATACCCGCGATTGCTGTACTGTAGCCAAGGGTATGATGGACGAAGATCGTCAGAACGGCATTGGGAAGCCCGATGACGATGTAGACCAGAAGGTTGAAGAGGACGACGGTAAGAACTCGCTTCGTCGGTGAACTCACCGGCGTTTCTTCCGCAGTCATGTCTTCAATCTCCTATTCTATTAAGTAACCAAATGGTTACGTCACTTCAGACATAAGACAGTCTGGACCATTCGTCACGGTGAATGGACCCCTCAGGTCCAAAAAACAACATTATGTGATCCTGCGAGCCTCTTTGCCCGCAGGATGCGCGCCTTAAAGCATGCTTTGCAGACGGCTGGAAACCGCAGAACAGACTTTCTGACGAAGGGGTTCGGCAAGAGACGACAGAGAGTACTGCTGTGAGGTATTGGTCTGGTTGCTGATCGCCTGAAGGATACCCTGTTGGCCTGCACTATAGGCAGAACTGTTCGTTATGCCCTGCTGCTGGCTGACCGTGGACAAAAGGCCCGAGGCAGCACTGCCAGATGTCAGGTTGTTTGTGACGCAGTAATTCAGAACACCGGCAAGATTGCTGGACGAGGTTGAAGACAGGTTAGGTAGACCCAGCGCACCTGTGAGGCCGTCTGTCAGTCGCGATGCGGTGGTCTGGGCCGCCGCCGTAGCAGCAGCAGTTGCGGCGGCCTGGGTTTCCGGGTTTTGAGCTGCCGAAGTGCCAGAGGCACATCCCCCTAAAGACAAAGCCGCAACGGTGGCCAGAGCGCCAGCGGAGAGGAGAGCAGGCAAACGGAACGGAACCATGAATTTTCAACTCCTGTCAGAACAGCCAGCAGGCGCATTTTGCCCCTGACCTCGGCGTAACAACGTTCAAAACAGGGAAAGTGAGCGAAAAGTCTCAGGATTTTTAGGAGGTTCCTCTGAGGGATGGTCAAACAGAAGCTGCATTTGTGGAGCAGGTGTGCTCTCCGTGGCCGCCGAGCCAGAAAGGCCCGAAAGAGTGAGCCCCAATAGCCGGACACCTGTCTGAAGAGGGAAAAGGGGTGCAAACAGGGAGTGCCCGGTTTCGCTCAGACATGCTTCGGACGTTATGGGAGAGGGAAGGGTTCGTGCACGGGTAATCTGCCGAAAATTGGCGTATTTGACCTTAAGGGTGACGGTCCGACCTGTGAGTTGCTTTCGCTGAACCTGAAGCCAGAGTTTTGTAGCGATCAGACCCAGAGCTGCTTTGGCCTCGTCTTTCTTTTGCAGATCACTCAGATAGGTCTGTTCTGTTCCAAGCGATTTGCGCTCGCGGTTTACGACGACGGGTCGCTCATCAATGCCCCGGGAAATACCATGATAGAATGGTGCAGATTTGCCGAAGTGCCGCATCAGGGTCGGAAGATCTAACTTCCGAAGGTCAGCACCGGTTTCAATCCCCAATGCTCGCATTTTTTGCGCTGTGGCCGGCCCGATTCCATGAAACTGGTCGACCGTCAGCCCCGCTACAAAGTTCGGCCCCATGCCCGGCGTAATAACAAAGAGCCCATCAGGTTTTCGGTAGTCGGAGGCCAGTTTGGCCAAAAATCGGTTATAGGACACGCCCGCCGAAGCCGTCAGTCCGGTTTCCTTGCGGATGTCTGCCCGGATTCTTTCGGCCACCAGCGTGGCTGAACCATAGGCGCCAAGATAATCTGTCAAATCCAGATAGGCTTCATCCAGGGACAGTGGCTGGATCAGGGGCGTATAGCGCGCGAAGATGTCATGAATCTGCGCAGAGACAGCGCGGTACACATCAAAACGGCCGGGCACGAAGACAAGGTCGGGGCAGAGTCGCTTGGCTTTCAGAGACGGCATGGCTGAGCGCACGCCAAAAGGGCGCGCCTCGTAGCTGGCGGCCGCGACAACACCGCGTGCCTCTCCGCGGCCTACCGCAAGGGGGCGACCTCGTAAGGACGGGTTATCTCGCTGTTCGACAGACGCGTAAAAAGCGTCCATGTCGATATGCACGATCCGGCGGGACTCCATCCCTACAGTGTCGCCGATCACCAGGAACGAAACAAGATCGGATCAGCCTCATGAGCATTGAAGACGCCCGTACCGCAGCCGGATTCCAGACCGTTTCGACCCGTCTTGCCTACAGCAATCCATGGACGGCTGTGCGTGAAGACATCATCATTCACCCCAACGGCAAAAAAGGCTTGTACGGCATTGTTGAGCGGGGAGAGTTCGTCGTGATTCTGCCCATGCACGCTGATGGCCGCATCACGCTGATCCAGCAGTTCCGCTATCCGGTCGGGGAGCGTTTGCTCGAACTCCCCATGGGCATGTGGGAGACGAAAGAGAACGTCGATCCTGTGGAACTGGCTCTGGGTGAGCTCCGGGAAGAAACCGGCCTGCGTGCTGGCGAGATGATCCACGCGGGCACGATGTATCAGGGCGCAGGCTATTCCAACCAGAAAGGGCACGTCTTTCTGGCGCGCAATCTTACCCGTGGGGAGACCGAGCTTGAAGAGACCGAGCAGGACATCACGACGCAGGATATGACACTGGCGGAGTTCGAAGCCCTGATCGCCCGTGGCGAACTGAAATGCATGGTGTCTCTGGCAGCCTTCGCGCTGATCCGCGCGAAGGGCCTGATCTGAAAACTGCTTTCAGATCACGGTATCAAGGAACACGACCGTCGAGCCGCCGCCTTCAACCAGCGTCTTGATGACCTGATTGAAGACGCGGCCGTGCTCGGTCCCCATATGGGCCTTGAAAGCGTCTTCGTCGCGGTAGGTTTCCTCGACGTGAAAGAAGTCGGGATCGTCTGCCAGTGTGTGAACGACAAATCGCTCGCATCCCGGCTCTGCCCGGACGTCCGCGGCCAGACCGACGAGAAGGTCACGGACTTTCTCACGGCAGCCGGGAAGGGCTTTCATCGTGGCGTACAGGGATTTGGGCATGAGTCTGGATCCGTTTCCAAAAGAATGAAGCGCCGGTGGGCGCGCGTCATCAATGAGCCGCCCGCCCACATCCTTCAAGAGTGGAAAAGTTCAACCTTTTTCGACCAGTTCCTGACACCGCATAAATGAGAGTTTTTCGCGGAAAATGAACAGGACATAATAATCCAGTTCACGGCTGCGGGTTTTCGTGGTGCGTGTGTAGAACGGATACACATCCAACGGACCCTGCAAGCCCAAAGGCGGCGGATCTGTTTTGAGAATGCAGTCCACCCGGAAAAGCGGCATGTAGACCGCATCCTCTCCGGGGTTGCGGCGGACGTGCCAGAGATTGCGCCGGAATTTCTTCAGCCGGTCCGGCAACGCGAACACCATGGATTTTTCAATAAAGCCAGGTGGAAAGACATCCGGCCGGTAGTACTGCATGTCGTCCGGCATGTTGCAGAAGTAGGGGTGGTCCTGAACAATCATGACCACTCCTTTAAGACATGTCACCGGGCAGACGAAGGGCTTCAGTCTTCTGAAGGCTTTTCTTCGTTGGCTTTGCCGCTGATTTCGTCTGCAGCCCGACGCAGGATCCCCACGACGCGGCGCAGTTCGTCCGCATTCGCCCCACGGCGGGACTTCAGAGCCATTTTCAGAGCCAGACGCGCTTCATGGAAATCCTGACCCAGACTCGGATCGAGGTCATTCACACCACTGAATGCGTCGCGCACTTCTGACATTCGCGCACCGATCCGCGCCAGAATTTCGAGAATGCGAGTCGCCTGTTCCCGATTGGCTTCGTAATGCGCGCGGCCTTCATCCGTCAGACTGTAGAGCTTGCGATTGCCCTCCTGCGTAACGGCTGTCAGGCCAGCTTCCTCAAGATAGGTGAGGGAGGGGTAAATGACGCCAGGGCTTGGCTTGTAAAAGCCGCCTGAGTGCTCTTCGAGGCGCCGGATCAGCTCGTAACCATGGGCAGGCTGGTCATGCAGCAGGGCTTCAATGACAATCTGGAGTTCTTCCGCAGTTAGCTTGCGACCGCGACCGAAAGCGTCGTCACCAAAGCCGCCGCCAAAACGGCCCGCACCGCCACGGGGGCCGCGGCCGCCGAAAAAGCCACGGCCGCCCCGACTTTCACCACCCCGGCCGCCGAAGCGTCGGCCTTCGTGTCCCCAGCGGAAGCGTTCTTCACCGGACTCCGGGTGATCGCGCATTTTTTCTTCGTCATGTCCTGTTGTTTCGCCACGGACTTTTCCGTCCCTGCGATGCTTGTGTCCACCGAAGCCAAAGCCCCGGGAGAACCTGGAGAAACCGCGCTCTGCGCGATGGGTATCATATCTAAACATTCTGTTTTCCTTCATTCGATATGTCGTACGATATAGTATCTTAAGATATATCTACAAGAGATTCGTTTTCAAAATCCGGCATCGCCATAGCCGTGAGCTGTTTCCGCTGGTATCCGGCTGAAATGGGTAGCCCGATTTCTTCCCCTCCCGATCCAGAACTGCGCCGGACGTTCCGTGATCTCGTGCCCTGGCGCGCTGCCCTGACAATCGGCGCCATGCTGGTATTCGTGGCCCTGTTGCAGCGTCTGCCAGTTATCCATCACCTTCTGGAGAACGCGCCCCACTGGCACGAGACGCCGTATGCGTCGTTCTGGTTCCTGCTGCTGGCCGTACCCTATTCCGCTTTTGGTCTGCCGAGGCAGGCTCTTTGCATTGCGGCAGGTCTGGCGTTCGGCGTTTGGGGCGGTCTGGGGCTTTGCTCTCTGGCCTATATGCTGGGGGCTATCGCGGCTTATGGCTGGGCGCGGGCTTTGGCTCCCATAAAATTCCGGCAGAGGTTGCATGACCGACTGCAAAAGAATTATGCAGCGCTGGCCAGAATTCTTCATCACAAACCGTTCCGCGCAGTCCTGACGTTGCGGCTCATGCCTGTTGGCTCTGCATTGTTGGTGTCTATGGCGGCGGGACTTTTTGAACTTCCAGTCACGGCCTTCGCATTTGCGACCCTTCTCGGGGGGCTGCCCCAGAACCTCGTGTTCGTTCTAATCGGGGCGGGAACCCGGATTGGTCATGTGGTCCAGCTTGGCCTTGCGGGCGGACTGTTTGTGGTTTCTGGCGTTCTGGGAGCCATGCTCCTGCGTCAGGCAGATGAATAAACGTTCAGAACCCAAAGAATTCTGAACGATCAACAGTTCATTCCGTTCGCGAGGAACGGACACTCTCTCCTTTCTTCTGACCATTGCTTTTTCACAGGCAGAAACGAATGACAGAACAGAGCATGGCGTTCCGGCGTGGAGACACCATCCCAGGATGGCTGCCGCTTATGCTGGGCATCTTTACGGCGGTCGGCCCGGTCTCGACGGATATTTACCTGCCTGCCCTTCCCGAGATGGAACGCCAGCTTCACGCCGCGCCAGGGTCGGGCAGTATCACGATGGCGGCCTGGGTCATCGGTCTGGCCATCGGTCAGATCAGCATTGGCCCGATTTCGGACCGCTTTGGTCGTCGGATGCCGCTTCTGATTGGCATGATCGGATATACGATCGGCGAGGTTGGCTGTGCGCTGGCTCCGAACATGACGGTGATGTGCATCTGGCGCGTCTTCTCGGCGCTGATGGCGTCTGCCGGGCTGGTGGTACCCAATGCGTGCCTTCGGGATCTGACGGAAGGCGATACGGCATCAAAGCTGATGTCCCGCCTGATCGTGGTGCAGGGTGTTGTACCGATTCTGGCCCCGATGCTGGGGGGATTCGCGCTGAAGTTCGTGGACTGGCGATCCATTTTCTGGGCGACTGCGCTTTATGGTGCCGTCTGTACCGTCATGCTGCTGACCGTCTTCCCGGAGACGCTCGCCAAGCAGGACCGGCGCGACATGATGCCGCTCTCTATCATCGAGCGGTATATCTACATTCTGCGGACTCGCAGTTTCATTACGAACGGGCTTGTCTGGAGCTTTCTGGGTTTCGTGACCTTCACGTATCTGACTGGGGCGCCCGCTCTGTTTGAAGAGCGATTTGGTATGTCACCGTTTCATTACGGCATGCTGTTCGGGCTGTTTGCCGTCTGCATGATCGGTGCCTCTGCTATCAACGGTCTGGTCGTGGGGAAGGTCAGTACTTCTCACATGCTGTTCAGCGCCTTGGGGATCAGCTTGACAGGAAGTGTCCTGTTTCTGGCGTTGGCCGTGATTTCCGCGGTGGATCTGACATCTGGTGGTCAGCTTCGATCGTTCTTTCTATGGCCGCTCATCATTGCCCTGATCATCACAATGGCGCCAACAGGCATCATTGGACCCAATTCCATGGTTGGCATTCTGTCCGAACAGTCCGAACGTGCAGGTTCGGCCTCTGCACTGGCAGGAACAATGCAGTACCTGTTCGGAGCAGTTGCCAGTGCGCTGTTTGGGCTGATGCCTGCGGGGACGGCTGTTCCGTTTGCAGGCTTTCTGGTTTTTGCCTTCTGTGCGGCAACGTTCTTTGCCCTGCTGAGGCCAAAGCTTCCCCCTTCGGCGTCTTGAGCGGAGTTGAAAGCGATGCAGGTTCTACTGGTTGAAGATGATGTTGCCGTTGCCCTGGTGGTGAAAACGGTTCTGCAGCGTGAAGGCTGGGACGTTCATCAGGTTGAGGACGCGGAAGCTGCCTTGGCGTGGGGCGGAACGGCCGACCTTTTGGTGACGGACTATAATCTGCCCGGCATTCTGAATGGTCTGCTGCTCGCCCGGAAACTGCGGGAACAGAATGCCTTGCTGGCTGTCGTTCTCATGTCGGGAGACTTTGAGGAAGGCCAGTTGATGGGCGAAAGCGTAGCTGTTCTGCCAAAGCCGTTTCGCAGAAACGCCCTTCTGGAAGCCATCGATCAGGCCCGGAATGCAATCCGGGCTTGAGTTGTAGGGGAAGAGTCCCCTACATGGCGCGCTGTTTGTCATGCTCAGAAGAAAGCAGTGCCGCCATGTCGTTCAAGGAACCCCAGCCGCTCAACCTCAAGGACTATATCAGTGAGGTTCCGGATTTCCCGAAGCCGGGGATCCTGTTCTACGACATCTCCACGCTGATCCGTTCCGCCGAAGCCTGGCAGGTTGCTACAGGCCGTCTGGCCCGTATCATTTCTGCATGGCAGCCGGATCTTCTGGCCGGAATCGAAAGCCGCGGCTTCCTGACGGCTGCTCCGCTGGCACAGCGTCTTGGTTGTGGTTTCACCATGCTGCGCAAGCCGGGCAAGCTGCCGGGCAAGACGATTTCCCTGAAATACGGTCTCGAATACGGCGAAGACGAACTGCACATTCAGGCAGACGCCATCAAGCCGGGCCAGCGCATTGTCGTTCTCGATGATCTTCTGGCTACGGGCGGCACTCTTGCAGCCTCGATCGATCTGCTGCGCAAGGCTGGTGCAGAAGTTGTTGGCGCCAGCGTGCTGATCGAACTTGCAGGTCTCAAGGGACGTGACAAACTGGACGTTCCGCTGAACGCACTCATCACTTACGAAGACTGAGGAACACCCATGTCCGGCATTTCTTCCCTGTGGCAGACCCGCTATCGCACTGACGCCCCAAAAGACCTGCCGGACAATCCGGTTCTCGAAACCCTTCTGAAACACCATTCGGTTCGGGCCTATCTCCCGGATGCGTTGCCTCCCGGCACGCTGGAAGCCGGAATCGCGGCGGCCTCTTCGGCGGCTACCTCCAGCAACCTTCAGGTCTGGTCTGTCGTCGCGGTTGAAAATCCCGAGACGCGCGCGAAACTGGCCGAACTCTGCGGTAACCAGAAGCACATCGAAGTCGCGCCGCTGTTTCTGGCCTGGATCGTCGATCTGGCCCGTCTGGAACGGATTGCGGAACGGGCAGGCAAGGGTAGTGAAGCGCTGGATTATGAGGAAATCTTCCTCATGAGCACGCTGGATGTCGGCATCGCTGCCCAGAATGCCGTGACGGCCTTTGAGTCCATGGGGCTGGGCACTGTTTATATCGGCGGTTTGCGGAATCATCCGGAAGACGTCGCCAAACTGCTCAACCTTCCTCCCAAAACCGTTGCGGTTGTCGGCATGTGTGTGGGGCGCCCCGATCCCGCCTATCAGAACGGATACAAGCCCCGTCTCGGTCAGGATGTGGTTGTTCACCGGGAACGGTATGATGCGACGCAGGAACCGGCAGGTATTGCCGCGTACGATCGCGTTGCCGATGCCTACCAGCAGGAACAGGGGCTGCCGTCCCGTGCATGGTCCGAGACTGTTGCGGCCCGTGTGGACAGCTATCGCGGTTTGAGTGGACGGCACGTCATGAAGGCAGTTCTGAACCGGATGGGCTTTGCGTTGAAATAACCGGTTCTCTGGCTATCCATCTGTTTTCCACGGGAGTTCCGTCCTGAGCGCGTTTCTTTCTCCGGACCTCCCGGTCACGGCCATTCTTCCAGAGCTTCTGAGCGTACTTGAACAGCAGCCGAATGCTGTTCTGGTGGCTCCCCCGGGCGCCGGTAAGACGACGCTGACGCCACTGGCGCTGCTTGATGCGCCATGGCTTTCTGGGCAGAAAATCATTCTTGTCGAACCGCGCCGTGTTGCCGTGCGTGGTGCCGCGTCCCGGATGGCCAGCACACTCGGGGAGCGTCCCGGCGAGACCGTTGGCTTTCGAACCCGCACGGATTCTGCCGTGTCCAGCAAAACGCGCATCGAAGTCGTGACGGAAGGCCTGCTTGTTCGCCGTCTTCTGGCCGACCCGACATTGGATGGTGTCGGGGCTGTCCTGTTCGATGAAGTTCATGAACGGTCGCTGGATCTGGATGCCGCACTAGCCTTCTGTCTGGATCTTCAGCGCGAACTGCGGCCTGATCTGCGTATTCTGGCGATGTCCGCAACGCCGGACGGTCGCGCTTTTACAACACTGATGAATGCGCCTCTCATTGAGAGTGAAGGGCGGCAATACCCGATTGATGTCCGGCATACCCGTGATATCCCGCATCCCCGAGATCTGCCGGAGGCCTGTGCCCGGGCCATCCGACAGGCCTGGTCGGAAGAAGAGGGCGATATTCTCGCCTTCCTGCCGGGTGTTGGTGAAATTCGCCGCACGCAGACACTCCTTGGGGAGTCCGTGCCTGTTTTCCCGCTTCATGGTGAACAGACAACGGACGATCAGGACCGTGCGATTGCACCATCGGGCGTCCGTCGCGTCGTGCTGGCGACGTCCATTGCGGAAACATCCGTGACGGTTTCGGGCGTCAGGATTGTCGTGGATGGTGGCCTTCGACGGGCGCCCCGTCTGGACCCGAATACGGGTCTGTCTCGGCTGGAAACGCTGAAGATCTCCCGTGCGACAGCAACCCAGCGGGCCGGGCGCGCTGGGCGACAGTCTCCCGGTGTCGCAATTCGTCTCTGGTCTGAAGCCACGCAGCGTGCGCTTCGTCCACAGGATGCGCCTGAAATTCTTGTCGCAGACCTGACGGATTTTGCCCTTGTAACTGCGGCCTGGCAGGACGTCATGGGCACGTCTCCCGATGATCTGCCTCTGCTGGATGCGCCGCCTGCCGGGGTTCTGAAAGGAGGCCGCGAATTGCTCCGTGACCTTGGCGCCATCGACGCAGCGGGGCACATCACACCGCTCGGGAAACGGATGGCGGGATTGGGAACTCATCCGCGTTTGGCCGCGATGCTCTGTGCGGCAAAGACCATTCCTGAACGTGTCACAGGCGCGTGCCTTGCAGCACTTCTGGAAGAGCGTGATCCCCTTCGTCCAAGGCCGAACACACCTGTAGGTGCATCGGCTGGAGCGGACATCCGCACGCGTCTGGCTCTTTTCGAACGCGATGACCCTCGTGCCGACCGGGCCAGCCTGTTTCACATGCGCCAATCTGCCAAGCGCTTCCTGCGCCGGATGGGTGGCAAGGATCTTCCTCTTAGCCCAATGCCTGCACATGCCGGACCACTTCTGGCGGCCGGTTTTCCAGACCGTGTGGCGCAGGCGGCTGGCGAATTGGGGCGCTTTCGTCTTGCAGGCGGAGGAAGTGCGCGCGTCTCGGCTAATGATGGTCTGGCACGGGAAAAGCTGCTGGCTGCTGCGGCCTTTCATACCCGGACGTCCACGGAAATCACTCTTGCCGCGCCTCTGGATGCGGAAAACCTGCCCCAAATGCTGCTGGACCGGACCACCGAACAGGTGGAGACCAGTCTGGATGGGACTTCCGGACGCATCATTGCCCGGCGTCGCCTTCGTCTTGGCGCGCTGATCCTGCGAGACCGCAATACGGAAGTAACTCCTGAGGAAGCGCAGGCGCTCCTTCTCCAGCAGATCCAGTTCGATCTGCCACGAGTTCTCGACTGGTCCGACGCGACCCGACAGTTTCAGGCGCGTGTCGCTCATGCCCGGACAGCCTATGCGCCTCATCTGCCGGACCTGTCTTTGGAAGCTCTGGCGCAAAATCTGGAATGGCTCGAACCCTATCTGGCGGGGTGTGACCGTTTAACGCAGGTCAAGGCGCTGGATCTTCTGTCCATCCTGCGTGCGCAACTGGATTACGCTGATCTGTCGGCGTTGGATCGCAAATTACCGCCACGTTTGACGCTGAAAGCCAGCACGCACGAGATTGATTATACGGGTGCGATTCCAACAGTTTCTGCTCGTGCGCAGGCTTTCTATGGAACAGCCTCTACGCCTGTGCTGGCTGACGGTCAGGTCGCGCTTCAATGTGCGCTTCTCTCACCTGCGGGTCGTCCGCAGGCGATTACAGCCGATCTGGCAGGCTTCTGGAAAGGAAGCTGGTTGGATATGCGTAAGGACATGCGAGGCCGTTACCCTCGGCATGACTGGCCGGAAGATCCGGCCACGGCTGAGCCACCGAAGCCTAGGCCAAAGCGTTAATCCAATCGCAGGATAGCGTTGCGGAAAAGGGTCCGAACACCTTCCGCATTCACGTCCGTACAGACCTGAACGGAAGGGCGATGATCCCAGTCGCCTAGCGGATAGACGCGTCCATCAGCTTTCAGAATGGATTCTCCCAAAGCGACGCTTTCCGTGGCAACCCGGACCGCCCCTTTCTGGGTTTTGAAGAGTTCGGGGGCGATGACGTAGGCAGCGGCGGAGGCGTCATTGACGTAAATACCGTTCAGGCCGAGCCTATGATGGAAAGTCATGTAAACGCGGGTGATGTCCCACAGGAACTGCCCGGCTTTACCGCCGTGTTGGCGCATATCGGCGAAATACGCATTCGTCATGATGGTCTGCGTCGTGACATCCAGCCCCACAATCGTCAGGGGCCAACCTGCCGCACAGATTTCGTCTGCCGCACGGGGATCACCATGAAAATTGGCTTCCGCAGCGGGTGTGACGTTCCCTCGCGCTCCATGATACCCGAACGCCCCGCCCATGAGCACCACGTCTCGAACCAGCCCGGCAATCTCCGGCGCTTTTCGCAGGGCGAGGGCCAGATTGGTCATATGTCCCGTTGCAACCAGCGTGATCTCGTGCGGGTTGGCTCGCACAAGGTCGATAATCAGGTCATGAGCGGGACGGGGATCAAGTTTTCCCCGGATTGCGGGAAGAGGGATGTCACCCAGTGCGTTCCGTCCATGAATGGTGACAGGCGGTGAGGATGTTACGCCATCCAGAGACGCCCCCTGACCTTTTGCGACAGGAGCGGTTATGCCGAACCTGTCTGCCAGATACAGCGCATTGCGTGTCGTGGTTTCGATCAGGCCATTGCCGGCTGCTGTGGTGATCCCGACGATTGAAATACCAGGCGTGCCATGGAGTAGTAGAAGCGCCATGGCATCGTCGACCCCCGGATCGGTATCCAGAATGATCTTGCGGCCGGGCGCCTGTGCCTGAACCTGTATCGGTAAGGCCGCAAGGGATGCCAATCCCGCGGAGTGGGCGAGCAGAGAGCGGCGGGACAGGCTCATGGCGGATCCTTGCGGATTGAAGTGACCGTTACTATCCGGGAATGACCTGTCTGCCGCAAGCGTTCAGCGCAGTCGAAGGGCGAAGCGTCCAGCTCCGGCAGAGGCAAGGATCAGAAGACCACCGGCAATGCTGATGTTCTTGTAGAAATGGATCATCATGTCGTAGCGGAGCATTCCGGACATGGTCCAGAAATGATGGCCGATCAGCCCTGTAATAATCGTATACAGGGCGAGAATGATGGCTACGGGCTCAATCAGAAAACCGCTCACCAACGCCAGTCCGGCACCCAGTTCAACGATGATGGCCAGAGCGGCAGAAAGGGTCGGCACGGGCGCACCTGTCTGCACCATATAGCCGACTGCGGCTTGAAAGTCGGTCAGCTTTCCCCATCCCATGACAAGGAACAGGATGGCCATCAGAAGACGGCCAGCAAGAAGGAGGGCATCACGGGGAAGAAGGGAAGCGAACATTGGATGATCTTTCAGGGAGGAGAAGAACTGCCTGAAAGATAGGTGAGTTTAAAAAATCGAAAAATAGAAATCATAGAATTGTTTGATTTCCAAAAACGTCATTATATAGCATATGAGCACAATGCCTGGACGCTCAAAAACGCCCGTGTAGCGCTTCTTTTAGGAGCTTCGGCTATTTTGTGTTAGCAGCTGAAATATGACGATGTTCGTGACCTGTTTCCTATGAATCGCTCTCTTCAGGCCGCAGTAATCGGGGCAGGGACAGCGACTGTCGTGACAGTAGGGCTCATGCTTGCATGGCGCGCGCATGACAGCAGTTCACGGACTTCTTCAACCTCACCACAGGTCTCTTCTGCAACGGTTCAGCCGTCCGTGGCCAAATCGCTGCCATCCGTTGTTTCTGGCGGTCCTTTAGCCGGTGAAAGCACGGATGCACACGGTATCCCGACGCAGCCCCCGGTCCCCGCAGCAGCGCCCGCTCTTCCACCACTTCTGGTCAAATACGGCCCCCTGAGTTTTGCGCCGCTCGTCCGACAGGTCATTCCGGCTGTCGTCAATATCGCCATTACCCAGAACAGTCCCGACGGCCACGACCACGTTCCCCCGCAAATCAAGGGAACACCGCTGGAAAAGCGTTATCATGATCGTATGAAGCGCCAGCAGGATGAAATGGTTGGCGCGGGGTCTGGCTTTATTGTAGATGCGACAGGCATCATCGTCACGAACCGCCACGTTGTTGGTGGCGCTGACAAGGTGGTCGTGTCCCTCTCCAATGGCCACGAAATGCCAGCCCGGCTTCTGGGGGCTGACCCGCTGACGGATATTGCCGTCATCAAGGTCGATAGCCCTGAGCCTCTTCCGCACGTCACGTGGGGTGACAGCCGACAGACGGATATCGGAGACTGGATTCTCGTAGCGGGTAATCCGTTCGGTTTCGGATCTTCCGTCACGGCGGGTATCGTTTCAGCCGTTGGGCGTGATCTCGGGATTGGTTCCCTGGATGATTTCATCCAGCTCGATGCGCCGATCAATCCGGGTAATTCCGGTGGTCCAGCTTTCAATATGCGTGGACAGGTTGTGGCCGTGAATGCGGCGATCGTGACGCCTGCGGGTGGCTCGGTGGGGATTGGTTTTGGCATCCCGTCCGAAATCGTGGCGCCCATTGTTGCGGAAATCGAAGCCACCGGTCACGCCGAACATGGTTGGCTCGGGATCACGCTGGATGACAGTGACACGGACGTAGGTATCGCGGGGGTCGATAACGGTGGTCCGGCCCAGAAAAGTGGCCTTCGCCGTGGCGATATCGTCCGTCAGGTGGATGGAACGCCAGTGATCAGCGCCCGAATGCTGCTGCGCAGTATTGCTGCGGCCAAGCCGGGCATGGTGCTGAATTTTGGGGTCCGTCGTGGAGATAAGGACCTGACACTTCCTGTTCATATCGGCCCGCGCCCGAAGAATGCAGATAACTGAACAACGCTTCACTTTGACCCACGCAAACAAGCCGGTATTCTGTAGGCCTGACGCTGCGTTCAGTTGTCTGGAAAAAAGAGAGTAACATCCATGCGTATCCTGCTTGTCGAGGACGATTCCACAGTCCGCGCCTTTGTTCTCAAGGGGTTGCGCGAGGCCGGGCATGTCGTTGATGAAGCGGATAACGGTAAGGACGGTCTGTTTCTGGCGGTTAGCGAAAATTACGACGTTGTCATCCTGGATCGCATGTTGCCGGGCGGCATTGATGGTCTGCGTATTCTGGAAACGCTGCGCGGCCAGCAGAACGCCACACCCGTCCTGCTCCTCTCGGCTCTCGCGGATGTCGATGAACGTGTTGCCGGTCTGAAGGCTGGCGGCGACGATTACATGACGAAGCCGTTTGCGTTCTCCGAACTGCTGGCTCGCGTGGAAGCTCTTGGTCGCCGTGGCCGCCCGGAATCTGCTCCCCAGACGCGTCTGACGGTCGGTGATCTGGAAATGGATCTGCTGTCCCGGACGGTGAAGCGTGGCAATGAAAAGATTGATCTTCAACCCCGCGAATTTCGTCTGCTGGAATTCCTGATCCGCCATGCGGGACAGGTCGTGACCCGTACCATGCTGCTGGAGCGCGTGTGGGATTATCACTTCGACCCACAGACGAATGTGATCGACGTGCATGTGTCCCGCCTTCGCCAGAAGGTGGACAAGCCGTTTGCGACTCCCCTCATCCATACGATCCGGAACGCCGGCTACATCCTGCGCGCGGACTGATCCGTGAACATTTGGCGTGGGCTCAAGCGGCTGGGAAAGCGTTTACGCTGGCCGATCCGGTCTGCTGGGCTGAACTTTGCGCTCGCTTACGGGCTGGTGTTTATCATCTCGGCCGGTGTGTTCCTGTCTTTCATCTGGTGGAACACGACTGGCCAGCTTGATCGGCAGGTCGAGGCCGCCGTTCAGGTTGACGCGCATGATCTGGCCCAACGCTGGGTTCATGGTGGCCCTGCTGCTCTGGCCCTCGCCATTCAGGATCGGCTGGATCAGAACGTCGAGGATGACGAACTCTATCTTCTGGTCGGTCCGGACGGTCGGAAATATGCCGGTAACCTCCCCGGATGGCCGGTCGTCATCACACAGATGGACGAGTTTTATGAACTCTCCATCCGGCGGGATGGCTTTCGCACACAGGCCAAAATGCATGCTTACCCGCTTTCAGAAGGGTTCCGCCTGATTGTTGGCCGGGACGTCCGGGGACGTCAGGTTGTCCGGCATGTTCTGACCGATACGCTCATCTGGGCGTGGGTCATGGTGTCTCTGCTGGCGGCAGGCGGAACATTGGCCATCCGTCGGATTTTCCGACAGGTGGTCCATTCGATTGCCCGCACAACCTCCGCCGTGGCGCAGGGTGATCTGAGCCGTCGCATTCCCTTGACGGGGAATGAAACCGATCTTGTGGCGCAGACGGTCAACACCATGCTGGAGCGTATCAATCGTCTTATGGACGGTGTGCGACAGGTGTCGAATGCCATTGCGCATGATCTGCGCACCCCCATCGCCCGTGCCCGTGCCCGGCTGGAAGATGCGAGCCTGACCGCGACGTCCGAAGACGAACTCCGTGCAGCGATTGACCGCGCTGTGCTGGATCTGGATCGCGTAACCTCCATTTTCGAGGCACTGCTCCGCATTGCCCAGCTTGAGGCGGGCGCACGGCGCGCCGCCTTCACGGTGTTGGACATCGGCCCTCTCCTCGAAGGCCTGACCGAGCTTTATGAGGCCTCCATGGAGGAGGCTGGTCTGACGCTGGACCTGAAGCTGGGCCAGATTGGTCCCGTAAACGGCGATCCGCATCTTTTACAGCAGGCGGTCGCCAACTTGCTGGATAATGCGATCAAGTTTGCTCCGGCCAACTCAACCATCACCCTGTCCGCCGCCATGCAGAATGGCAGCGTTGCGATTTCGGTGGCCGATCAGGGACCAGGAATGGAGGAGCAGGATATGATGCGGGCCTCGGAACGCTTTTTTCGGGCTGAGGCTGCTCGTAATACGCCGGGGGCAGGCTTGGGCCTGTCTTTGGTTCAGGCTGTTGTGCACCTGCACGGCGGCACTATGGAGCTGGCGAATGGTCATCCGGGGTTACGGGTGATGCTGCACCTACCTGTTGCTCAGAAAAAAAGCACATTGCCAGCATGACGGAAGTTTCATTCCTCCCTCACACTTGGCTTAGGTGAAAAAGCTTAAAGAAGGCGAGATGCGCCTTTTGTCCCCCACCACTGTCTGTCTTCTGGGTCTTGGCCTGATGGGAAGCCTTGCGGCTGCTCCCGCCGGGCATGGGCCGTCTCATTCGCTGGTTTCCCGCCCTACCGTCGGGAAAGAGGATGGCGCAATTTCCGTGACATCGGACAGTGCCGAATACTGTACGCAACTTACCCGGAATGTGGATCAGCTCTTGGCCATGCCGCATGGGATTCCGGTTGGTGCAATGGATGATGCAAAGCGGCTGCGGGCGGAAGGAGATACGCTCTGCAAGCATCGCCATCTTCGCGCTGGGATCGCAAGGCTGCGTCGTGCGTTGGTTCTGCTGGAACATAGTCAGGAGCATTCATGAAGCGCTTATTCCGTCTGGTCACGCCCTTGGCCGTTTTATCTCTGGCCGCCTTCTGTCAGGCCCGTGCCGAGGACAGCCCCAACGGAACCCAGCTTGATTTCACGGTGACGGGAGAAGCCCATGCGGCTCCTACGCTTCTGACGGTGCGCCTCTTTGGGCGGGCTGACAGCACGTCTGCGATTGAAGCTCAGAAGACCCTGAATGCGCATATGGCCGATGCGATGAAGATGGCGTCCGGTCAAGCGGGGATTGAGGCTCAGGCGGGCAGCTATTCCCTGTCTGACCAGATACCCGAGCGTGGTCCGACGCGCTGGACGGCGCGTCAGGACCTGAGTCTGAGCGGCAAGGAAGCCGTGGCGATTCTGGATCTGTCGGGCAAGCTGCAGAGCCATGGCTTGATGATGGATGGTCTGGAGTGGTCTCTGGATTCCGAAACCCGTGAGACACTCCTTGCGCAGGCCCGCACACAGGCTCTTCAAAAAGTCCGTAAGGAAGCGGAGGAGAGCGCCAGAACGCTCGGGCTGCATGTTGTTCGCCTGAAGCAGGTGCGCGTTTCTTCCATGGAACCTGGACCTCGTCCGGTCATGCTGATGGCTGCGCGTGCGTCAGGGGATTCTTTTACGCCTCCGCAGGGCACACCCCAGGAGCAGACCTTGCGCGTAACCGTGAGTGTTCAGGCTGAACTGGCTCCCTGACGTGCCACAGGTCACTGTCTGGCACGATGGCAACTGTCCCTTGTGCCAGAAAGAAATTGCTTTGATGCGTCGGTTGGATTGGCGTGGAAATATCCAGTTCATTGATGCGACCAGCGAGACAGCAGACTGTCCTTTAAGCCGGCATGAGCTTCTGGAGCGATTCCATGCGAGAGAAGGGGAGCAGATATATGACGGTGCCGCGGCTTTTGCCGCCATGTGGCGCGCCATTCCACCCCTGAGACTACTGGGCGAAATCGCGCGGTTTCCGCTTATGCTTCGGGGACTTGAGTATCTGTATGGCCATTTCCTGAGGGTGCGGCCCGTCCTTCAAAAGATTATGCGAAAAATCGGGCATTAAATTCCATTTTCTCTCAGAAACGGTTTGCTGGTAGAAACTTTCAGACATATTTTGACATGATTAACCGGTAGGGGATGTGTCATGCGGGTCTGGCTTTCTGCTGTTGTCGTTTTTTTATGGCTCGCAAGCTCTGGCGCTTATGCGCAGGAGCATCTGGTCGT
Organism: Gluconobacter japonicus; assembly: GCF_015244665.1. NCBI lineage: Bacteria > Pseudomonadati > Pseudomonadota > Alphaproteobacteria > Acetobacterales > Acetobacteraceae > Gluconobacter > Gluconobacter japonicus. The sequence goes on from NZ_JABCQN010000002.1 coordinate 353,373, forward strand.
TAAAGGATATTCCTCAGACCAGACCAGTCATGCGGTTGAGGAGATCGTCCAACCAAGGACCGATCGCCAGATTGCCCGCTGGAACCAGATGGTTTGCCCGCAATTTGTCGGCTTTCCTGCGGATGTGGAAAAGCAGTTCGAGGCCCATCTGGAAGACCGGTTTGCGAGATACGGGATTCCGGTCAAAGCGCACTGTCCAATCCCGCAGCTTTTCATTCTGGCCACGGTTCATGAAGATGATCTTATCGATCATATTCTGGAGCGCGACCCCTATCTGATGCAGGGGATCGACGTTGCACCGGGCGTCATAGATAATTTCCGTGTTTCGACAGCTTTTGCAGACAATTTCCGTCTGCCGCCCGCAGACGTCCGTCATGCTATTCGACAGGATTATCCTGTCCGCTGGTTTTCTGATGTGGGGATCGAATACAACGGACAAACAGGAACGCATCTCCTGAATGGAAACCTGCCTCCACGTTTTGGGGGAGGAAGAGCAACGGCGCTATATATTGGCGAAATTCCGATGACGTCGTTTCTTGGGGCGATCCGGCATGAAGATATCAAGTACATGGCCATCACCGTGGACCTTTCCAAAATGGAAGGTGTTTCCTGGCCATCCTTGTTCGAATATGTCTCCATGGTGGCGCTAACCAATCCGCAGCTCAAGGATTACGACACGTCCGAGACGATACTCGGCAGCTTCGTGAAGCACAGGAAACCACAGTCAGGCGATTTTGCCATGACGGATCTGGATGATGCTGTGGTTCGCGAATTCTATACGAATGACCGGGCAGAAGACGGTCGGGAAGAGACGCAGAAAATTGCCTCTGATGTTACAGCCAGTTTGCATCCCTGATGGAAGTGGAGCCATGGCCGTACATCTGGGTAATGTTTCCATACTTTTGGGAAGGGTTTAGCTTCGGTCTGGCTCATCATGGTTGAGAACAAGGCCGCGCATAACAGAAGGCTAATCTGAGGTTTTTAGGAAGTTTTTAAGGGAGAGTTCCTAGAGATGGGGCGGTAGGAGCCCGCATGACCCTCTTTGCCCCCGACCCGTTTTCTCCTGATGTTCATAATTTTACGGCCTCTCTTCGTGCTGCCGTCAGTCTGGATGAGGCCGGACGTAGAGGGGATGCTCTGGAGGCTTTGCAAGAGGCTGAAGGCCTTTTACCCGATCGTTCGGAAAGCGCTTTCCTTCTGGGTGGACTGTATGAGCGGTTCCAGTATTGGGGAAAAGCCGCAGCGTTTTATGAGAAAGCCCTTCAGTCCAGGCCAAATGCATCGCGCGTGTGGCACAGGCTTGGCATCGTGCGTCTTCATGCGGGAGATTTGCCGGAAGCGCTGGATGCTTTGGAGCATGCGGTGTCTCAGGTCCCGGATGTTCCTGACTATGCCACGGATCTGAGTATGGTCCTCTCCAGAATGGGACGATTCGAGGAGGCGCTTTGTCTGGTACGTTTGGCCTTGACCCTCCGGCCAGACGATATCCATGCGCTTAATAATGCAGGCCATGTCCTGCAATGTCTCAACCGGTCTGCGGAAGCTATCGCCTTTTATGATACCGCGCTTCTGCAGGCTCCGTCTCATCCTGTTATCCGTTTTGGACGTGCGGCAGCGCTGTTGAAAGCAGGCGTCTTTCGGGAAGGATGGCAGGAATACGAATGGCGCTGGCAGTCTTCCCGCACGGTCAGGGCAGACATCAAGGCCCCCGTCTGGGAAGGGGAAGACCTCCAGGGCAAGACGATCCTTGTGCATCATGAGCAGGGTTATGGGGACACGCTGCATTTTGTGCGTCTTGTTTCCCTGCTGGCAGCCGCAGGCGCCTGTGTTGTGATGCAGGTACCAGTTCCACTTGTTCGTCTGATGGAACGCGTTGAGGGTGTGGACCGGGTTTTTTCTGTGATCCCACCTGAAGAGCGTTTTGACTATCACTGCCCGCTGATGAGTCTTCCGGCCCGGCTCAGGCTGGAGTCTGATTGTGTTGGACCGGTGCCCTATCTTTCCGTGCCGGCCGACGAGAGTGTACGACAGGGAAATCTTCTGCGGAGTTTGGCGCAGGGAAATCCAGAACAGCCAGATTTCATTGTCGGGCTTGTCTGGGGAGGAGATCCCCGTTCTCACGATCTGCGAGCGACACAAACGGATCGCCGCCGAAGCATCCGGCTGGAAAATCTGGCGCCTCTTTTCTCGGTTCAGGGCATACGCTTTGTCAGTTTCCAGATGGGGCTGCCAAGGCATCAGATTGAAGCTTCAGGACTGCCTCTGGTGGAGGGGACGGACGGTATTCTGGATTTTCAGGATACTGGAGCGCGGCTGTACGGTGTGGATCTGTTGATTACGGTTGACACATCCATCGCCCATCTTGCGGGCGGACTTGGGTTGCCCGTGTGGATGCTATCCCGTGCAGATGCGTGCTGGCGATGGGGAGAAAGCAGTAGCCAGACTGGCTGGTATCCAACAATGCGAATTTTCCGCCAGCCAGAATCAGGTGAATGGGGAAGTGTCGTAGAAGACGTGCGCGGAACTCTTGAGCGCCTGATGAGCGTTTATCGTTCCTGTCAGGAAAAACCGTCAATCATCTGAAGGTCAGATACAAAAAAGCAGCCACCCAAAGGTGACTGCTTTTCCGTAATTCAGAGCGGAGAACAGCTTTAGCGCGGTGCAATGACCATCAGCATCTGACGGTTTTCCATGCGTGGCATCTGCTCAACCTTGGCCTTTTCTTCGACTTCTGCGCGGATACGCTCCATCATCTTGGCGCCAAGCTCCTGGTGAGCCATTTCACGGCCCTTGAAGCGCAGGGAAACCTTCACCTTGTCGCCGTCATCAAGGAACGAATTGATGGCCTTGAGTTTCGTCTGGAAGTCATGCTCACCCGTACCCGGACGAACCTTCACTTCCTTGATCTCAATGACCTTCTGCTTCTTGCGAGCTTCGTTCTTCTTCTTCTGCTGTTCGTATTTGAACTTGCCGTAGTCCAGAATCTTCACAACAGGCGGGACAGCCGTCGGGCTGATTTCCAGCAGGTCAAGGCCAACCGAGAAAGCACGCATCAGGGCATCGCGGGTCGACATGACACCCTGCATTTCGCCTTCTTCGTCAATCAGACGAACCTGCGGAACACGGATTTCCTCGTTGACGCGCGGTCCTTCACGTGTGGGCGCGGCCTGCATCGGCGGTCTAGCTATGGTCAGCTCCTGTCGTAATTCTCATACAAGAATCAGCACTGACCTTACGACCCGCCCTTCACGAAAAAGGGCGGGATGCGGTCTTTACCGATCCCGTTCCTTCTGCACATAGTCCCGCGCCCTTCCGGGTGCAAGAGGATTAAGCACAATCCTCAGAAAAGCGCGCAATATCCGGCGGAGTTGCTTCAGTTGAGAGGGCTTTGACGGCTTCGTCGAGTCCAAGGATTTCCTGCTGCGCCCCGCCAAGGCGACGCATGGCAACCTTGCGCTCTTCCGCCTCGCGGCGTCCGACGACCAGAATGACCGGGACACGAGCCAGGCTGTGTTCGCGGATCTTGGCGTTGATCTTGTCGTTGCGAACGTCAGTCTCAACCTGAAGACCAGCGGCCTTCAGCTTCGCGGCAACTTCCGTGGCATAATCCGCCGCGTCGGACACGATAGAGGCCACGACAACCTGCGTCGGTGCCAGCCAAAGCGGGAACTTGCCTGCATACTGCTCAATCAGAATGCCGATGAAGCGCTCGAAGCTGCCCAGGATCGCACGGTGCAGCATGACTGGGCGATGACGCTGGCTGTCTTCACCAATATAGGACGCATCCAGACGTTCCGGCAGAACATAATCCACCTGAAGCGTACCGCATTGCCAGTCACGACCGATCGCGTCCGTCAGGACGAACTCCAGTTTCGGGCCGTAGAAGGCGCCTTCACCTGGATTGTATTCGTACTCAACGCCAGCAATCTCACAGGCTTTCTTGAGCGATCCTTCGGCGCGATCCCAGACGTCGTCAGAGCCAGCACGCGTCTCGGGGCGGTCTGAGAACTTCACGCGGAAGCTCTCGAAGCCCAGATCCGTGTAAACCTCGGCCAGCATCTTCACGAATTTTGCGGTTTCATCCGCAATCTGGTCGTCCGTGCAGAAGATATGGGCATCATCCTGCGTGAAGCCACGAACGCGCATGATGCCATGTAGCGAGCCGGACGGCTCATAACGATGGCAGGCGCCGAATTCGGCCATACGCAGTGGCAGTTCACGGTAGGATCGCAGGCCATGACGGAAAATCTGCACATGGCACGGGCAGTTCATCGGCTTTAGGGCGAGGGTTTTGTCCTCATCTTCAACCTGCGCGATGAACATGTTCTCGCGGTACTTGTCCCAGTGACCGGAAGCTTCCCAGAGGGCGCGGTCCACAAGCTGCGGGGTGCGGACTTCCTCGTAGTTGTTCCGCTCTTGCGCGCGGCGCATGTAGTCCTGAAGGACCGTGTACAGACGCCAGCCCTTGTGGTGCCAGAAAATCTGCCCGACGGCTTCTTCCTGAATGTGGAAGAGGTCCATCTCACGGCCAATGCGGCGATGATCGCGCTTCTCGGCTTCTTCCAGACGCGTCAGATGAGCGTCCAGCTCCTTCTTGTCGCGCCAGGCTGTGCCGTAAATGCGGGTCAGCATGGGGTTCCGATGGTCACCGCGCCAGTAAGCACCGGCCACACGCATGAGCTTGAAAGCCGTGCCAACGTCTGCTGTGCCGCGTAGATGCGGGCCGCGACAGAGATCGAGCCATTCGCCCTGACGGTAGATCGAAATCTGTTCGTTTTCCGGCAGATCACGGATCAGCTCGGCCTTGAAGTCCTCACCCTTCTCTTCAAAGAAGCGGATGGCTTCGTCACGATCCCACACTTCACGGGTGAAAGGGGCGTTGGCAGCAACAATTTCGCGCATCTTGGCTTCGATGGCTTCGAAGTCATCCGGCGTGAACGGCTTCTCACGGGAGAAGTCGTAATAGAAGCCGTCCTTGATGCTCGGACCGATCGTGACCTGCGTTTCCGGCCAGAGCGACTGTACGGCTTCTGCCAGAACATGGGCCGCATCGTGGCGGATCATTTCAAGGGAGGCGTCGTCCTTCTTTGTGACGAACTTGACGGCCGCATCGTCTGCAATTTCGGTAGCGAGATCGACGAGCTTGCCGTTCACCTCCATGGCCAGGGCGGCTTTTGCCAGCCCCGGACCGATGGAGGCGGCGATAGTCGTGCCCGTCACGGTCCCGTCGAACGTGCGGACGCTTCCGTCGGGGAGTGTGATGGCGGGCATGGGATCGCTCCTCTGCGATGGCTCCCGGCAGCCCTCTGCCGGGAAAAAAGACACGCGTAAATGGCCCCAATCAGGCATGGGCCGCAAGCCCTGCACCGGCGGGAAGTCGGATTTATCGGTCGGTTGTGGCTGTCTGGAGGGTAAAAGGCGCCAGTCCGGCCCCATTTGGAAGGCGGCCCTCGCGCCATCCAGCTTCCATATAATGGATCAGGGGCCAGATGCCGTAGAACGCATCCTTCACCACATCCGCGTTTTCATGAGCGTAAAACAGCGGATCAAACAGAACGTATTCGTGCTGTGATCCACCTTCAATCCGGCGGTGCGCTAAAAAATTCTGTGGAATATGGATCGGAAACTGTGGAGCCGGAGCGTCACCCAGAAGGGGAGCGGGATCTATACCCAGAGCGCGGAAATGTTGTGCGATGGCAGGTGCGTAGATATCGGGTGTGTGCAGATAGCTCCGGAGAAAATCTTCCCGACTTGCCTGAAAATAATACCGGAGATGATACCCTTCCTGCGGGTTTTGTGGCGTGATCTGGCCTGCTTTTGGTTTCTCGCCAGGAATGGCGCCCGCGATATGGGAGAGTTTTTGTCGTGCAAAGCGGCGAATCTCTTCATAATCCGGTCGGTTGTGCAGATGAATATGCACAAAGGGCGTGCGAACGCAGCGTTCAGGATAAATGGTTTGCGGCGCATGAAGTCCACGGTCCAGCCCGACAATCGTATGGGCTCTGAACAGGGCGCGCGGTACGGATTGCGGACGGTAATAACCAGGTGCGTCCGGCACATTCAGGAGCAGCCGGTCTGTAATCAGCGTGCCCTGCTCGTCTTTCAGAAGTTCGAACTGTGCTCGGATTTCTGCTGGATCGACGGATAGCCGATCCAGAAAGAATGCGAGAAACTCGTCGCAATCCATAGGAAGGACGAAATTGCAGGCATTGTCTGCATCCCATCCACGGATAACGTCCGCGAAGATATCTCCTTTCCGCAGGAAATCCCTGTGAGACCGGTACTTGCGGATAATCTGAACGCCCTGCGCTTCGTAGCGCTTCTGCACGGCCTTGACGTGCGGGTCCGTCGAGCCGTTGTCGATCACGGTCAGATTGGAAAGGCCGAAAATGGCCCCATGCCAGAGAATCCACGGCTCAAGAAGCGTGGCCTCGTTCTTCTGCATCGTGATGCAACGGATGACGGTCATGCCGGGAGGAGGGCCTCTATCCTGAAAGCGGGCAACAACGCCAGATCCGGAACGTCCAGAATGGTTGTGCGCCCTGGGGTCAGGGTCAGTGGGGCTGTCAGGCGGGGGTCGCTATCCTGCGAGAACAGGGCGATGACCGGCCGGTCCATGGCGGCGGCCAGATGCATCGGGCCGGTGTCGTTGCCAATGACCTGTTCGGCGCGGTCCAGTACGCCAGCTAACTCGATCAGACTGGTTTTTCCCGTCAGATCTATGGCCTGTGGGCAAACGGTTCGGATTTGCTCGGCCAGAAGTGTCTCAGCCGCACTTCCCGCAATAATGGGTGTGATCCCGCGCTGAAACAGGGCTTGGGCGACTTCGGCAAATCGTGTGACAGGCCAGCGTTTCTGAGGACGATGCGGGGCCGCGCCAGGCACCAGAACAACATACCGTCCCTGAATCTTCGGTCCGTGACCTTGCAGCCATTCTGGGACGATACGCGGGAGCGGCGGTACACCGGCGGCACGAAGCTGATCATCCAGACGGGCGAGCGTGTGCATGTCGTTGCGGGAAGGATTGGCGTGGGGGTGGCAACAGCCACTGGAAATCCCGGACCAGTTTCTTGGGCGACCTGCCAGCCGGAAATAGGTTTTTGAGCGGCCAGATGTCTGAAGATCGAAAATACGATCAAATCCCCGCAGCGTCCGGGAGAGCCGGAATAACGCGATAGGGTGTTTCAGGGAAGGGCGCTGGTCTGTCGTCACATCATCAAACCATGGTGCTGCTTTGGCAAAATCCACAAAAGGCGGTGTGGTCAGCAACGTGATGTGATCATCCGGGAACGCAGCCCGAATGGAAGAGAAGGCTCCAAAAGCCTGAACGAAATCGCCCAGAGCGCCGAGCTTGATGACGAGAATACGACTCATACCCTGATTTCTAGCAGGGTCTGACGGAACGCCAACTCCCAGAGCTAACGTTCCGCAAAAGAAATCCTGTTTGTATCAGGATTGGGTCTGCCTATCAGGCCGTGGTATCGAGCCCTGGAGAGGCCTTGGCCGCATCGGCTTCCGGCGTTCCCTTGGCGACGACGACCATGGCCGGCTTCAGAAGGCGACCCTTGAGAAGCCATGCCGGCGTCCAGGACTGCATGACATGGCCCGGGCTGTGCTGGTCGGACGGCTGTTCAGCCATTGCCTGATGCAGATTGGCATCGAACGGCTTGCCTGTCGGATCTTCGCAGGTGATGCCGTGGCGTTCCAGAATGTTGATGAAGGACCGCTCGGTGCCTTCAATTCCTTCACGCAGTTTGGTGATGAGCGTCTCTTCGCCTTCGGTCTTTGCAGGGAGAGAGGCGAGGCCGCGCTGAAGATTTTCAGCCGCTTCCACCACATCCTTCGCAAATTTCTGGATCGCGTACTGACGTGCGTCTTCCACGTCCCGCTTGGCGCGGGCGCGGATATTCTGGTTTTCCGCTTCGGAACGGACCCAGCGATCCTTGTATTCCGCAACTTCTGCTTCAAGGGCCTCGATACGGGCTTCCGGGGTGGTGTCTTCCAGCGTTTCGCCGCCGGTTTCATTCATGCCGGGTGTCTCGACGCCCTGCTCAGGCGCGTCGTTCACGGTTTCCGGCGTAGTCTTCTGGTCTGGCATGTCACGACCTTATCTTGTGGGACGGGCCATCCTTTGGCCCCGTTCTCTTTCAGGAGATAACGCGGATTGTCTCAAAGACAAGGGTTGCAACGTGGTACGATGTCATTGAAATGCCTATTTTCTGCCATGGTGCGCCATGCGTTATAGATAATCCTGTCATCAGATTTCAGCAGACGGACCCCATATGGAGACGCCACACTCGCCTTACGCGCCCCAGCCGGCCAGTAGCCAGCCGCCATCCGGCGTTGCTACGACGCCGATTATTGCGCTGGTGGATGATGACCGGAACATTCTTGCTTCCGTTCAGATGACCCTCGAATCCGAGGGCTTTACTGTTCATACCTATACGGATGGCGAAAGTGCCCTGCAGGGAATTATCAGCCGCCCGGTCAGTCTGGCTGTGCTGGATGTGAAGATGCCGCGCATGGACGGTATGGAGCTTCTTCAGCGTCTCCGTGCCCGGTCCAACCTGCCTGTCATTTTCCTGACGTCGAAAGACGAAGAGCTGGACCAACTCATGGGTCTGCGCCTCGGTGCAGATGATTACATCACCAAGCCGTTCTCCCAGCGGCTGCTCATCGAGCGTATTCGCGCCCTGCTGCGCCGTCAGGATGCAAGCCGCGCTGAAGCTTCCGGCGTCACGGCAACAGGCTCGGCCATCGTGCGTGGGCAGCTTTCGCTTGATGAAACCCGGCACCAGTGCCTCTGGGGCGGACAGGATATTGCCCTGACGGTCACGGAGTTCCTGCTGGTCAAGGCTCTGGCCATGCGTCCCGGAATGGTGAAGTCCCGCGATCAGCTTATTGATGCGGCTTATGGGGATAATATCTACGTCGATGACCGGACGATCGACAGCCACATCAAGCGTGTCCGCAAGAAGTTCCGTCAGGTCGATGACAGCTTCAATCAGATCGAAACGCTGTATGGTATCGGATACCGTTACCGGGATGAGTGACGCAGCGTGACCCCTTTCCGGAAAGAAAAGCTGCGTGCCTAAGGCCGATCCGTCTTCCGTACTGGCTTATGATCTTGATTCGGATCGTCTTGAACAGGGGCGTGATCGCCGTCATGCCGCTGCGGCACGGCGTGGGATTCTGTTCTCCCTGCGCAGACTGATCAGCCGGAAAGGGCCGTCTGATCCACGGCGGAAGCTCGCTTCTCCGCTGCTGGGGCGAATCCTTCTGCTGAATATCCTGCCGCTGGCGCTTCTGGCGGTGACGCTTCTGTTTCTTGACCAGTTTCAGAACAGCCTGCTGGAGACGGACGTTAACGCCCTGCGTGAGCAGGCGCATATCTACGCCGCCGCCGTGGGACAGTCCGCCGTCATTCCCGCGCCAAAAGTTGCTGGAAAGCCTGCTCCGGGCGGAGAGTTCGTGCTGGACCCATCGCAGGCCCGTCCGTTGCTGGCGCGTCTGACCGAGCCCAGTCCGAATGCCCATGCGCTGCTGTTCGATCCAGATGGAAAGCTGGTAGCCGATAGCAGGACGGAGCCTCGGCATCCGCCGAAAGCGATTGCTCCGGATGCGGCAACGGATGGGGTTCCCTGGGAGCCTCCTCGCAACAATGCACTGGAAACATTTTACGACTGGCTTCTGTCCCTGCTGCCGCTGACGTCCAGCGAGGGGATCGTCACGCTGGATACGCCGGATTCAGCAACCGATGGCCCACATGATGCGCAGCCTTTGCGGGCCCAGTCGGAGCTTCCGCCCTTTATCCGCCGCACCAAAGATCATCAGCTTGTGGTCACGGTTGTTGAGCCTGTGGTGCATGAAGGTCTGACGGTTGGGGAAATCCAGCTTACCCGTCATGCTCCGGAAGTGGACCGTTCGCTCTTTGCTGTGCGCTCTTCCATTCTGTCACTGGTGCTGGCTGCGCTTGTCGTTACCATTCTGCTGTCCTGGTATCTGTCCCTGACGATCGCACGGCCATTGCTGACACTTGCCCGGGCTTCGCATGAAATGCGGGAGTCGGACGGGCGTAAGGATCTGGTACCGGAGCGTCTTCTGGCGCGGCGGGACGAAATTGGTGTTCTGGCACGCTCCCTGCGAGGAAGTGCGCTCGCGCTTTGGGCGCGTATGGATGATATCGAGCGGTTCGCGGCCGATGTGAGTCATGAGATCAAGAATCCGCTGTCGTCGATCCGGTCTGCTATTGAAACGCTTCCAAGAATCGCCATCCCTGAACGACGTGACCGGCTACTGGGAATCATCAACAGTGATGTGAAGCGGCTTGACCGACTGATTACCGATATTTCGGATGCCAGTCGTATTGATGCTGAATTGTCGCGCGTTCGGCCCGAGCCTGTCTCTGTGGTCGCACTTCTCTCCATTCTCGCAGAAATGCATCAGACAACACGCAAGGAAGATGCGCCGATCCTGCGTCTGGATGTGCGCGATCAGGAACCGCCGCTGCGCGCCTTTGCCGTGGAAGACCGGTTGGTTCAGGTTCTGCGGAATCTGATTGGGAATGCGGTGTCATTTTCCCCGCCACATGGTGTGATTGCCCTGCATGCCAGCGCCCGGGATATTGCGGGAAATGGCCCTGGAACAGGGAGTGTGGTGGAAATTACCATCAGTGATCAGGGGCCGGGAATCCCTCCCGGAAAGCTCGAAAGCATCTTCGACCGCTTCTATTCAGAGCGGCCGCAGACTGAGCATTTCGGGCAGCATTCCGGGTTGGGTCTGGCCATTAGTCGTCAGATTATTCACGCGCTGCGTGGGAGTTTGTTTGCTGAAAACATTCTCGATGCTTCGGGCGCAGTCTCCGGTGCCTGTTTTGTTGTGCGGCTTCCTCGGGCTTCCTGATGGAGACGGGGAATAGTTCTGCGGCATTCCGTGGAGTGCTTCAAATCCACTGACTGGTATGCTGGTCTCCGGTTTGCCTCCGGCGTCCTGAAACAGAAGTGTGGAGGCAAAGGGCATGGCCAGCGTCAGAATGCAGAGGGGCGAGAGGCAATCCTTAACCATGAGGAGACGCAACAGGTCGTGCGGCAAGCAGGACATGTCCGACCCGATGATCCCGACGCTGATTGGTCCGAATGTCGCGCAGATCTGCCAAGGCGTTGTCTTTGGCGGACTGAACGCAATTCGAAATATCGTCCAGCGTCGTCATGTCCATGGGACTGCTGACAGAGCATACCGCCTGAGCAGCATCTTCAATACGGGTTTGGGCCTGCTTCCAGCCCTGTTCGTTTGTCAGGTCAATGTTCGTCACATCCACCTGTTGGCTAGAGGTCAGAGGAATACCTGTAAGCAGCAGGGGGGCTGCAATGCTTTGGGACACTGGTGCAAGCGTGAGTGCAGTCAGGAACAGGGCGCGGACGGGTAAAAATGTGCGAAGCATGGCAAGAGCCTTTCTGTCCAAAAGATGCGGCGATCCTGTCGCCTGCACATCGTTATGCAGAAGGTGTGCCAAACTCGATTTTCAGCAGTTTTTTCTGATTGAAAAATGCTGATCCGAAATTTTCCCTATAAAAACGGTCAATTTCGCCAGTTTGTGGTGAAGTACGCTGTTATGGGTGGGGACTAGCGATCAGGCTTAAGGCAATACGTTGGTTGGTATCTGGAAAACCCTGCACAATCCGGAGCGTGAGCGTGGGGCGGGCTCCAGCAAGAGCATCGCCGAGTGTGCTTTGACATTGACTGAAGCCATCACCTTCCCGAAGCATTGCTGCAACATGGCGTGTCTGATCCAGTGTCAGATCGTGCTTGGCCAGTTCTTCGGAAATAGCGTCTAGCGCGGCCTGGCATTCTTCCGAAAGACGTTGAGGACGCTCGCCTGCTGGCCCGAGGCCATTAAAATCCGTGCATGTCACTTCGTCACCGTAGACAGTGACAGTCTCGTGTCTGGAAAGTTCGCCCATATGATCCGTATTCCCGATCTGTCGTCAGAGGTTGCAAATTCCTCTCCGGACAAAGGCGCTGGCGGCGATGCAGCGCAGTCCGTTCCCCAGCCTTCTAAACCGGACTTGGAAGGGTCGCAATCCGTGTCATCTCGGCAACGGTTTCCTGATAGCGAAAATATTTATGCGTCCTGTGTTGTCCGGAACGGAAAAGCCATTCTGCTTTGCGGAGCGTCCGGGACGGGAAAATCGACTCTGGCTCTGCAGTTGATGGACGCGGGTTTTTCTCTTGTGGCGGATGATCGCGTTGTGATGCGAGGGGCTTATGCCAGTCCTCCGCCGCAACTGGCGGGGCTGCTGGAGGTGCGGGGCGTCGGCATTCTCAGGACATCTTTTGTCACGAATGCGCGAGTCATTCTGAAAGTCTTTCTTGGGGAGGAGGGCGCTCGCTTGCCGATACCCGAACGAGATCCACGGACGGGGGTGGTCGTTCTGCGTCTTAATGGTGGTTTTCCGGGAGATTTGAACCGTATTATTGCCGCCTTCAAAGCCTGCTGCGGGGACTATGAATGGTATGCTGGAGCGGGTGGTAAGGGGGCGGGACTCTGAAGCGGCGAAATAGTTCCTTATCGCTCGAAAAAGGGCTAGAGTAGGGTGCATGACACCGGCGAATATTCCCGAGTCCGAACTTTCGGCAGGATATGGTCCTGGTTCCAGACAGATCCTGATTGTTACAGGGCTTTCCGGCGCCGGAAAATCATCCATTCTACGAGTGCTTGAAGATCTCGGCCACGAAGTCGTGGACAATCCGCCTTTGCATCTTCTTGAAGCTCTGGCTGCACGAGGTGGGTCCCGTCTTGCGATTGGAATTGATGTTCGCAGTCGCGGGTTCGAGGCGTCCCGGGTGCTGGAGGAAATGGACCGGCTGAAAGCTTTGCCTGGCAGTCAGGTCCAGCTTCTCTATGCCACGGCAGAGCCGGAAATCCTTCTTCGCCGCTTTACAGCCACGCGCCGCCGCCATCCCCTTGTGACCAGTGGTACGATTCTGCCCGGAATTGAGCAGGAGACCCGGCTTCTGGCTCCTTTGCGGGCTCATGCGGATTTCGTCATCGATACGTCTGACCTGCCAGCGCCTGAACTGCGGCAATTGATCGAGACGCGCTTTGGTAGTGGCGCGGAAGATGGGTTGACGGTTGCCTTGATGTCTTTCGCTTATCCATCTGGCCTGCCCAGAGAAGCGGACATGGTGTTCGACGCACGCTTCCTGCGGAACCCTCATTACGATCCAACCCTCCAGCCCATGACGGGCCTTGATCAGGCTGTCGTGCAACACGTCAAGCAGGACCCGGCTTATCCGGCCTTCTTTAATCATGTACATGGTCTTCTCGATCTCGTGCTTCCGCGCTTTGTCGAAGAAGGTAAGAAATACGCCACCATCGCTGTGGGATGCAGTGGTGGGCGTCATCGTTCCGTCACCATCATTGAGGAACTGGCGCGCCTGCTTCCAAAAACGGCGCCTGTCGGCCCGATGATGGTGCTGCATCGTGAATTGGCCCGGAAAGGTCTCTCCTCCTGGCGTTGGGCCGTTCCGCCGCATAATCTGTCCGGGCAGGATAAATCTGCATGATCGGACTGATGCTGGTCACGCATGGCAGGCTGGGCGAAGTCCTGCTTGAAACCATGGTGCATGTCGTGGGGCCACAAGCCCAGATTGGAATCGTGGGTGTCGGCGACGATGACGACCCGGCTCTTCTGCACCCTGAAGCAGATAGACTATTGCATCAGCTGGACACGGGCGACGGTGTTCTTGTTCTGACGGATATTTTCGGAAGTTCACCGTCCAATCTGGCGCTGTCCCTTCGGAAACCGGGACACGTTGAAATCGTTTCTGGCGTGAATGTACCCATGCTGGTCAAGCTCGCGAAAACGCGGGCAGGACTGGATCTTGAAGGCTGCATTGAAAAAGCAACAATGGCCGGGCGCAAATATATCGCGGTTGCGTCCCAGCTTCCTGATCCCTGTCTTCACGGGGGGCCGCGCCCCTGTGTCATACCGGTCCCCTGATGAGCGAAACAGCCCTTGCCCCCCGCACCCTGACCATCGTCAATCGGCTGGGCCTTCATGCTCGTGCCGCAGCCAAGCTGGTCACGACAGCAGAGCGCTTTGATGCAGAAACGACGGTAGAGCGGGGGGGAAACGTCGTTTCTGCCCTTTCGATTATGGGGCTTATGATGCTGGGTGCCGGGGAAGGGGAGACGGTGACCCTGCATTCACACGGCCCACAGGCTGCTGAGGCGCTCGACGCTGTGGAAGCTTTGATTTCGGACGGATTTGGTGAGCGTGACTGAGCAGCCTTCCCGTTCCAGTCGGCCCAGAGCGTCCCGTTCACGCAAGACGCCTCCCAGTTCCACGACCCTGCACGGTAAGGCCATCACCCAGTCTATCGGGCTGGGACCTGCTGGGCGTGTTGAGGAACTGCCTCTTCCAGACATTACGGAGCGATATAGCAAGATCGGCCCAGAAGCTGAACTTGTCCGGCTGGATGCGGCCATTACGCGGGCGCTTCGCCAGATCGAGAAAATGCGGGACCGTCTGGTGGGTTTGCCGGAAGAAGGGCGCGAAGAAATCGCAACCCTGCTTACGGTTTATGAGCGCATGCTCGGCCCGTCCCGCCTGACGCGTCAGGTTCGGGCGCGGATCAACGAAGACCGACTCTGTGCCGAAGCAGCCGTGTCAGACGTCAGTGAGGCGCTGGCCCTTCAGGTCCTTAGGACTGCTGAAGCCATGGCGGGTGACCATGGCGCACAGGAACAGGATGCCAATTTCAGGCTTGCCGGAGAGTTTGAGGAAATCGGCCGCCGGTTGATCCGTAACCTCACGGGCGTGTCTTACAGGGCATTCTCCAGCCTGCCTCCTGGCTCGGTTCTTGTTGCTGAACAGTTGCGGCCTGCCGATGTCGCAATGATCGATCCGGCGCGGATTGCGGCTGTCGTAACCGAGGGCGGTGGCGGTGCAGATCACACCGCTATTCTATTACGCGCGCTTGATATTCCTGCGATTCTGGCTGTGCCCAATCTGATGGCACAAGTGAATGAGGGCGATATGCTCGTCGTGGACGGGCATCTTGGCACGATTACGCTTTCCCCGAACGAGACCGAACTGCGTCTGGCCCGTGAGGCTGCCCAGAAGGAAGCCAAGGAAAAGCGCGCTTTTGGCCGTCTGAAAAAGCTCCCGGCCCAGTTGCAGGGCGGCGAGCCGATTGAACTTCTGGCCAATCTGGAGCTTCCCGCCGAACTCCCCATGTTGCTTCGCAATGGCGCTAGGGGGATTGGCCTGCTGCGAAGCGAGTTCCTGTTTGGCGAACGGGATGATCTGCCTGATGAGGACGGCCAGACTGCCACCTACCGGTCCATTATCGAAGGCATGGACGGGCGGCAGGTCACGATCCGTGTTCTGGACTGGGGGGGCGAAAAAGGCCGTGCGTGTATGCGCCGTCTCGGTCTGGCGGAACAGGTCGCGGATGGCGATAACCCAGCCCTTGGCCTGCGGGGTATTCGTCTTCTCCTCCGTGTTCCGGATGTTCTGGAGACCCAGTTTGCTGCGATTTTAAGGGCTGCTGCGCCCGAAGAGGGCAATACGGCAATCGGTCCGGTCCGTATTCTTCTTCCGATGGTCACGTCTCCGGACGAAGTGTTGGAGGCGCGAGAAATTTACGAGAAGGTGGCGCGTCGTCTCAAACGCAAACAGGTTCCGCTGCCTGATGTGCTTCCCCCTCTCGGGATCATGGTGGAAACGCCGGCAGCCGCTCTGACGGCAAGCACGATGGCGCAACACGCTGATTTCATGGCGCTCGGCACCAATGATCTGACGATGTACACGCTGGCTGTAGATCGGGCGGATTCGATGGTGGCTGATCGATACAGCCCTCTTCACCCGGCGGTTCTTCAACTCATCGAAGCTACGGCTGAAGCGGCTTTGCGCACTCATCGACCCATCTCCGTCTGTGGAGAAATGGCGTCTGACCCCAGAGTGGTTGCACTTCTGATCGGTTTTGGCCTTCGGTCTTTTTCCATGAACTCGGCGTCTCTACCGCGCGTAAAACGCCTGATCCGCACCCTTAAGATGGAAGACTGCGATCATTTGCGACGACAGATCATGGTGGAAACAGATCCTGCAACCATTCAGTCCCTGATCCGGGATTTCTCGCTCTGACCAGTCGTTCTGGACGGTCTCTCTCGAAAAAACTGCCGCTCGATGCCATATAAGAGAGATCATGCCGGATTCGCCTTATGAGACCTCCCCCGCGGAGAGCCTGTCTTTTTCCCCATCCATTACAGCCCGTCTTGAACGGGCTGGGGACTGGTGTCGCCACCGTGGGCAACGCCTGACGGAAACGCGACGTCAGGTTTTGGGGCTGATCCTCTCTTCAGAAAAGCCTTCCGGGGCCTACGATCTGCTGGCCCGTCTGCGACCGGCGCATCCGAACGCTGCCCCGCCTACGGTTTATCGTGCGATAGATTTTCTTCTCGAACAGGGTTTGATTCACCGTTTGGAGCGACTGAGCGCTTTCGTTGCCTGTTCACACGCGACAGATTGCCATCATGGCTGTGATCATGGGGAATGGGGTGTTCACCGCGCGCAGTTCCTGATTTGCAAGTCATGTGGGCGGGCTTGGGAGTTGGAGCAGGAGACCATTGTGCCTGCCCTGATGCTTGCGGCGAAAGCTGTTGGCTTCCGTGCTGAAGCTGCCACGGTCGAAATTGAAGGTGTTTGCGCCGGGTGCCAGAAAGCTGCTCTTAGCGGCGGGCACTAACGGCAATGGGCGTGCGACGTTTTCCTCCGCCCGCCCTTCCGTTCACTGATCTTCCGCAGCAGCGTGCTGCCAAATCGCTTTCTTCTCGCCGAAATCGTACGCTTTCTCCTGAGAGCGTTCAGCCGGATCTGCTGGATTGGCAGCCCCCGCAGACGCATCTGTCTGTCCAGGAAACTGATGCTCACATTCTGGAGGCTGTAGGGTTTCGTCCGGCTTCGGGGGAAGCGTTTCTCTATGCCCTTCTGGACCTCTCTTACGCGCAGACCTTGATGGAACAGGGTTTGCCTCTTGAAGATCAGTTGGTCTTTCTCGAAGGCAAGGACGCCGTCAATGAACTTGCGGAACTGCCGCCAGAACAGGAAATCGGCATCCTTCGCGTACGCCGCAGGTTGATCCAGGCCTGGCTGGAGACACATCGCGACGGCGGGAAGCCATGCTATGTGCTGGTCTCAAAACAGCCTTCATCGGGCTGATAGCAAAGGGTAAAATGAATGACAGTACAGACAGGCTCAGGTCTGCTCGCAGAAGTGACGCGTGGCAGCCAGGTTGAATCGCGACATCTGGGGCGCGCCGTCGTTGTGGATGCGGACGGTGCGATTGTCTGGTCCTGTGGGGACGTGGAAACGCCCGTTTTCCCACGGTCTACCGTCAAATCCCTTTTGGCCATTGAACTTGTGGAAAGTGGTGCTGCCGATCGGCTGGGCCTGACGGCTGAAGCCCTGGCGTTGGCCTGTGCCTCCCATGGAGGAGAGGAGCCTCATGCAAAAGTTGCTGCCTCCATGCTGGCTGCGGCGGGGCGTGATGTGGAGGCTCTGGAGTGCGGAACACACTGGCCTACCTATGAGCCAGCAGCTCGGGCGCTCGCTGCTGCTCATCAAACGGCGTGTCCGCTTCACAATAACTGTTCGGGCAAACATGCTGGATTGATCTGCCTCGCCTGTGATCAGGGCGTGGACCCGACGGGCTATATCGACCCGTCGCATGAGATCCAGCGTCGTGTCACGGATGTTCTGGCAGCCATGACCGGAACGCCGCATACGGACGCTAATCGTGGAACGGATGGCTGTTCCATGCCGACCTACGCTGTCCCGCTTAAGGCTTTGGCGCATGGGTTTGCGCGGTTCGGAAGTGGGGTCGGCCTCTCCGCGGGCCGCGCTGGCGCTGCAAAGCGTTTGCGTGAAGCTGTGGCCGCCAATCCGTTCATGGTCGCGGGGACGGGACGATATGACACAACGGTCATGAACAATTTCGAAACTCGTGCGTTCATTAAAATGGGCGCCGAAGGCGTCATGATCGCGGCCTTGCCGGAGCAGGGTCTGGGTTTTGCTATCAAGACGGATGACGGTGCTAACAGGGCCGCGGAAGTCGCGATGTCTGCTCTGCTTCACCATTTTGGTGGCGAGGCACTCTGCCGGACGCCTCAGGATCATGCCGTCCTGACGGATACGGCGCGTCAGACGCTGCGGAACTGGCAGGGCGTGACGGTGGGCGAAATCCGGGCTGCCCTCACGATCTGAGTGCGATCGTGTTATAAAGATTACAGTTCTGACATCCACCAGACAGGTGGATGTTATTTTTTGGAAAGGAGTGTGCACCAGCATGACAGATCAGGGCAGGACCGTAGAACCCCCTCAGACAGATGACAGTGCGACGTCCGTTTTTGACGCAACACGCTTCAAGATTATTGCCATCGGTGTGATCGCGGCCCTCGCGGGATTGATGTCCGGTCTGGATATTGGTGTTGTGGCTGGAGCGCTGGACCTGATCGGCAAGGAATATCATGCGTCCACGCTGGCCCTTGAATGGGTTGTCAGTTCCATGATGGCTGGTGCGGCGGCTGGCGCTCTGGGCGCGGGGTGGCTGTCCCATCACCTAGGGCGCAAGCGGTCCCTGATCCTCGGTGCGGCGGTGTTCGTCGTCGGGACGCTGGGCTGTGCAATGGGGTGGTCTATTCCATCCATCATTGTCTTCCGCGTCATCATGGGAATCGCGGTTGGTATTTCGGCATTTACCGCGCCGCTTTATCTGTCCGAAATCGCCAGCGAAGAGTCTCGTGGCGCGATGGTCTCGACTTACCAGCTCATGGTGACAGTCGGCATTTTCGTGGCTTTCCTGTCGGACACCTATTTTTCCTATAGCGAAAACTGGCGCTGGATGTTTGGTGTCGCAGGTATTCCTGCAGTCCTGTTCCTGATCGGTGTTCTTTTTCTGCCATACAGCCCACGCTGGCTGATTATGCAGGGACGGCACAAGGAAGCCCGTGAAATCCTTGTAGACCTGCGAAACGACCCGCTGGAAGCCGCCAAGGAGATCCGTGCGATCCGCGAGCAGCTTGAAACCAAGCAGGAAGGCTTCAAGCTCTTCCGCACGAACAGCAATTTCCGCCGTTCGGTTGCGCTGGGCATCATGCTTCAGGCGATGCAGCAGCTCGCGGGTATCAATATCGTCATGTACTACGCACCAAACATTCTGGCCGCTGCTCATTTCGATGCTCACGCCCAGATGTGGTGTACGGCCATCATTGGCCTTGTGAACATGCTCGCGACATTTGTGGCTGTCGGGCTTGTGGATCGCTGGGGTCGTAAACCCATCCTCTACGCAGGGTTTACGGTTATGGCACTTGGAATGGGCATTCTTGCCATTCTGCTTCAGGGGGGCATGACAACGCAGTCTTCGCAGATTGCGGCTGTCTTTCTGCTTATGATCTTCTGTGCAGGGTTTGCGATGTCCGCCGGGCCGCTCATGTGGGTCTTGTGTGCTGAAATCCAGCCTCTCGGTGGTCGGGATTTCGGGATTGCCATGTCCACTTTCACCAACTGGATAACCAATCTTCTGGTGGGTGTGAGCTTCCTCTCTTTGATGAACACCATCGGGACAGGCGGTACATTCTGGCTCTTCGCTGGATTGAACGCACTCTTTCTGCTGCTCACCATCCTGTTTGTTCCCGAGACAAAGAGCATGTCTCTGCATGTGATTGAAAAGCGTCTGATGCAGGGCGTGAAGCTGCGTAAACTCGGTCGCTAACCCATCTGAATGAATTTTGTCTGACAAAGCGTCCAGCCCCTTGGGCTGGGCGTTTCTGTTATACACTGTCAGCTTAAGGAGGCTGTCATGAGCAATTTTTCTCTTTCGTCCGAAGGGCCAAGCCGCGGCGGGGTTTTTCTGGTCTACGGCCTGTATATTGCCCGTTTTTTCACAGGGATTTCCCTGCTGGCCGGGGTGATTCTGGCCTATATCCTTAAAGGGTCGAGCGCCGGGCTGGTGCGGTCTCATCTGAGCTGGCTCATTCGCCTGTTCTGGTATGACGTCGCCTTTATCATTGGGTGTGCGGTTCTGTTCGGAGCGTGTTTCATCACGGAGCCACCGGGCAGTTCAGGGCCAGGTCAGCTTCTGTTCCTTATTCCGATCGGCATTTTTGCGCTCTGGAACATCGCCCTTCTCGTCTCGTTGCTGTACGGCGTGCGTTCCCTGACGCAGGGCAAAGGACCACTTCCCGACCGTTTTCGTACATTGGGCGAATAAACTGGTGAAATCCGCCATTTGATCGTTTTCTGACGATCCTGTTTTTCCGGATTTGTCCTGAAAACCTAAAATGGCACGGTTTCTGCATGAATTCCTTTGTCGAGGGTCTTCCTCCAGAGGAGTTCAGTCATGTACACTACAGCAATGCCGGGTTACGGCCGGGTTTATCAGGATACAGGACGGGATTACGTTCTGCTGATCTATGCGTTGTATCTGGCCGGGTTTTTCACCGGCATTACCGCTTTCGTCGGTGTGACACTTGCTCACATGAGTCGCCGTTCCGCTACGGGTCTCAAGCGAGCCCAGTTGGACTGGCAGATCAGGCTGTTCTGGTATGGCTTTTTGGCGCTGGCTGCGATTGGGATGATCCATCTCATGGTGGCCGGGTTGGGCGCGATTACGGGTGGTCTGGGTCTGGTCTTCATGGTCATTCCCTGGGGGCTGACTCTGACGTGGGGGATCCTGACAGCCTGGGCGATTGTCCGAGGCATCCATGCCGCGCTCATGAATCGTTCCGTTGTGTCTTCCTCATCATTCTGATGTCAGAGAAAGCTCCACCGATGTCTTCTTTTCGTATGATCCTTCCCGCCCTTCTGGTCGCAACCTGCCTGTCTTCTTCAGGAGCGTTGGCGGCACCGCTCAACCAGAGCGTCACGTCTGATGATCTGTCTTATACCACGCTGCCAGAAGGGGGTGTCATCTCCAGCATGAGTGGTGATGTGCAGATCCAGACCTCCAATGGCCCTCTCTCCATTCGTGGGGTGAGTGGCGATATCAAAATATTAAAAAACGAGGGACCAACCTCTCTGACGACAGTGAGTGGCGATGCCCAGATTGATCAGGGCCTTGGGGCTGTGCAGATCAAGACTGTCAGCGGAGACATTTCCGTCGCCCATGCGGCAGGTGGAGCGGCCCTTATGACAGTCAGTGGCGACACGCAGTTGGGCGGGGCTGCAGGGGATGTGACGGCTAAAAGCACCAGTGGAGATCAGGACGTCACGCTGGTTTCTACTGGAAGCGCACGGAAGATCATTCTTGAAACCGTCTCAGGCGACGTGACACTTCATCTGCCGCATGATTTTGGCGGCACGTTCGATATTACGCTTCGTCAGAGCCGTCAGCAAAGCGCTGTTCCACTAGAGCAGTCTCTCGGTCTGACTGTACAGTTTGGTCCTTGGGAGAAGCAGGGTTTGCTATTCAGCGAAAGCAGGAGAATCACAGCAACCGGTACTGTTGGAAATGGTCGGGACCATGTCACGATCCAGAGTGTTTCCGGGAAGGTGCGAATTCTTCAGGACTGATCCTGCCATCCCAGACGCTTCAGCGCCTCCGCCATAGCAGGGGGTGGTGGAGCAATGGCTTCCAGGTCGCCTTCTGGCAAAGTGACCTGCAGACTGCGTGCCAGAAGGTGCAGGCCGTTTGCATTGCTTTTGCCATACACCCAATCACCGACGATCGGTGTGCCAAGAGATGCACAATGAATTCGGGCCTGATGCGTTCGGCCAGTGAGAAGCTCCAGTTCCAGCCAACTCCGCCCCTCTGCGCGACCAAGAACGCGCCAGCGGGTTATTGCGGCATCGCCTTTCGGATTCACGATCATCCGCCATCCTGATGGATTGGACTCGCGCAAAAGGGAGGCGGAAATTTCGCCCTCATCTTCCGTTGGTGTGCCGTCAACAACGGTCCAGTAAAGTTTTCGAACCTGCCTGTTCTGAAAGGCTGCCTGTGCTTCGAGCAGCGCGGTTTTGCGGCGTGCGACCAGGAGGCAGCCCGACGTATCCGCATCCAGTCGATGGGCCAGCCATGGACCACCGCGCGGATGCGTGACCAGGCGTGTTTCAACGGAATCCTGCGTTGATGGACCGGGATGAACCGCCAACCCCGCGGGCTTGTTCAGAACCAGAAAGCGTGGCGTTTCCAGCAGGACCGGAAGATCCTGCCCCAGATAGAAAAGGCCTCGTGGGGCAGGGGAGGGGGCCGCGTCCTGTCTGACAGGCCGCTGGCGCCGTCGATCAGTCTTCATGGGAAGACGGACGACGGGCCAGAATTTCGCGTTTGCCCACATGGTTGGCCGGCCCGATGATGCCTTCCTTTTCCATCTGGTCGATCAGCTTCGCGGCACGGTTATACCCAATCGACAGATGACGCTGGATGAAGCTGGTTGAGGCGCGGCCTTCGGTCATGACGATATCCACAGCCTGCTCGAACAGGCTGCCTTCTCCGTCGCCACCGCTTCCGCCGCCGCCCATGCTTCCGCCGGACGAGCCGCCTTCCTCATCTTCACCAGACACCACATCGTCATTGTAGATCGGGTCGCCCTTGGAGCGCAGATCCGCCACGACTTCTTCGACTTCCTCATCCGCCACAAACGGACCGTGGACACGCGTGATGCGGCCACCACCCTGCATGAATAGCATGTCACCCTGGCCCAGAAGCTGCTCGGCGCCCTGTTCCTGAAGAATGGTGCGACTGTCGAACTTGCTGATGACCTGGAAGGAAATACGGGTTGGGAAGTTGGCCTTGATGGTCCCGGTGATGACGTCAACGGATGGACGCTGCGTTGCCATGATGACGTGAATACCAGCGGCACGGGCTTTCTGAGCCAGTCGCTGCACGGCGGTCTCGATTTCCTTGCCTGCGACCATCATCAGGTCGGCCATTTCGTCGATGACGACGACGATATACGGCAGGTTTTCCAGCGGGACCTGCTGTTCATCGAAGACGGGTTTGCCCGTTTCAGGGTCAAAGCCGGTCTGCACGCGACGCGTGACCATCTCGCCGGAGGCCCGAAGCTGGCTGACGCGTTCATTGTAGCCGTTGATGTTACGGACCTGAAGCTGTGCCATCAGACGATAACGGCGGTCCATTTCCTGTACCGTCCATTTGAGGGCGCTGACGGCCTTGGTTGGCTCCGTCACAACTGGGGTCAGAAGATGCGGAATGCCGTCATAGATCGACAGTTCCAGAATCTTCGGATCAATCATGATCAGGCGGCACTCTTCCGGGCTGAGGCGGTAGAGCAGTGACAGGATCATTGCGTTCACGCCGACCGACTTACCGGAGCCTGTCGTACCAGCCACCAGAAGATGCGGCATCTTGGCCAGATCCGTATAGACCGGCACGCCTGCAATATCCTTGCCGAGCGCAATCTGAAGGCGGCCCGTTCCGTTGGTCCATTCCGGCGTCAGCAGGAGTTCGGAGAAGTAAACGGTTTCGCGCTTGGCGTTCGGGACTTCGATACCAATGACATTACGTCCCGGTACAGTCGCGATACGGACGCTCAGCACGGACAGGGAGCGTGCTACGTCATCCGCAAGACCGATAACGCGGGACGAGCGGATGCCGGGAGCGGGCTCCAGTTCGTACAGGGTGACGACCGGGCCCGCATGAATGTCTCCGATTGTGCCCTGAACACCATAGTCAGCCAGCACACTTTCCAGAAGGCGCGCATTGGATTGCAGCGTTTCCTGTGAAGGACCTGTCGTTGCGTGGGCCGGTGGCGGGTTCAGCAGCGACAGGGGAGGCAGGACCCAACCCGTCGCGGCAGGAGTGCGGGCCGGCATGGGGCGTGTCACCGGTTGAGGCTGTGCCGGGCGCTCCGGGCGGCGCATCCCGAACAGGCTGCGGCGCTGTTCGGGCTCCGGCTCAGGGGGCTCGATGCTGCTC
Organism: Gluconobacter japonicus; assembly: GCF_015244665.1. Taxonomy (NCBI): domain Bacteria; kingdom Pseudomonadati; phylum Pseudomonadota; class Alphaproteobacteria; order Acetobacterales; family Acetobacteraceae; genus Gluconobacter; species Gluconobacter japonicus. The sequence continues at coordinate 377,313 of NZ_JABCQN010000002.1, forward strand.
TGTGGAACATCATCTTCCGCATCGTCTTCAACATGCGAGCGCTGGATCGTCTGAACATTCCGCTGTCGTGCAATCTGCGCCAGCCGTTCTGCATAGGGGTTGGACGGCGCCTCTTCTTCTTCCGCCAACTGTGGAGCAGGGGCGGCTGGTTCCTTACGCAGTGCCGTAGGGTGCTCGTACGGGTCTTCCGTCGTCTCCATAGGGGGCTGCATCCACCCTGTATTTTGCGGCACGAACGGAGATGGGCGCGTTCGCGGATCGCTCTTTCCAAAGCTTCGACGCAGGAAGGAAAGCGGGGCTGCATCAGGAGCTGGCACGCCTCCCGCACTACCGGGTTGAAATTCGTACTGGCGCGGATCAGGTGCCGGGCGATCAGAAGTCTGCGGGCCATTCATGCGGCGTGCCAGACGCACGGGCTGACGGGCCAGAAGCGCTGCACCCTGACCCATGGCGCGCCACTCGCGCCACTGAAGCCCCATGGCCAGCGGCATCAGAATGCCCATCAACAGCAGAACCAGAAACACAGCCAGTGCGCTTCCGGCGGACCCGGCTTCGGCATGGGCTGCATCCAGAAGGCGGTGAGCAAAGGAAACGCCCATCTCGCCCCCAAGACCAGCCGCCGTGGGCCATGCGACTTCAAGTCCCGGAATGAGCAACTGAAGCGTACCAATAAAGGTCGCTCCCGCTGGAAGCAGCAGGAGAGCCGCCGCGATGCGGAGGATTGGCGCGCTCATGCCGTGATGGCGGACCATGCGCCACGCCCAAGCCAGCAGAACAACAATCGGCAGACCACTACCCAAGCCAAGCCACTGCACCAGACCATCGGAAATGGTTGCGCCCGTACGGCCAAGAAGGTTTGTGGGTTCCGTACCTGTCGAGGTGTTGAAGGACGGATCGTGCGGATTGAAGCTCCACAGCGCGATGCCGATAGCCACTGCTGCGATCAGGAACCCAAGACCCAGCAACTCCAGCAGACGCGCGTTCAGCGCGCTCCGGAGTTTGGGTGTCATGTGACGGTCGTGTGCCTCACGGACAATGTTGCGCACTGTGCTGGTCGATCGGCTGAACACGGCCAAGTCTCGTCACCCCGTCGGTTTTTTGAATTACGGCTTTCAGATTACGTCTGAATTATACCTGACAGGCCACTGAATACAGTAGGAAAATTAAGGAACAGTGGAGGAATGTCGCCAGATTGTCACCTTCGCCGCGCCGAATTTCCGGATTGAAAGCGGTTCGGCCGGAAGTGTGGGTGAAAAGTGTTCGGAAGGTGGCACAAACGGGGCAAAATCTTCGGTCGCACCTGTCTCGGCAACGATCAGCGCTCCTTCGGCAATCCAGCCGTTTCGGGCCAGTGCGCGCAGACCCGATTCGACCAGCGTTTTCCCGTAAGGCGGATCAAGAAAGATCAGCGTGTGAGGCTCCGCGGCTTTTGGCGGATGCGTAACGCTGCAACTCAATACGCGTGAACGGTCACGGGCCCGGCAGATATCCAGATTGGTGCGCAGGGCATTCAGCGCGTTGCGGTCCCGCTCGATGAAGGCCGCACGCTGTGCTCCACGGGACAGAGCTTCCAGGCCGAGTGCGCCTGTTCCAGCATATCCATCCAGCACGATGGCATGTTCCAGCTCTTCCTGACCGTACCATGGCGCATGGGCCAGCATGTCGAAAATGGCCTGACGCGTCCGGTCCGAGGTTGGGCGTGTCCGCTCGCCGGTTGGGGCTACGAGCGCGCGGCCCTTGTTCTCTCCGCCAACAATCCGCATGGATCAGCGGGTCCGCTTACGGGTAGGGGCAGGCAGGTCGGGGATCTGCTCACGCAGCGTCTTGCCGTTCACTTCCTCAAGCTCACGCGCTTTCAGGGAACCAAGCTGGAATGGTCCGTAAGACAGACGGATCAAACGGCTCACATGCAGGTTCAGGCCCTGCATCACACGACGGATCTCACGGTTCTTGCCTTCACGCAGAGAGACTGTCAGCCAGGAGTTATCGCCCTTTTTGGAATCCAGTTCCGCTTCGATGGAGCCGTATTTCACGCCCTCATATTCAAAGCCGTTCACCAGCGATGCCAGACGCTTCTCATCCACCACGCCAAACACGCGGACACGGTAACGGCGCACCCAGGCATTGCCTGGCAGCTCCAGACGGCGGGCCAGTTCGCCGTCATTGGTCAGCAGCAGAAGCCCTTCGGAGTTGATATCCAGCCGGCCAACACTGATGACGCGGGGCATACCTTCGGGAAGGGAATCAAAAACCGTCTTGCGTTCCTGCGGATCACGATGCGTGGTCAGGAGGCCGTCCGGCTTGTGATAACGCCACAGGCGGGTGCGCTCCGGGTTATCCACGGGCTTGCCATCCACCAGCACAATGTCGCCCGGCTGAACAAAGGTCGCCGGATGCGTGACGGGCTGCCCACCAAGCTTGATGCGATTGTCTTCAATCATGCGTTCCACATCCCGGCGACTTGCTACGCCAGCGCGGGCCAGGAACTTGGCAATGCGTTCGCCTCTTGGTGCGTCGGATGTTTCTTCAGGGGTCGGGGTAAAATCTTCGGTCATCGTGCTGCTGCCTCCACCAGCGCCGCATACAGGCGACGGTCGCCGGGGTCGAGGGTGAATTCGGGATGCCATTGTACACCAATGGCGAATTTCGGGTCGTCCAGTTCAATCGCTTCGATCACACCATCCGGTGCGAGAGCCGAAATCCGTGCCTCACCAGAGCTGCGGACGGCCTGATGGTGGGAAGAGTTTACCATCATTGTGGGCATGCCGACAATTTCCGCTAATCGGGTGTCTGGCACGATGGACACGGCATGGCCCGGTTCGTGTCGTGGATTGGGCTGTTCGTGTTCCAGCTCCGGCGGAAGATGCTGGATCAGCGTGCCACCCGCGTTTACGGCCATCAGTTGCATGCCTCCACAGATCCCGAGGATGGGAATATCCCGTTTCAATGCGGCCCGCAGGAGCGCGAGTTCCGCCGATGTCCGGGCGGGGCGCGGGCTCGTCAGGGGATGAGGGTCTTCGTTATAAAGCGCGGGATCAACGTCAAAAGCCCCACCCGTAATGACCAGCGCATCCAGCCGCGCCACCATGGCTTCAGCATCGGCCGTGTAGCCCAGGCAGACCGGTAATCCGCCAGCCTCACTGAGAGCCGTCAGGTAATTTTCGCGCAGCGCGTGAAAAGGATAACGCGAGAATTTTCCGTCGCCGCCGGGCTCATGATCCAGTGTCAGGCCGATGAGGGGGGCAGAATTCTGAAAGCGGGATGGACGTGACAGGGTCATGCACCGCATCATCGCATCATGATTCAGGCCGATACAAGCCGCGCCATGCAGATGGCGCTTGATGCAGCGGATGAGGCTGCCCGTCATGGAGAGGTACCCGTGGGAGCTGTCGTGCTTGATGCGGAGGGAAAGATTCTCGCCGTGGCCCGTAATCGTGTGGAAGAACTCCATGATGGGTCAGCGCATGCTGAACTCCTGGCCATGCGGGAAGCCGCGCGGAAACTTGGGTCCCCTCGGCTGACCGGATGCACATTGGTCGTCACACTGGAGCCATGCCCGATGTGTGCGGGGGCGATCGTACATTTCCGCTGCGAGCGTGTGGTGTTCGGGGCTTACGATCCCAAAGGTGGTGGCGTGGATCATGGCCCTCGCCTGTTTGAACGTCCGAATTGTCTGCATCGGCCGGAAGTCATTGGTGGCGTACGGGAACGGGAGGCGGCGGAGCAACTCCGGGCTTTTTTTCGGCGTCTCAGGAGAGCGTAACAAACAAAGACTTACGGATGTTTCACGTCCCGGTCAGCTTGGTGAACGGGAACACAGTTCATAGTCTGACGTATAACGACCGAACCGTTCCTCTGTAACAATCGGGACTGACATGACCACACGTTTCCGCGCCTCCCTTGCTGCTCTCGCTGCGACGACCTTTCTGGTTGCCGCTCCCGCCGCCATGGCGGACAATGGGGCCATCAAGCCGCAGACCAACGTTCAGGCGCTGCCAAATTTCGTCACGCTCGTGAAGCAGGTGAAGCCTGCCGTTGTTTCCATCACGGCCCATATCAAGGCCGACGTTGCCGAGCAGGAAGAAAACGGCCCGGGCGGCGACGGCGGCGGCATGCAGGGCTCGCCCTTTCCGTTCCCCTTCCCGTTCCAGATGATGCCGCAGCAACAGCAGCCGAACCGTACGGTCGAAGCTCGCGGGTCCGGCTTTATCATCTCGGCTGATGGCTATGTCGTCACCAACAACCATGTTGTGAATGGCGCCACCAAGGTTACGGTCACACTGGACGATGGCACTACGCTTCAGGCCAAGATCATTGGCCGTGACCCAAAGACGGACGTTGCACTGCTTCGCGTGAAGCCGACCGGCAAGCTGCCGTTCATTGATCTGGGCGATTCTGATGACGTTCAGCCGGGTGAATGGGTTATCGCAGTGGGTAACCCCTATGGTCTGGGCGGAACCGTCACGGCAGGTATCGTCTCCGCTCTGGGGCGTGATCTCCATTCTGGTGCGTATAACGACTTCATTCAGGTTGATGCGCCGATCAATCATGGCAATTCCGGCGGTCCGCTGTTCACACAGGACGGCAAGGTTGTTGGCATCAACTCCATGATTATCTCGCCAAACGGTGGCGGTTCGATTGGTATTGGCTTCGCTATTCCGTCCAACACCGTGAAGTCTGTCGTCGAGCAGCTTGAGAAGACCGGTCACGTCACACGGGGGTATTTCGGCATCGAAGGGCAGGACATTTCCCCGACGATGGCGCAGGCTCTTAACCTGAAGTCTCCGGAACCGGGCGCTCCTCCGCATGGAACGCTGGTGGCGTCCGTGTCCAAGGGAAGCCCGGCTGAAAAAGCTGGCATCAAGAGCGGTGACGTGATCCTGACGCTGAATGGTCATCCTGTGAAGAACGGTCATGATCTGGCGGTCAAGGTCGTTGCGATCGCACCGGGCACTGACGCTACGGTCAACCTGCTACGTGATGGTAAACCGATGGACGTGAAGTTCACGGTGGGCAATCTCGCCAATCAGGATCATGGCGGTGATGGCGCGGATAGCAGCCAGTCTGCCGGGGCTGGCAAGCTGGGTGTGTCTCTTGCATCCCTGACGCCGCGTGCCCGTCAGGAACTGGGCCTTGATGACAGTGTTCAGGGCGCGGTTGTCGCGGATGTGGCGCAGGGCTCGCCTGCTGACCAGTCAGGTATTCGTCCGGGTGACATCATCGTGGGCGTTGGAAACCACATTACACCAACACCCAAGGCCGTTGTGGCGCAGGTTAAGGAGGCTCTGAGCCGCAAGCAGCCGCCACTTCTGCGGATCCTGCGCGATGGCCAGCAACTCTTCGTCGCAGTCTCGCCAGATGGCTCCGATGACAGCAGTTCGGACGACGCACCGTAAGATCCCAGCCTGATCTGATAGCGCCAAGGCGGAGAGATGATGTCTCTCCGCCTTTTTCATGCCTGCTTTACGGAGCGAAGTAAGAGTTCTGTAACTGGACAGACCTGTCTGGATAAGTTTTTGTGATCCGCTGAAGCGTTCGTGCGTTACGGTCGCTTAAAACGCGGATCTGTCTAAGGATTTTTAGATCAATGGCCAATATCAGCCCACTCGCCGGGAAAACGCTCGATCAGTCACAACTGACGGACATACCGGCTCTGGTAGCCGCCTATTACGATCGCAAGCCGGACGTCTCCATCCCGACTCAGCGTGTTTCGTTCGGGACTTCAGGTCATCGTGGCTCCTCGTTCCATACGAGCTTCAATGAAGGGCATATCCTCGCCATCTGCGAAGCCATCTGCCGTTATCGCAAGGCAGAAGGCATTGATGGCCCGCTCTTCATCGGCATTGACTCGCACGCTCTGTCCGCTCCGGCACAGCGCTCCGCCATTGAAGTCTTCGCCGCGCATGGCCTTGACGTCCGCATCGACCAGAACGACGGCTACACGCCCACCCCTGTCATTTCCCACGCCATTCTGACCTACAACAAAGGCCGCACGACCGGTCTGGCCGATGGTGTGGTTGTCACGCCGTCCCATAACCCGCCGACGGATGGTGGCTTCAAGTATAATCCGACAAATGGTGGTCCGGCGGATACAGCCGTGACGAAAGCCATTCAGGACATGGCGAATGAGCTGCTAGTGGATGGCCTGAAGGACGTAAAGCGCCTGCCTTACGACGAAGCCAGAAACGTACCGTCCATCAAGCGTTATGATTACGTCACGCCGTATGTGGCCGATCTGGAAAACGTCATCGACATGGCGGCCATCCGTGATGCGGGCGTGAAGATTGGTATTGATCCGCTGGGTGGCGCTGCTGTTGGTTACTGGAAGCCCATCGTTGAGAAGTACGGCCTGAACGCTACGATCGTGAGCGACGTTGTGGACCCGCAGTTTGCGTTCATGACGGCAGACTGGGACGGTCAGATCCGTATGGACTGCTCTTCGCCCTACGCCATGGCGCGACTTATCAAGATGGGCGAGGAGTTTGACGTCGCGTTCGCCAATGACACGGACGCAGACCGTCACGGCATCGTTGCCATGCCGGATGGCCTGATGAACCCGAACCACTATCTGGCGGTGGCTGTGTCGTATCTGTTCCAGAACCGCCCGGACTGGAAGCCGGATCTTGGTGTCGGCAAGACGCTGGTGAGCAGTGGTCTGATCGACCGTGTTGTTGCGGATATGGGCCGCAAGCTGGTCGAAGTGCCGGTTGGCCTGAAATGGTTCGTGCCGGGCCTGATGGATGGCTCGCTGGGCTTTGGCGGTGAGGAAAGCGCAGGCGCGACCTTCCTGCGTCGTGATGGTTCTGTCTGGACGACCGACAAGGATGGCCTCATTCTCGGCCTTCTTGCGGCGGAAATCACCGCCAAGACGGGCAAGAACCCGAGCCAGCATTACCATGAGATCATCGCCCGTCTCGGAACGCCGTATTATGCGCGGATCGACGCGGCAGCGAACCCGGAGCAGAAGGCCAAGCTCAGCAAGCTGGCGCCGGAGCAGTTCCCGCTTGAAGAACTTGCCGGCGATAAGATCATTGCCAAGCTGACGAAGGCACCGGGCAATGGCGCTGTGATCGGCGGTCTGAAGGTTGTGACGGAAAACGGCTGGTTCGCAGCCCGTCCGTCCGGCACGGAAGATGTTTACAAGATCTATGCCGAGAGCTTCAAAAGCCCAGAGCACCTGAAGGCCATTCAGGACGAGGCGCAGGCCGCGATTTCGAGGGTCTTCGCATCGTAACGCTGAAGCATTTCTGCTGAAAAGCAGTCGGGCCCGTCATTCACCGAATGGGAATGACGGGCTATTTTCTATGGCGTTTTAACCGGCCAGACTGCGCTTCAGGCGGGCAAGTGCGCCGGGAAGACCGCGAACTGTCAGAATCCTGCCCGTTTCGTCATGATCTTCTGACAGGACACGGGCACTCTCATAGATTTCGCCAATCAGGCCCTGTTTTGCATAGGGCAGCACCAGAACGTCTTCCACCATGTCTGCCTCGAAGAACGCAATCAGCGTTTCCCGCAGGGCGCTCACATCTTCCGGGCGATGTGCGGACAGCGGAATGGCATCCGGGTGTTTTTCCAGAAGCTCGGCCCGTCTGACCTCATCAATGCGATCCATTTTGTTCAGAACAAGTCGGGAAGGGACCACATCCGCGCCGATTTCGTGCAGAACGCTGCGGCTGACCTCAAGCTGCGCTTCGTATGTTGGGTCCGACGCATCCACGACGAACAGCAGCAAGGAGGCTTCCAGTGCTTCGGACAGCGTGGAGCGGAAGGATGCAACCAGATCATGCGGAAGCTGCTTGATGAAGCCCACCGTGTCTGAAATCAGAATACGGGGCCGTGTTTCCGGCTGGAGCGTGCGGACAGTCGTGTCGAGGGTCGCAAACAGCTTGTCCTGAACGAGAACCTGACTGCCTGTCAGGGCCCGCATCAGCGAAGATTTGCCTGCATTGGTATAGCCGACGAGCGCAACGCGAAGCTGGTCTTTTCTGGCAGAACGCCGATGATCGCTGTCCCGTTGCACGGCTTCAAGCTGGGTTTTGAGTTCGGCCAGCCGGTCCCGAATCTTGCGGCGGTCCAGGGAGAGGTTGCTTTCACCGGCGCCTGGTCCCTGCTGCCTGCCGCCGCCATTCGATGACTCCCGCAGGCGTGGCGCGACATAACGCAGGCGTGCCATCTCGACCTGAAGCTTTGCCTCACGGGTGTTGGCATGACGGTGGAAAATCTCAACGATGACGCCCGTTCGATCCAGCACCTGCGCGCCGGTCGCCCGCTCCAGATTGCGGATCTGGCTGGGGGTCAGCTCATGATCGACGATGACGAACTCAGGACGGCGGAGATCGTCCGTCTCTTCCTCAGCGTCTTCATGAGAGCTTGCCGCACCTTCAAACCGTTTCCGCGCTTTCGTCATCGGTGTTTTGACGATGGGCGTGATGATCCCCCGACCACCCGTGATGTCGGCCAGTTCTTCCAACTTGCCAGCGCCCAGAAGGGAGGCCGAGCCAGTGCCTTCCCGCTTCTGCGAGACAGAGCCGACAACCTCGTATCCAAGCGTTTTGACCAGTCGCCCCAGCTCTTCAAGGCTTGCCTCATGGGCGATGTCATCGACGTCTGGAGTCTGGATGCCGACAAGGACGGCGAGCGGGGTAGGGGATGCGGTTTCCATCCGGCAGCTCATAGCATGAATTCCGGCAGTGACGCGCTAATCCTGCAGGGCTGCGCGGGATGCCACCAAACCTGCTTTATGGACGTCATCAAGAGGCGGCAGAAAGAGAAAGTGGCTGCATTTTCCTGAGGAAGCGTGTTGTCTGGCCGTAGTCCCTGCGGCATGAGGGGGCACACTCAGAAACTCTCCTTCGCTGTCAGCAGGTCTTCCAGATGTCAGAACACACTCCTATCGGTCTCGAAAACGAGACCCGAGCCGTCAAGGCGCTCACTCATTCCGGCAATTTCCATGCTGATGAAACGCTGGGCTACGCCATCCTGCATTATGCGCTGGCACCAGAAGGCGATCTGCGTGGACGTGTTCTCGGAGAGGCTGGCACGGACCGTCTGACATTTGTGCGCACCCGCTCGCCAGACCGTATCGCTGGAGCGGATATCGTCTTCGATGTAGGTGGCATCTTTGACCCGACCAAAGGTCGCTACGATCACCACATGAAGGACAAGCCGCTGCGTGAAGACGGAACGCCGTATAGCGCTGCTGGTCTGCTGTGGAAGGACTACGGGCTCGCTGCGGTCCGCAATATCGTCAAAACGCCGGTGGATGAGGCAACCCTGACCGCCATCTGGCAGTCTCTGGACAAGTCCCTGATCATCCCGGTGGATCAGGACGACAATGGCGTTGCCAAGATGGGCAAGCTGTCGCTGGCCGATATCGTGTCAGCCTGTAGCCCGCCTTGGGATACAGCCGAACTTTATGGTGCGGAAGAAGCCAAAAAGCAGGAATCTCTCGGCTTTGCGAACGCTGCCACGGCTGTTGCGGCGCATCTGGTCAACATGGTGGATCGCGTTCGCGCCAGCCTGAAGGCTGCCAATCGTGTCGTGGAAGCTTACGAAGCTGCGGAAGACAAGCGCATCCTGCTTATGGAAACGGGAATGCCGACCGAGAAGGTTATTTTCGAGCGTGATCTTCCGGTTGTGTATGTCGTGTCACCCGCGGGGCCGGAGCAGTGGAATGTGAAGGCCATTCCGCCCGTGCGCGGGGATTTCGGTCAGCGGGTTTCCCTGCCGGAGGCCTGGGGTGGTCTGGAAAAGAAGGCACTGGCCGAGATTTCCGGCGTGCCGGACGCAGTTTTCGCTCACCCGGCCCGTTTCATCTGTGGGGCAGGGAGCCGTGAAGGGGCCCTGAAGATGGCGCGTCTGGCGTTGGAGATTGATGCATCTCTCAAGGCTGGCAACTGATTGAAAGGGTTAATCCGGGATTTGACCGGATCAACCATTCTGCTCAGGCAGCGATTTCGGCCAGAAGCGCGTCTACGTCTTCCGGGCGTGTGTAATAGCTGGTCACCAGACGGATCAGTGTGCCGGAAACCCCTTCCGGCGTCGGCCACCGGTAAAAACCGTACCCTGCCTCTTCCAGATCCTTCAGAAGAAGATCTGGAAGAATGACGAACACTTCGTTGCTCTGCCGTTCATAAGGCATTTGGGCTGCGGCATGACGGCGCAGCCCGTCTACGAGCCGTTGCGCCATATCGTTGGCATGGGCGGCATTCTTCAGCCAGACATCGTTCTGCAAGAGTGCCAGAAGCTGGGCGCTCAGGAAGCGATGTTTGGACCACAGATTTCCGCTACGCTTGATGCGCCGCAGGAAGTTTTTTACTAGCGGTCGGGTGCGGTCATTGAGGAAAAATACCACGGCTTCGGCGGCCATGGCGCCTGCTTTGGTGCCCCCGAAGCTGAGAACGTCCACACCCGCTTTCCACGTTCCTTCCGCCGGGGTGCAGTCCAGATGGGCGAGGGCATTGCCCAGACGGGCCCCATCCAGATGTACCGTGAGATCATGGTCATGTGCGATGCGGGACAGTTTGGCCAGAGTATCCGTGCTGTAAACGGTACCCCATTCATTGGCCTGCGTCAGGGACAGGGCCTGAATGACGGGGCTGAGAATTCCGCTTTCCGCATTGCTTTTGAGAGCAGGCGTCAATGTCGCCGGGTCCATTCGTCCTTCGGCAGAGGGAATGCAGACGAGCTTGGCCCCATGTGTATAAAATTCGGGCGCGCCACCTTCATCGGTATTGATATGCGCGCTTTCATCACACAGGACGGCACCATAAGGGGAAACAAGTGCTGACAGGGCCACACTGTTAGCGGCTGTTCCTGTAGCGATCGGGAAAACAGCGACCTCGGTTTCAAAAACTTCCCCGAACCGTTCGTTCAGGGAACGGGTCAGATCGTCTTCTCCATAGGACCCGACACTCCCTTCATTGGCCGCGATCAGGGCGACCATGACTTCAGGGCAGATCGGTGTGACATTGTCACTGGCGAAGTTCTTGCGTATTTCCTCGGACACGAAACCATCCTTTTTCCTGCGCACAACGCGGGCTGGCGTAAAGCGTAACTGAAACCGCAGCCTGTTGTCATCCGGAGAGCCCATGAGCACGTTTCCCCCTGAACTGGCCGGCAAACTCATTGATGGCAAAGGTATTGCCCGGTCCCTGACAGATCGCGTTGGCCGTGAAGTGTCCAGCTTCATCGAACAGGGCAATACCCTCCCAGGTCTCGCCGTTGTGCTGGTCGGAAACGATCCGGCATCGGAAGTCTATGTGAAGAACAAGGCTATCCAGACGCATCGCGCCGGAATGCGGTCCTTCATGCACATGCTTCCGCAGAGCACGTCGCAGGGGGAGTTGCTGGATTTAATTGCGCAACTGAATGCCAACCCGCAGATCCATGGCATTCTCGTGCAGCTTCCGTTGCCGCCGCAGATCGATCCGGTTGTAGTGACGAATGCCATTGCTCCTCACAAGGATGTGGACGGTCTGGGGGAAGTGAACGCAGGTCGTTTGTCGCTAGGCATTGAGGGCATCGTTCCCTGCACACCGCTTGGCTGCCTGATGCTGCTTCAGTCCGTGCACAAAGGCATGACGGGCATGAATGCAGTCGTCATCGGGGCGTCCAGCCTGGTGGGTAAGCCCATGGCGCAGCTTCTTCTGAAAGAGAACTGCACGGTTTCGATCGCCCATATCCATACACGCAATACGCGCGAACTGGCCCGTGAAGCGGACATTCTCGTCGTTGCGACAGGCAAGCATGGTCTTGTCCGCGGGGACTGGATCAAGCCGGGTGCGACCGTGATCGACGTGGGCATCACGCGTATTCCGACCCCTGAAGGCAAGACACGCCTTGTGGGAGACGTCGCGTTTGAAGAAGCGCTTCCCATCGCTGGGCATATTACGCCTGTTCCGGGCGGTGTAGGTCCGATGACCATTGCCTGCCTGCTGCACAACACACTTCAGGCCGCCCGCGCATCGCAGGGTTTGGGAAAGGGTAACGTTTTCTGATGCGCGTTTCCGTTGAACTTGTTCCACGCTCGGAAGATGCGTTGTTTGAAGATGTGTCGGTGGTCCGCAAGGTGCTGCCATCAGTTGATCTGCTGAATATTCCGGACCTGCTCCGGTTTGATCTGCGCAGTGATGATGCCGCAGCGCGCGTCAATCGGGCGTCTGGTCTGGACGTTATCCCGCATATCCGCGCCATCGACATTGCCCCCGGTGCGCCGCTACCGGGCGCTGACCGACCGGAACTGAAAGCAGTTCTCGTTGTCGCAGGTGATCCGCTCCCTGCCGGAAGCGATCGGGTGGCTTATCCAAACACGTCTGCACAGATTATCGAACGGTATCGTCGCGAAGCACCGCATCTGGATGTCTATGCGGTCTTCGATCCTTATCGACGTGCCCCCTGGCAGGAACTGGAAGACGTTGCGCGCAAGAAAGATGCAGGTGCCTGCGGGTTCTTCACGCAGCCCCTGTTTGATCTGCACATGCTTCAGTTGTCCATGGACTGGTTGCGTGATGACACGGTGTTCTGGGGAGTTTCACCCGTTCTGGGTGAACGGTCCCGCCGATATTGGGAACGCGTTAACCATGTCGTGTTCCCGAAAGACTATGATGACACGCTGGAAGGCAACATTCATCTCGCCCGCCAGATGCTGACGCTGGTGCGCGAAAAGAATGACAATACTTATCTGATGCCTCTGAAAGTTGATCTTGCGTCCTATCTGGGTGGACTGAGTGATATTATAACGGGGTAAGAACTAACGAGAGCGGAGATCATAGCCCGGATGCACGCACGCCTTTTCCTCTTGCCGCTTTTGGGAGGCGTGCTGGTTCCAGCCGCTCTTTCCGCTAAAACCCTCTCTGATCCAGCTCCAGTCTTTGCCCCGCTCACCCTGCCAGACGCTCCGAATGTCTATCGGTCGGGCTCCGGTCTGCCGGGTCCGCAATACTGGCAGAACCGCACGGACTATACGATTCGATCCCGGATCGATACGCAGGCGCATGTCCTGCATGGTTCAGAAACCATCACCTACACAAACAATAGTCCCGAAGCTCTGGACGTCCTGTGGGTTCAGCTTGACCAGAACATTTACCGGCAAGATGCTCGCGGCTCGTTTGCCGGCAGGTTTTCGTCCGGCGGACATACATCCGGGATGGAAATCGAGCATGTATCGATTGTGCAGGGTGGACGCGAAGTCGACGTGACACCGCTGGTATCCGATACCCGCATGCAGCTTCGTTTGCCCCGGATGCTGGACTCCCACGGCGTCGCGTTCGTCAAGATCGACTGGCATTACACCATCCCAGGCGAATGGGGTGGCCGCACGGCTGTCACGCCGTCCCGCGAAGGTGAAATCTATGAAATCGCCCAGTGGTATCCGCGGCTGAGCGTTTATGATGATCGTGCGGGATGGAACACGCTGCCATATCTGGGGCAGGAGTTTTATTTAGAATATGGGAACTTCGATTACTCGGTTACGGTGCCATGGAACTTCACGCTTGTCGGGTCAGGTGCTCTTCTGAACCCTGAGCAGACGCTGACTGCTACAGAACGCTCCCGTCTGGCTCAGGCTGCACAAAGTGACAGTCGTGTCATGATCCGCACCATTGATGACGTTACGGACCCGAAGAGTCATCTGAAGCAGTCCGGCGAAGTGACCTGGCATTATGTCATGCGCAACAGCCGCGATGTGGCTTTTACGGCCTCTCCCGCGTTTCTGTGGGACGCCGCCCGCATCAACCTTCCGCCCGTCGTGCCTTGGGCGAATTATCATGCAGTTCCGCGTCTGGCGATGTCCGTCTATCCGCGTGAAGGTATTGGTCCGCATGGCTGGGATCGTTCGACGGATTATGTGAAACACGCCATCGAGTACTTTTCGTCCCAATGGTATGAATATCCTTGGCCGAACGCCATCAATCTTGGTGGTCACGGTGCAGGTATGGAATATCCGGGCATCGTGTTTGATGGCATGAGCGACCGTGACCCGCAGCTCTTTTGGATCACGACGCACGAGCTGGGTCATGACTGGTTCCCGATGATCGTCGGGTCTGATGAGCGCCGGAATCCGTTCATGGATGAAGGTTTCAATACTTTCATTGACGCTTACGCCTCAGATCATTTTCATAATGGTGAGTTTGCGCCCAAGCGTGACCCCGAGTTTGCACCGAAAACGGGTAACCCTGCGCAGGATATTGTTCCTGTCCTGACAGATCCGGGGGCGCCCAACCTGATGACGGGTGCTGACGAAATTTCCGAGAAATACCGCCACAGCGTGACGTATTTCAAAGGCGCATATGGTCTGAAACTGCTGCGCGAGCAGATTTTGGGGCCAGTGCGCTTCGATGCGGCCTTTCGTCGATATATTGCTGTCTGGGCTTACCATCATCCGTCACCGTCAGATTTCTTCCGCCTGATGAGCAGCGAAGCAGGCGAGGATCTCTCCTGGTTCTGGCGTGGATGGTATTTCACCAATGCGGCCCCAGATTATGCTGTAGGGGCGGTTGAACAGCATGGAAATGATCCCGTATCCGTTCAGGTCTTCAACTACGGAACCTTGCCTCTTCCGGTTGTTCTGCGTGTTGAATATCAGGATGGTACAGTGGTGGACCGTCGTATCCCGACGGAAGCATGGCGCCAGACCAGCGATCTCAAGGTGACGTTTGAACCGCACGGTGCGGTGAAGGCCATAACACTGGATCCGGATCACGTTATTCCGGACATCGACCGGGCTGATAACCGGAAGTGAAGTTTGACAGGCCCTGATGTGGTAAGCGTATCAGGGCCACAATAAAGAAACCCCCTTCGTCAAATGGCGAAGGGGGTTTCTTTACAAAAGTGCTTGGATCGTTCAGCCAACCATTTGAATGGCCATATGCCTTTCGGTAGGGACAGGGGCTCCGTAAGGAGTGGCCGTCATTGGTGTTGGGGCCGAGAGACCTTCAATCATGTCCTCGTTAATGTCGATCAGTGCCTTGAGAGACGTGTCCGAATTCAGAGCTACGTTGGCGTAGCGCATGGACCAGGTGCCAACAGTTGTCAGGTCCTTGCGCAGGATCTCGTCCAGAGGGCAATCAACGCGCTGCACGCCTTGCAACAGAATTCCCCAAAGCTTGAGGTTTGCAGAGAGGGCAGACTGCCGGTCAGAGTGAGTCTTGGCTTTGGAAAGCAGATCGTTGACGTGTCTGAACGCCATGGCTTCCACTTCACGGGGAGGCAGATAAGTGCCGGACTGGTTCTGGTACTGTGACATGCCATAGGTCACGAAAAGAGGCTCCTTTTCAAAAGGACGGTTTCAGATGTTTCCCGGTGAGAGAACTGAATGCATCCGGAAAACGTCTGAAGCAGTCCGAAGAGGGGCATCGGAAGGACCGATGCCCCACCATCATCAGCCGCGGAAGAGCGACATGATGTTGGAAGACTGCGAGTTCGCAATCGACAGGGACTGGATGGCCAGCTGCTGCTTCGTCTGTAGGGAGGTCAGCTTGGCGCTTTCCGCTGCAAGGTCAGCGTCCGTCAGAGCGCCAACGCCGGTCGTCAGGGCGTCGGACAGGGTGCTGTTGGACGTCTGAAGCTGTGTAACGGTGTTGGAGGCCACACCGATGCTGGAAGAAATACGGCTCATCTTGTTGATGGCGCCTGTTACCGCCAGCTGAACGACATCCGTGCCGGAGGTCGTGGCAACAGTGGAGGTTCCCGTGGCGTTTGTCAGGCTGACAGACGGCGTGGTTGCCGTTGCGTCTGCTGCGTCGAGGTTGCCACCAGCAATCGTCAGGGTGCCATCATTGGCCATCTGGGCACCATAACCAGCGTTACCAAGAGCTGTTACCAGCGTGGAGAGCTGATCGTTCTTCGTGGTGGTGGAAGACGCGCCGGAGACGTCAACATCGACAACCTGCGTCAGCGTCTTGGCATTGCCGTTGGCATCCAGATCACCAACCTTGGCGATGTTGTAGGTCATGTTGCCGCTGGCATCAGCCTTGGCTGTAATGCTGTCGCCATTGGTCAGAGAATAAGTTGTCGTGCCGTCAGAAGCCGTCTTGGACGTGGCGCCAGTAATGGTCAGTGCTCCGTTGGAGCCGACGGTTACCGAGGTCGTGTTATCTGTGAGGCCTGCTGCGATGGCAGTTCCAATGGATGTTGCGGCGCCATTCGTGGCATCACCCGGCTTGGAATCAAGCACGAAAGATGTCGTGATGGCAGGGTTGGAAGCGGTTGCATTTGCGCTGTCGGCGGAAGACTGGTTCTTCAGAGTCAGCGTCGTAGCGGTCGCACCTGTGCCAGCCAGCGCCGTGATGCCGCTCGTGGAAATCGTGACGCCCTTCATGTCCGTGCTCAGGCCCTGAAGGCCCAGACCCGTCGACGTGGCGTCAGCACCGTTCAGCGTGAACAGGTTGCCGTTGATGTCCTGCGCTGCGGAAATCTGCGTGTACTTGACGCTGTTGCTGGTAGAACCGGACAGCAGGTTCACGCCCTGGAAGGTGGAGTTCGACGTGGCGACGTCGATCTGGGACAGGTAGCTCGTGAGCTGGGAGTTCAGCGTGTCCTGGTTCTCGCCGTTGTTGGCAGCATTCGTGACCGTTTCGGACATGCTGCTCAGGACGTCAGAGATAGAGGATGCCTGTTTCGTGGCGGTGCTGAGCACCTGACCAGCGAACTGAAGACCCGTGGAGACGCCGGACAGAGCCGAGATCTGGGAGTTCATCGTCTGGGAAATGGCGTAGATGGCCGGGCTGTCAGAAGCGGAGCTGACGCTCTTGCCTGTGGAGACAGCATTCTGCGTCTTGCTCAGCTGGTCCGTCGTCTGGTTCAGGACCTGAAGAGCCGACATGGCGGCTGTATTTGTATTGATGGACATGGACATCGAGATATTCTCCGTCGGTGCAGTTTTGCCCCTTCACGATAGTCTTTGAATGGTTAAGGGAACCTGAATCTGCATCGTTAAAAAACGATGACGAGGTCTGACGGGAAAATGGCAAACAACCGGTAAATTTCATGCAGTTCTTGCATTTTATGCATAAGAACGAAATAAGAACATGGCATGAAGAAATCTCTGTCCGAACGTCTCGCGATTCTGTCCGATGCCGCGAAGTATGATGCGTCCTGTGCATCCAGTGGTTCCACGCGCCGGGACTCTGCCAAAACGGGTGGTCTTGGGTCCACAACCGGTAACGGAATCTGCCATGCTTATACGCCAGACGGCCGCTGCATTTCGCTTCTCAAAATCCTGCTGACCAACTTCTGTGTGTATGATTGCGCCTATTGCATCAATCGGTCCTCCTCAAACGTGGAACGTGCCCGCTTCACTCCGGACGAGGTGATCTGGCTGACGTTGGAGTTCTATCGGCGCAATTGTATCGAGGGTCTGTTCCTGTCCTCGGGAATCATTCAGTCCTCCGATCACACCATGGAACAGCTTGTTCAGGTCGCGCGTGATCTACGATTGAAGCATGGGTTCCGGGGATATATTCATCTCAAAACTATTCCGGATGCGTCTCCCAAGCTTTTGGAAGAAGCAGGTCTTTACGCAGATCGCCTTTCCATCAATGTCGAGATGCCGACAGAAACGGGCCTCAAGAATTATGCGCCTGAAAAGGATGCAGGCGGCATCCGTCGCGCTATGGGGGACATGCGACTCAAGATCGATGCGGCAAAGGAAAAAACGCACACTGGTCGACGGGCAGCGCGGTTTTCACCCGGCGGTCAGAGCACCCAGATGATTATCGGAGCCGATGCTGCGACGGATCGGGACGTTCTGGCCAGCAGTTCCGGTCTGTATGGCTCTTACGGATTGCGCCGGGTGTATTACTCGGCGTTCAGTCCTATTCCGGACGCATCCGCCATTCTACCGGTTCGTAGTCCTCCGCTTCAGCGCGAGCATCGGCTTTATCAGGCCGACTGGTTGTTTCGGTTCTATGGTTTTGAGTTTGGGGAACTGACGGCATTCCGGCCCGGTGGAATGCTGGATCTGGAAATCGACCCAAAGCTTGCCTGGGCTTTGGATAACCGTGCGCAGTTTCCTGTGGATTTGAATCGGGCTTCCAAAGAAATGCTGCTCCGGGTGCCCGGTCTAGGTGTGAAAACCGTTCAGGCTCTTCTGATGGCGCGGAAGCACAGGGCAATCCGTCTGGAAGACCTGGCGCGCCTGAACGTGTCTATTAAAAAGGTGCGCCCGTTTGTGAAGGCAATCGGATGGAGTCCGGCGCGCCTGACAGATCGACAGGATTTGCGAACTCTTTTTCTGCCCGCGCCGCAGCAGATGAGCCTTCTCTGATGTCTGTTGTTGTTACTCTGGCAGACACCAGCGCGTTCGAACCCTGGCGGCAGACTGCGCGGGCTGCCCTCCAGCGTGATGTTCCTCCTGAACAGATTGTCTGGCGGTTGCAGGGGAAGGACGCAGATCTTTTCTCTTGTGCGGAGACGACGTCTTTTGCAGGAGAGATCAAGCGGGACGTCAGGTTGAAAGCCGCCAATCTGCCTGTTCTGAAAGATGTCCTGTGCCATTCAAGCCCGGAGCGGTTCGCGCTGGCGTATCGCCTGCTCTGGCGTTTGCAGGAGGATCCGGATCTTCTGTCCGTTCCCACTGACCCGGACGTGGGTCAGGCCCGGCGCATGGTGCAACAGGTTCGCCGGGCCGCGCATAAAATGACAGCATTTGTCCGTTTCCGGGAGCAGGACCCAACCGAAAACGGTCGACGACGATTCCTGTCATGGTTTGAGCCGGATCATCATGTTCTGGAGAAAGTCTCGTCCTTTTTTGCCAAGCGTTTTGCGGACATGGACTGGCTTATCCTGACGCCGAGAGGTTCCATAAGTTGGGATGGCACCACGCTGAACTGTTCGTTCAAGCCGTGTGAAAAGCAGGCTCTTGAGGATGATGTCGAACAGTTGTGGCAGACCTATTATGCCTCGACTTTCAATCCGGCCCGTGTTCGCACAAAAGCCATGCGAAATGAGATGCCACGCCGGTACTGGAAGAATCTGCCAGAAGCCGCCCTGATTCCTCAGCTCGTGGCGGAAGCTGAAAAGCGTGTTGCGGAAATGGCTGCGAGAGAAGCGTTGCCTGCGCCAAAATTTCATCAAGTCATTCAGGCTAGACAGAGTGCTATCACCATTCAGGCCCATGTTCCCGGGAGTATGACGGAGCTTGCACAGGATATTCGGGACTGCCGGGCCTGTTCTTTGCAGTGTCACGCTACACAGGCAGTGGTGGGAGAAGGGCCGGAAACGGCGAAGGTGATGATTGTAGGGGAGCAGCCTGGAGATCAGGAAGATCTGGCAGGTCGTCCGTTCGTGGGACCAGCCGGGCAGCTTCTAATGGGATGTCTGGAAGAAGCCGGCGTCGCCCGCGAGGCGCTTTACCTGACGAATGCCGTCAAGCATTTCCGATTTATGGTCAACGGTCGACGACGCATCCACCAGGCACCTGGGGTCGAGCATATTTCTGCCTGTCAGCCATGGCTCAAGCGGGAAATTGCCCTGGTGAAGCCGAGACTGATTGTCTCACTTGGGGCAACGGCTCTGCGAGCGGTGAGTGGTCCCTCAGATCGGTTGAAAGACGTGCGTGGTATCTTGCGACAGCATGCAGGCGAGGGGTGGGCGCATCTCACTCTGGCCCACCCTTCGTGGATTCTCCGTCTCGGACCGACAGACCAGGCGGAGCGGGAGCGTCAGGCCCTGATTGTCGGACTGAGTAAGATCAGGGGTGTTCTCTGAGAAAGGCACATTGTCAGAGGATTGCGCTGATCCTTTCTTGAAGAGCGAAAAATTTCTTTTTGTGAGGCTGCGACGAAAAAGAAAAAGCGTTCCCTCCAGAAAGGAAACGCATCAGTTTTTTCCGGCTTGAAGGCTGAGAGACGATATGTCATGGATGACCGAACCGATCGGTCAATGGGCCCGTTACAGGGTACTCTTCCAGCCGGTCACTTCGGACAGACCCGTTAAAGCGAGAGAGACGATAATGGCGCAAGGCGACCAGGCGCAGGCCGACCAGCAGTCCGGAGCGTCCGGAAAACCGCAGAAAAAGCGCAATCCACTTGTCAGGATTATTCTGATTCTGGTGGTTGTTCTGGTTCTGGTCGGAATTGGTCTCTACCTTTTCCTGACCCGCAATAATATTGAGACGGACGACGCCTATACGGCAGGCCGCAAGGTTGCCATTGCCCCGCATGTGAACGGGTATGTCACCCAGCTTCTGGTGAACGACAACCAGTATGTTCATCGTGGCGATCTGCTTCTGACCATCGATGACCGCGACTACGCGGCATCCCTGCATAAGGCTCAGGCAGCTATCCAGCAGGCCGAAGCCAACATGCAGGCCTATCAGTTGATGGTTGAGGTCGCGCACAAGAATTATCCCGGCCAACTTGTGACGGCACAGGGTAATCTTTCAGCAGCGCAGGCTCAGTTGACGAAAGCCGAAGCGGATTACAAGCGCCAGCGCAGCGTTGCCCGCGCGGCAACGTCCCAGCAGGATATCGACTATGCGCGTGCGGCTCTTGAAGAAGCCCGGGCCCGCGTGGTTCAGGCTCAGGGCCAGTTGACGCAGGCTGAGCCGGTCAAGGCTAATGTGGCGAATGCTGATGCTCACGTATCACAGGAGCAGGCCAATCTTAAGTCTGCCCAGGCGTCTCTGGAGCAGGCTGAGCTCAACATGGAATGGACGCAGGTTCGCGCGCCGAACGATGGCTGGGTATCCCAGCGTAGCGTCGAGCGTGGCAACTTCGTCCAGACCGGGCAGCAGATGTTCTCTATTGTTGAGCCGGAAGTCTGGGTTGTCGCCAACTACAAGGAAACGCAGCTGACGCATATGCGTCCGGGCCAGAAGGTGGATATCGAAGTCGATGCCTATCCGCAGCTCAAGCTTCAGGGCCATGTGGATTCCATTCAGCTTGGCTCGGGTGAATCCTTCAGCACGTTCCCGCCGGAAAATGCGACGGGTAACTTTGTGAAGACGGTTCAGCGTATTCCGGTGAAGATCCTGATCGACAGTGGTCTTGATCCTCATCTGCCGCTGGCTCTTGGTATGTCTGTTGTTCCCACGGTCTACGTAAAATGAGCGATACTGCCGGGCATCAGGACTGGAAACCCAGTCATAATCCGTGGCTTGTGGCCATTACGGTCACGCTGGCGGCCTTCATGGAGGTGCTGGACACCACCATCGTCAACGTGGCGCTGCCACACATCGCGGGATCGCTCGGCAGTTCCTATGACGATGCCACCTGGGCGCTGACGTCCTATCTGGTGGCAAACGGTATCGTTCTGACGATTTCCGGCTGGCTCTCCCGGCTGTTCGGGCGGAAACGATACTTCCTCATCTGTATCACCATGTTCACGGTGTCGTCCTTCCTGTGTGGATTGGCGACATCGCTGCCCATGCTCGTCGTTTTCCGTCTGATGCAGGGATTTTTTGGTGGCGGGCTACAGCCGAGCCAGCAGTCCATCATTCTGGATACCTTCCCGCCCGAAAAACGCGGCGCAGCGTTTGGCATGACGGCTATTGCGACCATCGTTGGTCCGGTTCTCGGTCCGATGTTGGGTGGCTATCTGACGGACAATTTCTCCTGGCGCTGGATTTTCTTCGTCAACGTTCCGTTCGGTATCCTGACGGTCATGGCGGTTACGGCTTTCGTGGAAGATCCGCCATGGGAGAAACAGAAGCGCGAGAAAATCGACGTGATTGGTATCAGTCTCATTACGCTGGGGCTGGGCTGTCTCGAAGTCATGGTCGATCGTGGCGAGGATGATGATTGGTTCGGATCGAACTTCATCATCACCATGGCTGTTCTGGGCGTGATCGGCGTTCTCGGTGCGATCGTCTGGCTTTGTTATGCCAAGGACCCGCTGGTGAAGTTGACGGTTTTGAAAGATCGTAACTTCGCGACAGGCATGTTCCTGATCTCGATGGTCGGTGCGACGCTTTATTCCTCTGCGATCATTGTTCCGCAGTTTGCGCAGCAGGTTCTGGGCTACACGGCGACAACGTCAGGGCTTCTGCTTGCACCGGGCGGCGTGGCGATCATTATTCTCATCCCCTTTGTGGGACGACTGATGAAGTTCATCCAGTTGCGTTATTTGATCGCATTTGGATTTTTCTTCATGGGCATGGCCATGTTCCAGGCGGCCAACCTGTATGCCGGGATTGATTTCAGACATCTGGTTTTCTATCGCATCACCCAGACGGCCTCACTCGCGTTCCTGTTCGTGCCGATCTCCACGATCGCCTATTCTACTCTGCCGCGAGAACTGAACTCGGACGCATCGGCGCTCTTCAGTATGGCGCGAAACTATGTGGGATCCATGGCCATTTCTCTGGCTACGGCGGCGATTATCGAGACTCGGCAGCGGCACCAGACCTATGTGACCGACAACATGACGCCGGGACGGCAGGAGTTTACGAACTACATCAATCAGGCGCAGGCCGTGGGGGAAGCGCATGGCCTCACACCTGCCGCCGCGCATACGTTTGCAATTCATCGCCTGTTTGCAGAGTTCACATCGCAGATCTCGATGCTGGCTTACAACGAAGTATTCCGCTGGATCGGTATCATCGCGATGTTCGTGGTTCCGCTTTGCTTCCTGCTGTCACCCAACAGCACGAAGAAAACGGAACCGGCTGGGGGTCACTGATGACGGTGACCGTACATTTTCATGAACGAATCTGCCGTCCTGCTCGCCAAAAGGCTGATCGCTTCCGGGCTGTCATCGACCTGCAGCATGAGGCGGCGGCGATGAACGATGCGTGCCTGACACAGGATCATGAGCTGTTCGGCGGCGAATTCAGGATCTTCGATGTGAAGCTCTCCCGCATCGCTGCGACGGCGGAGCCAGTCCGCCAGATTGTGCAGGGTGCGCCCGAAACCATAGCGCCAGAACGCATCGGCCAGATTGGGGAACTTTCCTGCCTCGCCAACAATGATGCGGTACAGGTCCATGGAAGTGGGGTTGAGCATCATCTTGATGGCGCTTTCCGTGAGACGCCGCAGGACAATGTGAACATTCTGTCCGTCTTCACGCGAGATGGCCTCGATGGCGGCAAGTTTAGTCTTGCTACGTTCTTCGAAAAACGCAGAAAACAGGGACGCCTTACCGTCAAAATGATTGTAAAGCGTGCCTTTCGAAACGCCAGCCTCTCTGGCAATCTGGGACATGGACGCGCCTTCGTATCCACTCGCCAGAAAAACCTTTTCCGCCCCCTGCAGGATCTGCTCGCGCTTGGCGCGCAACTGGCACACAGACGCGCTGGTTTCGTCAGGCGTGTTCTGGGTGCGGGGGACAGGGGTACTGGTCATGAGGGGACAGGGTCCTTTTGTGGTTCTTCTACCGTCTTCATTATGCTGACCGAACTGGTCGGTCACCGCAAGATCATTTCCGTATCAGGAGTTTCTTTGTGAGCGCAGCCTTTCTGTCCCGCGCGCTGCTGTCAGGCTGCGCCCTCGTCGCTTTGTCCGGTTGCCTGCGGGTTGGACCGGAATATCATGAACCACACCCCTGGTCCCCCGCGCATTATGCTGACCATACGGCTGGCGCGCCTGCGAGTGTGACAAGTGAAGCCCAGGCCGCCAGCAAGTGGTGGACGGTCTTCAACGATCCGGAACTGGCGTCTTTGGAAGACCGCCTGGTTCAGCAGAACCTGTCCTTCCGCCTTGCAACGGCCAACCTGGCTCAGAGCCGTGCACAGCTTCTGATGGCGGGTGCCGAGCGCTTTCCCGGGCTCAGTGCTTCTGGTTCCTATACCCGCAGCCAGTTCAGCACAAAGCAGATGCAGGAAATCATCAGCCGGGTAGGGGGCAGTATTGCCAAATCCGATAATGGGCTTCTTGGTGATCAGGGCAGTAGCATTTTAAGTGGTGCAGCCAGTGGTGCCACAATTCCGCTGCTCAATCAGTGGAAAACCTCCATTGATGCCAGCTACGAAATCGATCTCTGGGGCCGTGTCGCGCATCAGTATGATGCTGCGAAAGCAGATCTTCAGGCAACGGACGAGGAGCGCCGGTCAGTCCTGATTGCCCAGCAAGCCGATATGGCGCGCGGTTACATGGGTCTGCGGGGAGACCAGAAACGCCTCCAGGTGCTTCAGGATAACCTCGCAACGCTGAAGCAGATCGTGGATATTTCCCAGAGCCGCTATCGCAGCGGTCTGGTGACGGAAGTTGATGTGGATTCTGCACAGGCCCGTCAGCACGATACCGAAGCACAGTCCGCCCAGCTTCAGCAGAGTATCGCGCAGGAAGAGAATGCCTTGGCCCTTCTGCTCGGTGCGCCTCCGGGTAGCCTGAATGCAGAACTCGAGAAAAATGCCGGTATTCCGGTTGTGCCGCCGGTTGTGCCCGTTGGGCTTCCGTCCGAACTGGCACATCGCCGTCCCGACATCCGGGAAGCCGAAGCCAAACTGCGCGCGTCCGTAGCAGAAGTGGGTGAGGCTACAGCGGACTTCTATCCGAAAATCACTATCAATGCTGATTTCGGTTTCCAGACTCTGTCCTTCCGGGATCTCGGGTTCTGGAATGCCCGCGCTTGGAATGTGGGGCCATCCATTTCCCTGCCGATTTTCCAGGGTGGACGTCTGCGCGGCCAGTTGGAACTGAAGAAATATGCGCAGAAGGCTGCGGCAATTTCCTATCAGCAGACGGTCATTCAGGCCTGGCATGACGTTGATAATGCCCTGATTGCCTATCGTGACGAGCAGCTTCGTCATCAGGGTCTGGAGCGTGCGGTGAATGATAACCGCAAGGCGCTTCAGTTGGCCCAGAGCCAGTATCGCAGTGGCCTGACCAATTACCTGAATGTGCTGAATGCGCAGGGTCAGCTTCAGTCCGCCCAGATGAGCCTTGCCGAGAGCGATGCAACTGTCGCGACCAATCTGGCCCGTCTTTACAACGCTCTTGGCGGCGGCTGGGAAGATGTCGTTCCGGCATCGCAGGACGTCACCAGAACGAAGCTTGCTTCCGCAACACCGGGTCCCTGAGACCCGGCGCCAGAGTTTGGAGGGTTATCTCCCGGGGCTGTTTCAGCTTCGGGCGATGGATTTGCCCTTTGAGCCGAGGATTTCGAAAGCCTCGCCCATACGCTCCGTAACGGATTTTTCGCCTGCGCGGAGCCATTTGCGAGGATCGTAAAGGGACTTCATAGGCTTGTCTGTCGCGGGGTCGATCTGGTGCTGGAAGGCAACCGGATGCGCGCTGACATAAGAGCCGACGCCGTGAGCGAAAGCGAACTGGATATCTGTGTCCAGATTCATCTTGAAGGTGCCGTAAGCCACGGCATCCCGGATTTCTTCCAGACTGGAACCGGACCCGCCATGGAAGACCAGCGGTAGGGGCTTTGGCCCGCTTCCTGTGGCTTTCTGTACGGCATCCTGTGAATTCTTCAGGATTTCCGGACGGAGTTTGACGTTACCTGGCTTGTAAACGCCATGAACGTTGCCGAAAGACGCGGCGATGGAGACCATGCCAATAGGCGAGAGCAATTCCCAGGCTCTCAGCACGTCTTCCGGCTGGGTATAGAGATGCGCATTGTCCGCACCTTCCTCCAGATCATGGCCGACGCCATCTTCCTCGCCGCCCGTGACGCCCAGTTCGATTTCCAGGCCCATGCCAAGGGGTGCAAGGCGCGTCAGAAGTTTTTGGGAGAGAGCCAGATTGTCATCAAGCGTCTCGGCGGACAGGTCGAGCATATGGGATGAAAACAGTGGGCGACCCTGAGCCTTGAACTCGGCTTCGCTGAGGGTAATCAGGTCCTCAAGCCAGGGAATAAGCTTGCGATCAGCGTGATCGGTATGAAGAATGACGGCGACACCATATTCTTTCGCCAGAAGATGAACGTGATGCGCCATTGAGGCTGCACCAAGAACACGCGCGCGATGGGCATCCGGCAAGCCTTCGCCGGCGAAGAAGCGGGCCCCGCCATTCGAGACCTGAATGACGACATCGGACCTGTTGGCTGCGGCGGCTTCCAGAACGGCATTGACGCTGTTGGTTCCAACGACGTTAATGGCAGGAAGGGCATATCCGCCGTCCCTGCATGCCTGAAGAAGAGTTTTATAATCGGCGCCTGTTACGACGCCGGGAGAAACGCTTGTCATGAGAGACTCCGGTCGAATGGCAGGAACCCTGATTAGGCTGGCCCTGCGTTTCATGTATTGTAAGGCAGAAAAATCTTTCCGTCATGAGCGCTCAAGATAAGGGAACAGTTCCAGCCCAGATTTGTTGCTTGTAGTGTTTGCCCCGCTGAGATTATGGAAAAGTATGGTGCCAAATCTTTCAGACCCCGATCTTCCCGCTCGCATTCTCGTCGTTGAAGACGACGCAGGTATGCGTACCCTCATTTTGCGTGCATTGCAGGGCGGCGGTTTCCGCGCCCGTGGTGTCGCCAGTGGTGATGAGATGTGGGCCGCCCTTGAGGTGGCTCCGGTCGATCTCATTATTCTGGACATCATGCTCCCTGGTACGAACGGCATAGAGTTGTGCCGTGCGCTGCGTAGTGGCCAAGGGGCAAGTCATCCTGACGAGACGCCGCCGTCACAGGTTCCCATCATCATGGTGTCGGCCCGTGGTGAAGAGCGTGACCGTGTCATGGGGCTTGAGACCGGTGCAGACGATTATGTGCCCAAGCCTTTTGGTCAGCGTGAACTGCTGGCTCGTGTCCGTGCGGTTCTGCGACGAGGCACTCCCGGCACGACAGCACCGGAGAAGGTTCGGCGCGAAAAATTACAGTTTGCGGGCTGGACGCTCGATCTCCGTCGCCGTGAACTGACTGATCCAAGCGGTGCGACGGTCGATATCTCCGGAGCTGAACACGATCTTTTGACCAGCTTCCTCGACAATCCCCAGCGCGTCATTGCCCGTGATCGTCTGCTGGAACTGTCCCGTACCCGTCTGGGTGATGTCTCGGATCGCAGTATCGACGTTCTCGTCAGCCGTCTGCGCCGTAAGCTGGGTTCTGATGCGGACCAGCTTATCCGTACGGTAAGGGGGCTGGGCTATATCTTCGTGGCTGAGGTCGAACGGGTCTGAATATTCAGAATCGGATCCTGCTGTGGCCGCTGGGGCTGGTCGGGCGTGTCTGCGTCGTCCTGACCGTAGCGGTCACACTGGTGTTCCTCGCCAATGCCGTTTTTTATGGCGAGGCTGAAACCTACATTGTTGATGACGTGCGGATTGCACAGCTTGGAGAAGGGCTGAGCACCAATTTGCGTGTGCTGGCGGCTGCACCTGTTACGCAGCGCTCCTTTCTGGCAGTTATGCTTTCGGGCAGTGAACTGAGCGTTGCCTGGCAGCCCGCGACATCCATGCCGCGGTTGCCGGGACATCGACCGCAGGTCCTGCTGGACCTGACGAAGCGGCTGATCAAGGATGACCCCATCCTCGCTCAGGCCCAGCTTGATCTCTATACGCTGGGAAGCGGATCCCCTGACGTGCTGGGAACCGAGCGCCTTCCGGATGGAAGTTACATCCATTTCCGGGTTCCGGGGCTGCTGGGACGACATCATTTCACACGTGGTCTGGCCTCCGCCGCGATTGCAGCCTGTGCCGTGGCAATCGCGGCGACCATGCTCATTCGTGGCCTGAGTATGCCCTTGCGGGCTCTGGCATCCGTTGCGGACAAGATTGGTTCCAATGAAACCTGGGTGCCGCTTGCGGAGCGTGGTCCGAGGGAAGTTCGGGGTGTTGCGCGCGCCATCAACGCCATGCAGCGCCGTATTCAGAGCCTCATCAATGACCGGACACAGGCTCTGGCGGCCGTTTCTCACGATTTGCGAACACCTCTGACACGCCTTCGGCTTCGATGCGGTTTTCTGAACGATGGAGAGGCGCAGGCCGCCATCGAGTCGGATCTTGATGAGATGGAAGGGATGGTGAATGGCATTCTCGCGTATCTCGCAGGCGCGGATGATCCGGAAAAACCAAAGACCATCAATATTGTCGCTACGTTAACGACGCTCGTCGATGACCATGCCGATCATGGCAAGGATGCCCGCTACGAAGGCCCGGATCGGGCGCTGGTCCGCGTCCGCCCCCTGGCGATCAAGCGTGTTCTGTCCAACCTGATTGAGAACGCCCTGAATTACGGGGGAAATGTTCTGGCCACCCTGACTGTGCGGGAGGATGACTCCATAGAAATTGCCATTCAGGACAATGGTCCGGGTATTCCCGAAAGTGAATATGAGCGTGTTCTGACGCCGTTCTACCGTCTGGAAGGGTCCCGCTCTCGTCAGACGGGTGGGATCGGGCTGGGACTGGCCATTGTGACCCGCGAGATTGCCCGGGAAGGGGGCTATTTGCGTCTGGGTCGGGGTGATGCCGAGAAGGGGTATGGTGGGCTCTGTGCGACAATTGTTCTGCCGCCTGCCCGCAAGCCAACGATTGGCGAACGGCCACAGGTTTGAAGACCGGGAAGTGGGACTGGATTGGTCCAGACCCTTGCGCCGAGGGCTGAAGTGGCACATGTCAGGGACGGACTGGACACTGAGGACATGACGACGATGTTCATTGAAACCGAAGATACCCCGAATCCCGCTACGCTGAAGTTTCTTCCGGGACGCCCCGTAACCGGAGACTCGCGCACGGTCGATTTTGGAGAGGCCTCAGCTGCTGAAGGTCGTTCCGAGCTGGCTGAGACGCTTTTTGCTCTGCCGGACGTCAAGCGCGTCTTTCTGGGCAGCGATTTCGTTTCCATTACCAAGGCGCCCGACGTCAGCTGGGGAGACATGAAGCCGGTCGTGCTCAGCACGCTCACGACGTTCTTTGAGAGCGGCAAGGCTGTGCTTGCTGGCGGTGATGAAGCCCTGAAGTACGATGTTGCGCCAGAAGATGCTGACGTTGTGGTTCGGATCCGTGATCTGCTGGATACGCGTGTTCGTCCGGCTGTGGCTGGAGATGGTGGCGACATTGCTTTCCGGGGCTACAAGGACGGAATTGTTTACCTGACGATGCAGGGCGCCTGTTCCGGCTGTCCGTCTTCCCGCGCGACGCTGAAGCATGGTGTTGAGAACATGCTCCGTCATTATGTGCCGGAAGTGCAGTCTGTCGAGCAGGTCGAGGACTGATTTATGGACGACCAGACGTCTCTCCCCGTGACGGAGACCCCGTGTTCCGGCCCTGTGCCGGGCGCTGAGGTTCTGTTTACACAGGCCCGCACACCACGGGCTTTTTCCCCGCGGGCTGTTGGGGAAGACGTGTTGCGGCATTTGTACGATCTGGTGAAGCTGGGTCCGACATCTGGAAATTGCTCACCGGGACGGTTCGTGTTTCTGACGACGCAGGATGCCAAGGAGCGTTTGCGCCCTGCCTTGTCGCCCGGAAATGTTGAACGCGCCATGGCCGCTCCTGTTTTGGCTGTCGTGTGCCATGATCCGCTGTTCTTTGAAGCGCTCCCCCGGCTTGGAAGCGATGAAGGGCTGCGGGACTGGTTTGCGGCGGATGTTGGTCTGTCTGAAGAAACAGCGTTCCGGAATGGGACGCTGGAGGGCGGCTATCTCATTCTGGCGGCCCGGATGCTGGGGCTTGCGGCGATGCCAATGTCGGGATTTGATTCCTTCATGGTGGAAGATGCTTTGCTGACTGCTTCGGGGTGGCGGGCGAATTTCCTGATTGGCCTTGGTTATCTGGCAGAAAATGAGCCTCATCCGGATCATGCGGCACCTCGTGCTCCGCGTCTGGATTTTGGCGAGGCATGTCTGTGCCTGTGAGGACTGTGGTTTTCAACGGCGCAGGTGCAGGGACGGGAACGACCAATCTTATTGCTCTTGTTGAAGACGGACGTGTCGTTGCGGAAAAGCTTCTGACCGGACGAGGCGCATCCGAGCATTTTGCGCCTGCCCTGAGATCCCTTCTTGAAGACGGGCAGTGGGTCGAGGCTCCGGATGCGGTCGTTGCTGTGATAGGGCCAGGATCTTTTACGGGGTTGCGGGCGTCTCTGTCTTTGGCCGCAGGACTGGCCGCTGGGTGGAACTGTCCGACAATCGGCGTCACGTTGGGCGCTGCGATCCGGGCGACGCTTGGACGGCCGGATGTTGCCTGTGTCAGTCTCGCGCGGCGAGGGCGGTTCTTTGTTGACCCGCCGAGTGGAGATGTTTTCGCAATCTCGGCGGACGATCTGGATGAGACAGTGTTTTCTGCGATAGCGGGCGATGGACTTCAGGAGCGCTCTTCCTGGAAATGTCCCACGATCCCCTGTGTTGCTCCCGATGCGTCTGGAATTGTCCGTGCAGCGCAGGAGCAGACGGCTGGTCCTCTTGGCCCTCTTTATGTTGATCCTCCGGAAGCAAAGCCGCCTGCGGCTGGACTGCGCCCGCTTCCCCAATGACAACCGCAAAACCGGACCAGGTCTTTCAGGATCTGGGTGTGGAAGGCGCACCTTTGCTGGCGGCCTTGCATGAAGAAGCCTTTCAGGGCGGGGAAGTCTGGAGTGAGGCGGCGTTTGCCTCTTTGCTGTCCATCCCTGGCACTGAAGCGCTGGTTGTGGCTCTGGAAGGGCAACCTGCGGGCTTTATTCTGACCAGAACGCTTCTGGATGAAACAGAAATCCTGACACTCGCTGTCTCTCCCCGCTTTCAGCGACGGGGATTGGGACGTCAGTTGATCGAGAAAATCTTTCCAAAAGGTCAAATATTTCTTGAAGTATCCGTAAGTAACAGTGCGGCAAGGAGGCTTTATGAAGCCTGCGGATTTGCCCGGGCTGGCGTAAGACGTGGTTATTATCAGGATGGAAGTGATGCCATCGTCATGACCTCTAAGATTTGACAATCAGAAGACAATAAAAACCGCTATCTTCCTGAACGTGAGTTTCGTCTATTATCTGGTGTCCAAGTGCTCGAACGGCGGTGGAAACATTCCGCTTTGGTTCTTCGCCTTTGAGTAAAACCTTGAGTTTTTGGCCGGAAGTCATGGCGTCCAGACGGGTGCGGACATACACAGTCGTCATTGGACAACGCTTGTCTCTGATGTCGAGGGAAAATATTTCATATTCTGTCATGTCTCGTCTGCACCTTGTTTTTGCTTGATAGTAGTCAAAATTCACTGATAGAGAACTGCCCGTTTCCGGATGAAGGACTTTATATTATGTCGCAAGAGACAGCAGACCTTGATCTGCGCCACCTGACTGCGCAGATCGTTACCGCTTATGTATCCAGCCATGACATCGGAGCTGACGCGCTTCCGGGTCTTATTCGCTCGGTACATGATTCCCTTGCGAATGTTGATGTGCAGGAAGAAGTGCCGGCTGAGAAGCCAGTCCCGGCTGTGCCGCCTCGCAAGTCGGTATTCCCCGACTACATCATCTGCCTTGAAGACGGTAAGAAGCTGAAGCTGCTCCGTCGCCACCTCAAGACAGCTTACAACATGACGCCGCAGGAATACCGCGAGCGCTGGGGCCTGCCGCCGGAATATCCGATGGTTGCTCCAAACTACGCAAGCCACCGGTCTTCCCTGGCTCGCAAGATCGGCCTCGGCCGTCGTCGCGACGACGATTGATCATGTTTCCCGGCTTCCTGACCCTCATCCGCAGGAAGCCGGTATTTTTATTTGCATCTCTGATTGGACAAATGGTCCGTTTTTCGGCTAGGCCGCTGTTATGGTCGTAGATACGAAAGTCGCGGACAGACGCACCCGCACGCAAGGTCGGAAGCCAGCTGGTTCTGCCGTTGTGGATGATTCGCCCATTGCCCGCCTCTGTGTGGAGAATGGTCTGAAAATGACAGGACAGCGCAGGGTGATTGCCCATGTGTTGTCTGAAGCTGACGATCATCCGGACGTCGAAGAGCTATATCGCCGCGCATCGGCTATAGACAGCCGTATTTCCGTGGCCACGGTGTATCGCACCGTTCGTCTGCTGGAAGAAAAGGGCATCCTTGAGCGTCGTGATTTCGGCGGTGGGCGTGCCCGTTATGAAGCCAGCGACAGTGGCCACCATTATCATCTCATTGACGTAGATAGCGGCCGGGTCATCGAATTCGAAGATGACGAGCCCGTCCGTCTCCTGACGCAGATTGCACAGCGTCTTGGATTCGATCTCGTTTCTCACCGTATTGAGCTGTTCGGGCATCGTCTCGAAAAAGAGACCCCGAAGCGGCCGCTTCCCAAGAGCAGGAACAAGAGCGACACATGAGCACCAATTCGGCCGAGGATAAAAACTCAGCGCCAGGCCATTCGCTCGTCAGCAGTGAAGAAACGCTGAAGCAGATGGAGACTCTCTCCACGTTGGCCCTGAACCGCGATGGCGGCTTCCAGGAGCTTCGGGGTGGGTCTCTGGGAGTGCGGATTGCGGAGACCGAGGCCGAGCGTGATGCGGCTCAGGCGCTCCGTTACAAGGTCTTTTTTGAAGAGCTTGGTGCTCATCCCGACGAACGCACGTTCCGCACCAAGCGCGACGTGGACGAGTTTGACGAAGTTGCGGATCATCTTCTCGTCATCGATCACAGCATCGGATCGGGTGCAGAAGGAGTTGTGGGCACCTATCGTCTGCTCCGCTCTGATGCTGCCGAGAAGATTGGCCGTTTCTATACATCGTCCGAATATGACATCTCGAACCTGACGGAATTTCCGGGACGTTTGCTGGAAGTCGGGCGCTCCTGCGTCGCGCGGGAGCATCGTGGTCGGTCGGCCATGCAGCTTCTGTGGCGCGGCATTGCCTCCTATATCTTCCTGCATCGTATTGACGTTTTGTTTGGCTGTGGAAGTCTGCCGGGTACGGACCCGGATGCCGTGGCCGATCAGCTGACCTACATGCATCACAACCATCTGGCTCCGCCGGCGCTCCGTATCCGCGCCTTGCCGGATCGCTATGTGGAAATGCTGCGCGTCGATCCCCATACGCTGGATCACCGGGCATGCTTGAACAAGCTGCCGCCGCTTATCAAGGGATATCTCCGTCTGGGCGGATATGTGGGTGACGGTGCAGTGGTGGACGAGCAGTTCAACACGACGGATGTTGCCGTTCTGGTAAAAAGCGAGCTTCTGGCGGACAAGTACTACCGTCATTACGAGCGCCGCCTTCGGGACGCTCTCGACTCCTGACATCCCTGTAACGGTCGGGCTGACATAGCTCGGCCGTTTTTTTATTTTGATGGATGGTCGTCTTCATGACTTCGACGCTCCCTGTTCATGGCTGGCGGCTTGCTGGCCTGATGGTGCTGGCGGGGGCGTTTGCGGCCCTGTCTCTGCCGCCTGTCTGTGCGCTTTTCACGTTGCCTCTCGGGCTTCTGGTTCTGTACCGGGCCGCTGAGGATGCTGCGTCCTGGAAGGGCGCTGCTTTGTCTGGCTTCCTGTTCGGGATGGGGTTCCACACCGCCGGTCTGTACTGGCTGACAAACGCTATCCTGACACGCGTGCATGAATTCTGGTGGGTGGTTCCGTTTGCCTCCCCGGGTGTCTCCCTGATTATTGCTCCACTGATCGCGGTTCCGGCTGTTCTGTGCCGTCTGGTTCCGGCGGGCTGGAGGCGTGTGCTGATGTTCGGCGGGAGCTGGACCGCTGTGGATATGGGGCGTGTGCTGATCTTCTCCGGCTTTCCCTGGAACCCGCTGGGAAGCGATCTGGAACTTCCGGGGCGGTTTGGTGATGCGCTAATCCAGCCTGCTTCGGTTCTGGGTGTGGATGGTCTGACACTTGCGCTGGTTCTGGCCTCTCTTGCGATCTTCCGTGGTCGGAGAGCGGCATTGCTGGTTCTGGCTGGTGCTGTTCTCTGGGTCGGTGGGGGTTTCTGGCGGTTGTCGGTTTTGCAGCCGCTGCCGGTCATCAATCCGCGTGCTGTTCTGGTGCAGGGGAATGTTCCCGAGGCAGAAATTATTGACCACAAACAGAGTGTCGAGAATTTCCGTCGGTATGTCCGCATGACGGCGCAGGGCGTTCAGCAGGCTCGACTGATGGGAGACGACAGGCCGAGTGTTGTGATCTGGCCGGAATCAGGCTTTCCGGGCCTGCTGGATGAAGATGATCTTGCCCGGCAGATCATTGCACATGCTGCGGGTGGTGCTCCGGCCATGATTGGCTCTGACCGTGAAGAAAACGGTCACTGGTATAACAGTCTCGAAGTTGTGGACCAGGACGGGAAAATCGCTGCGATCTATGACAAGAGCCGTCTTGTGCCGTTTGGCGAATATCAGCCCTGGATTTTGCCCTTTAATATTCTGCCGGGTGTGTTGACGCCTGGGCCGGGACTGAAAACCTGGACCATGCCGGATATTGGCAAGGTGGGGCCGATGGTCTGCTATGAGATCATCTTCTCGGGCTCTGTTGTTGCGCCTCATGATCGGCCGGACTGGCTTGTCACCATTTCCAATGATGCCTGGTATGGAGACAGTGCGGGTCCACGCCAGCATTTGGCGACCGGGCGGATGCGGGCTGTTGAAGAGGGGCTTCCAGTTGTTTTCGCGAACAATACCGGCATTTCCGCAGTTTACGATGCAGCCGGGCGCGAGACAGCCAGACTGGGGTGGGGGAAGACGGATGTGCTGGTCAGCAATATTCCGTCTCCGCTGCCACCCACGCTCTTTTCCCGATATGGACGCGCAATTCCGCTCGGTCTGTCGATTGTCTGTGTTCTTCTGGCTTTCTGGCCGCGTCGGCGGGTTTAGAGGGCCTTGGTTGCAAAGCGTTAAAAAGGTTAATATTGACAATCTAGGGTTGTTCTATTTACCTTCTCTTTCTTGATTGGGAAGGGAACTACATGACAATCGGTCACGGTAAGGTCGAGCCGAAAAGTGCCGCCGCTGCTGGGCCAGTCGATGTGCATGTGGGGAACCGTATCCGTCTGCGACGGACCCTTCTTGGACTGTCGCAGGAGAAGCTTGGTGAGGCGCTTGGCCTGACCTTCCAGCAAATTCAGAAGTACGAGCGTGGCGCTAACCGTGTGGGTGCCAGCCGTTTATACGATCTGGCGCGTGTTCTGGACGTGCCAATCGGCTTTTTCTTTGATGACATGCAGGATGGTACCCCCAAACCTGCGGCGTCTCCCGCTCCTGCCTTTGCTGCCGGATTTGCGGAAACACAGGCGACATTTGGTGGTCCGCCTCCGAAGACTGCGACGCCCGTCCCGCCGCGTCTTTTTGACCTTCCGGTTGATGAAGCCGCGCTTTTCAGCCGTCGGGAGACGGTTGATCTTGTGAGGTCTTACTATCGCATTCCAGATCAGTCTGTCCGCAAGCGGATGCTGGATCTGATCCGGACGCTTGGCGCACCTGACGATAAAGCGGCCTGAAAGGGCCCCCGCCGGATTACTCCCGGCGGAGAATGCTGTCGTTCAGGAAAGACGAGATCTTTCCGGCTTTAAAATCCGCGCGGAGGCGATCTTCGTCATATTCTGTGCGGACCCAGTCCATGAAGGGCAGGCGGCCTTCAGCTTCGGCCCGATAGCGCAGGAAGAATGCGTCCAGAATACCGGTTCTGGAACGGTTGAAATGACCAAAGCGCCAGTGAAGCTGCTTCAGGGCGTCTGTCGCGGTTCCGCCTTCAAACATAGTGACCAGCCCTGAAGCCAGTCCTGCACGGTCTGCGCCGGACTTGCAGTGCATCAGCATGGGGAACTGAAGCGTCTGATACATGTCGTAAAAGCGCAGGATACGGTCCTTGTGTGGAGCCCCGCGGCTTTCAAAAGCCATATCCAGATGCGTCAGGCCAACCTGCTGACTGGCCCGGCGGGACAGTGCATCAGAACCGCATTTGCGATGTCCGCGCAGATTGACCAGCGTCTTCAGGTGCAGGCGATGGGTCAGCCTCCGCAGGCGAGAAGGGGTTGGGTGATTGCAGCGCCACACCTTGCCTGGAATGACCTCGGAAAGGTTCGTCCAGCCGAGGCGGAAAATGGAATGGTCCACGAACAGACTGTCCCACCAGGCGCGTCTCAGATCGGCGGCAGAGGTAATGCGGCCTTCAAACATGCAGGGTCTATCCTTGACTGTGGGCGCCGGGTGAAAGGCGTATGGCTGCGGTGTGTCCCATTCCAAACAGGGATGCGTCAACTCCGGAAAAATGCTAATACCGTGGCATGCGCTGGCTTTCTCTTTCCCTGACGTTGTCCTGCCTTTCACTGGGAGGATGTGGTGTTGGCTCCATGTTTGACGGTCCAGCCGCAGACATGACGGCGTTGCCGCCACCGGGGGCCGGTCCGGATCGGGGAGATCACCACAGGCGCCGCCCTCATCCGAGCGGTATGTCTTATGCGGATGATGCGCCGGTTATGCCCATGCCCCCTGGGGGCATGAGTGAGGATAGCCGTCCGCATGAGGCGAGTGGCCCTTCATCAGAAGGCGTCAGCTTTGGGGCTGGTGGCCCTGGAGGAAACACGGCGGACATTACGCCGCGGCCGGCGGTTCCAGACACGGAAGTCTCTTATGGGCAGAACAGTGGGAACTAGTTTTCTGCTGTGACCTCACCGGGTGTCTTCATGATTGCGTAACCTTTGGTGTGCTAGGGCGAAGCCAGTCCTTTTCCCCGGACCGAGCGACGCCTTGGAGATCAAATATGCCCGATCAGGTCGAGACAGATATTAGAGAACGTCTTGCTTTTCTGGGTATCGGCGCCGCGGAAAAAGCCCTGATCAACCGTATTGGCCAGCAGGTGAGGCAGACGCTTGGGCCTGCACTGGATCGGTTCTATCGTCGGGTTGATGAGACCCCGGCTCTGTCTCGGTTCTTTTCCAATCCGCTTCACCAGAAATCGGCCCGCACTCAGCAGGAGAAGCACTGGAGCCGTATTCTGGATGGCGATTTTGGGGCTGATTATGTTCAGAGCACGAAGGCCATCGGTAACACTCATGCGCGGATTGGGCTTGAGCCTCAATGGTATATTGGAAGTTACGGGTTGCTGCTTGAGGGGATTGTCTCGGGATTCCTGCGTGAAGCATGGCCGCAGCCACCACAGGGATTTTTCGATCGTCTTTTCCGAAAGGCCAAGCCCGTTCTGCCTGTTGAGGAGGCTACGCGCAGAGTAGGTCTGCTGATTAAAGCCGCGTTGCTGGATATGGAGCTGGGGCTTCAGACCTATACCCTGAATATGGATGATCAGGAGCGGTCAAGGGCTGAGAAAGAGCGGACTGAGAGTCTGACCGCTCTGTCTGAAGCTCTCGCCGATGCGCTTGAGCGGATGGCGAAAGGGGATCTGGTGCAGGAAATTGATCCGGATCTGGAAACCGAAACAACCCGGATGAGTGGTGCGTTCCAGAATGCCTGTGCTGGTCTGAGCCATATCGTTCATGCCGTGCGGTCTACATCCGGGGTGGTTGAACATCGTGCAAGAACACTGAGTAGTTCATCGGAAGATGTTGCCTGCCGGATTGCCGAACAGGTTCAGGCCCTGGGGACAGTTTCCCGCAACATTACAGAATTGACGGCCTCCGTGAAGGAGGTGGCTGAAGAAGCCCGACAGGCGGACGAAACAGTAGAGGCCTGTTGCAATGAAACCGGGCAGGGCGCGGAAATTGTTAATCGCACGGTTGAAGCGATGGCGAAAATTTCCGAGTCCTCGACTCAGATTGTGCAGATCATCAGTGTTATTGATGAAATCGCATTTCAGACAAATCTGCTTGCTTTGAATGCTGGCGTCGAAGCTGCAAGAGCGGGGGATGCTGGTCGTGGTTTTGCCGTCGTGGCTCAGGAAATTCGAGCTTTGGCTCAGAGATCGACAACGGCTGCACGTGAGATCAAGGAACTCATCAGCAGCAGCATGGAAGACGTCGAACGTGGTGTGAAAATGGTCGATGAAACTGGTGCGGCGCTCGGGAATATCACCACATCTGTCAGTCGTCTGGGAGAAGCTGTTGGGGAGATTGCGTCTGGTGCGGAGGAGCAGGCCTTAAGGATCATGGAGATCAACGCCAGTACAACCCAGCTTGAAGCTGTCACGAAGACCAATGCAGCCATCGTGCAGGAAATGAGCGGCTCCAGTCAGGAGTTGGTGGGGGATGCGGCAGAACTGATGAAGATCGTCATGAACTTCAAGGTTCGTGACGATCAATCTGCCTTGTCACAGTCCCGTACCGGTTTGACGTTTTAGTCTGAAAGATGACGTGCTTCTTCTGGAAGCATGATGGGGATGCCATCCCGAATTGGAAAAGCCAGCTTCGCGCGGGGGCTGATAAGCTCCTGTGTGTCCCGGTCATAGGTCAGGGGGCCTTTGGTTACCGGACAGACCAGAAGGGACAGGAGGCGGGGGTCAAGTTCAGCGTTCATGATTATTCCATGCCCTTTGCCAGAAGATCCAGCAAGACCCCTGCACGATCATCCAGTGTGCCTGCTTCAAGAAGCGCCTGTTTCTGTGTGGGGCTGAAAGGGACAAGCATGGGCAGGACAACAAGAAGCATCTCGTCATCCATCTCGTCAATCAGGGACCAGTCCGTCTGGAGTTCGTGGGCCGTCAGGTAGTCTTTCAGTCGGCTCAGAAGTCTGGAACGGTTGATGGGAGAGGGGTCACTCTCCACCAGGTCAGAGAAAAACGGAGAGGCGTCAATTGCCCCTTCGCGCCAGCCCCGGCGCGTCAGACCTTCCATCAGAAGCCGGAAACGGGTCACGCCCAGCAGGGTGACCGAGAATGTCCCGTCCGGGTGTTCCGTGAAACTGGTGATGCGCCCGAGGGTGCCAATATCGTGCAGGACGGGAAGAGGGTCTTCCTCGTCGTCTTCCTGCGGCTGGATCATCCCGATGAGCCGACGTTCGGCGAGCGCGTCCTCCAGCAGGGCAACGTAGCGCGGTTCAAAAACGGTCAGCGGGAGCTGCCCTCCCGGGAGCAGCATGGCTCCGGATACGGGAAAAAGCCCGACACGGGGAGGAAGATCGGCCAGCGTCAGGTCCATCAGGGCCGGAACCCTGCGGGGAATGTCGCTGAGATCTACGAATGTATCAGGCGTTCGGGTCATAGGCTCACGAGAACAGGAGGGAGGAGAGTTTGCGGCGTGCGGACAGGGTTATGGGATCGGTATGGCCCCAGGCTTCAAAGAAACGCAGGAGTTCGGTCTTTGCGGCGCCCTCGTTCCAGTCGCGGTCCTTGCGAATGATCTCGAGGAGAAGATCAGCGGCTTCAGCTCGTTGACCGGAAGCGTTCATGGCAGCGGCCAGTTTCAAAGCAATA
The DNA here is from genome assembly GCF_015244665.1 of Gluconobacter japonicus. Taxonomy (NCBI): domain Bacteria; kingdom Pseudomonadati; phylum Pseudomonadota; class Alphaproteobacteria; order Acetobacterales; family Acetobacteraceae; genus Gluconobacter; species Gluconobacter japonicus. The sequence continues at coordinate 416,363 of NZ_JABCQN010000002.1, forward strand.
TCGAAGTTTGACGGATCAGCTTCGGCCTGTTGGCGCAGAGTGTCCAGTTCAGATGCAGCTTTGGCCCCTTCTTTCTTGAGCGCCAGAGCCGCGCGGGCTCCTGTGATTTCTGGGTGCGCGTCCAGCTTTGCCGGAACCTGACCGGAGGCTTCTTCCGCTCCTTCAATTTCATCCAGAGCCAGAAGCGAACGCAGAAGGCCGCCCCAGGCTTCCGGGTTTTCCGGCTCAACGTCCAGAAGCTGTGCATAGAGTTCCACAGCTTCAGCTGGTAGGTTTTCAGTCAGTGCTTTCTTGGCTTCTGCAAGAAGATCGGCGGACGGCATTGTGCCCCCCGTTGTCTTCAGCAAGGCTTCAACAAAACGACGGATCTCTCCTTCAGACTGCACGCCCTGGAAAAGATCGAGGACCTGCCCTTTCCAGAACGCGACGACGAGGGGAATCGACTGCAGGGGGAGACCCATCTGGGCAAGTTGGGCTGCGAGAGATTTGTTGGCCTCGACATCTACTTTGACAAGGCGGACACGCCCTGCCGCAGCGCGGATGACTTTTTCAAGAACAGGGGTGAGCTGCTTGCAGGGGCCACACCAGGGAGCCCAAAAATCCACCAGAATGGGTGTTTGCTGGCTGGCTTCGACCACATCAGCCATGAAAGTCGTCTGGTCAGCGTCAATGATAGGGGAGGTGGCTCCCTGTGATGGAGACTGGCCGATCAGATGTTCGTCAAAAGTGCTGCTCATGAAAAGGAGGCCATCCTGCTGGAGAAATCCGGTTTTCCGAAAGATCGGGGTTGATGGGGATCAGTGCAAGAGGACTTTGGGCTGAGGGAAGCTGGAATAGCTCAGGAAAAGGCAAGGGATCCCCATGGAATCGGAAGAAATGGAAAATTAATCTGCCTGATGTGTTTTCCCTCTTGCGCAGGTTTCGAAGTTCGGTAATAACACCGCCCACGGAACGCGGGTGTAGCTCAGGGGTAGAGCACAACCTTGCCAAGGTTGGGGTCGTGGGTTCGAATCCCATCACCCGCTCCAGATTGAAAAAGACGCCTTCGGGCGTCTTTTTTCGTTTTCGGATATGATTTTATTTCCTGAAAATCATTCCAGTCAGGTTCAAAAAAAACGGCCAGTCAGGATAACCTGCTGGCCGCTGTTTCTGATCTGCGGAAAGCGCTTGGGTTTAGAAGAACTGGATGTGGCTCTTGAAGCCAAGCATGGCTGCGTCATGCAGGGCGGCCTGGCCACCTGGGCGGAAGTAGTACTGGAAGTCAGGCGCGAACGTCACGCCGCGCATTACATGGATACGGTAGTTCGCTTCAAGCACTTCGCCGTAGTTCTGGATGCCGTAGGACCCGTTCATGAGAGACATGCCGCGGGCAAGTTGCAGGCGCTGCGTGTCTGAAACGCTGCCAGCAACGCGAACATAGGTAAAGTTCACGCCGATGCCGTCCAGGGGACGAGCCTTCCAGAAGCCACTGTCCACAAACCCGATTTCATACTGCTGGGCACGGGTCTGCGTGCGGGGGCTGTTGGCATAGAAACCGGCAAGAACGATCAGGCCTGCATCCGGATTGCCCGGGGTATGGTGACGCAGCACCATCTGGTCCACCAGTGCCCATGCAGCCCAGGAGTAGTTTACCGTTCTCTGTGGCAGGCCTGTTATGACAAACGGATTGCCGTTGGCGTCATAGTAGTTGTCCTTGTGAGGAGCGTTGTCGATCGCGTAGCCGACCTTGTAGTGGCCGGGCAGGTGATCTTTGCCAAACAGCGGTTCCCAGCCTGCTTCAACTGGTACGGCCTGACCGTTGATGTCGGCGCCGTTGAACTTGAAGCCTGTCCGGTACTGGACGTTGTTGTAGATGCCGGCCTGCGCGAAATACACACCCGTTTGGATATAGGTACTTTTGGTTGGGCGGACACGGATACGCGCTGCCCAGACCGCGTCTGGGTAAGACGAGTGGGTCGTATTGTCAGACGATGCCTTGGGGTTACCGCAGAAGGCATTGTTCTGGAAATTACAGTACAGCGGGTTGGCGGAGAAGTCGTTCAGGAACGGAATACGGCCTGCTGCAACGTCGAAATGGCCGTTTCCGAGTGTTTCTTCGCCGTATGCGTAAACAAGGTGGATCACCACGTTGCCGCCAGCACCGTAGATTTCGGAACTGGGGTTGAGGTTGTCACCGAACATGCGGCTGGCCGGAATACCGTAACGGCCGACAACGACAGCATGGGTTGAAAAGCCACGGATACCGGCGAGCTTTTCCCAGTCGATGTCGTTTTCAAGGCTGTACTGACCAGCATTGCTGCTGCCCTGGCGCAGTCCATAGCCAGGTGTTGGCTTGGTAATGGCGCCAGTATATTCGTTTGTATTGTCCATCATCAGCGCAATACCACGATCACGCAGCCACTTGTTCCAGCCGAAAGGGTTGGTCAACAGCGCTTCAGGCTTGGGAAGCGGCGGAACCTGTTCCTTGTCGAAGGACAGAATGGTGAGTGGTGTATTAACGCGGACGCTGGGGTTTTCCGAGTTCTGATCCGGCCAGTCCATGACTGTGATAGGCGCGAGGACGTGGACTGTCGTGACCTTCTTGCCAGGGGCTGACTGGACAACGGTCGTGACAGGGGCCGGGGCCTTGGCCGCACTTTCAGCGGCGGCGATGGCGGGCGTGAGCGAAACCGCACAGGCTGCGGCATAGAGATGCAGGCGAGACAAGTCTCTTATCCTCGGGTATCAGGTTGCGAGATCTTCGTAACACTTTATCGGGGATAAAGAACAGTGATTATGAGATAAAAATCTCAAAAATCACGTTCATATGATACGAGCTGTGCTTTTTAAGGAACAGATACAGCTTGTACAAGAAAAAAGAGTTTGTGATCCGTATAAAACGGATCACAAACACGTATTACTTTGCAGCGGCCAGTGCTGCTTCGATCACTTTACCAGCTTCTTCCTTGCCGGCCCAACCCGTCACCTTGACCCACTTGTTCGGCTCAAGATCCTTGTAACGCTCGAAGAAGTGTTCGATGGCTTTGCGGGTGATTTCCGGCAGATCGTCGATGGACTTTACGTCTGTGAACTGCGGGTGGATTTTGTCGTGCGGAACACAGATGATTTTCTCATCCTGGCCGCTTTCATCTTCCATCTTCAGCATGCCGATCGGGCGTGCACGAATGACGGCACCCGGAACAACGGCGGCCGGAGCCAGCACGAGGGCGTCAGCAGGATCGCCGTCAGCGGCGAGTGTGCCCGGAATAAAGCCGTAGGCGGCCGGATAGGCCATGGGGGTGAACAGGAAACGGTCTACGAAGATCGCACCGCTTTCCTTGTCCACTTCGTACTTGACCTGGGACCCCTGCGGGATCTCGATGACTACGTTAATGTCGTTCGGCACATCCTTGCCGGGCGAGATCTTGGAAACGTCCATGATGTTCATGTCCTGAACTGGTTTTAAGACGAACGAACATTAACGGTCCTTCAGCTTTCTGCCCAGTGCGGAAGAAAAACACCCGGAAACGCAGAACGCCCCGGCGTAGGTCCGGGGCGTTCATACGGAAAGCCAATGATCAGAAGATCAGTGGGCTCAGAGAAGTGGCTGGGCGGCCTTCAGCGCATTGTGGCAGGCTGCGCGGCGGTCATCTTCATTGGTATAAGCCACGAGATAATAGCGCTTGCCGTTGCTGTTGAAATAACCAGCCGTGCCAAGAGCGTAGTCGTCATTGCCGACTGTCTGTTCGGTAGCCTTGTACTTCTCGCTCAGGCCATACAGAGCCGGATTGCCTTCGTCGTAGGACAGATACTGCAGCTCGATGCAGTAGTTCATGATTCCTGCGAGGTTAGCGGGAGAAACGCCTGTAAAATCCTTGCCTGGCGTGCCCTGAACGGCTGGCGGCGGCGGCGGTGACTGTTCCTGTGCCAGAGCGGCCGACGAAACCATACCGAGGCCAACTACGAGGCCAAGAGCGGGCACGATACGACGAAACATGGACGGTATCCTTTCTGAGACCCTGTCTTCCGCGGCACCCCGCGGTTGAAACGGAACACTTCTCCCGTTTGCGTGAAAAGAAAAGTCCGTTGCAGAACATTTCTTCGTGAGCATTCAAAAGGTGGGGTCAAGATAAGGAGAGCGGGCATCGAAGAAGACACGGTTTGTGGTCAGCTCGGTGGAAATCACATCCAGCGCTGTCAGGGCGGCGATCAGAATAAATCGCTGTCTGGGACGCGATTCGGTTGTTTCACAGTCTCTGAGGCGCTGGATGGCCAGCAGGGTGGCACGCAGGGTTCGGCCATAATGGCCGTGATACCGGCCGCTGAAATGGCTCATGCGGGCCAGAACGAGGTTCAGAGCCTGATGGGCGCGTGGACTCAGGGCAGCATCATGGCTGATGGCCCGCAGACGCAGTAGGTTCAGCATGACACGCATGGCGGACAGGATGCCTTGCAGGTAGGCATGAACGACGGGAGAGGGAGTGTCTGCCGAGTTGGTCATGAGACGGACGAAACGGTCTACGTTGCGGGAGACGATCACATCCAGTGTGGTGTCGTTTTTCCCGTCTGCGATGTGATGCAGATCCCGGAGAATGTTTTCCCGCATGGTCCAGCGCTGATGGGCCGGATCGTAGGGCAGGAACACGCGATACATCCATGTTGTGTAGAGCAGACCCAGAACAAGCGGCAGGGCGGTATTGAAATAGACGATCTCGTCCGTTCGTCCTTGGTTCGAGGGGCCAAGCATGATGGGCAGGAACAGATTGTACGACACGGCCGGAAGCGTCAGGGGAGGATAAGCGAAAGCGAGTCCGCCCAGCATCATGGCGACGCCGGACCACATGCCTAACATCTCAAAGGTGGTAGGTTTGCCGAGCAGGAGCAGGTCGAGAACGCCACCGGCAAGAACCGCACAGCAGGCGCCGTGCAGAAAAGCCTGTGTGGCCAGGGCTGGTCTTTCGAGTGTGGAAAACAGACTGCATGCGATTGCGACGAACATGATGAATGTCAGGCCGCTGGGCCACGCCGTCGCAATCCAGATCACGCCGGCTCCGAAGACCGTCACGGAGGAGCGCAGGCTGTTGACGATGGCCTGTCGCCAGTCCCGGTAGGATCGAATGGGTTCATGGAAATGATCGTGCGGCTTTGGATTTCTGCTGGCTTCGAACTGACGAAGGGCCATACGCAGAGCGTCGATCAGTTCCACGAGGGCCTGTTGCAACATGCCGTGGCGTAACATGGTTGCGCGATCATCTGCTCCCGGGAGGTTCGTTCCGAAATACTGGACAACGCGGTGGCGGCAGTCCCGGCGGAGGCTTCGCAGGTCATCCAGGATCGCTTCCATGGGTTCGGCTCTTTCAAGCCTGTCGGGAAGGGTCAGAAACATCTCCCGGATGCACTCTGCCTGTTCAAGAAAAGCATCATCCTGACTAAGGGGCAGGCGCATGAGCGTGGCCAGATCGAGTGCTCTGGCCAGCAGAACAGCAATGTCCGCCAGTGCAGCGCGGGTGTGATCGCCTGCGTGATCCTGACGGCCCAGTTCGACTTCCGCAAACTCGACCTGATCTCCGAGGGTTGTGATACGGGTGAAGACCGGCTGCATGGTTTCCAGCGCATCGACCTTCCCGATGAGAATATCGGCGATTGTGAGCAGGGCTGGTTTGAGCGTGTCTTTGAACGTGCTGGAGAGTTGCTGGCGGGTTCGCTTTGTCAGGCCGAGTTGGAAAAGCCCGGAGACAGAGGCCTCAAGAACAATGCCCAGCACAATATAGGTCGCGCGGGACATGGCGATTTCGAAAATGTGGTGAGGGTCGGCGATTCCATCCAGCGAAACGATGGCGTAGGTGAAGCCGGTCGCGCGCATGCCGTGGATGCGGTAATTGGTCATGGAGGCCGGGCCGGGCATAAAGGTCCCGATCAGGCAGAACAGGCCGATTCCCGCTGCCAGAAGCAGAATGAACATCAGTGGCGCCTGTGGGCAGGCCGCAACGAGGGCCACCCCCGAGATCACGCCCAGAACCATGCCGAACAGATGCCACTTTGCCTTGGCCAAACTTCGCCCGCGCGTGCCTTGTGCCACCATCCAGACGGTCAGGGCGGCCCATTGGGGGCTGCCGAGTTCCATCTTCAGCGCGATTCCCAGTGCGAGCAGGGATGTCAGGGTTGTTCGGAGGGCGTATCCGGCCATGACCGGATCGGGAGCGTAGAGCCAGCGCAGCTTGAGCAGAAGCGGCGCCGGGCTGGCGGATATCACCGGTTTTGCCAGCGGGCAAAAGGATGTCGGGTGTCTTCCATGATGTCTTCCCCCAGAGCAATGCAGGCCGGCAGGTGCCATCTCGAAACGGCGGCAGCGGCTCTGGAAAGTCCTGTCGGAGGCGGGAAGGCGTTAGACACATAATGCAAAAAAAGACATTTCGCCATGTCAGGCCTTGCAAAAATGCGTCAGGTAAGCGATTTCGTGCAGCAACCGCGCGCCTGTAGCTCAATTGGTTAGAGCCGGCCGCTCATAACGGCTTGGTTGGGGGTTCGAGTCCCTCCGGGCGCACGGTGTTTTATTCTGTCTGGCGTGCCCTCTGTTGCCGCCCATTCCACGTTCCACCCCGATCAGGAGACCTCGCATGGCCGCCTACCAGTATGTCTATGTCATGAAGGATCTTACAAAGGCCTATCCGGGTGGACGTGAGGTCTTCAAGGGCATCACGCTCTCCTTCCTGCCGGGCGTGAAGATCGGTGTTCTCGGTGTCAACGGTGCCGGTAAGTCCACGCTGCTCAAGGTGATGGCCGGGATCGACAAGGAATTCGGTGGTGAGGCCTGGGCCGCTGAGGGCGTCAAGATCGGTTATCTTGAGCAGGAACCAAAGCTTGATGAAACCCTGACGGTCGGGGAAAACGTCGCTCTTGGTTTTGGCAAGCTCAAGCATGCCATTGATCGCTTCAACGAGATTTCGATGCTCTTTGCAGAGCCGATGTCCGATGAAGAAATGACGAACCTGCTGGCCGAACAGGCCGAGCTTCAGGAAATCATTGACGCAGGCGACGGCTGGGAACTGGACCGCAAGCTGGAAATCGCTCTGGATGCGCTGCGTTGCCCGCCAGCCGACAGTCCGGTTGACAAGCTGTCCGGTGGTGAGAAGCGCCGTGTGGCTCTGTGCCGCCTGCTTCTGGAAAAGCCTGACATCCTGCTGCTTGACGAACCGACCAACCATCTTGATGCCGAGAGCGTCAGCTGGCTCGAAAAGACGCTGCGTGATTATCAGGGCACTGTCATGGTCATTACCCATGACCGTTACTTCCTTGATAACGTCACCAACTGGATTCTCGAACTCGAGCGTGGCCGTGGCTATCCGTTCGAAGGCAACTACTCGTCCTGGCTGGAACAGAAGCGCAAGCGTCTGGCCCAGGAAGAGAAGGAAGAGAGCTCCCGTCAGCGTGCACTTGCTGCTGAGCAGGAGTGGATCAACAGCTCTCCGAAGGCGCGTCAGGCCAAGAGCCAGGCTCGTATCACCAAGTACGAAGAGATGCTGGCTGCCAACTCTGAAAAGGTTGGCGGTACGGCGGATATCGTCATCACGCCGGGTCCACGCCTTGGCGGTACGGTGATCGAGGCCGAGAACCTCTCCAAGGGCTTTGGCGATCGTCTGCTGATTGATGGCCTGAACTTCAAGCTGCCGCCGGGTGGCATCGTGGGTGTGATCGGTCCGAACGGTGCGGGTAAGTCTACCCTGTTCAAGATGATCACGGGTCAGGACAAGCCGGATGGTGGCTCACTGAAGATCGGTGAGACCGTGAAGCTTGGTTATGTTGACCAGTCCCGCGATACGCTGGATGCCAACAAGACCGTCTGGGAAGAAATTTCCGGGGGTACGGACGTTATTCAGCTTGGCAAGCGGACGGTTCCGTCCCGTGCGTATGTGGGAGCGTTCAACTTCAAGGGGGCTGACCAGCAGAAGCGTGTCGGCATCCTGTCGGGTGGTGAGCGGAACCGCGTTCATCTTGCCAAGATGCTCAAGGAAGACAGCAACGTTCTGCTGCTCGATGAGCCGACCAACGATCTTGACGTTGATACGCTGCGTGCCCTCGAAGATGCTCTGGCAGACTTCGCTGGCTGCGCCGTGGTCATCTCCCATGATCGCTGGTTCCTTGACCGTCTGGCGACGCATATCCTGGCCTTCGAAGGCGATAGTCACGTTGAGTGGTTTGAAGGTAACTTCCAGGACTACGAAGAAGACAAGCGCCGCCGTCTTGGACCAGATGCGACGGAGCCAAGCCGCATCAAGTATCGCCCTCTGGCCCGCTAAGACGGACCGTTCCTTTTGCTCGTCACCGGGGCAGGGTAGTCTGTCCCGGTTTCTGACGGTTTGAGGAGGCCCGTTTGCTAGGGCGCGAACTCCGTACTGCACGTCTGGTTCTCACTCCGGTCAACTGGCCGGATCTTGAGGATATGATTGCTCTCAAGGCTGATGCCGGTGCTTTCGGACAGATGCTTGGCGGCGTGCGAAGCCGCTTTGATACGGAACAGGAAATGGCTGAGGACGTTGCGTTCTGGGCCAGGCGCCGTATTGGTATTTTTGCCATCCGTGAGAATGGGCGCTTTGTTGGGATGACGGGCGTTCATGAACGCCCGGATGGTCGTGGCCTTGGGCTGAGATTTTCCATTTTTCCATGGGCTGCCGGACGTGGACTTGCGCGCGAGGCCGCTGCTGCTGCGATCCGGTATGTTCTGGATGAAGGAGAGCCACGTATTGTGGCTGTGGCCAAGGAAGACAATCTGGCCTCCCGTGTTGTGCTTGGCAGTATCGGCATGCGGCATGTCGATACGTTCGAACGCGATGGCAATACGATGTTTCTCTACGAAATAACGTCCGGCTGACACTGAGCAGGGAGACAGCATTTGTTTCCCGGCTCCGCCGGCACTACCGTCTCAAGCAATATGAAAGTATTCATTGAGGAATGTGGTGTGGCCGATTTTTTGAAAAATATGCGGAAAATAGTGTTTGTGCTGGCCGTTGCGGCGAGTGCGGGGACAGCGATGGCTCAAGCGGGTGCGGTCAAGCCTGCCGAGAGCGTTGTTGGGGGGATGCACATTATTGATCGTACGCTTGTGCTGCCTGTTGGTGGGACAGAAATTGTTGCCCTCCCGCCCGATCTGCAAACCGCGACCCTGAGTTTGCCAGATGTTTTACACGTCAATCTCGTGTCCCAGAAAGTTGCGGAAATTCTGGCGCATCATGAAGGGCAGACCGATGTTCTTTTTACGGGAAAAGACACGATTTACCGTTTCCATGTGACTGTCGTGAAGCGTCCCGTTCGTTAACTGGGGGCTTTAGGGTAACGAGCATAAAAAAGGCCTCCGAAACGGGAGGCCTTTTTTATGATGTCCTGTCCGCAGACGGTTTCATCAGTGGTGATTGTTGAGCTGATGCTCCAGTGCGGTGTTCAGAGCGCCGACATCGCCGCCATGGCGGGAAAGGTAGGAGCTGTAGTCGCCACGCTGGTTCATGCGCAGGCTGGCGCCTTCACCATACATGTCCACAACCTTTGACGGGTTTCCGCCAATGATAAGCTGCATGTTGACTTCAGGCTGGCCTGGACGGTCGATGAGAGCATTGACGCGCTCACCATCCGGTGTCGGGGTGGAGCCTGTCACACGGAAGCTGACGCCCTGATAGTTGCCGATCTGGTCCGTGATGGTGTTGACCAGAACCTGATCGAAGAGCTGCAGGTATTTCTGCTGCTGGGCCGGTGTTGCCGTGCGCCAGTAGCGGCCGAGGCAGTATCGGGCGATGCCCTGAATATCGACGTTGGACTGAAGCAGCGGGAGAACTTCACGCTTTTTCTCAGCCAGTGGCTTGCTGGAGTTGACGATGCTGACCAGCTGGCCGCCGAAGGAATTCACGAAATCTGTTGCCGGGTTGGCGTGTGCGACACCGGCCCCGAACGTGAGGGTTGCAGCAAGTGCACCAAACAGGGCGCGGCGCGAAAGGGCTTTAAGCATGCGTTTGTCCTCAGTTGTACCAGTCTGGGGTGGTGGCGCGGTGATCGTTCTGCATGGCGTCAATCTGGCTCTGGCGGTTCTGCTGCCATGCACTGCGGACGTAAGAGTACGGATCAAGGCTGTCCTGCTCCAGATGATCGATCTGATCCACACTGTTGGCAAAGCCATCAACCGTGCCCAGAATATTATAAGCCCAGTTGAATGTCAGCAGGCCGTACCCTCTTGGCACATAGTTGATCGGGGTCAGAGCCTGACCGATCGCGTAACCTGCGCCATCGCGGAAGTTGCTGGGGCCTACGAATGGAATGAAGAGATACGGACCGCTCGGCACGCCCCATGTTCCCATGGTCATGCCTGGATCCGTTTCATGCTGTTTGTATCCCACCAGACTGGCAACATCGAAGAACCCGGCCACACCTGCACTCATGTTGATCGTAAAGCGCATGAACGAGTCGCCTGCGCGCCGTGGCTTTCCAGCCCCGACATCGGAGAAGAACACGGCAGGCTCGCGCCAGGTTTCATTGATATTGGAAATGCTGTGACGCACCGGCTTCGGCACGGCCCAGACCCAGGCCTTGGCCACGGGGCGCAGTGCGACGTGGTAGGCCCACATCTGGACGTTATACATCTTCCGGTTCAACGGTTCGTAGGGATCGTTGGCAGCCTTGTAGTCGGCTAGGTCGTCCGGATCTTTCGGCGGCGGATTGCGCAGGGAGCCACAGGCCCCCAGCGTCAGCAGTGCCAACACGCCTGCGATGGCTCTGCTACGATGCGAGCGCGTCGCCTTCTTACCGATTCTGTCCTGCCGAGAGTCCATAACCATTCCTCAAAAACCCCACTCCGCGAGCGTGCTCACAAAGACTTCATCTGAAAACGGAAATTTTCCAAATCCGTTCCCATTCAATTATCATGCCGCTAGCAGAGCCATGAGCCGTCCGTCGCGGAAAACTGCGGAAGGCGGTAGTCATAGCCTATACTGGGCTAGCCCGCACCCCTCTATGTCTCCAAATTATGACACAGGGAACGAACGTGATCCTTTAACGATCCAGAAGTCTGAAGGACACTCCGGGCACTTTGACGATTGAAATATTTTGAGAGCAGTGTGGCGCCAACTCAACACCACGGAGTTTTTCGGTGTCTATTTCCGCTTCTCTCAAAGCCCCTCTTTTCGCCACTGCTGCTCTTGTTGGACTGTCCTTCGGTGTGGCGCAGGCTCACCCGGCTGTCAGTTCACAGCCCTGGGGCACAACGGCGGACGGCAAGGCCGTTCGTATTGTGACGCTGAAGAACGATCATAACGTCACCGTTCGTGTCATTACCTATGGTGGCATCATCCAGTCCGTTGAGACGCCGGATCGCAACGGGCATGTTCAGGATGTGGTTCTCGGGTTCGGTGACCTGAAGGGCTACACGGTCGATAGTGCCAAGGGTGGCCTGTTCTTTGGGGCCATGATCGGCCGTTACGCCAACCGCCTGGCAGGTGGCAGCTTCCCGGTTGAGGGCAAGGTCTATCATACGGACATCACCGCCGGCCCGAATGCTCTGCACGGTGGCAAGAAGGGTTTCGACAAGAATGTCTGGACGCTTGAAAAGACCGGAACCAACGGCTCTGGCGCGTATGTGACCCTCAAGCTGGTCAGCCCCAACGGCGATCAGGGCTTTCCTGGCACTCTGACGACGCACATCACCTACACATTGGGTAACGATGATGCTCTGTCCCTGCATTATGTCGCCACAACCGATGCGCCGACGGTTCTGAACCTGACGAACCACAGCTACTGGAACCTGAATGGCGAAGGCTCGGGCAGCATTGAGCCGGAAATCCTTCAGCTGAATGCGGACAGCTTCACACCGACGGACAGCACATCCCTTCCGACCGGGCAGATTGTTCCCGTGGCAGGAACGCCGCTGGACTTCAGCAAGCCGACCGCCATTGGGGACCGTCTGCGCAGCAACGATCAGCAGATGATGTATGCCCGCGGGTATGACATGAACTGGGTTGTTAACGGCGCTTACGGTCAGGCTCCGCGCCTTGCGGGCAAGGTTTACGATCCCCGCTCTGGTCGCAGCATGGAAATCCTGACGAACCAGCCGGGCCTTCAGGTCTATACGTCCAACTCGCTGGATGGTGGATATGCTGGCATTTCCGGTCGGTCTTATCGTCAGACCGATGCTGTTGCGTTCGAGGCAGAGCACTATCCCGACAGCCCGAACCATCCGTCTTTCCCGACGACAGAGCTGAAGCCGGGCCAGACATTCGATTACACGACGATCTTCAAGTTCTCGAACAAGTAAGACTTTCGGGCACGCGAACAAAAAAGGGGGCGATCCGCAAGGACCGCCCCCTTTCTGCTGATCCGGAGGATCAGAAGTTCACGCCTGCCTGAAGGAAGACGTAACGGCCCATATAGAGGTTGCCGTAAAGTGCGGAGGCACTGTTGTCTGTTCCGCTGGCGACAAATGGTGGCTTCTTGTCGAGAATGTTGGTGACACCACCCTGGAAGTTCCAGGTCTTCCAGCGATATGTCACCGTCACATCGTGGGAGAAAATCCCAGGGGTGCTGGTGCGGCCATAACCGTTGGCGCGTGTCAGATCTGTGGTGCCGTCGTTCCAGCGCATGCCACCGATGTAGTTCATCATGTAGGTGACGCCGACGGGGCCATGCTGCCAGCCGACTGTTGCATAATCACGCACACGCGGCATGCCGTAGCCTGATTGATACATCATGCGGCCTGCATAGTTGTACCACTGACCGCCGACTTCGTTCTGCTGCAGATAGCTGACGAGCTGCTGGAAGTTGTTGGACAGTGTCAGGACATCGTGGGCCGTGACACGGATGCGGTAGTCTAGGTCAAAGTCGATACCGCTCGTCTTCAGGCCGCCGATATTGGCATAGGTGGACGTAACGGAGTTGATCTGACCCGTGCTGGCAACACGCGTGATGGCACTGCAATAGTTCGTGTTGGCACCCGTATAGCACTGATCCATGATGTACTGGCTGCTCAGATACGTGATCATGTTCTTGAGCGTGTAGTGCCAGTATTCCACGGAAGCCGAGAGCCCCGGAATCCAGCGCGGCGTGATGACCGTACCGATCGTGTAGGTCCGGCCGGTTTCAGGCTTCAGCTTGGAATTGCCGCCATACAGTGTTGGCGTCTGGCCGGAATAGGCCGAAGTGAAGCTTGAAGAATTGATGCCCTGCTTGGCGCAGGTGGCGGCGACCGTTGCAGATTTTGCGCCATAAGAGGCTGCCTGAACGGAGTCACACGGGTCTGTTGCAGACGCGTAGCCGAGGGACTGGCCGCCATACAGTTCATAAACGTTCGGCTGACGATAAGACGTGCCGAGCGTCGCGCGGAAGCGGATGTCCTGGATTGGCGCCCAGTTGATGGAGGCCTTCCAGTTCTTGGCGCTGCCGAACGTGTTGTACTCAGAGTAACGGCCTTGCGCGTCGATCGTCAGATCCTTGGCGAGGAACGCATTGTGCAGCAGCGTTGCCTTGCCTTCGAGGTAGCCTTCCGTGACGTTGAATCCACCGCCCGTGTAGGAGGCGGAGTTCGTCAGCGTCTGGCCGGATTCAACGAGCGCATCCGGATGGTAGGCAAGCTGCTCGCCGCGGTGCTCCATACCCATTGCGATACCCAGATCGCCACCGTTCTTCCACGGCATGTGCACAACATGGTTGTTGTTGATGCGCAGGTTCAGGTCACGCAACTGGTAATAGTAGTGATCGTGCGACGTGTAGTTGGAATAGGCTGCCGCTGCGGACGAGAGCTTCGTGAACGGATTGGACAGAACGCAGCCAGCCGCTGCATTGCAGACAGACGGGTTATAAACCAGCGCGCTGTCCGAGTTTCCGGGTTCGACCTGTTCCAGGCCATAGGTCTGAAGCAGTTTGGAGTAGTTGCCGACGCCTGACGTCTGCGACATGACCTGGTTCCACCCATAAGAGTAGGACAGGTCATAGTTCCAGCCGTGGGTGATCGCGCCTTTTACGCCCGCAATTCCGGTGTAGGTGTCGGATGCGGTTTCGCTACGACGGTTCCCCCATTCGGACATGCGCTTGTACATGACTGCGTCTTCACCCGTCGGGTTTCCGGGGTAATCGGCAGGGATATACAGCGTTGTCGGCAGGGTGGACGGATAGATGCTGCCGGAAACGGGCATTGGAGCCATCGTCGTGGACGAATTGCGGTGGCTGTAATTGAAGTTCAGATACGGCGTGAAGTGCTCGTTGATGTCATAATGCGCGTCAAAACCGAGCGTCGCGTTTGTCAGCGAATTCGTCAGGTTCTGGTCATTGCCATAGTTGTAGCGGTCAGATTTTGTGAAATTACGGACGCCACCTGTACCGGTTGCGAGATAATCCCCGCTATCCGTGATGAAACGGCCGGCAGTTGGAATGGACGAGCCATAGGAGATGCTGGACGCGCTGGCAGGATCGTTGATCTGAACCGGGTTAGCCCAGGAACGGCTGCTTTGCTTGATCCCGCTCTGGGTCATGTAAGAGCCGGAGACGGTTACGTTGCCGCGGCCATGATCGAAGTTCCAGCCCTTGTAGCCGGAGATCATGCCTGTCTGGCCGTCACCAACATCTGTGATGCCACCACGGACCGTGATGTTGCCGTCACTCAGGTTGTGTTTGAGCTTGATGTTGATAACGCCGGAAACGGCATCGGCACCATAAAGTTCTGAGCCACCATCCTTGAGGATTTCAACGCTGGCGATCTGATGAACATTGATCGTGTTCATGTCGAAGCAGCTGTTGTTGCCGTTGATGGCGGCGCGCTTGCCATCAACGAGAACCAGAACGCGGTTCTGACCAAGGTTACGGATGTCGGTGCAGGAGGCGCCGCCCGTTCCGTTGGTCTGGCTGTTCGTTGTTCCGGATGACCCGATGGAGGGCAGACGTTGCAGGTAATCGCCAAGTGTCGTGGCGCCTGTCTGTTCGATCTGCTTGCTCGTGACAATCTGGACCGGGTTGGCGTTCTGATTGTTGGACGTGCTCAGGGCCGACCCGGTGACAACGACGCTTTCAGAGCGGCCCGCGTCAATAGAAGCAACCGCACGACGGCGATTAACCTGAGCGTTCAAAGTTGGCGCGGCGGGGGTGGAAACAACGGATGCCGTCGTACCAACGGGAGCCTGTGTTGCTGCTGTTGTTTTAGCAGCCGTTTTGGCGTGTGAGGATGTGCGGTGAGAGGACGCACGGTGATGCGTGCTCGTGGCGGTCTGTGCGTTCGCGGATGCGGTCGCGTCCAGTCCCATGCTGAGAACGGAAGCGCACAGAAGCAGCTCCCTGCGTCGATGAAGAATCATGTGGGCTCACAGTCAGACTATATTTCTGAGATCCCGCAAGTAATGTTTTTGTCCCAGAACTTTGTCTATCCGGAAATATCTGGAAGAAATGCCCTTTAGTCACGCTGTTGCATAAATATCATCAAACTAAAACAAAACTATACTTTCTGTTTCTTGGTAATAAGGAATGTTATTCATGGAAACAAATCTGTTTCATATCGAAACAATTCTTCGGCGCAGGCAGCCCTGTTCTGCCTGCTGTCTTCGTCAGGGGACGGGATGAACAGGGCTCGGTGTGACAGCAGTTTTTGCTGTTCCGAGAATGCGTGCGGGATTTCCGACGGCTGTTGAGTTGGCAGGAACATCTTCCAGAACGACGGAGGCCGCGCCGACTCGTGCATTCTCGCCAATGATGAGCCGACCCAGAACTTTGGCGCCCGAACCGATCATGGCGCCTCGGCGGACAATTGGGTGGCGGTTTCCGCTCAATTTTCCGGTCCCGCCAAGGGTGACGTCCTGGAAAAGGGAAACATCGTCTTCAATGATGCAGGTTTCGCCAATGACGATGCCTGTTCCATGATCGATGCTCAGACGACGTCCCAGTTGAGCGGCGGGATGAATGTCGATCGAGAACAGTTCATTGATCCGGCTCTGGACATGATAGGCCAGGTGTCGGCGGTTCTGCTGCCAGAGATAATGCGCGATGCGATGGGCTTGGAGGGCCTGCCATCCCTTGAAGAACAGAAAGGGTGTGACAAGGTCCGGGCAGGCGGGGTCCCGGTCCCGGGTCGCCAGAATGTCTTCGGCCGCCGCTTCCGCGATTTCCGGGACGTCCTGAAGGATGGAGGCGACAAGGCGTGTAAGGGCCGTAGCAGAAATTGAGCGATCTGCCAGTTTTGTGCCCAGAAGGGAGGCCAGTGCCGAACTGAAGTCGGCATGGTCCCCGATATTGGTCGCAAAAACATCCTGAATCAGCGGGTCATGGCAACTGCAGGCCTGAGACTGCATGTCGCGCCAGAGCTGAGCCAGGTCAGGAGTGCGGGTCATACGCCCATTGCCCGACGGACAAAGGCCTGTCTGAGGCGTGGAAAACGATGGACGCCTGCAATGCCCAGGTCGCGCACGCGCCGCAGGATTGGATTGTCGTTTCCAAACAGGCGCTCAAGAATGTCGGTTGCAGCCAGCATGGCCATGTTGCCGGGGCGCGTCCGGCGCTGATAGCGTGTCAGGAGTTCATGGCTTCCCGGATCAGCACGATGGCTGTGAGCTTCGATCAGCAGATCGGCAAGGGCAATGACGTCCCGGAAACCGATGTTCAGGCCCTGACCGGCAATCGGGTGAATACCGTGTGCGGCATCTCCAACGAGGGCCAGACGCTGCGCGATATAGGTCTGGGCGTATTGTGCGGAGAGGGGGTAGATCCAGCGGCGCCCGATGGGGGTAATCGCGCCAAGATCCTCGTCGCCCATGCGAGCCTTGATTTCCCGTGCGAAGACGTCATGCGGGAGGCTATGGAAGCGCTGTGCACGGCCTTCGCCTTCTGCCCAGACGATGGCGGAGCGGTGTGGGTGTTCCGGTGTGCCGGGCATGGGCAGGCGGGCGAACGGGCCTTCTGGCAGAAAGTGTTCCAGAGCCACGCCGTCATGCGGCTTTTCGTGCGCGATCGTCGCGACGATCCCGTACTGATGGTAGGGAATTTTCGTCAGGCCAATGCGAGCCTGCTCGCGCAAGGGCGAACGGCGACCTTCTGCGGCGATGGCAAGTTTCGCCGTAACGGTGGAGCCAGAGGCTAGGCGGATGGAGACGCGATCCGGATGGAAGGTGAATGTGCCGGTATCGGGCGCACGCACATCCAACGTTTCATACTGTCCCAGCGTCTGATTGATGGCGACACGCAGATCACGGGCTTCGACCATCCAGCCGAAATTCATGCCTTCTGGCGCATCTTCCACGCCGAAGTGCAGGAAGAGCGGAGAGGCGGCTTCATGAGGGCGGCCATCAGACACGCGGATTTCACGGATAGGCTGGGAGACGCCGGGCAGATTGTCCCAGATGCCCGCGGCTTCGAGCATCTGACGTGAGCCTTCCGCAATGGCGTAGGCGCGACCGTCCAGAGAGGGGTCTTCCATGCCCGGGAGAGGCGCACGGTCAATCAGCAGAACACGAACGCCCTCTGCGGCCAGACGGCATGCGAGTGTCGCTCCAACCGGGCCAGCTCCGTTAATGCACAGGTCGTAATGTGTCTTTTTCATCGTGCTCATCTCCCTGCCCCCTGTCCTACTCCTGTGAGGTTGGGAGCGGAAGAGGGAAGGGTGGAGCCAGTGTAAGTCAGAGATCGAAGCGTGCGTTCAGGAAGACGGCCCGTGGCGTTCCGACGAAGAAGTAGTCAGAGGCCAGAAAACCCCAGTAATGAAGGTTCGTGGCGTTATCGAGTTCAGCACGCAGGGTCACTTTGTGGCGTCCGATGCTCGTGCGATAGCTGGCTCGCAGGTTGAGCAGGGTATAGCTTGGGACGTGGTAGGTGTTGGAGCTATCACCCCACATGGAGGCCGTATAGTGAACTTCCGCCGTGGCTGAGAGACCTGGCACGCCGGGGATACGGTCTGTCAGCTGGAACACGTTCTGGAACAGTGGAATACCCTCGATCTTGTTTCCTTTGATGGTGGCATCCGCCTTGCTGTATTTTCCGCCTTCGGCGCCCAGACTATCCGTAAGCGTAATGCCGAACGGAAGATCTACATGACCGCTGAGTTCTGCGCCCTGATATGTGACGGTGCCGTTAGAGACATAGACATTGTCAGCATTTGCGTATTGTGCGCCGCGTGTGATGCGATAGAGCGCGCCTGTTAGATCCCAGTTTGCACGAGCCACTTTTGCACCGACTTCCACCTGGTCTGAACGGATTGGCGGAAGAGTTTCACGTGCGTTTTTATAGGTATCGCCGACGGTTCCGCCGTTCTCCAGTGCCTGAACGTAGCTGGCGTAAATGGTGGTGTCTTTCCACGGATGGAACATCAGCGCGGCTGTCGGGGTGAGGGGGGTGGTGCGCAGGGCGGTTTTCGCGCCTGAAGCCTTCCAGGTCAGCTGGTGGAAATCTGTGAAGCGAATGCCAGCCAGCAACGACCAGTGTTTGTCAAACGTCAGAGTGTCGCTTCCGAAAAGACCAACCTGATCGGAGCGGTAATTGTTGTAAGTCGCTGTGTTCCAGCTTCCGCTGTAGGAACGGCTGATGACGGGCGCGTAGAGGTTTTGTCCTCCGATATCAACGTAGTCGGAATCATAGGGCAGATATTTGCTCAAGCCCTGCCATGCGGCGCCCATGGTAAAGTCATGTCGGATGAAGCCTGTTCGGAATTTTCCTTCCAGAATGGCCTGAACCTGATCGTACTGCGCCCAGCTTCCGGGATTGGTGCTCATGTAGGTGTTGTAGTCGCCGGCCTGGTTTTGCAGGGACATCCACTCCCCGCGATAGCGACGGTAGTCCATGCTGTGACTGTAATCGATCCGGGCGGTCCAGTTTTTCGTGATGTCCCAGTGTAGTCCGGTGGAAACGAACAGCGTGTGGGATGTGAACATGCTGGCGGGAGAGGCGGTCAGATTTTTATGGCCGCTGATGGCATCGGGCAGGCGATTGCCGCCATAGGCAGACGGGTCATCAATGAAGAAATCCTGTACGCCCCCTCGGACTTGGCGGTCTTGATAAATGGCGTCGGCCGTCCAGAGAAGGTTGGGGGCAAGGCGTACATCGGTGGAAAGAGACCCCGAGAACCGGGTGACGTGAGAGCCGCTGTAGGTTTCGCCGTTTTCATGTGTGAGGTTGAGGCGGTATCCGAAAATATCGTTCCGAAAGAGGCGGCCGCCTGTATCGATGTGCTGGCTGCCGACCGCGCCTGAACTATAGCCAGCATCAAAGGAAAACGTGCGGGCGTCTGTTGGTTTTTTGGTCTGGAAGTCGATGATGCCGCCGGGCGCATTGAAGCCGTACATGAAACCGGAAGCCCCCTTGAGAAGCTGTACTGCCTCGAAGGACTCAAGCGGTAGCTCCACGGTCGTCATGAAGAAGGGCGTGCCGTTGATCTTGTAGCCGTTGTAATCGTCAAGCGGCACACCGCGGACTGTCACGGAGTAGGCGTTGAATGAATATGTGTCGCCGTTTGAAATGACGGATGCATCCTGCGAAAAAACGCGGGCAAGGGATTTGACCTGTCGTTCCTGAATCTCGGCTGCCGTAACGGTTCTGATCGAGAAGGGTGTGTCCAGAACGCGTTTGGTCCCCAACGCCCCACCATTAACGGGATGGGCATGACCACGGACGGTGAAATTTTCATCTGCCTCATCCGGATGTCCGCTTTTCGCATGATGGGAAGACGCAGGACGCGATTTCTGTGCGGTGTGGTGAGCGCCGGTCAGGGGCTTTGTGCGTGTTTCCGGTGGCTCATTCTGTGTCGCTGCCCATGCAACGGCGGAGGTGCCTGACATAAGAAGGGTGAAGGAAAGGACAGAGGACAAAATGGAAGAATGGGGCGACATAAAACTTCACCAGATCGTTAATTTAAAAAATTACATAAATTCTATGTCAATAAATCGAAACATCAATGTGGATCGTTGTTTAAATACCGTTTCGGTAAAAAACTAAAAACTGCTTATAAATTCAGTGTTTTTGCTAAATTTGTTTTTCTGGATGTTTGGATTTCAGGCCGCATAAAAAAGGGTATGTGCAGTGTATCTTTTCAGCAACAAGAATAGTGAAGAAGATATAATAACTAAATAATATAGTGAAAATTGGTGGTGTTCTATTTGGGGAACAGTTCTGCTCCCGTGAGGTTATAGTCGAGCGTTCCGCAGTGGATCTGCTGTGGAGTACCCGGAAATAGCGTTTCATTCGTTCAGGATATCGTCCCTGCGCGACCTGAAGGGGAACGGCTTACGACTGTCTAGGGAGACCCATGTTCAGACAGAATTACGTGGATTCAATGTCCACTCTCCGTCACCAGTTTGACTGGCTGCCTGACCCGTTTGGATCCATTCTGTTGCTTTGTGCGGCTGCGCTGATTGCGCTTCTGCTAAGCCGCCTCATTACTGGCGCACTGCCACGGCTGCCGGGATTGCGGAAAATCCAGTTCATTCATGCGATCATCAACAGGTTGCGGTTGAACATCAGTTATTTTCTGATGATTATTGCAGCGAGTGCTGCTTTGCCTGCCACGGAAGGCTTTTCTCCCAAGACAGAAACATTTCTGGCACACGCGCTGGCCTGTCTGTTCATCATGAACCTGGGCTTCGGGATTATCCGGGCTTTCAGGCTGGTGACGGATCAGTATCTCAACCGTATCAGTGCAAAAGAAAATGTAGATGACATTACGGTGCGGTCTCATCAGACGCAGATCCGTGTTCTTCGGCGTCTGATTGAAATTACTTTTGGGGTGCTCACTGTCGCTACCTCTTTGATGGTGTTTCATTCCGTTCAGAAATTTGGCGTGTCGCTTTTTGCTTCTGCTGGAGCGGCTTCGTTGATCGTTGGTCTGTCTGCGCGTCCTGCTCTGTCGAACCTGATTGCTGGTATTCAGATTGCCATGACGCAGCCGATCCGGATGGAGGATATGCTGATTCTGAATGGAGACTGGGCCTGGGTTGAAGAAATCAATGCGACTTATGTGGTGCTGAGAACATGGGATCGACGCCGCTACATTGTGCCCATTTCCTATTTTCTGGAAAACCCGTTCCAGAACTGGACGCACAGTTCACAGTCTCTGATTGGGTCCATTTTTCTGTGGCTGGATTATCGGACGCCGATGGACAAGCTACGGCAGATGTTCATGGAGGAAATTGTTCATTGCCCGGACTGGGATCAGGACCGCTCTTCCGTCGCCTGTCAGATTGCGGACAGCAACGCTCAGGTCATTTCCATTCGTATGATTGCAGGGGCAGCAGACGCTGGGCGCATGTGGAATCTGTCCTGCGATATACGCGAGCGCATGTTGCGGCGGATTCAGATCGAACTGCCAGAATGTCTTCCGCGTGGCCGTACGGCTGTCGTTTCTGACTCTCCGTCTGACATGCCGTGGCCGGAAAGTCTCATGGCACCTCCAGTCAATCGACCCGGTGATACCAAATATCGCGGTCCGGATATGAAAATGCCCGTTGTTCCCTGAAATTTCATAGTGTCACACAGGAGGGTTCAATAATTACGTTTGTAAGCCTGATGGTGTGACATTTGTGCACTAGAAACGCTGTGATATAGTTTCGAGAAAGGAATAACCGTAGACACATTAAAAAACGTTCCTAATCTGAACTGAACACCGGATCTGATTAGGACAGCCTGAATGCGCCTCAAGTCACTTCTTCTCGCTACCACCATCGTTACGATTCTGCATCCAGCACATCAGGCCTCTGCTGCCGTGCACAAATCGACCAAGGCCACGACACCCGCGAAGGGAACGGTCAAAACCACCGGGAAGAAAACAGCCGTTCGTCAGGCTGCTGTAACGCCGCGTCGCTCTCATGCGGTTGATAGCAACAGCAACGAACAGATGATCGTGACGGGAACGCATGCGTTTAATCGCCGGGCACGGGATTCCACGAGCCCGATCAGTGTGCTTACCGCGGCAACGCTGCGGCGTTCCGGCCAGATGAACCTGGCTGACGCCATCGTTCGTACCGATCCGTCCATTACAGTCAACGCCATGGGAAGTGATGCGGGCGCACTCACGTCTTCGATCCGGATGCGTGGTCTGAACCCGAACGAGGTTCTGGTCCTCGTGGATGGCAAGCGTCGTCATACGACGGCCAATATTTATGCTGATGCAGGTCCGCAGCAGGGTTCGACGCCGGTCGATCTGAACATGATCCCGGCTTCTGCAATCGATCACATCGAGATCCTGCGTGATGGTGCGGCGGCCATGTATGGCTCAGACGCCATTGCAGGCGTTGTGAACATCATTCTGAAAAAGACGCCACATGGTCTGAACATGACGGCCCAGACAGGTGCCAACGCCTATAACGGTGATGGCTGGCAATATCAGCTTGGCGCAGATGGCGGCTTTGGTTTTCTGGGTGATGGTTATGTCCATATGAGTGGGCAGGTTTATCACACGGACCATATGGTCCCGAACACGACGGATGTCCGTACGGTTCCGGGCAATCCCGAGTACAAAGGCTTCACGGTTCCTCACAACTCCAACAAAATCCTGAGTACGCCGGAAGAAACCCGCGAAAATCTCAGCATTGAGTTTGGCAAGACGCTGACGGAAGGTGTGAAGGGTTATGGCCTCATCACCTATGCGCATCGTCATTCCGAGGCTTACGAGAACTATCGTATGCCGTCTGTCGCGCCGACGCTCTATCCTTATGGGTTCTCACCGCTCGAAACCATTGAAGAGAATGATTACGCTGCCACGCTGGGTCTGAAGGGTGACAATTTCCTCGGGTTTTCCTGGGATCTCAGCTCGACCTATGGTGCGGATGAAAGTGACATCGGCAACAAAAATACGGCGAACCCGAATCTGATCAAGGAGACGGGTACGTCCCCGACGACGGTTCGTGCTGAAACCTATCGTCTGTCGCAGTGGACGAACAATCTTGATTTCCGCCGTCAGTTGAAGATTGCGAACCTCGTTCCTGTGACCGTGGCTTTCGGTGGCGAGCATCGTCTTGAAACTTATCAGATCTGGCCCGGCGAAATCGCGTCGTACACACAGGGCGGAACGCAGGGATATGCGGGCCTGATGCCTGAAAACTCAGGCAAATGGAGTCGTGACGTCTGGGCGGCCTATCTGGATGGTGATTTCCATCCTTTGAAGCACTGGGATCTCGATTTTGCTGGCCGGTTTGAGCATTACACCGACGTTGGCAACACTGAGAACGGCAAGATTTCCACGCGCTATGACATCACGAAGCGTATTGCTGTCCGTGCTACGATCAGCAACGGTTTCCGCGCGCCGACCCTGCCGGAAGAAAACTTCAGTGCTTTGAATGTGTCTCCAACGGGTGCTTCTGGCCTTCTGTCGACTTCAGGTGCGGCAGGACGCGCACTGGGTGCACAGAAACTGAAGCCCGAGCGGTCTACAAGTGCAGAAGGCGGTATCATTCTTGAGCCGGTAGATGGCTGGCATATTTCTGCGGATGTTTACCAGATCAACATCCGTGACCGCATTTCCGGTGCAGGCTCCATTTACGGTGATACGGCGATCTCGGCGATCGCCATGACGGGTGCGACGCTGCCAACAGATATTACGTCCGCTGACGTGTCTGCCAACTACTTCGCCAATGTAGGCAGTACGCGAACGCAGGGTCTCGATATCCAGTCCGACTATCTGCTGCATATGCATCGGTATGGAAATCTTGATCTGACGATGGCGCTCAACCTGAACCGCACACGCGTCAGCCACATCAACACGAACTCGCAGGGTAATCCTTACCTCAACGAGCAGAGCATTGCGTATCTGACGTCCACCTCTCCGCGTAGCAAGATCATTCTGAACGCGTACTGGACCATTGGTCAGTGGGATGTGAACGTCCGCCAGACCCGTTACGGCGAGACGACCTCCATGCTGACGTATCAGGATCAGACGCCTGCAAATCTCACCTGCAAAGGAGAGAGCCTTCAGTATTCCAATGTTTGCTGGGGACAGTTCAAGAATACGCCAGTCTGGCTGACGGATCTTGAGGTTGGGTATCGTCTCAATCACGTGTGGCACTTCGCCGTGGGTGCCAATAACATCTTCAACCAGCGTCCGCGTCGTCTGACCAAGTATCTTAACTACCTTGGAGCAAATACCTACGACGCGGATTCTTCCGGCATCGGCATTGCTGGTGGCTACTATTACGGTCGTATCAACGCCACGTTCTGATCAGTCTTCAGATCCGGGCGGAGCAAAAATGCCCGGAGGCACCGGTTTTCCGGTGTCTCCGGGTTGTTTCGTATATTGTTGTTGAACTGGTACAATCTGGGCCATACTGACCGTCAGTCTGCTGATACCCAACGAGGATATGCCGTTCGTGAAGCTCGTCACCGCCATTATCAAACCCTTCAAGCTTGACGATGTCCGGGAGGCGTTGACGCCGCTGGGCGTGCAAGGTTTGACCGTCACAGAAGTCAAAGGTTTTGGTCGTCAGAAAGGCCAGACGGAAATTTATCGTGGGGCCGAATACCACGTCAGTTTCCTGCCGAAGCTCAAGATCGAAGTTGCTGTATCGGATTCTGTCGTGGAAGACGTCATTGAGGCGATCATGACCGCTGCTCGGACGGGCAAGATTGGTGATGGCAAGATCATGGTCTCCAACCTGGATCAGCTTATCCGTATCCGCACGGGAGAGACCGGGGAGGGCGCTCTGTGATGAAGGGCTCCTGTCTTTCACTCATGGCAGCGGCGGCTCTGCTGCCTGCTTCTGCCATGGCTGCGGATGCTCCGGCTGCCATTGATACGGGTGACACGTCCTGGATGCTGGTCAGTACGGCGCTTGTGCTGATGATGACCGTTCCGGGGCTGGCGTTGTTCTATGGCGGTATGGTGCGCAAGAAGAACGTTCTTGCCACGCTGATCCAGTCTTTCGCCATCTGCTGCATTGCCAGCCTCGTCTGGATGGTTGCGGGTTACAGTCTCGCTTTCTCGAATGGTACACCATGGATTGGTGATCTGTCCCGGGCCCTCCTGAACGGTGTGGCTTCGAACTTCCATAATGGTGTAGATTCTGCGTTTACATTGGGCGCTGGGACTGCGGCCGCTGTGCCGATGACGATCCCCGAGAGCGTCTATATGATGTTCCAGATGACGTTTGCCGTCATCACGCCAGCGCTGATTACAGGTGCTTACGCGGAACGCATGAAGTTCTCGTCCATGTGTGTTTTCACCATTCTCTGGCTGCTTGTGGTATACGCCCCTGTGGCTCACTGGGTCTGGAGCCCGACGGGCTGGGTTGCTGGTCTCGGTGCCGTGGATTTTGCAGGCGGTACAGTCGTTCACATCAACTCCGGTGTGGCGGGCCTGGTCTGTGCGTATGTTCTGGGCAAGCGTCGTGGCGTTGGTACGGATGACATGTCTCCGTTTAATCTGACCTACGCCATTATTGGTGCATCCCTGCTTTGGGTTGGCTGGTTTGGCTTCAATGCCGGGTCTGCTCTGGGTGCGAATGGCCGTGCGGGCATGGCCATGCTGACGACGCAGCTTGCGGCCGCTGCAGGTGGCGTGGCCTGGATGGTCGTGGAATGGGCACGGACCGGAAAGCCAACAGCTCTGGGTATCATTTCCGGTGTTGTGGCTGGTCTGGTCGCGATTACGCCGGCGGCTGGGTTCGTTCTTCCGGGTGGTGCCGTCGTGATCGGTCTGATCGCGGGTGCGGTCTGCTTCTGGAGTGCGACGTGGCTCAAGCATACGCTAGGCTATGATGACAGCCTTGACGCCTTTGGTGTCCATGGAACAGGCGGGATCATTGGTGCGCTTCTGACGGGCCTTCTGGCTTACGGACCGCTTTCTGCGACGGATGCAAACCCGACGGGAACGGTTGGGGGCCTGTCGCAGCTTCTGGCGCAGGCCGAAGCGGTCTGCGTGACGATTGTCTGGTGTGTTATCATGACGTTCGTGATCCTGAAGATTCTGGATCGCGTCATGGGGCTGCGCGTTTCTGCAGAAGAGGAACTTGAAGGCCTCGACATGACCATGCATGGTGAGCGTATCAACTGAGCGTAGTCACTGGCGTTTCCGGGCCGGGAGGCTACGACCTTCCGGTTGACAGACAAGGATGTTTTTTCATGGTTTCCAACCGTTTGCTGTCCCGCCTAACCTTCGCCACTGTTCTGGCGGCCGGGCTCGCTACTGTTCCTGCTCACGCGATGACGGCCAAGGAATGTCACGCTGCTTTCCAGGCCGCCAAGAAGGGCGGTACGCTGAATGGCCAGAGCTACAAGGCTTTCAAGGCTGCAAGCTGTGGTACGGAAACACCGGATGCAACGCCTGAGGCTGCCGCTCCGGCTTCTGCGGCCACGGCTCCCACGACGACGGTGCCTGTTACGACAGGCAAGGCGAACCCGCCTGACTCTTCTGTTGCGGGGACCAAGGCTCCGATTGAATCCAAGACTGTGCCGGTTACGTCTGGGAATGTAGTGTTCCCAACGGCGATATCTTCTCAGTTCTCCAGCCTGACACCTGGCAAGGCCCGCATGAAGACCTGCGTGGCGCAGTACAATGCCAACAAGGCAACGGGGAAGAACGGGAACCTCAAATGGATACAGAAGGGCGGCGGATACTGGTCCCAGTGCAATAGCCGTCTCAAGGGCGAATAAGTCTTCTGAGCTTTGATATGTTTGAAAGCCTTCGATCCTGATCTGGATTGGAGGCTTTTTTATGAGGGTCGCTCTGTTTCGTTCAATATTCAGTCTGCTGTCGCAAGGTGGTTAAAACGGAGAAAGACATCAGCAAAAAAGACTGAGGGGACAGATGGCCCCAGAGTTGATGACGTATTGGAAATATTGAGTGTGTTGCCCGGAAGGCCACAGCCCATGAAGAAACTGGTTCTTGCTCTTCTTGTGTCCTCAGGGCTGTTTATTGAATCCGCGCAGGCGGAAAATTCTGTCGAGTGTGTGACTGCACCAATTCTTTTGCCTCTTCTGGGAGGGCAAGGCGATGCGCCGCTGATCCCCGTGACCATCAATGGTAAACCGGCTGCAATGTATGTCAGTCCCGCATTTGATTATATTTACATTCGCAACTCTGGGGACGTCCAATTTCCGCAGGCCGATGAAGACGCGAGGGTCATTATCAACGGGACCTATCAGGAACGGGCTTATCACTCCAAAATCTCTGAGCTTGTTCTGGACGGTGTAGCGCTCAAAGATGTGGATGCTGTTCTGCTAGAGCGGCCAACAGCACAAAGCGTGGATGGCAGGCCGATTGTTGGAGTGTTGGGGCGGGCCGCGCTTTCCCGTCTTTCGGTTTTGATAGACATTCCCAAGCGGAAGTTTGCCTATCTTGAGTTTAGCCGCGACGCTGCCTGTAAGGGGGCAATAGACACCTTCCTTGGGGAAGAGAGTCGCTCTCTATATATGGAAGATGATTTTACAGTTCATCTACGGATTGGCGGTAAGAAAAGGCACGTCAGCTTTAATCCTGATCTGACGTACACGACGTTTCCATCCGCCTGGATTTCCTCTCTGAAAGACAGTCTCTCAGGGTTGGGTGAGCAGAAAAAATTCACGCATTATGATGGCTTTATGAGTGTCGGGCAGGTGGCGACGGTCAGCAATATGACAATGGGTGGTCTTTCCATTGAAGACGAGAAGGTTCTTTTTCAGGACGATGTTCAGATTGGCAGTCTGGGATTGCCGTTTTTCGAGAACAAGATTGTTCTCTGGAACCTGCGTGAAAACAGAATGTATTTTACGCTCTCAAATGACCAGCCGCCGCTTCCCAAAGGCAGGAATCTACATTTTTTCTCAACGCATTCAGGCAACGTCTCCGTGCAGAACAAGCGCGGAGACGTGGAGTAAATCAGTTCATAGGGAAGGGAGGTTGCCCGTTTGATGCGGTCACGCCTCCATCAACTGGCATGATGAGGCCCGTAATGTAAGCAGCATCATCGCTGGCAAGAAAGGTGATGGCTGCGGCCATGTCTTCTGGCTCGCCCAGACGTTGCAGAGGAATCCGGTCCTCAACACGTTTAACAAAAGCAGCGTCTTTCACGGCCTCTGCTGTCATGGCAGTCCGGGTTACAGACGGGCAGATGGCATTGATGCGGACGCCGTCTTTACCATGATCCATTGCGAGAACGCGGGTCAGGTTCACGACGCCGCCTTTGGCCACGTCATAATAGGCCGTATTCCAGTCGCCGCGCATACCCGAAACAGAAGCCGTATTGACGATATTGCCTTTGCTTTTGATGAGGAGTGGCAGGAAAGTCCGGCTGACATTCAGGGTGCCGGTCAATGTGGTGGCGCAGACCGTCTCCCAGGCGGATAGATCGCCATCCAGCACAGTCCCCATTGTTGTGACGCCGGCATTATTCACCAGGACATCAAGTGTTCCAAAGGTTTGTTGTGTGAAGGTGAGAAGTGCTTCAACCTGTTTGGGTTGGGAAATATCAGTTAGGGAAGCCGTCGCTTTTGCCGGGTCAAGAGACGTCATGACATCATTCAGTTTGTCTTCGTCCCGATCAACCAGAAGAACATGTGCCCCTTCTTCCAGAAAGCGGAGAGCGGTTGCGTGCCCAATCCCGGATGCTGCCCCTGTTACAAGGACTTTTCGATCCGTGAAACGTGATAACCCGTGAAGTGCCATGAATGATGTCCTTTTGTTGCTAGGACATTAAGGTGTCAGTGAGAGCATGGTTGCCTGAAGAGGAGCCTAAGGATGAGCGATCTTGCGAAACTGAAGAATGTAGGTAAGGCAGCATTGGCTGATTTTGCTGTTCTCGGAGTAACATCAACAGCGCAACTGGCGGCGTGTGAAGCAGATGATCTTTACGTGAAACTGTGTGCGCTCACCGGGCAGAGGCATGATCCCTGCGTACATGACGTTTTTGCCGCGACCATCCATGAGGCTCGGACAGGAGAAGCTCTGGATTGGTGGGTCTTCACGCCATCCCGTAAAGAACGGATGAAAGCAGGGAAGTTCTGGACTTGGGATTAAATATAAAATTCGTCCCTTAAAATATAATAT
Organism: Gluconobacter japonicus; assembly: GCF_015244665.1. Lineage (NCBI taxonomy): Bacteria > Pseudomonadati > Pseudomonadota > Alphaproteobacteria > Acetobacterales > Acetobacteraceae > Gluconobacter > Gluconobacter japonicus. The sequence continues at coordinate 445,284 of NZ_JABCQN010000002.1, forward strand.
TAAACAATTATTTTTATTTGTAAAATATAAATATTAAAAAATATTTTTAGAATTATTTAAAGTGTAAAGTAAGAAATTGTTTTTATAGTGGTGAATATAAAATTTTTTGCAGTATTTTAGGGTGGATATTACTGGAATGGGGTATTTTATTTTTCGAATGAGAGCTGTGAATTTTTGGTAGGCCTACGGTGACAGTGAGGGTCTTACTTTGAGAAAGAAGCTAGTGTAGAAACTTTTCTAATAATGTAAGAATACCTCGAGGAAATTATGAACGAAACCTATATAAATTTGGCCCCAGCGATCCAAGATAAATATTATATTACTCACCCAGGCCCATGGGCAGGACATATCCCATTTGCATATTGGATTGTGAGTGTCATAAAACCAAAAATAATTGTCGAGTTGGGGACCTATAAAGGAAATTCATACTTTAATTTTTGTCATGCAGTGCAAAAAAATTATTTAAAAACAAAAACATATGCCATAGATACTTGGAATGGAGATGTCCAGAGTGGTTTCTACGGAGAAAATATTTTTTCTTTAGTTAATCAATACAATAACGAAAATTTCTCGGGGTTTTCGACTCTGATAAGGTCAACCTTTGATGATGCGTTAGGAAAATTCGAAGATGGCAGTATAGATCTTCTGCATATAGATGGCCTTCATACTTATGAATCTGTAAAAAATGATTTTACAAAATGGCTCCCAAAGATGTCTTCATCTGGGGTTGTTCTTCTTCATGACATTGCAGTCTATACGGGAAATTTTGGTGTTTGGAAATTTTTTGAAGATTTAAAAAGAAAATATCCGACGTTCTGGTTTAATCATAGCAATGGGTTGGGTGTTGTTATGGTTGGTTCTGATGTGAACCCGGATCTTTACTCCTTGGTCTCCTCTTTGGAAAATAATGGCTCATGGAAAGAGGCTACAGCGGCTTTTTCCAATCTTGGAAAATTCTGTGAATTGGAAAGTCAGAAAATCGGAGAAGGATATAATAAAAATCTCGAAAATACCATGGAATATAAGAATAGTACTGTTGAATTGTTGCGTGGTGCACTGACGGTTCAGAAGAATTTTAGTCTAGCTAGAAAGGAGCTAGAGGGGTTTAAAAATCATATTAATCATCTCCAACGTGAGATTGGTAGGCAAGATTCTGAACTTCATCAAAAAATGATTCACATAAATAATCTGAATCAGCATATAGAAAATATTAACGGTATTCTCTCTCAAAAAGATGCTGATATAAATATTTATAAAACGTCTACAAGCTGGAAATTTTCAGCGCCTTTACGGGGTGCTGGAATTTTTATTAGAAAATTAAAGACATTTTCGAGTCTAATATCTAGAGGTAAGGTAAAATTAATTAAAAAAATACTTAACGAGAAAATAAATCCAATTTCTTCTCGAAAAGAACCGAAGCAGGAAATGGAAAATTTATTTTCTATTATGGTTATTGCTACGCCTCATACACTTTATGTGGCAAATTTAATTGCCAGCTCACTGACTTCGTTGGGTTTTGATGTTGGCGTTCAAACCGAGATGCCTAAAGATTTTACATCACGGCTATATTTTGTTGTTTGTGCTCAAATGTTTCAAAATCTGCCACCTGCGGATCGCCGTATTTGCGTACAGCTTGAGCAGACGACTATGTCACGGTGGTTTACAGAAAAATATATTGATGTCCTGAATGCGTCGCTTGCCGTCATCGAATATACGAATTCTGGAATCAAATTTCTTGATGGAATGGGGATTTCATATCCCAAAGTTTATTATGCTCAGATTGGAGCTCTTCCCGATTATATTAATTATGTAAAAAATCACGGCATTCAGCTTTCTTCGGAAGAAAAAGAATATGACGTTCTTTTCTATGGAGACGCCAATAACATAAGGCGTAATAAAATTCTTGAAGCTGTGGGTAAGAATTTTAATGTTAAGGTTGTTAGTAATCTATTCGGCGCTGATTTGTATCGGGAAATTTTAAAGGCTCGGGTGTGTCTTAATATTCATTATTATGAAGATTCAGCCTTGGAAAGTACGAGAGTATTTGAAGCTCTTTCTCTCGGGATACCTGTTGTTTCAGAAGTGTCCAATGATCAAGGTGATTATGATTTTTCCCAATACGGCGAAAGCATATCTTTTGTTGATTTAGGGGATTGTGATGCAATCGTTTCGTCAATTCAGGAAATGATTTCAAAAGAAGTGACGGTCGATCCTAGTGCAAACAGAAATTCCGGGGGGGAATTTCATTTTTATATCAGTCGGATCATGCTGGCCCTCGGATTTATTGATTTCCGACGCTTCTATAGCCAGAGCAACAGAACGAAAATTGATTCCAATAAAATCGTGCTGAGTATGCCTGAAACTTTCGAGCGTCACGCCTTTGCAAAAAAGAAACAGAACGGTGAAATATTCTGTTTCTCTGGACTGCGTGCTACCCCAGGTTGGGTGGGTGCCGCTTATAGTTTTAAATATTTGGCAAAAAAACTTTTGGAGTCAGATTGTGAGTTCGTTCTTATTCATGAAGACGATGCCGTTTTTTCTGACGTAACAGCTGACGAAATATTTGAATTTGCAATCCGGATATATCGCGAAAAATGCCAGTGGGATGTTTTTTCTGCATTTATATCTGACCTTCATCCAGATGCAAGAGTATCATCAATATTTGAATTTGATAAAATGGAATGCGCTCTTATCGATAAAATGGTTGGCATGGTTTGTAATGTATACAGCAGGAAGAGTTTGGAAATAATAGCCCAGTGGGATGAAAAAAATCTTGATATTGAATCCAATACCATTGATCGATATTTGGAGAATATTGAAGATTTGAAAATTGTTACAACGTTTCCATTTCTTGTAGGTCATAATGATATGGCGAATTCGAGTATGTGGGGCGTTAAAAATTATTCGATGAGAGGTATGATCAATAAGAGTCAAGATCTTCTTTTTGAAAAGATGTGGTTTAAAAAAATACAGAATATTGTCGATAATGACGAGGGAATTATCAATAAATAATTCATGTTACATATCTGATTTTTAATATTTTTCGGTAAAATAATCAGATATGTAACTCTTTATAGTTAGGGTGTCTGAGTAATGTGGCACGCTGGCAAAAGAAATCATTTCTTTATGATTTAGCTAACGGACTAGCGAACAAAAATCTGGCTTGTCGCATACGACAGCCAGATGTCATGCTTGGCAAACCAGTCTGATCCCAGAAGCATATCTGTTTGATCGTGGACTGGGGCTACGGTCAGAACCGGGTTTTCCCAGACCGTGCCTCCCATGGAGAAGCGTTTAAATCGGTGCCAGTGGTAGCGGCGTTCATGCAGATCCACTCCGGCTGTCGTGCCGCCGGGGTCGAGAGCCAGAAGTTCGTCCGTGAGACCCAGCCGATAAGCGAAATCCGTACTGATGATATGCGAGCGTGCACCGCTATCCAGCAGGGCGGTGCCGTGGGTGCCATCCAGGGTGAACGTGACCATCATGCGCCCGTCAATGACGCGGGCAGGCACGGTGTTCCATTTGCCTTTCCATGATGGCGCAAGCTGGCAGTCTGAGGAACTGGGCAGGATTTTCCAGAAGATGAGCTGCTGATGTGGTACATCGAATTCCAGATCGTATCCGTCCAGAACATCCGCTCCTAAAAGTCCCAGAATGGGTGGGCGAATCATGGGGGAGCCGGGGAGAGACCCTACGGGCATGGAGCCAGCCCCCAGTGCGAGTTTGCCAAGACGCAGATCGGCGATGCGGCTGTTCGGGACCAGTCGGGGAGCCCCATTTGGTCCCTGCATGACGGTATGGCGGTTCTGGTCCTGCGGCAGGCGGAGCGTCCTGATTCCTTCAGGCGTCATCAGGCTTCCCTGTGAGCCTGTATCCACAATCATGGAGGCAGCCTGGCCGTTGATCTGAACAGGAACACTCAGATAACCGCCATCATTACGAAGAGGGAGGACTGTGGCCTGGGTCATGCGACAGGTTCCGGCATTCGCATATCCGGTTACCGCCAGGAGAGATGTCAGAAAGCTGCCGATCAGTCGTTTCATTTCTGCTCCGCCCGTGGATGTGCCTTGCGCCAGACGTCCAGCAGATGCTTTTCGTCCGCCAGCGTATATGCCTGGGTGGTGGAAAGGCTGGCGTGGCCCATGAGTTCCTGAATGGCGCGCAAATCTGCGCCGCCTTCCATCAGATGGGTTGCAAAGGAGTGGCGCAGCGCATGAGGGGTAGCGGAATCCGGCAGGCCTTCGCCTTTACGCCATTCCCGCATGGCGCGTTGGGCGACACCGGGGTTCAGGCGCCCCCCGCGCGTGCCGCAAAATAAGGGAGCATCGGGGGAGGGAGATGGATGGGCGGCTTTCCATGTCTCCAATGTCTCGCGCACGGCGGGAAGGAGGGGAACGAGGCGTTCTTTCCCGCCCTTACCGACAACCCGGAGCATGTTTTCACCAGCGTTTGAAAGATCCCGCACGTCCAGGGCGAGGGCCTCGCCAATGCGTAATCCGGTGCCGTAAAGCAGCGTGAAAAGGGCTTTGTTCCTGAGGGCGGCGGCGCTGGTGTAGGCGTCGTCGGAAATCCCTTCGGGAGCGGCGAGAGCCTGTTCCTGCCCAAGGGGGCGGGGAAGACGTTTTTTCAGGCGCGGTGTGGCCAGAAGTCCGGGAGCGGGATTTGATATATCGAACCGGACGGCCAGATAGCGGTAAAACGACCGCAAGGCCGACACGCGGCGGGCTCTGGATCGAGCGCGGGAGTCTGCGTTCGTGGCGCGACGTGTAGGTTTTTCGCTGCGGGCGGTTTCATGGGCCAGCCAGGCGCGCAAATCGGCCAGAGACAGTTTGGCGAGGGATGTCAGATCAACGTCCCCGCCAAGGTGCTGCTCGAAAAAGGCCAGTGCCAGAACAATATCGTGCCGGTAAGCTTCGACTGTTCGCAGGCTGGAGCGCCGTTCATGGGTCAGCCATTCGGTCCAGTCGCGCAATGCGTCATGGGCCATCATGGCATTTCGGGCTCAGGGAGGTTAGACACAGGCATGGCATCCAGCAGCCTACCCAAGCCTGACCTCTGGCGAAAGCCACCCCCCACCGGAACGCGCGTTTCGGTGCTCGTTCCGCTGCCTTTTCCGGGGCCGCTGGACTATTTGGCACCCATACCGCTTCAGCCAGGCGATCTGGTTGCGGTTCCGTTGGGAAAGCGGGAGATCGTTGGATGCGTCTGGGACACCACCACCACGGTTCCGGCTGATTTCGCGACAGCACCTGCGCGTGAAGTTCCACTATCCCGCCTGCGTCCCGTAGTTGAAAAGCTGGATGTACGCCCTTTGCCGGGGAGTCTGCGGCGGTTCATCGACTGGGTGGCAGCCTATACGCTGACGCCGCCGGGGCTGGTTCTGGCTATGGCGACCCGGATTCACCTGAAAGATGCGCCCAAACCTGCTCTTGGTTGGGTTCGGACTGAGCAGCCCGAAGATGGTCTGCGTGTGACGCCAGCACGTCGCGCTGTTCTCGATGTGGCATCCAGCACGGCGATGACGACATCCGATCTTGCGGCGGCCAGCGGAGCCAGTTCCGCCGTTATCAGAGGGCTTGCGACGGCTGGTCTGTTGCGGGAGGCCGTGATTTCGGTGGCGGCACCTTTCGCGACACCTGACCCAAGCCATGGCGCGCCGCGTCTTTCTGACGAGCAGGCAGAGGTTGCACAGCAGCTTTGCCGTCCGGTGGAAGAGCAGCGCTTTGACGTGACCCTGCTTGAGGGCGTGACAGGGTCTGGCAAGACGGAAGTGTATTTTGAGGCTGTGGCGGCCTGTCTGGCTCAAGGAAAGCAGGTTCTGGTCCTGTTGCCGGAAATCGCCCTGTCAGCGCAGTGGACTGATCGGTTTATCCGTCGCTTTGGTGCGGAACCGGCTGTCTGGCACTCCGATCTCGGGGCCAAGCGTCGGCGTGAAACATGGCGTGCTGTTGCTGATGGCACGGCACGCGTTGTGGTTGGCGCAAGGTCAGCCCTGTTCCTGCCGTTTGAAAATCTGGGCCTTGTCGTGGTGGACGAGGAGCATGAAACTGCCTTCAAGCAGGAAGAGGGCGTCATGTATCATGGGCGGGATATGGCTGTCGTCCGTGCCCGTTTGGCCAACGCGCCCGCTATTCTCGTGTCTGCCACGCCGTCTCTGGAGACGTTGGCGAACGTCGAAGGTGGTCGTTATCACCATGAGCTTCTGACTGCCCGGCATGGTGGCGCGACAATGCCGGACGTGTCTCTGGTCGATATGCGGTCTGACCCGCCGGAACGGGGATTGTTTCTGTCTCCGGTGCTCTGCACCGCCATTGATGAAACGCTGAAGAATGGGGAGCAGGCGATGCTGTTCCTCAATCGCCGTGGCTACGCGCCCCTGACGCTCTGTCGCGCCTGCGGGCATCGGATGCAGTGTCCTAACTGTTCCACCTGGCTGGTGGAACATCGGGCGCGCGGTATCCTGACCTGCCATCACTGCGGTCATACCGAGAGCATTCCGTCAGACTGTCCGCAATGCCATGCTGAACATTCTCTGGTGCCGATCGGGCCGGGGATCGAGCGCATTACGGAAGAAGCAAAACTGCGTTTTCCGGAGGCGAAGATCCTTGTCATGTCTTCGGATACGCTCGGGTCTCCGGCTGCAACGGCGGAGGCAGTGCGGAAGATCACGGATGGCGAGGTCAATCTCATCATCGGAACCCAGATCGTCGCCAAGGGCTGGCACTTCCCCAAGCTGACGCTCGTAGGTGTGGTGGATGCCGATCTGGGGCTGGGGGGTGGTGACCTGCGGGCCGCAGAACGCACCGTTCAGCTTCTGCATCAGGTCGCGGGGCGCGCGGGTCGTGCGGAACGTCCGGGCCGTGTGCTGCTTCAAAGCTATGTGGGTGAGCATCCGGTCATGACGGCGCTCGTCTCGAATGATTTCCAGACCTTCATGGAGCAGGAAGCGGAGCAGAGACGTCCGTCTTTCTGGCCGCCTTATGGGCGGCTGGCGGCGCTGATTGTCAGCGCTGCGACAGCGGATGCGGCGGATGCGCTGGCAAAGGAAATCGCGTTTGCCGCACCGGAGCGGGAAGGGGTTCAGGTTCTGGGGCCAGCGCCTGCACCGCTGGCTGTTTTGCGCGGGCGGCACCGGCGCCGGTTGTTGCTGCGGACCATGCGAGGAATTGCTGTTCAGCCGATTTTGCGAGACTGGCTGAAAGACATCAGGCCCAAAGGAAGTGCCAAGATCGATATTGATATCGATCCCATCTCGTTTCTCTGAAGCGTTGATAACGACAATCCGGATTATGACAAACAAAGTCTGGGTGCTTGTTTTTATTAAGAATGACTCGCATTAGCATCAAATCCTTACTCTCTGAGATGCGAATCAAATGAGCCCTACAACAGCCAGCCTTGGTCGGAGTGTGTTTCGTTGCACTCAGCCAATGGCGTTGATGATCGTTTCCCAGTTGTTGCTGTCTTCTTCCGCCAGTGCAGGCTCGTTGGTGGAGAAACCGGAAAAGCAGAAAAGCGCCTCTGCACCCCACGCTCGTAAAAACAGCCCTTCTGCTGCGGCCAGGCGCAGAAAGCAGGATATTGTCACGGTGGTTGGGCAGCAGCAGGCTGCTTCTGTCAGTGCCGCCAAGATGGCCATTCCGTTTTTGGAAAACCCTCAGATCATTTCCGTTGTTTCCCGCAAACTGATGGACGAGCAGAATGTCATCCGTCTTTCGGATGCGCTGCAAAACGTAGCAGGCGTGTCCCATGCGGACAGCTACGGCCTGTATGACAGTATTCGTGTGCGTGGTTTCAGCACATCCGGCATGACCTATCTCGATGGTATGAAAACCATCGACAGCCTTTCCATGAACGAAACTGTGGGCCTGTCCCGCATGGAAGTCATTAAAGGGCCGGCTTCGGGCCTGTTTGGGCAGGGGCCGCTCTCCGGCATGGTCAACATGGTCAGCAAGAGGCCGGTAGACAGTAATTTTGCCACCTTCACGGCTCAGGGTGGATCTTGGTCGTATTATGAAGGGCGCGCGGATATCAACAGGAAGCTGACATCCAATGGGATGATTACAGCCCGGGTGAATGCCGTTTACCGAAAGCAGGATTACTTCGTTCGCGCCTCGGATATGGAGACGCTTTACATCGCGCCATCCATTTCAATTCGTCCGACAGATCATACCGATCTGACGCTCCTGTTTCGCTATAATCGCACGAGCGGTCACCCTTATACGGCGATTCCGGCGTATGGAACGGTTCTGCCGTCTCCTTGGGGAAAACTACCCAGGGATTTTGCCATAACCGATGTTGAAAACCCTGCCCAGCAGCGACAGACCTACGTTCATCTGGGCTACATGTTTGATCACAAGTTCAATGAGAACATCGGCTTCCATCAAGGGTTTCGGTATCAGGTTTACCGTCAGACCTACAACAGATGGCTGTTTGCAACGACGGGGTTCTCGAACGATCTCTCACAGGTTGGTCGTTACTACTATGGACCGTATAATAATCATGGAACTGACGTCCGAATTGATACGAATGTTAATTTCAAATTCCATACAACACACCTGATTTCGCATTACGTTCTGGTCGGGACCGACTATGGTCAGAATGGGACCAATTCCACCACCGGCTTTGCAACCACAACAAATCTCAATCTCGCAAATCCGGTCTATGGGGATGTTCCCGACTATGCGAGCAGCGGTGTCATTTCCAAAACACGTCAGGATCAGTTCGGGGCCTATATTCAGGACCATATGAAAATTGGCCGTCAGGTTGCGGTGACATTTGGTGTGCGCTGGGATCGTGCGACCAGTGGTCGTGGCGGGAACAATCCGCCAACGACGGCTTTCAGCCCGCACGCGGGCATTACCTGGGCCTTTACGGACTGGATGTCTGCATACTTCAACTGGTCCAAGGCGTTTCTTCCAACGACGTCTGTTGATTATCAGCAGAAGATCCTGCCGCCACAGAGGGGAACGGATTACGAGGTGGGTCTCAAAGCGCAGACGCGAAACGGTGTTCTGACAGGGATGGCGACCCTTTTCGATCTGGCGCGGACAAATGTCGCGACAACAGATCCCCTCCATCCGCTTTACTCAATTGCCCAGGGTGAGCAGAGGAGCAAAGGGTTTGAACTGGAAGGCAATCTCAGAATTCTCCCAACCTGGACTGCCAATATTGCGTACACTTATCTCGATACCAAAATCACCAAAGACAATCGGCTTCTGCCCAATGGCGGAACTCTGTGGCTTGCGGGCGTTCCGCACCATATTTTCAATATCTGGACAAAGTATTCCATCCCGTCAGGGATGCTGAAGGGGCTTGGTATTGGGGCGGGTGTGCATTTTGAAGGGTCTAGTCCAGCCGATAACTATACGCCACGCGATCCCGTCTATGGCCTGACGTATAAAACGTCTGCCTATGCTCTGGTCAATCTGGCGGCGTATTATGAAAGAGGGTCCTGGAGCGCTCAGATCAACGTGCAGAATGCAGCCGACAAGCGATACTTCCCATCAGCCTCTTTAAGCCGAACGGTTGTCGGAACCCCAAGGACAATCATGGGCGGTCTGACAAAGCGATTCTGAAGAGGGTTCTGGCCAGAGTGCCGGTGTGGAGTCTGGCCAGAGAAAGGTTCAGCCTTTCCGGTTACGGAAGAACTGGATGGTCGCGGCCACGACAGAAATAACAGCCAGAGCCTGCTGGAAATAGGGGCGAAAACGTTTCGGGCCAATGGTCGCCATGGCGGTCATGCCTGCAAGGCCGATTTCGCGGGCACGACCGGCATGCTTGCAACAGGCTTTAACTTTGCTGCAGCAGCCCGTTTTAGCGGGGACCTGTTCAACGGGAACGGTTTTGGTCTTCATGAAAATCCTCCTGAATAGAGTGAATCAGGGAATGAACGCTGACGAATACAAGAGGTTGTGTCCGTCAGTCTTCCTGTCCGTCTTTCTCTTTCTGAAGGATCTTGAGCTGCTTGTCTGCATCCGGGGCGTGTGGATCAAGGAGCATCATCTGCTTGTAGGCCCGTAGGGCAGCGTCAGGCTCGTGTCGGTCCCGCTCAGCTTCTGCCAACATGCCCCATGCGGTGGTATCTCCGGGATCAGCCTGAATCACGACGCCCAGATCGGAAATCGCTCCATTATTGTCTCCAGCGGCGGACCGGATGGCGGCGCGGTAACGTCGCAGGATGGTCTGATCGGGCTGGAGAGTGATGGCGGACGTCAGATCATCTTCGGCGGACTGAAAATCATGCTTGCCGAGAGCATCCTGCGAATCGGTCAGAAGCATCCGCACCGCTCCGGTCAGGCTGCGGTTCCGCAATGTTTCCGCCTGATCGGCGAGTTTGCGCGCGTCCTTGTCGTTTCCAGCGAGAGCGAGAGCCTTTTCCGTTTCAACAAGCCGTTCCTGAACGGTCTTGTGGTGCGGATGTGCCTTGCTGGAATCGGTTTTTACGGGCGATGGGGAGTGTGTCTGACCTGCAAGCGCGGGGGCAGGAGGAGCAACCGGCGCTGCAGAGGCAGAAAATACTGGAGTACAAAGCAGAACGGCGCCAGCCATCAGGCAGCGCCGTTCAGTTGTCATCCAGCGGATCAAGGCAATTAGCCCTGACGTGCCTTCATGCGCGGGTTCTTCTTGTTGATGATGTAAACGCGTCCACGACGGCGGACAACGCGGCAGTCCTTGTCGCGGACCTTTGCGGACTTCAGGCTGTTGCGGATCTTCATGATGTTTCCAGGCTCTCGACTGTGTGGTCCATGATGGACCGGATAGCGGGCCGGAACGCCCGCAAAAGGATGGCCCCGCTTACCGATGGTCCGTCAGTGAGTCAAGGACAACTGCGTTCCGAAGCGCGGAAAAGCTACGGCAAAGGGTTCTGCAACGGTGTGTGACTACCGGGCCAGAAGGCTTGTCCCGAGATTATTTTCCCCTAATCATGCCGTCATGATCAAGCGTCGCTTTGTGGCCACCCTGCTTCTGGCCGTCCCGCTCGCCTTTCCGGTTCTGGCTCATGCCGAAGATGGAGGGGCCAAAACCAACGATGATGATCCGTCGATCAATGCTTTGGGGATCGGAGTTAACCAGATCCTCAAGGTTTTGCAGGTTCATCCTGATTCTGCGAGTGACGCCTGTATCAATGCGCTCAAAGAGATGCATGCGGCGCAGGATCAGTTGAGCAAGGAAGAAGGACACGAAAACAATCAGGACGTTGATGTGGCGCGTGACGTTACGGCGTCCAGCATGGAAGACGTGACCACTATCTGCGGAACAGATGCTCGGACGCTGTGTCGGGATTCTGCCGGACAGAACCCAACGCTGGCCGCTGCCTGTCGTGGTCTTCCGCACGAAGAGGAGTGATGGCGCCGGATCTTGGCCGACATCACAATACGGCGATAAATTTCGTCAAATCATGTCATGCGCATTCAGGGGCTAACCATTATAGTATTGGAGGAGTAGGGTTTTCGGTCTGAGTTGATGACAGGAACTGCAAGACTGCTCCGGAATGACCCGTTTGCCAGGCAGGGATAGCCCTTCTTGACCACTGTACTTCAGTCGGTCTTCCGTCCGGGATGGATCCAGTTCAGCCTTAGAACCTGGATTGCGTTGGTCGTAGCATTGGCTACGGCCTTCTGGGCTCAGGTTGATACACCTGCGGGCGCCGGTGTGACCGTTATGATTCTTGCCCAGCCTTTGCGGGGGCAGGCTCTTTCCAAGGCGCTCTATCGCTTTCTCGGGACGTTGCTGGGCGTAGGCGTCTCTATCCTGCTGATTTCCATGTTCAGCCAGGACCGTGGGCTGTTCCTTGGTGGTGTTGCTCTGTGGATGGCCGGATGTGCCTTTGTCGGCACTCTGGAGCGGGACTTTCGAGCCTATGGCGCCCTGCTGGCCGGGTACATGGTGGCGCTTGTTGCCGTCGCCAGTGTTGATAGTCCCCAGAACATCTATCATGTCAGCGTGGCCCGAGCGTCCACCGTGGCAATCGGTGTGGCTTCTGTAGCGGTCGTCAACCTGCTGTCCGGCTCGCCTCAGGCCTGGCGAAATCTTGCACGGGGATTACAGAATCTGGGCCAAAGAATCCGTGGGCTGAGTCATGCGGCGATTATGGGGGATCCCCCTCCTTCGGCGCAGGGCACCACGGCGCTTGCTTCCGAAATCCTGTCTTTGATGACCCAGATTTCCTATGCGCGGACAGAGCTTGATCGCAGCCGTCTGCGTATGGCGGGTGCTAAACTCAGCATTATCGGCATGCTGACCGTTTTGACATGCAGTCGTGCCATTTCCACGCTTCTGAAGGAAGGCGGCGTAACGGAGGTCATGGTGCGCTATGTCCGTCAGTGGCATGAGCGTGTTGAAGACGGCACGAACCGGCAGGAAACAATGGGAACGATCCTGTCCAATATTCGGAAGGAAGATCCCGAATATTTTCCGACAGCTCGGGATGCCTGGTTTCTGGAACGTGCGGCGACGCTGCTGAGTAACCGGCTCCATATTCGTACGGGTATCAGCACGCTCATGAAGGCTACTCCGGCTGGAGAGGCTCTCAAGCTCGCAACCCTGGCCAATAATACGGATTACATTACAGCCTTCATCAACAGTATGCGGGTGCTGATCGGTTTCAGTTTTGTCGCCGCTTTCTGTATCGGGACAAGTCTTCCTGCTTCGGCCACAGCCCTGTCTCAGTGTGCGCTGGTGCTTGTTCTGGCGTCGTCATCTCTTGATACGGCGCAGTTCGGCAAAGGTGCGATGATCGGAACGCCGCTTGGTATTGTGGCTGCGGCTTTTCTGTCCTTCTGGGTTTTGCCTTACGTCTATACATTGCAGGGGCTCGCGTTTGTTCTGCTGCCCCAGACGGTTATTGCCTGTCTGCTACTCATGAACCCGAAGACCTCAGCCATAGGTTTCCACTACGGTGCATTCTTCCTTGTGTTCGTAGGGCTGGGCAACCACCACAGCTATGACCCGGAAGCCTTCATCGAACGCAACACCTTTTATTTCATCTCCGCGGTCCTGTCCTTCATTCTGCTGGTTCTGCTGTGGCCACCCACGGCGCGGCGGCATCGTTTCCGGATTGCCGTGGCCATTTCCTCCGATCTGGAGTCCCAGCTTGGCGGCCATGGTGAGGCGATGGGGCCAGCCCTTCTGAGCCGGAAATATGATCGACTGAGCCAGCTTCTGCTCTGGACGAAGCGTCTCCCTAAAGGAGGGACAGCGTCCGAGCATGTTTTTGAACGTCTCGTGGCGCTGGAAGATCTGTCCAGCACGATTGCCCGTGTGAGGCTGTATCTCGATCAGGCTGCCCGTATGCCGTCCTTGCGACATCTTGTCCGTCCCGCCCGCAAGGCTCTGGCGCGGGACAGTCTTGGCGTTCTGGAGCGTGAGCTGGCGGATATGACGCAGGAATTTCTTGATCGTCTCCGCCTTGGGGCGCCCAGTGAGGAAATCCTGATCATCAACTGTGTTGGTGGACTTGAAGCCGTCCGCGTCATGCTTTTGCGGAACCGGACGGCTGTTCATCATTATGGAATAGGACGCAAACGATGGTGATGACACAGGTCGTAGACCTTGGGGGTTTGCTCGTCTCCGCGTTTGTCGTCAATCTGGCCCTGTCACTTCTGACGCTGGCCATTCTCCGCTGGCTCATGGGCTGGTTCGATCTCTGGCGTTTCGTCTGGGATCCGCCATTGGCCCAGTTCGGCATCCTTATCTGCCTTCTCGGGCTTTACACCCTGATCCTCTGATACAAGGCCGTTTCCAGTGCTCTCCAGTGCCCATCGTCTGATCCGCCTGACCATTACCATCTCCATCCTTGTGGTGGCTGCTGTCGTGGTGGTCATCCTGTGGGACTACTACACGGCCTCTCCCTGGACCCGGAACGGACAGGTGCGTGTGCAGGTCGCCAATATTGCGCCGCGTGTTTCCGGGCAGATTTTGCATGTGAACGTCCATGACAACCAGCCCGTCCATCGGGGAGATGTTCTGTACGAAATTGATCCGTTCGACTTTCAGGTGGCTGTGGATGCTGCCAAGGCGAAGGTGGCGGAACGCAAGGCGGATATGGAGTTCAAGGAAGTTCAGTCTGAGTGGCGCAAGGCTATTCCAGGCGTGGCTGTCTCCAAGGAAGAGAAGAAGCAGTACGTTGCTCTCGCCCAGCAGGCAGCAGCGCAATACGCTTCAGCACAGGCGGAATTGCGGCAGGCCGAAATCAATCTGGACCGTACGAAGGTCCGGAGTTCTCTGGACGGGATCGTCACGAACCTGATCATGCGTCCGGGTGATTTCGCTACGGCGGGTACAGTGAACATGCACGTCATTGATACGAGTTCATACTGGATTGACGGGTATTTCGAGGAAACCAAGGTTCATGATCTGGATGAGGGTGATCTCGTCCGTATGGATCTGATGGGCTACCATGACCCTCTCTACGGGCATATCGAGAGCATCACGCGGGGTATCGCCAGCAACAATGCTCTTGTGAACGAGCAGGGCTTGCCGACGGTCGATCCTGTTTATACTTGGGTGCGGCTGGCACAACGTATTCCGGTGCGCGTGAAAATCGACAAACTGCCGGATGATCTGACACTTGCTGCAGGCATGACAGCGACGGTCACGGTTGTGTCTGAATCGGGAAACCGCCGCCATCGCTCCACACAGGATGCGTTCCAGCATTTCGGGGACGATATCCGGCATCTTTTTGGTCATAAGTAGCGGATTGTCTTGTGATTTTCACAATCCATCTTCTGTTTCAGCCGTTAACATACCGGACAGAAAATCGGATATCTGAAAACGGGGCGGCAGGTAGCTTGCCCTGATTTTACAAACTGAGAAGGAAGAATTGTGCACGCATCCCTTTCTTGCCGGACACTGGGCTTCGCGCTGAGTGGTCTGTGCCTTGTCGCTGCCTTCTCAACGGCTGAAGCCGCTGCGACGGATAAAGCCCGCAAAGCCGGAGCACTTGTCAGTTCAGGCCCTCTGGCGGACGCATTGAGTCTTCCGGATGCGGGGAAATCCCTGCGGATTACCTATCTTTCGACGGATGGTGTGACGGGGAAAGGGCTCGTGCCCGTGACGGCTGAGGTGATTGTTCCTGCGGGGGAAGCTCCTGCCGGTGGCTGGCCAATTGTCGCCTGGGCGCATGGGACCGTGGGCAACGATGATAGCTGCGCCCCCTCCCTAAATCCTTACAGTGCCCGCAACACACAATATCTTTCGGAATGGATGAAGCGCGGCTTCGCCATTGTCGCGACAGACTATCAGGGTTTGGGAACGCCGGGTGTTCATCCGTATCTGAACACGCGGGCCGAAGCTTACAGTGTTTTGGATTCCGTCCGCGCTGCACTGAAATCGGTTCCGGGTCTCCAGAACAAGATCATGATCGTTGGTCAGTCTCAGGGTGGTGGGGCTGCTTTCGCTTCCGCAGCTTTCGCTCCTGCCTACGCGCCGGACCTCAACATCCGTGGAACTGTTGCAACGGGTATCCCGTACCTGACGCCGGAAATCCTGTCGGGCATGCTTGCGGAAGCTGGTAAGGCGCAGGGCTATAGTCCTCTTGTGGCTTATACCCTGCTGATCGGATCGTCCTACGCTGGCCTGAACCCGCATTTCCGTCCAGAAGAGGCGTTTACGCCCAAGGCCATGCCAGCTTTTAAGGCGGCAGAAACGTCATGCCTGACTGGTCTGTCTGATCTGGCAGAGAAAGATGGCCTGACGCTGGCAAATGCACTTCAGCCAACCTATGCCCAAGCCATGTCTCCGGCCCTGAAGGGCATGATGTATCCGACGCTGAAGCTGGCACAGCCTCTCTTTGTTGGTACGGGCACCGCTGATGAAGACGTGCCGACGCAGTTGCAGGCTGGTCTGGTCAAGGCAGCTTGTGCGGCTGGAACTGTGGTACAGGCGCATCTGTACAAGGGGCTGGATCATTCCCAGACGGTGAATGCGTCTCTGCCGGATTCCGCGGCCTTTACCAAGGCGGTTATGGCGGGTGAGCCTGTGACGCCGCAGTGCACGCCAATTCCACAATAATGTCTTTAGCCCCGGATGTTCGCCATCCGGGGTTTTTCATGCGTCCGACATGAAGCCGACAATCGCCTCTGCAGCACGCTGTGATGCGCCAAGCAGAGGCTCCCCAAACGTTTCCTGAAACAGCTTTTCCTGAGCGGGCCTGTAGAGTGCGTGGCGTTCCTGCGCCTGCGCCACGGCTGTCATGATATCTGCCGGATCATCCACGACATCGCCTAACGTCCAGTGCAGGAAATAGGGATCATCCCGCCACGGTATCCGTCGTGGGTTTAGAAAGATGCACGGGCGCGGTATCGCCAGAAACTCGTAAACCTGACTGCTGACATCCCCGATATAGAGAGCGGCCTGGGACGTGTAAGTCATGTCCAGCATGGCGTCCGAGCCAGTATCGACCAGAACATCCGTGCTCTGTTGCCGCTTGAGCTGACGTTCCCGGATGCCGAAACCCTTGTGGAACATCTTGATATGCGGGGCCACAACCAGATTGTAGTCGGTCTGTGCCTTAAACCCCTTGATGAGAGGGGTCATGCAGGCCGGTGCCGATGTTAGCGCACGCTGATAATGCGGATTGTAGAGCGCGAATGGTCGGCCATCCGGGAATGAGATGGCGTTCTCTTTGCGAACGGCTTCAAAGACGTCGAACTTCGGGTAGCCCACGATCTGGGACGCACCCGTCTGGAACAGGCCCTTGTCCCGGAAATACGTCTCCACCTTCGGGCCCGGAACGAGCGTCAGATCAAACTCCCGTACGAGATGTTCGTCATTGACGTATCTGTCGCCCGCACCGTGCATCAGGAGGACAAGTTTCGGCCCTTTCAGCCCCATTTCCTTTAGAACACCGGCTGTATATTCCGTCGCGACCACAACGTCATACTGGTTCAGTTCAGCCACGTTTTCACGCAGAACCAGCAGTCGTTCCTGATCGAGACGCCGGGCCTTCTTTAGTGCTTTTGCTTTCCATGATTTGGGAAAAGCCCTGAGCGGAAGAGCTGGGACACCAAGAGCCCGACGGATACGGCTTAGATGGGTCACGGTCTCGGGGAAACTGTAGTATTCCGTGACCTCACAGCCGGGAATGGCGGCAAGAGCGCTGGCGACAGAGGCGGTGTGATAGCACTGATACGGTTCGGCAATGTAGATGAAGGCGATATTCATGGTCGTCTGTTGCGTCCTGACGTCACCGCGACCTGCGGCTTATGCCCGGAATGACGTGTGCGGAAAGCGAAAGCCAGACCGGGTGCGAATGTCTTTGAAGCGCTTCAAAGACATGGAATATGGCCTCGTTCATAATCCTCGCCCTCTGACTGTCAAGGAATCGGGCCTGAGGCGAAGATATGGCTTCCGGCATGGACACCCGGGGGGCTTTGTGGTCAGAAAGCCCGCATGTCCGCCGAACACTCCGTTTTCAGATCCATCTTCCGAAATGTCAGTGTTCTCACCGTCGGCCGTGTCGTCAACGCGCTGTGCAGCTTCGTCTACATTGCGTTTACGGTACGGGCGCTGGGCCTGTCTGACTTCGGACTGCTGATCCTCATTCATTCCCTGGCCTCTACGGGGTCTGTGCTGTCGCGTATGCAGTCCTGGCAGACGCTCATCCGGTTCGGCAGTGATGCGTTTACGAAAAACGATACGGATCTGCTGCGAAAGGTGGTTCACTTCTGTATTCGGCTGGATACGCTGTCTGCTGCTTTTGCCATTCTGTTCGGGCTGATTGCCGTACAGGTTTATGGCGTCACGGCGCAATGGTCGCGGCATGTGCGGTTTCTGGCGGATCTGTATGTGATTGTAAGCCCGCTCATGTATTCGGGTTGGGCGAATGGCATCCTGCGAATGGCAGGAAAATTCCATCTTGTTCCCATCATCGATACCTGTGCAGCTGTTGTAAAAACGCTTGGCGTTCTGCTGGGATATGTCCTGCATCTGAAGCTGGGATATTTTTTGGCGATGTGGGCGCTCGCCATCATCATCGACTACGGATTTTACTTCTATTACGCGATGGACATCCTGCGGCAGAAGTTCAGGTTCCGCTATTTCCAGGCCTACCGGAGCTGGCGCTGGCAGATTCCCGGTATGTGGCAGTTCACCCGCGCAGCCAGTGTGAACCAGACGCTCGGCAATATTTCCGGGCATGTAGCGACGCTTCTGGTGGGTAATGGCCTTGGTCCGGCGGAGGCTGCTGTTTTCCGCGTCTGCCGTCAGATCGCAGACGGGATCGTCACACCTGCCCAGCTCATCTCGCCGGTGCTGTACCCGGAACTGGTCAAGATGCGGGACAAGCAGGACTGGAAGGGCCTCAAGCGCGTCACATGGAAGATGTTTGGTGTGCTGACGGCACTGTCATTGTTGCTTCTGCTGCTCTCTGCCGTGTTTGGCTCAAAGATTTTCAGGCTGATGTTACACGTCCATGTGCATCACACATCGCTCTATATTTCCATCATGCTGATGGCCGCGGTCTTCAGTCTGCTGGTCATTCCGCTGGAGCCCCTGCTGATCGTCGTGGGGCACGTGAAGTTCCTGATGACCAGCCGGACGGCTATTATGGCCATCTATTTCCCAGCCCTTTACGTGCTGACCATGCAGTTCGGATTGGCGGGTGCGTGCCTGACAACAGCAGCCTGCAACGCGGCCATTTTGCTCTCACGGTTTGCAGGTGTCTGGATATTCGGGGGGCGGATCGGGAAACCGAAGCCGGAGTGAGGTCTGGCCCATGTTTTGGTATGGGCCAGACCGTTATCTGTTAGCGCAGAGGCGCGCGGTCCATGGCCCAGATGGCAAAAGCCTGCACCAGCGCGACTTCTTCCAGCCGCTTGAAGCGCCCGGATGATCCGCCATGGCCTGCATCCATGTTGATGCGGCACAGGAACGGGCCGCCTGAGGCGACTTCACGCAGCTTGGCAATCCATTTCGCGGGCTCCCAATACGTGACGCGTGGGTCGGAAAGGCCACCCATGGCGAGAATAGGCGGGTAAGGCCGTGCCTGAATATTGTCGTAAGGCGAATAGCTGGCGATGAGGTCGTAGGCGTCCTCGTCTTCCAGCGGGTTTCCCCATTCCGGCCATTCTGGTGGCGTGAGGGGCAGGGACGTGTCGGACATGGTGTTGAGCATGTCCACGAACGGCACCTGCGCGGCGATCCCGGCAAAAAGATCCGGCGCCATATTGGCGACAGCCCCCATCAGCAGACCACCCGCCGAGCCACCATGGGCCACGATGCGGCCTGCGGAGCCGTAACCTTGCTTCACCAGATAGTTCGCTGACGCGATGAAGTCCGTGAAGGTATTGGGCTTGGTTTTGCCGCGCCCTTGCAGGAACCAGTTCCAGCCCTTTTCCGAGCCGCCACGAATGTGGGCGATGGCATACACCCAGCCGCGGTCCACAAGGCTGAAAACCGTCGTGGAGAAGCTGGCGTCCATGGCAATGCCGTATGAGCCGTAACCGTAAAGCAGCAGGGGGGCGGACCCATCCAGAACCTGTCCCTTACGCATCAGGACCGTCACGGGAATCTGCTCCCCGTCAGGTGCAGTCGCGAACAGACGGCGTGTTTCGTATTTTTCCGGATCATGCCCCGAGGGAACGTCACGAACCTTCTGGAGTGTGCGTTCTCCGGTGGCCAGATCGTAGTCATACCAGTGCGCCGGTGTTGTCGGGGACTGATAGACGTACCGCAAAACCGAGCCTTCATATTCGAGAACGCCCTGAAGCGTCAGATCGTAAGCCGGTTCATCCATGCCAATGGTCACAGCCTGACTGCGAACATCCCCGCTGACGCCAGCTTTCACCACGCGGATATGAACATTGCCGTCCTTTCGCTCTGACCAGGCCAGATAATTGCGGGATGCGGTTGCACCCAGAATATAGTGCCCTTCCAGATACGGCACGAATGGTGCCCAGTTCTCTCGTCCGGTGGCCGTGTCAGGCGTCTGCATGAGCTGGAAGTCGACAGCACCGCCGGCATTGGTGAGGATGATGAAACGGTCATTCCAGTGGGTGAAAGAATAACGCTCGCCACGGATCAGGGAAGCGGCCACGACTGGCAGGGCGGTCGGGTTAGAGGCTGGGATCAGCAGCGTTTCGTTCGTGTCATGGTCGCCGCGTTCGATGACAATCCACTTGCGGGACGCGCTGGTGCCGATGCTCAGGAAGAAGCCGGGGTCGGTTTCATCAAAGACCAGAACATCTTCGCCCCCCGTCAGCGGACGGCGGTAGATCCGGGATGGGCGGCCGTTGTCGTCCCGGAAGATCCAGAACAGCCATGCGCTGTCTGGCGAAATGGCGAAGCTGCCAGTCGTGCTTTCAACCGGTGCGGCGCAAAGCTCACCGCTCTCCAGATCCTTGACCTGGATGCGATAGACTTCTGATCCCTGCACGTCTTCCGAATATACGAAGTAGCGATGATTGGCGGAGTGAGCTGTTCCGCCGAGGGCGTAGTAATCGAATTCTTTGGCGCGGGCATCCACATCAAGGAGAACCTGCTCGTCCCCACCGTCGCGCGGGCGGCGTGCCCGAAGCGGATGCTGGGCGCCATCTTCAAAGCGGCTGTAGTAGGCCCATGGGCCATCCGGGACAGGCACGGATTCTTCAGCCGGCGGGATGCGCCCGATCATTTCCTGCAGAAGTTCTTTGCGGAGCGGCTCCATACCGGCCAGCACGCTCTCGGCGTAGGCGTTTTCAGCCTTGAGGTGCTCGGTAATATCCGGGCGCAGAACGGACGGATCACGCAGAACCTGCTGCCAGTTCTCATCCTTCATCCAGGCATAGGAATCGGTGCGGGTCCGGCCAAGCTGCGTGGTTGAGAAAGGCTCCTTTTGGGGAGCGGGCGGAACGGGGAAGGGGTGCTGCGTTTCTGACATGCCTGAAACCTTGGCGCAGAAATGCGGATGACTCAATCCGGCAGGAGGACGGTAATATTCAAAGCTGGATCAGAGAGGACGGTATCGGGAAAAATAATCGGAAAAGAAACCGGAAGGCTTCTCAGGTGTTCTTTATGCAACGGCGGATGATCTTTCAGGCCGGGGCTTGTCTCCGGGAGGTTGGGTCTCAGTAGCCGTCATGTAATCATATCAGACATGGAAAGATTTCCTCCATGAATACCAATAAGTATTTTGCCGCTTTCGCTGCTCTTGGTCTGGCTTTCTCTGGTGCTGCTGTTGCCCAGACGGCGCCACAGCCGGGTCAGCCGATTGTTCCGCCGGGAACTCAGGCCGTTATCACGCCAAACCATGTGCAGGCCGTGGGTGGCATCAATGGTGTTGCAACCGCAGCAACGCCGGGCACGCTGGGTGAAAACGGCATGCCGTCCATTGACAGCGCACAGGCTGGCAATGTGGCAGGTCTGACGTCCTATTGTATCCACAAGAAGCTGTCTCTGGGTACGGCTCCGCGTTCTGCGTCCCGCACGCTGGCCAAGCGCCCGGATGTGCAGAACGACCAGTATTACTCACTGGGTGGTCGCGGCCTTCTCCAGACTAGCACGAACACGCCTTTCGATATTTCCACGCTGCCGAAAGACAAACAGGTTCTGGTCTGCCGTGATCTCTTCAAAAAGGCCCAGAGCCTCAACAACTGAGACTTCTGAGTTTTCGTCCTGAAAAAGCCCCGGGGGTTATCCTCCGGGGCTTTTTTCGTTTCTGGTGTCAGCCGTTGCGCGCCTTTGCAGCGAACGCATTAAGCTTGACCAGCGTGTCGTCAAACTGCCCGTTAGCTTCGGCAAATCGCAGAAAGCGGACACGTTCCACAAGGATTTCCGGAGGTGTTGGCTGCTGGGAAAGCAGTGCCATGACCTCGTCGGAAAAGTCATCGAGAGGCTGATAGCCCGGACGTGTCTCCTGTCCTGGCGTGAGTCCCGTCTGGACCGCAGGCGGGGCCAGTTCAATGACTTCGACTTTTCCTTTCAGGACTTCGCGAAGAGCGATCGTATAGGAATGGATTGCGGCTTTCGTGGCGTTATAGGTTGGCGTGGTGGTGAGCGGGACGAACGCCAGCCCGGACGTCACATTGATGATAACAGCGTCCTGCTGCTTCACCAGATGATCGGTCAGGGCGTTGATGAGGCGGATCGGGCCGAGAAGGTTCGTCGTGATCGTGTCTTCAGCGTCTGTCAGATCGTGGGTTTTGGTGAGATCTTCAAACCGCATGATCCCGGCGTTATTGATGACGACATTCAGGTCTGGATAGGCTTTCAGAAGGCGATCCGAAAAATCGGCGATGCCGTCAGCACTCTCAAGATCCAGTGTCAGCGTGTGCATGTTGGGACGGCCTGCAATGGCGCTTTCCAAAGCATCCTTCCGCCGTCCGGCAACGATGACTGTATTGCCCGCGTCATGCAGCCTCTGTGCCAGGGCTTGTCCTATGCCCGAGCCGCCACCGGTTACCAGGATTGTATTTCCAGTCTGTTTCATCGGAGTTGCTCCTTCATGAATTGGAACACTTTATCTAGCGGGCTATCGTTGATCGGGAAGAAGGCACCTCAAAGATTTATACGCACCAGAAGGAGAGCGACCCATGATGGATAATCCCTATGAGGCGTCTCCAGAGCGCCGTGCCCAGCGGCTTGCTGAGACGGCGCCGACCGAGTGTGACGTGCGTGTTGGGCGACTGGTGACAGACCTGATCGGACGTGTGGCCGATAAGTGGACGATGATTATTCTGGAAGTGCTGGAAGAGCATAAAGAACTGCGCTTCACGGAACTGGCGCGCAAGGTTGAGGGCATCAGCCAGAAAATGCTCACACAGACGCTCCGCCACATGGAGCGCGACGGCATGGTGACCAGAACCATTCATCCTGTCATCCCGCCGCGCGTGGACTATCGTCTCACGCCGCTTGGTCTAAGCCTCGGCGCTGCGTTCTGCGGTGTCTGGATTTGGGCGGAAAAAAATCTGGCAGAAGTGGAAGCCGCCCGGACGACTTTTGATGCCAGATGAGGTCCATGCCTGACAGAATAGTGTCAGGCATGGAGGAGTTTTACTCGGGCAGGTTTTCGAGCAGGGCCACACCTTCAGCAGACCCAAGGACAGCAGCTTTTTCCTGACGGTTCAGTTTGGAAAGAGCGGTCTTGAGAGACGAGGCTTCCTTCAGCTTGACCAGACCCACCAGAAGGTTTGCATCAATGGCACTTCCCGGTTTGCGGGCTGGAGGAAGGGCGCCGAGATGCGCGTCCAGCAAGGTACGGTCTGTCCGGAGCAACGCAAAAGCTTCTTCTGGCGGCTGATGCGGCGCATGCATGGCTTCAGTCCGCAGGCGATCATTCTCTGCCGCAAGGCGCAGGATTGGCGGCGGAGCCGTTTCTTCCTCGATCAGCAGTAGGCCAGCCTTGCGCAATCCCAGCCCGACATCGCGGCTTGCCGTCAGGGCCGCCAGTGGAATAGCCAGAACAAGCCCCAGCAGCACGGGCGTCATCCACAGGAACAGCGCCTGCGAGACAGACCACGCAGCCGCAGCCAGAAGGACGCCGAAAACCGTGTAAACCCAGTAGCCACGCGCAACTTCACGCAGGGAAACCCGACCATCTTCGCGGTTCTGGGCATTCCAGCCGGAATCCCGGCCCAGCAGGATGGAAATCACACCGGATGTCTGGATCAGCATGGCAATCGGGGCAATCAGGCCGCCAATCAGTGTTTCCAGAATGATGGACAGGAACAGTTTGATAACACCGCCTGACCTCCGGAGTGCTGCACGGTCAAACAGCATGGCGATAAACGCCAGCCCC
This sequence comes from Gluconobacter japonicus, assembly GCF_015244665.1. Taxonomy (NCBI): domain Bacteria; kingdom Pseudomonadati; phylum Pseudomonadota; class Alphaproteobacteria; order Acetobacterales; family Acetobacteraceae; genus Gluconobacter; species Gluconobacter japonicus. The sequence goes on from NZ_JABCQN010000002.1 coordinate 468,997, forward strand.
TTGGGTGCCAGCAGGATGCCCATCGTGCCGATGAACACGAACTTCGCCTGGACCGGGTCAACGCGCGGCCAGTGCGGATAGAGCGTTGGTTTCGTGCCGAAATATTCCGGATGATAGAAATGCGACTGAAGGGAAATCAGAATTCCGAACAGCAGGAACAGCAGCCACAGCGGGGACATGACGTACGAGCCAATGCCGGTGAGCATATGCGTACGGCTGACCCAGTGCAGGCCCTTTGTTCCAAGGATCTTGGCATGCTGAAGATTGCCCTGACACCAGCGGCGGTCACGGATAGCGACGTCCGTTAGCGAGGGCGGGCTTTCTTCGTATGAGCCGAACAGTCCGGGCACCATGTGAATGGCCCAGCCACCACGGCGCATCAGAGCGGCTTCAACGAAGTCATGGCTCAGAATGTGACCACCGAAGGGAGGACGGCCCTTCAGATGCGGGAGGCCAGCCTGTTCGGCGAAGGCGCGGGTACGGATAACCGCATTATGACCCCAGTAATTGCCTTCCGAGCCATGCCACCACGCAATCCCATGCGCGATGAGGGGGCCGTAAACACGCCCGGCGAACTGCTGCATCCGTGCGAAAAGTGTGCGGCCGCCAACGATCACTGGAAGTGTCTGGATCAGGCCGACGCCATCATGGTTTTCCATAGCAGACACGACGCGGACGATCAGGCTGCCATCCATGACGCTATCGGCATCCAGCGTCAGCATCTGCTGGTAGGAGCCACCAAAGCGTACCACCCAGTCATGCAGGTTTCCGGCTTTGCGGTCCGTATTTTGGTGACGGCGGCGATAGAAGATGCGCTGATGATCGCCAGTAGCCTGACGAAACGTCAGAAAAGCCCGCTCTTCCTGTAGCCAGACATCCGGGTTGGTTGTGTCTGACAGGATAAAGAAATCAAATGCGTCAATCTGGCCGGTTGCCAGAATGCTGTCGTAGATGGCTTTGAGACCTGCAAGAACCCGTGTCGGGTCTTCATTGTAGGTCGGCATCAGGACGGCGGTTCTGGCCTTCAGACGGGGAAGTGCGCCCGTGCGCTGGATACCGAGGCCTAACCCACCACGGCAGATCAGAGACACAAATCCGCCAAGGCTGGACGTGAAGGATAGCGCGATCCAGAAGCCCAGAATGGCAAACAGCACCAGAACAATCACGCCCAGTGTCGAAACACCGAGCGAGTTGAAAACCTGGTTGATTTTGTAGACCCCGAAGCCTGTCAGCAGAATGGCCGTACCAAACACGAACAACCGCCGCAGCCAAAGCAGCTTCGGTGTTGTGTCCAGAATGCGGAAGGGGCGCCCGTGGCGATCCGGCTGCTGCTGGAGGTTCTGAGGCTCCATTTTGAGCGGAGCTTCACGGGGAAGAAAAGGGGCTTCGGACGGGGAAAAATCTGTCACGGCGTCCAACGATACATCCATTTTTCAGAAACCGGCCCCTGATCGTTTGCCAACTGGGCCTGAAGCTCGGAGGCTTTGGCATCCCCCGGTACGAACTCGAAAGTGGTGCGCCAGCCTTTGATGTTCGGGTTGGGCTCTACAACGACATTGCGGATCGTACCCGGCGTACTTTGTGAGATCAGGTGAAAATGCGCATCCGCCGGAAGGTTTTGGAAAGGTGCCCCCGTGAAGTCGATGACGAACATGCGGGCATCGGCGTGATCCGTTACCGCACCAATCCGGGTCCCGCCTACGCGAGCCAGCGGTGTCGGCCACGGTGTGTCCCAGCCCCAGTACATGCGATAGGTAAAGCTGTACTCCTGACCGGCCTTGAGCGGTGCCTTCGGACGCCAGAAGGACACGATGTTGTCGTTTACTTCATTGGGCGTCGGGATTTCCACCAGATCGACGGCACCGTCGCCCCAGTTCCCAATCGGCTCGATCCATAGGGAGGGGCGCTTTTCGTAGTTAAGCGCCAGATCTTCGTAATCGTGGAAGGAACGCTTGCGCTGCATCAGGCCAAAGCCATGCGGGCTGCTGTCCTGAAAGGCTGAGAACTGGAGATCTGTCGGGTTAACGAGCGGACGATAAAGCTGCTGGCCCGAGCCGGTCCAGACCTGAAGGGCTTCGCTGTCATGAGCGGCCGGACGCCAGTCATCGACGTGATTGTGCTCGTTGGCATCAAAATAGAACATGCCGGTCAGCGGTGCGACGCCGGATTCTGTAATGTCCTGACGCGGGAAAAGCGAGGACTGGACATCGAAAACAGTCGTGTCACCCGGACGGATCGTGAAGCGGAACGCTCCTGTGACGGATGGGCTGTCCAGCAGGGCATGGATCACAACGGATTCAACACCGGGTTCAGGCTTTTCCAGCCAGAATTCACGGAAGAGCGCGAATTCTTCCCCTTTGGAGTTCCCTGTTCCGTTTGCGAAGCCACGGGCGGAAAGGCCGTAGTTCTGACCTTTTGCGACGGCCCGGAAGTAGGACGCTCCGAGGAAGACAGCACATTCTTCCATTACGCCGGGGGTGTTGATGGCATAGCGCAGACGGAGGCCGGCAAAGCCCAGATCGTCGGTTACGCGCAGCATGGAGTTGGCGTAGGTGAAGAGGTCCGGATCATAGGCGATCGGGGTCGACTGACCGCCAATCACTTCATTCATCCCGATCCGGGGTTTGTAGAGAAAGCCACGCGGGAAAAACTCAACTTCGAAAGCCAGATTCTGGCCATGCCACAAGGCGCGGTCCGGATTGAACGCGATGCCACGGAACTGATCGAAATCGAGATTGGCGATTGCGGAGGGCAGACTCTGGGGTGGAGGAGCGTAGGGCGATCTGGAGAGCTTTTCAGCAAGAGCGCGAACGGTCCCGTTATCGAACGGAACAGTTTTTGGAGCCTGCTTTGCGGCAGGCGGCGCGGACTGAGCATAAGCCAGACCACCGGAAGCCCCCATAAGGGACATCCCAGCTCCAAGCTTTACCAGATCACGACGCAGGATACTCATACTTTTCCCTACAGTCCCAGTTTCTACCAAACTTCCGAAATCGGAGTGGTTATGTCCCACCGATACGCCGGATGCAGTTCGTTGCGAAGAGACGTTCTATGATTGCAGAGTTATTTCACAAGGGTTGGGCATGTCCTTTTCATGGCAGAGCCGGAAAAGGACACATCATTGTGAACTCTGTTGCTGGCAGACATAAAAAGGTGGCACGCGGTCGGCTATTTCAGAAACAGACGTTTCATTTATTTCTTCAAGACGTGGAACGCTGAACAGTATCCGGACGTTCCCGAACCTTTCAATATCCCGCGCATTTCCTGAATTCTCAGGTCCGCTGAGGACGACGCCAAGAACCGGAATTCCCCGCCTGCGAAGTGCTTCCAGGCTGAGAAGGGTATGGTTGATTGTGCCCAACCCGCTTCGGGCGACAAGAACGACGGGCAGATCCATCTGTTGGATCAGATCAATCATCAGCATGTCTTCCCGGATCGGAACCATCAGGCCGCCTGCGCCTTCGACCACGAGGGGGGATTGTACGGCCGGGAGCACCAGACGGCCCGGATTGATGGTTACGCCTTCCAGATTGGCTGCGGCCAAAGGTGCTAGCGGGGCCTGTAATCCATAAGCCGGGGCAATGATTCGGTCGGCTGTGAGTTCGGCAAGGGTGCGGACGGTCGGTGTATCACCCGCTTCATCAGCCAGCCCCGTCTGAAGTGGTTTCCAATAAGTGGCATTCCACGCTTTCGTCAGGATCGCGCTGGCAAGCGTTTTGCCGATTTCCGTGTCTGTTCCGGTGACGAACACGCCGCGAAAACTGTTCATGGAGTGTCCTTTCTGAAAATTCCGAGGCCAATCCTGTAGGTCATAGCCTGATGGTGCCTGTCAAAGTGGCGCATGGCGCGACGCAGGGAGCCTAGACTTGCCGGAGTACTGCCAGACTGGGGTAGGGAGGCACCGATCTGGCGCAGCCTATGCAGGAAGGTGCGGGCATTGGGGGCTGGATCGTGGAGGGTGGTGACGTCCCACTTTCCAGAACCGCCCTCTGGCCATTCCCGTTGAAGGGCTGATGCGTCCGTATAAGAAGGAACGCCACAGGGTGCGCCTTCCTGCTCGCAGGAGGAGCGCCATTCCCCAAGGCTCCCCGGCAGAAGTGTCGTGAGCATGAGAGAGCCGCCGGGGGCAAGTTTCTGACACAGGCGCTGAAGAGCGGTCTGGCGGTTTTCAAACCATTGAAAGCAAAGGCTGGACGCGATCAGCTCGAAGGGGCCGTCCACGTCTGGATATTCGCCATCCATGACGCGGAATGTGACAGGCCGGTCTGTCAGTCGTTCCTGTGCCCGGGTAATCATGCCGGGTGCCAGATCAGTCGCAATTAACGCGCTATCTGGGAAGGAAGCAGAGAGTTTTTCGGTAAGAAAGCCAGTGCCGCATCCAAATTCCAGAATCCGTGTCGGGCGTGACTGTGCCAGTTCCTCGCGGATGCGTTCGGCCAGAAGTTCGGCGCAGCGATACTGGATATCGGCTGCTGCATTGTAATCCTGTGCCGCGTCAAACCGTTGGGCAATCTGGTGCTTGCGCTCATCCATGGCGTATCGACCATTGTCGGATAAAGCTGGCGCAAAGAGCGGGTTCCGTTAGGGGCAGAAGGTGACCTCCGTCCACAATCGAGCCGGGACTGGCAAAGCCGGACCGGGCTGGCGGAAACGGATCTGACTGCCCTGTCATCCAGTGCAGGCGGTCGCCCCATCTGGCGGCCTGCTCTCTTGCGTCGTCCAGAAGCAGTTTTTCTAGTCCGGTATCAAGGCGTTCGAGAGCAGGAGGGCCGGGGAATGGCTCATCCGTGCCGCATCGCTGACGGAAGTCGGCCAGAACGGTTTCTGGTGATTTCTGGAGCTGGCGCCTCATTCGTTCCAGAACGCGGGCGGGAACACCGTCTGGAAAGTTGTCGGCAGCGGAGAAACGGGAGAATCCGTTGAAGAGGACAAGACCTTCGCACCCCGGAAGATCCTGACTCAGCAGGACAAGGCTGCCTGCTGAATGCCCGACGGCGAGATAAGGCGTCTGGGGCAATGGTGGATGGAAGGGAGCACCGAAATAGCCAGCGTCTACGATGGACGCTTCGACGTCCGGCAAGTGGTGCAGCATGGAGGTCCAGAATGACGCATCAAACCCCCAGCCATGCATAAGATACAGGGGAAGGCTCATTGGTCGTTTCCGGCCAGCCGAATGATGGCCTCGGCCAGTCGCTCGATTTCAGCGTCCTGAAGGCCGACATGCAGGGCAATCCGTAACCGTGCCGTTCCAGCGGGAACGGTGGGAGGGCGGATTGCGACGGTCAGGAATCCTTCGCTTTCCAACTTTGTTGCGACGTCTAGTGCGCGTTGGGCCTCGCCTATCAGAACGGGGACGATCTGCGTCGTGGATTCAGCGGTATCGAATCCAGCGTTATTCAGGAGGGCCCGTAGTGTCTCGGCCTGTCCCAGCAGGGCCGTCCGTTCCGTGTCCATGCCGGGAATGACGTCCAGCGCGGCATCTATGGCTCCGAGAACTGCCGGAGGGAGCGCCGTACTGTAGATGAACCCTGAGGCGTGATTGATCAGATAGTCGCAGAGCAGTCGGGAGCCGGCGATATAGGCGCCCATTCCACCGAGTGCCTTGCTGCACGTGCCCATGGTCAGATCGGCCAGACCGCCAGAAAGACCATGCCCATGAGGCCCCAGAACGCCAGTCGCATGGGCTTCGTCAACATACAGAAACGCGTCGTAACGGTCTGCCAGCGCCCGAAGGGCTGGGACGTCGGCGCGGTCGCCGTCCATGGAGAACACGCTTTCCGTCACGATCATCCGCAAGCCGGGTGTGGCAGCTTCGCGTTTGAGCAGTGTTTCCAGGTGGGCAAGGTCATTGTGACGGAACCGGACCTGCCGAACGCCTGCTGCGGCGCATCCATGATGCAGGCTGGCATGGTTCAGCCTGTCCGAAAACACGATCATCGGATGGCCGGTCTGGGCCACCGAAAGGGCGCAGAGTGCTGGGACGACGGAGGCATTCGCCTGCCAGCCTGAAGCAAACAGGAGCGCCGAGTCACAGTGCTTGAATCGGGCCAGTTTCTCTTCAACCGCGTGATGCAGATCCAGCGTGCCGCAGACCAGTCGGGAAGCCCGTGCACCGGTTCCATACCGGAGGGCCCAGTCCGCAGCCCTTTCTCGCAACAGGGGATGATCCGCAAGGCCCAGATAATCGTTGGAGGAAACGTCGATCAGGCGTTGCCCATCGCGCAGGATGGCGCCTGTCTCGCGAGTGACAGGGCGGAGACTCCGGCGGGTTCCGGCTGCCTCACGCTTCTGAAGGGCCGCAGCGAAATGAGCGTCAAACAGGGTCATGCGTTATCCCGAAGAACGGTCACGATGCTGGACGTCAGATGGGAAAGGTCTTCGGGTGTGATTGTGAAGGCCGGTGTCAGGTACACGATATTGCGGAAAGGTCTGATCCAGGTACCGTGCGTGACGAAGGCGCGACGCAGGACATCCGGGTTTTCGATCTTCTCAAGCTCGACCACGCCGATTGCGCCCAGCACGCGCACATCTTTGACCCCCGGGATCGTTCGGCAGGGTTCTAGTTCGCGGCGAAGCTGATCGGAAATCCGGGCGACCTGTTCAAGGCGTGGCTCCTGTTCGAACAGATCCAATGACGCATTGGCGACTGCACAGGCCAATGGGTTCGCCATGAAAGTCGGGCCATGCATGAGTGCTTTGCCACCCTCCGTCGACAGGAACGCCTCAAACACGCTTTTTCTTGCAACGGTGGCCGCCAGTGCCATGGTTCCACCGGTCAGGGCTTTGGAAAGGGCCACGATGTCAGGCACGATGTTGGCCTGCTCACAGGCGAACATGGTTCCGGTCCGGCCAAAGCCTGTAAAGATCTCATCGAGGATCAGCAGGAGACCAAAGCGGTCACAGAGTTCCCGCAGACGACGCAACACCTCGGGGCTGTGAAACAGCATTCCGCCAGCGCCCTGAACCAGAGGCTCTGTGACGATGGCGGCGATCGTGTGGCCTTCCTTTTCCAGAAGGGCTTCAAGCCGGGCAATGCTGGCGTCATCGACGGGCAGGTCAGCCAGAACCTGTTTTGGCAGTACGCCTGCGAACAGGCTGTGCATCCCCTCTTCGGGGTCACAGATGGACATCATGCCCAGCGTGTCCCCGTGGTAGCCGCCACGGAAGGACAGCATTTTCGTGCGTCCCTCTGTTCCGCGATTGATGTGGTACTGCACGGCCATCTTGACCGCGACTTCCATCGCGACCGATCCGGAATCGGTGAAGAATGTCCGTTCCAGATCCCCGGGCAGAAGCTCTGCCAGTCGCGCGGCCAGACGGCGGGCCGGTTCATGGACCATTCCCCCGAACATGACATGTGGCATCATGCTGGCCTGCTGGATCAGCGCCTGCTGAATGTGCGGATGACTGTAGCCGTGACAGGCGGTCCACCATGCAGCGACACCGTCCACGAGTTCGCGACCATCCGCCAGCGTGATGCGACTCCCCGATGTACGAACGGCCTCCACCGGGAAGGGCGCGGTCTGCATCTGTGTGTACGGCAGCCAAAGATGTGGGAGGTCGGCCGCAGGACGGTTCGCCTCGGTAGATGAGACTGTGGCGGGTGAGACTGTGCAGGACATTCCAGCGTTTTCCCGCATGGTCCGGGGCAAGTCCATCCCCCCGGCCATGATGCTGTCATCGGATATCATAAAAAGGTCACGCTTTAACGGGAAACGATCTGGCATGAACCCCGTTATTGCACCGCCCTGACCTGTGTCGGTGGCGGCAGAAAGGACGTTCTTTCGCGGTTGGAAGGACAATCAAGGTCAGGATCAATGCTGAATTCCAAGGTTATTCATGTCAACGGCGTGTTTCTGGGAACGGCCATCATGAACAGCAGCATGAACACTCTGCGATTCTATGCGACGCATGAGAGTGTGCGTGCATTGCATAATGCGTGCATGCCAGATCTCCTGGCGCTCTATTGTCAAGTCAGACGTCTTTTCAACAACAGCCGTTTGACTCTGCAGGGCGCCTGATCCTTCAGGTTCCACAGAACGTGTTTCGAACCCGCTCATGCTGGGCGGGGGGCTGATCGAGACCATCGTCTGCATCGTCAAAAGGATGCGACAGAGCTTCTGTCAGACGATGGAAAGGCTCATAGTTTCCTGCCACAGCAGCTGTAATGACGGCCTCAATCTGATGATTGCGAGGAATGATCCGTGGATTGACGGCTTTCATCGCCAACGCACGCTCTTCCGCGCTTATCGTCTCCGCAGCAAGACGGTGTTGCCAATCCTGTAGCCACGCAGTCGCTGGCGCCTGATCCTGGAAGATGTTGAGGAAGCTCGATGACTTGCCGGTCTGAGCAACATTGCAAAGCTCACGAAACGTCAAAGTGAAGTCTGCTTCACTCCGATGCATCAGGGTCAGAAGTCTGGAAATCAGAGTAGTGTCAGATTTCTGTTCTGTAGCTAGCCCCAGTTTTTGACGCCAGCCTGCGAGATAGGCTTCTCCAAAGATATCGTCGAAACCTGTCAGGGCTTCTGTTGCCATTTTGACGGCATTGTCCGTATCTGGATCAATGCACGGCAGAAGAGCTTCTGCTAAGCGGCCCAGATTCCACAGTGCCATGTCTGGCTGTTGGCCGTAGGCGTAGCGGTCATTCTGGTCAATGAAGCTGAAAACTTTCCCCGGATCATAGGCGTCGAGGAACGCGCAGGGACCGAAATCAATGGTTTCTCCGGCGATGGACATATTGTCCGTGTTCATGACGCCATGGATGAAGCCGACAAGCATCCATTGGGCGACCAGCCGGGCCTGGCGGCGTACGACAGTTTCCAGCAGCGCCAGAGCACGATTGGGGCTGGTCGCCAGTTCCGGATAGACGCGCTCAATCACATGATCGATGAGAATGTGCAGGGCTTCCAGATCTCCGCGTGCTGCAAAGTACTGGAACGTGCCAACGCGAATATGGCTTGTGGCAATGCGTGCAATGACGCCGCCGGGCACCAGCGTTTCCCGAAGAACATTTTCTCCGGTTGCAAGGGCGGCGAGAGCGCGGGTTGTCGGAATACCCAGAGCGGCCATTGCTTCACTGACAATATATTCGCGCAGGACTGGCCCCAGTGCTGCGTGTCCGTCTCCGCGACGTGAAAAAGGGGTTGGGCCGGAGCCTTTGAGGTGTAGATCCCAGACCTGTCCGTGCAAGTCCTGAAGTTCTCCCACCAGCATGGCTCGTCCATCTCCTAAAGAGGGAACGAAATGCCCGAACTGGTGACCCGCATAGGCCATGGCGACAGGGGGAAGGCCGTCCGGACGCAGGCCGTGAGAGAGCAGGGACATTCCGGCAGGGCTTTTCAGCCACTCGGGTGAGAGTCCAAGAGCTATGGCAAGCGGTTCATTCAGCGCGATCAGGACAGGTGCCTGAAAAGGACGGCTTTGCAGGGGGGCAGAGAACCGTTCCGGCAGGGTGGCGTACTGGCGAAGAAGCTGCATGAAACGTCTCTGTCAAATGGATGCTGGTGCCTTCTCACATGGGACACCGCGGAAGATCAGGAAAGAACTCACAGGATTTTTATGGAGGTTTTTGCCATAAAACTTCGAACGCCAGTGAAGCGCAGTCATAAAAAAGACATCTCTCCACAGAGTTTCGTGTTGGTGTTTCTTCGAAAAGAAACAAGTTTTGGAAGGAAGTGACTTTTCTTTTTGAAAAGATTTTTTCTTCAGGGAGAAAGGGGGAGGTGACGGAAAAGATAGTATTCTCTATTCATGAAATATGAACGGGCGTTTCTGCCTTTGATGCCGCCTGTGCGGGACCACAGCATAGAGGACATTTCGTGGAGCAAACCCAGCGCGTGTCTGGCCCCGGAAGGGACGTAAGCCCGGCAGTCATCCGACTATATGCAACCATGGCTGCTGCCCGTTTTCACGGGGTTGAGCTTGATATCCGCGACTTTGCGGCCGAGCCGGGTGAATCCTCGCCTTCTCCTGCGTCTCTGGCACGTTGGCTGACATCGCAGGGTGTTGTGGCCAAGGGAATGCGTCTCCGGTGGCGCTACCTGATCCGTCTTCGGAATACCCCGCCTGTTGTTCTGATGTTCAAAGACGGCTCTGCGGGACTTATGGTCTCGGCGAATGCGGACAAGGGCATTGTCTGGCTCCGGGATCCGATGGGTGGCGAAGGGGATGCGCCTGTTCCCGTTGATGAACTGCGTCTTTCCCAGGTCTGGACTGGGGATGTGCTTCTGGTGAAGAGGCGCATCAACGAGTCTGAAGCTGATGCGCGGTTTGACCTGCTTTGGTTTGCCAAGATGACCATGCGAGAGAAGTATATTCTCCGGGATATTGCTTTCTCTTCCATGGTACTCAGTATTCTTCAGGTTTTTCCCGCCCTGATCGTGATGCAGGTGCTGGACAGGGTGGTGAATTACCACTCGATGGCGACACTGGTTTCTCTAACGGCTTTCGTTGTTATTCTGACGTTCTATGAAGTTCTCCTGAGTTACGCCCGACGAGAGCTTTCGCTGGTCTTGTCGACCCGGTTGGACGCGAGAATTTCGTTGCATGCCTTTAACCGCCTGCTTGCCCTTCCACTCGAATTCTATGAGCGGCAACAGACAGGCGAAATTCTGGGTCGCTTTATGGCGATCTTCAAGGTCCGTGACTTTCTCACTGGCCAGTTGATGAGTACCCTTCTGGATCTGTTTACACTTGTTGTCGTGCTGCCAATTCTTTTCGTACTCAGTCCGACACTTGCCTGGATGACGCTTGCCGGGGCTGGCTGTATCGGGTTGGTCGTCGTTATCTTCCTGCCTATTCTGACCCGTATCATGGGACGTCAGGTTCGGGCGGAAATGAACCGCGGCTCAACCCTTTACGAAACAGTCGCTGGTATTCGAACTGTCAAGACACTGGCGCTTGAGCCAACCCGTCGTGAAGAATGGGATGAGAAAACGGCGGAAGTGGTTCGGTGGAAACTGGCTGCTGGGCGCATGTCCAACTGGCCTCAGACCCTCGTGATGCCTTTCGATGCCTTCATCAGTCGTGGCGTCATTCTTGTCGGTGCTTATCTGGTGCTGACGAACGCCAGCAATATGCAGGCTGGCGCGCTGGCGGGCTTCATGATGCTAGGTGGTCGTGTGGCCCAGCCGCTGGTTGGGTTGGCAAGGCTGATGGAGGCTGTGAATGAAGTGACGGTGTCACTGAGTGAGGCAGGCGCTGTGCTGAACCAGCCAACAGAAACAAAAGCGCTTACCACCGGAATGCGGCCGCCGATCAAAGGGGCTTTGTCTTTCAGGGATGTAAACTTCTCTTACCCGGGTTCTTCCACGAAAGCTCTGAATAACGTCAGTTTTGAAGTGCCGGCAGGAACGATGCTGGGATTGGTGGGGCGGTCTGGTTCCGGTAAGTCGACTGTTACACGCCTTCTTCAGGGTGTCAGCCGCAACTATACGGGTTATCTTCGTCTGGACGGGGTGGATCTGCGTGAGATCAACCTGACTCATTTGCGTCGCTCTTTTGGTGTGGTGTTGCAGGACAACTTCCTGTTCCGTGGTACAGTCAAGGACAATATTACCGCGGGACGTCCTGGACTGACCATTGATGACGCCATTCGCGCTGCAAGGTTGGCGGGGGCTGAAGAATTCATCGAACGGATGCCTGCCGGATACGATACTTTCATTGAGGAAGGGTCGACCAACATTTCGGGTGGTCAGCGTCAGCGTCTGGCCATTGCGCGTGCCGTCATCAGTGATCCGAAGCTGATGATTCTTGATGAAGCAACGTCCGCTCTTGATCCTGAGTCCGAAGCTTTGGTGAACGCCAATCTTCAGCGGATTGGCAAGGGAAGAACGATGGTGATCGTTTCTCACCGTCTGTCCTCGCTGGTGGATTGTCATCAGATTGCCGTGATGGACCAGGGTAAGCTTGTGGATATCGCACCGCATCATGTTCTGCTGGAACGCTGTGAGATCTACCGGACGTTGTGGCTACAGCAGAATCGACATCTCAATTCTGCGGGCGCCTCTGGCGAGTCCAGCCAACTGACCGAAGGAGAATAAGACATGAGCTCCTCCGACATGATTCCGCAGAATGGTCAGGCTCCAGAAGAGAATGGTCACGAGAACTTCAACAGCCATGTACCGCGTGCCGCGACGGATCCGTTTGCGCCGCAGGATATGCCCATTGCCCTGCTGGAATTCCATTCCCCGACAGCAGGGCTGGTTAATCTGCCTGCCACGCCTTCTGCGCGTTACGTGGTCTGGCTGATTGGATGTCTGTTTCTGGCCTGTCTGGCAGGAATGGCATTTTTCCCAATCAATCGTGTTGTCAGCACGACAGGACGTCTGACGTCTACGCAGCCCACCATTGTCGTGCAGCCACTGGAAACATCGATTGTTCGTTCCATCGATGTGCATGTGGGCGACTTCGTGAAGAAGGGACAGGTGCTTGCGCATCTTGATCCGACCATTACAGAAGCCGACATCACGAACATGGGTCTGCAGCGGGATGCCTATCAGGCTGAACTTGACCGTCTGAAAGCGGAAGCTGACGACAATGACTATGTGCCTGATACATCCAATCCCGCATCTGTTCAGCAGGGGGCTGCTTTCCTGCGGCGGCGGAGTGAATATCGTGCGCGGGTCCAGAATTATAATCAGCAGTTGGCTGGTCTGGAAAGCGATCTGCAAGGGTATCGGGCCAATGCGGCCATGTATGCCAGCAAGATGCGTGTTGCTTCTGAAGTTCTTAAAATGCGTCAGCATGAACAGGCTGATCAGGTCGGATCACGTCTCTCTACGCTCGCAGCCCAGAATGATATGATGGAAGCTGAGCGTGCAGAAATCTCTGCACAGCAGAGTGCAAACTCTGCTGAAAGCAAGATAGCGGCCATGAAAGCTGAACGTGACAGCTATATCGAGAACTGGAAAGCTCAGGTTTACACGAACCTGACGGAAACCCAGCATCATCTGGATGAATATCGCAGTTCATATGAGAAGGCGCGTCTGCGTCAGGATCTTATTCTGCTCAAGGCTCCGGAAGACGGTATTGTTCTCACGATTGCCAAGGCTTCAATCGGTTCTGTCCTGCAGTCAGCCGGTCAGTTCATGACACTGGTTCCGACAGGTTCCGGTGTGGAGATGGAAGCTGTCATGAAAGCCAGCGATGCGGCTTTCGTGAAAATTGGAGATCATGCGATCGTGAAATTTGCAGCGTTTCAGTACAATCAGTACGGCGGTGCTGAAGCAACAGTGCATGTTATCAGCGCAGACTCTTTTGAAAAATCTGATGGGAGCAATCCTGGAGACAATAGTGCGGTAGCAGGAGGCCCAGACGGATCAGTGTACTATCGTGTCCGCCTAAGGATTGATCGTTACACACTCCACGGACAGCCGGACTTCTTCCATCCTACGCCCGGTATGCCGGCAACAGCAGATATTGACGTTGGCCAGCGGACAATCCTGAAGTATCTCTTCGGGCGGGTTGCTCCGGCCCTGACGAACGGTATGAGAGAGCCGTAAGGCCAGAGAACGCCCGGGCTCTCCGGGCGTTTTTCACTTCTATCGGACCGGGATTGAAACCATGACATTCAAGCGTCGCATTGCGTCTCTTCTTTCTTCAAAAGGGAAAGTGGAGGAAGGCGTTCGGCTGATGGAAGCAGGCGATTCCGTTCGGGGGTTCGCACTTCTCAGCCGTCTGGCTATCGCGGGCGATACGGAAGCGTCTTTCCGCATCGGGCGGGCTTATCTTGATGGGACAGGAGTTCCGCCCAGCCTCGAGGAAGGCGCATACTGGATGCTTGGTGCTGCAAAAGCAGGCCATGTTGAAGCTGCCTTTGTTCTGGCAACGCTCTATACGATCGGATTTCCTGAAGGTTTTGAAATCCGCAAAACGGCGGCAACGTTTGATCTTGCAGCTCCCCCGACTTTGGGAACGCGACACCCTGATTTTCACAAAGGGTTTCATTGGGGACAGATTGCTGCCAATGCAGGATCTGCCGATGCGCAGGCCCTTCTTGGCTATATTCTCACTAATGGCCCCGAGGATCTGCGGGATGCTGTTCAAGCGCGAGCCTGGTATGAACGATCGGCTGCTGCGGGATGTTCGCAGGGGCATCTTGGTCTGGCGTTGGCCATTCTCCATCAGGCCGAAACAGATGAGGCTAGAACCCTTGCGGCTCATCATCTGAAAGAAGCGACCAAGGGTGGGCTGGGGACAGCCTTCGATATTCTTGGGCGCATGAGCGAGGCCGGTGCTGGTGTTCCTCGGGACATGGGAGCTGCCGCACGATATTATCAGCAGGCGGCAGAACGGAATATTGTGGGTGCACAGGCCCGCTATGGCCTTTTCCTGCTGGAAGGCGTCGGGATTGAGCAGCATTATGGTCGTGCCGAAACCTGGCTGCGACGGGCTGCCCTGAACGGGGATGCGGAATCAGCTGCGCTGCTAGGGGATCTTTATGCCCAGGGTGGTGAGCTTCCCCCCAATCTGATGGAAGCGGCAAACTGGTATCGCCTGGCTGCAGAGCAGAAACATGGTGGTGCAGCGCGAGCATTGGGGCTGCTTTATCTGACGGGAAATGGTGTCCACCGTGACCCGGATGTGGCGACCCATTGGTTCCAGGTTGCGTCAGAAGCCGGAGACCGTCATGCGGATGCCGATTTCGGCAATCTGATTCTGACAGGAGCTTCTGCAACGGATGATGAGAAACAGGCCCTGAAAGAGCGTTTCGAGCGTGCTGCCGAACGTGGGGACTTGGTTGGGGCTTTCAATCTTGGTGTGTGCTTCGATCAGGGTGTCGGCGGTACGGTCGACAGTCGGGAAGCAGCCCGCTGGATGCAGAAGGCCGCAGATGGCGTTGTGAACGCCCAGTTCTGGTACGGTAAAATGCTACTGGAGGGGCGCGGTGTACACGCCGATCCAATCCAGGCCATGCACTGGATGGAAAAGGCCGCAGAGGCCGGAATGGGAGAGGCCCAGGTTGCCGTCGGGCAGCTTCTCGTCACGGGGCAGATCAATGGCCGCAAAGATCATGGTCGTGCAATGGAGCTTTATCGTGCCGCCGCAGAAAGCGGAAACGTGGATGCGATGTTCTCGCTCGCAGCCATGTATGGCGGCGGACATGATGTGCCGGAAAATCGCGTTGAAGCTCAGAAGTGGTTCATGAAGGCGGCCCAGCTTGGGAATGGTCTGGCCCAACTTATGTTGGGGCGGTATCTGATCCGCGGTCTGGCAGGGGTGACGGATCTGCAGGAAGGCCGGAAATGGCTGGAGCATGCGAAAGCCCAGGGGATTGCGGATGCTGAGGCCGAACTCATCAATCTTGATGCGGCCCAGCCTGACGAGGACGATTGATCGGCGTGACGTCCGATAGCAATCCTGATCTTACGGGAACAACGTCCAGAGCTGCCTTCGGAGGATACGGTCATGTCGTAACTCCGGAAGATCGAGCGGCATGGCGGGACGTGATGAACGCTCGCGCGCAGGTAGCTTTTCAGCGCGGACAGGAGGCCATACAGGCTGGGCGCCTGCAGGACGGTATTTTCTGGCTGGAGCGTGCCGAAAGAATGGCGCGTCAGAGCCCGAATGTTATCTGGGCGCTGGCCATCGCGTTTCTGAATATTGGTCGCGTTCAGAGTTGTCTGGAACGGATGGAGCGGCTTTACCAGACATATGGTTTGCGGGAAGCAGCGTTTCTGTCTGTTGTCTGTCTTGTTCGATTGAATGAGACGGCGCAGGCCTCTTCGAGGCTAGGAACGGCATTATCGAAATTTCATATTCTACCTGAACTTCGGCAGCTGGCGAGCCAGCTCTCCAAAAGTGCAGGGAAGCCAGGATGGTGTACGGCGTCCAATGCCGGCTGGGTGGAAGTGGAGGCGACTGGCAGCATCCGGGTGCTACTGGATGGTGTCGAAGCGGGACGAGGTCTCTGCGGACGCTATAAGCTTCCGGACGGTTGGCAGAAGGCCGCACGTCTTGAGGTTCGGGCAGGCCGCCAGCATGTACTTGGAAGCCCGATTGATGTGCAGGCGCTCATACGCTGTGAATCGCTTGTGCGTGCGACGGGCAAGGGACTTGAGGGATGGCTCTGGTACCCTGCAGAACCAGACCATGTTCCCTCCGTGACGTTGTGGGATGATCGCAGTCTGTCAGTTCCGGAGTTTGCGGCTGATGTAGACAGTGATGTCCCTTTGTCGCGGCCGCGTTCTTTTCGCCTTGAGAAAAACTGTTTGCCGAAAGGCGATTGTGGGGCGCTCCTTTTAAGAGATGAGCACGGGCGGCCTCTTGTGGGAGCGCCGATTGATCCCATGGTCGGCCGACTGGTTTCTAAGCGTGGCAGGCTGCCAGAACGTCTGCGCCCTGTTCATGTGGAAGCATGGCCTCATAGACCGAGAAGGCCCAGAGGCAGTTCCGGGTGTGTTGTTGTTATTCCGGTGTATCGTGATCTGGCAGGAAGCAAGGCCTGTTTGCGCAGTGTGTTGGCAACGGTCCCGCCGGGTATCGAAATCATCGTTGTGGATGATGCAACGCCAGAGCCAAAGCTGGCAAACTTTCTGGATATGCTGGCGCAGGACGGCAAAATTACGCTTGTCCGACATGAGTCCAATCAGGGATTCCCGGCGTCTGCGAATGACGGTATGCGCCTTGCGGCAGGGCGGGACGTTATTCTTCTGAACAGTGATACACTTGTGTGTTCAGGGTGGATTGAGCGGTTACGGGCGCGGCTGGCTTTTACAGATGTGGGAACCGTAACGCCTTTTTCCAATGATGCGAGCATCCTGTCCTATCCTTCGGTGGACACTGAAAACATGGTGCCTGATGGATCGGGCACACGGAAACTGGATGTTCTGTGCCAGGCTCTGTTTTCACAGGAAGACGCGTGTATCGATTTGCCAACCGGAAATGGTTTCTGCATGGCGATAACCGCCGAATGTCTGGCTGAGACGGGTTTTTTCAGGGAAGACCTGTTTGCACAGGGCTATGGCGAGGAGAATGATTTCTG
This sequence comes from Gluconobacter japonicus, assembly GCF_015244665.1. Lineage (NCBI taxonomy): Bacteria > Pseudomonadati > Pseudomonadota > Alphaproteobacteria > Acetobacterales > Acetobacteraceae > Gluconobacter > Gluconobacter japonicus. Next base: position 485,984 of record NZ_JABCQN010000002.1, read on the forward strand.
TCTTCGGGCCTCTGCGCAGGGATATCGTCACTTTCCTGCACCGGATGTGTATGTGGCGCATACAGGGTCAACGTCGTTTGGAAGCAGCCGTAAGGCCCTGATGGGGCGAAATCTGGAAATCCTGAATGCCTTGCATCCCGGGTACGATGCAGAAGTCGCAGCGTTTATAGAGAGGGATCCCCTCGGGCAGTTCCGGCGGCAACTGGATATGTCCCGGATAGACGAACAACGCCAAGGACGTTCTTCCATGCTGTTGGTTCAGCATGATGCAGGCGGGGGTGTAGGGCGTGTCGTGCTGGAGCGTGTCCAGTCTTTTGAGCAGCAGGGTTTTTTGGCCCTGACGCTTCGGCCAACATCTCTGGGATGTAAACTTGAATGGCCAATGGGGGAGAAAAACTTCGCCCCGAACCTGAAGTTTACCCTTCCCGAGGAATTGCCTCTTCTGGTCGCAGCACTGTTACGGCTGAAAATTTGTCGCATCGAGTGGCATCATCTCGTAGGCCATGCGCCCTGTGTTCGAACACTCCATGAAGATCTTTGTGTCCCCTATGATGTGTTTGTGCACGACTATATCTGGTTTTGCCCTCGTATTTCTCTTCTGGATGGAAATGGCCGCTATTGTGGTGAGCCGGATGTGGCAGGCTGTGAGGCCTGTATCGCGACGTGGGGCGGTTATCTGGGAGAGGATCTGGCGGTCCCGGATCTTATCAGTCGCTCCCAACGCGAATTCAGGCAGGCCGGTACGGTGATGGTGCCTTCTCGTGATACCGCACAGAGAATGACGCGGCATTTTCCACAGACCAGCTTTCTGCCTGTTCCGCTGGAAGATGATGCCGTTCTTTTGTCAAATGTTTCAGGACGAACAGGCGTTATTTCGGGCCGTGCCTTGCGGATTTGTGTTGTTGGAGGGCTGAGCCGTTGGAAGGGATATGACGTTCTCCTGTCTATGGCGCAATGCATCAGGGCCATGTCTCTTCCAGTCGAGCTTGTGTTGGTCGGACATACGCCCGATGATGAAACCCTGATTGCCGCCGGAGTTAAGGTCACAGGAGAATATCAGGAAGACGAAGTTCTGGGCCTGATTCGCGAACAGAGCGCCGATATTGGATTTATTCCTTCCGTTGCACCGGAAACCTGGTGTTATGCTCTTGGAATATTGTGGAAAAGCGGGCTCGAAGTTTTGTGCTTTGACATTGGAGCGCAATCGGAGCGGGTGCGTTGTAGTGATCGGGGCGCAGTTGTTCCACTGGGAATGCCTGTTGAATTTCTTGTTCGATTTATTTTGCGTCGCTGGGGGCCGGTAAGTTGAAGTGAACGGGGTTTACGCTTCGACTGGAACGGGTAAATATAACCCGCAAACAATGCCTGTCTTGAACTGGCTGCTATAGCCGCTGGGCTTGAAAAGTTTTTCCTCCCGTTATGCGGGAACAAGTGGAGTAGGGAATGTCAAAGACGGCTGAAGCACCAACGCAGAACCGGGTGATTGACCTCAAGTCTGGCGCTCACATGATGGTTCTCGATGCGGGAATTTTCTGCATTTTTCATGCCGCGGGACAGCAGGACCCAGGGCCCTCCGGGCTTCCAGGTATTCGGATTTCCCGTGCTCCCGGGACGCCTCCGGGCATTGTGACCGTTAGTACATTCGAGGAAGATGGCTGGATTGGTGGTGCCAATGGCGCTGCTCTGGTGCGTGTTACCCGCGGGCCGGCAGCTGTTTTGGTAACCACCTATCAGGAGCCGGGTAGCCCCCACGACGCTCCCAAGCTTCAGGTCGCACAGCTTGCAGGTCCAACCTCGGTCAGTCCGGCGTCGGTCGCTGTCGCGCAGCCTGCGCAGAAAGCAGCGCCTCTGCCCATCGAAGCGGCTGAAATTTCTGCCCATGTCCAGCGGGTCGGCGATGTTGCGGCTCCTATCGGCGAATGGATGGGAACACCGGGCAGCCAGTCCTGGATCGAAGGTTTTGCCATCGCTCCGAAAAACAGCATTCCTGCTTCCGATATCGAATATCAGGCTGTTCTGGGGAAGGGGTGGCTCTCGCCCTGGTCTGAGGGCGGCCAGTATTGTGGCTCGCGCGGTATGGCGCTTCCCATTCTCGGTCTGCGGGTTCGTCTGAAGGGAGCATCGGCAGAAACACATCATATCCGTCTTTCCTCCACCTTTACGGACGGCTCACGCCTTGGCCCGCTTGATGGGACGGATGCTCTGGAAGCAGAGAGCCTTGCTCCGCTTGAGGCTTTCCTTCTGGAAATCATTCCGAATGCAGGCGCTGAAGCACCGGCCGCCAAACGCCCTCGTGCGAAGTCTGTAAAAGCCGCTGCGAAGTCTAAGGCTGACGCTGCAGACTGATGACGAATGAAAGCTGGCTGCCTGAACGGGAAGCCAGCTTTCAAATATCAAATCGGAGTTGAAGCGCCGTTATGTTTCAACTCTGCCTTCAGCCCTTTTTGAATGACCGGGATTTGGTGTGCGGTATCTTTTTGTCCATCAGAATTTTCCCGGTCAGTTTCTGCATTTCGTGCGCCATCTTCATGAGCAGGGTGGGCATGAAATTGTCTTTATTTCTGAGGCAAACGCAGGCGAAATTCCTGGTGTCAGGCGCGCTGTTTATCGTGTCCCGCGTCTGCCCTCATCCGCCACGCACCCGCATCTGCGCGAATTTGAATATGGGCTCCTGAGGGCGGAGGCCGTTGCGACGGCTGCCAAGACGCTCAAGGGGCTTGGCTATGTCCCGGATATCATCATCGGTCATCATGGCTGGGGTGAACTGCTGAATCTTGTGGATGTTTTCCCTGGCTGTCCTATTTTGGGATATTTTGAATTTTTCTATCATACTGATCGGAATGACGTAGGGTTCGATCCGGAATTTCCTCCTAGTCCGGATTTGGCGGCGGCTGTCCGAGTGAAAAATGCCATAAATCTTCAGGCGCTTTCCTTGCCAAATGGTTATGGGCAGACCCCAACGCAGTTTCAGAAATCTACCTATCCCGGCTGGGCGCAGGACAGGATCTCTCTCCTCCGAGAAGGCGTAAATCTCGAGCTGTGTCAGCCTGATGCTCAGGCGCGTCGACGGAACCTCGTTATCAACGGTGTAAAGATTTCACCGCGTGATGCGCTTGTGACATATGTTGCGCGTAACCTTGAACCTTATCGTGGTTTTCATAGCGTCATGCGCGCCTTGCCGCGTATTCTGGATGAGCGAAAGGACGCGCAGGTCATTCTGGTCGGGGGGGATCAGGTCAGTTACGGTGCGCCGCCTCCGGATCGCGGAAGCTGGAAAGACATCATGCTCAAGGAACTGGAAGACAAGTTGGATCTCAGTCGGATTCATTTCGTCGGTAAGGTTGCCTATGATGATTTCCGTAATCTGCTCAAAAGATCAGATGCTCATCTGTACCTGACTTATCCTTTCGTGGCTTCCTGGTCTCTGCGCGAAGCCATGGCGACGGGATGCCCGATTATTGGCAGCGATACGGCCCCGGTCAGTGAATTTATTACAGATGGAGTTACGGGCCGTCTGGTGCCATTTCTTGAACCGGATCGGATTGCTGAGACCGTTCTTGAACTGCTTGAAGATCGCAAACAGGCGCGTCGTCTGGGGCAGGGAGCCAGAGGATATGCAGAAGCCGAACTGTCTTTGAAGGATTATCTGCAACGATATGATGCCTTGGTCCGGGATGTCGTGAGTCAGAACAGGCTCTGACGGTTTGTGGTCAATACACCTTCTGCCGTGACTGTGAAGTTGTGGCAAAGGCATGGATAAAGTCACGTTCCATGACACTGGCAGGTATGATAACCTTCCTGCCATAGAGAGTTACAGAAACATCTGCGCTACGCAGGCGGATGTGACAGGAGCGGTCCGAATGTCTTTCGAAATACTTCCCGGCTTGCGTGACATCGTACAGTCCTGGGTGGTGAAGAAAGAGGTTTCCTTACCGCCACGGCGCTTGACGGACGAAGATATCGAAGTCCTTGCGAAGGCGAGTATTGAAACGCTGAAGCAACGTGCCGTTGGAGAGCTGGTCTTAGAATGGGGCAGCCTCCAGACCCTGACGGCTTCATGGATTGTTCAGCGCCAAAGAGGTCAGATACCCTTTCCCCTGAGGTTCGAAGAGTATCGGATGTTTGTGGAGCTGGCTCTTAAAGGGCTTCTGACGCCAGTGAGAGTGATAGAGGCGTCTCAGAATCCGGCTGAAATTTCAGATGGAATGCCTCAGGACTCCGTGCTTCTGGATGAAGACGCTTTCCGGTTTGCGCGAGAGCATCTGGCGCGCTGCCTTTGAAGAAGCGAAGAAACTTTCACTTGGAATGCATATAAAAAAACGGGGCAGATAACTGCCCCGTTTTTCTGTTTCTGGCCGGTAGTAGCTAATCAGCTACGTTTGCCGTCGTGGTCTCCGTCGCGCATCTGACCTGTTGGCTCCTGAACATGGGCTTCAAGGAACCAAAGGTGCTTGTCGAGACCACGGGACACTTCCGTGAACAGATCAGCAGTATCGTCGTCACCTGCTTCATCCGTAATCTTGATGGCTTCACGGACATTGTTGGCAACAGTTGCATAGCGGTCGATTAGTGCAGCGATATGGTCCGCGACACGATAGATATCGGTCGGATAAGGGGTGCAGTTGCTGTTCTTCGCAACAGCCTGCACTGTGCCATAGGCTGTACCGCCAAGTTGGGTGGCGCGCTCTGCTGTCGTATCGACAAAGTCATCAATGCTGGCGCGGAAGCCATCCAGCATTTCATGAACACCGATGAACTGTGGGCCCTTAAGATTCCAATGAGCCTGCTTCGTGATCAAGGCGAGATCAATCAGGTCTGCCAGCCGGGCATTGAGCGTCTCGATGGAGACGCTCTTGGTGTTGTCTGCCGTGTTGTTCTGCGTGACATGACGGTTGGACTTGGTAGCCACGATAAGTCTCCTGTAACAGGTTCGTTATCCAGAAACGCAGAACTCCCAAATGGGTTTCACAGTGTTTCCGGATCCACGAGATCGAAGAACGGCTGGTGGTCTACTGTGAAGTAGCGTGGGTAAGCCGGGTCGCGTTCGAAAAGTGGATTGTTGCTCCAACGGGCCAGCATCGTCTGGGTTTCATGGAAGAACCGGGCTTCGTGTTCCGGACGGTCATCGCTGCCGCGTGACAGGCTTTCATGATGGTACGCCACGATTTCCGCACAGAAAATAATCCGGTATCCGGCATCGCGAATCTTCAGGCATAGATCGACGTCGTTATAGGCGACGGTCAGTTCCTTCTCATCGAAGCCTCCGATTTCCCGGAAGACGTCGGCACGAACAAGCATTGCTGCTGCCGTGACGGCTGTGACTTCGTGGGACAGCATGGTGCGTCCAATAAAGCCATATTCAGAGACCGGATCACCACGATGGACATGCGCGCCAATGCCGGCGGGTCCGACGATCACGCCAGCATGCTGGATGGTATCGTTCGGATAGAGCAGTTTTGCGCCCACAGCTCCAACATCCGGAGCGGACAGGGCTTCCCCGATGGCGATATGCAGCCAGTCCTCATGTTCCACGAACACGTCATTGTTCATGAACATCAGATAGTCGGCCTTGGTCTGTTCTACGGCCAGATTGTTGAGGCGGGAGTAGTTGAAGGGCTCCTCAACCGTCAGCACAGATACCTTCGGATGAGCCTGCATTTCCTCAATGAAAGCAGCCGTTTCGTCTTCAACGGACCAGTTGTTGACGAGAATGATGTCGAACGCCTTGTAGGCCGTCTTGGTTAGCAGAGCCTCCACGCACTGACGTGTGGTTTCCACCTGATCCTTGAAAGGGATGATGATCGTGACCTTGGGGGTCTTTCGTGTGAGCCACTGGACGCCATACAGCGTCAGACCACGGATGGACGAGACCTTTGCCTTAACGCCGCGCCGTTTGAGATGATCGTGAACGCAACGCACACCTGCTTCAATGGCGTAGGTCTTGTTTGCGACGTTGACGGCCGTGGAATTGGGTGTCTTGCGCCAGTGATAGAGGATTTCCGGAACATGATGGATTTCGGAAGGCTTCAGGATTTCTGTGGCCCGCAGGATGAAGTCATGATCCTGTGCGCCGTCGTAATCAGACTTCAGGTGTCCGATGGCCCGCATGGTGTCGGCTTCCACCATGGTCAGATGGCAAACGTAGTTACAGCCGAGCAGATAGCGGTAATTGAAATCGGGCTTGAGGTTTGGTTCCAGGAAGTACCCGGCCTGATCGATCTTGTCTTCGTCGGAATACAGCAGGCGTGCACCCGTTTCGCGGGCAGCGCGGACCATGACTTCCACGGCAACATCGACCATGAGGTCATCATGGTCGAAGAACACGACATATTTGCCGCGTGCTGCGTCCATTCCCGCATTGGTTGCGCCTGAAATGCCGGCATTCTTTTTCAGGGGAACAGCACGGATCCGCTTATCCGCCTTGCAGAACGCATTAATGATTGCCGTTGTCTGCGCACATTTTCCAGCATCATCAACAATAATCAGTTCCCAGTTCTGATAGGTCTGGGAAAGAACGGAATTGATGGCAGCCTCGAAATCGCTCTTCAGAGGGCGATAGGTCGGGCACAGAATGGAGACCAGAGGTTCCTCGTAGCCCTTGCCTTCTTCCAGTTGACGCTGACGAGCCGTCCGTTCACGCAGAAGGGGGTAATATTTCTGGGCCCAGCGATTGTAGTCGCCGAGATTATAGCCACGACGTGGCACCAGATCGCGCACTTCCTGTCGAAGCGCAGAAAGCTGGCGGTGTAGTCCATCAATCACGCCGAGGAGATCGACCAGACGGGTCTCAAGCGCGTCATCCGCCAGCGAAGTGACGAATGGGCTGCCGTTGAGTTCGGTGTTGTCTGGCAGGGTAACAATTTTGAACTGGCGAGGCGTACTGCCGCGAAGACGCTGCGGAATGGGAATTTCGAAACCGCAGTTCGGGTCACAGCCCAGAACGGCCGCGACGTCGCCACGATACCGATCCGCGCGTGCCTGAGCGATGCGAACTCCATCGACCATGACGGAAATCATGCACCCGCCATGCATCTCTGCACCGGGGCGTTCCGCTTTCAGAAGCCAGCCGCGCAAGGCACCCTGTTTCACGCCATCGACAAAGCTTTGATACTGGGGCTGGAACTTCTGTGTAAATTTGATGACTGGAACAGGGTCTGCTTCCGGGTCTGTCGGATGTGTCAGCGGAAGAACAGAGCGATCCGGCAGACGAACGGAAAGTTCATGCGGCTTTCCGTCAATAAATTTCTCGGGAATGGTAAATTCAAAACCCACATTTGAAATGGGTAGTCCCAGGGCAGCCTGCACATCCGGGCGTTCCTGGTCACAGAGAATCTGCATGACTTCCTGCTGATCTATCAGAACATGCAGGCGAGCTGCGCCAACACCCCTTGTATCGATCACCCAGCCTCGCGCTTGTCCTTCAACAAATTGGTCGAAATGACCAATGAAAACGCTGGCAGCAGCAAGTGGAGAAGGAGGAGTGGCTTTTGTCGTCATTTACTCTGTCTCCCGAGCAGCGCCGGTTTCAGTCTATAAGGGCGGCGCGATAATTTTTATTAACCTTAAATGAGTTATTCTGCTCTGTCTTGGGTGTCTCAAAATCAAGAATCGAAAAAAATGTGTCGCTCATGACATAAATCTTTCATGCCCCCTGATGCCCGCGCCGGTTGTTCTTCCCGTTCCAGAAGGCTAATGCACGGAAGTGGCGGCATCTGCCGCCAGTTTGCACCCGTTATCACAGCCAGAGCCTTTGACGCATGACACTTGCCCCAGCCAGGCAGCCCGACAAGGTCTCCGTTCCTGAAACCAGGGAGAAGCGGAGCCGTGCGGATACCGCATTTCAGGCCATCGTCGGAGGGTGCTCTCTGATCGTGCTTATCGCTCTGGGCGGTCTGGTCCTTCTGATGGGTGTGGGGGGACAGGAAGCTTTCAGAACATTCGGGCTTGGCTTCACGTTTCGGAATGTGTGGAACCCGGTTGCGAATGATTACGGTGCATGGGCACCTCTTTTTGGCACGATCGTCAGCACCCTGATCGGCGTGTTGATCGCCATGCCACTCGCATTCGGTACGGCTTTCTGGCTCACGGCCATTGCGCCTCCCAGAGTTGCGGCGGTTGTTGGTACAGCGGTTCAGCTTCTGGCTGCCGTGCCATCCATTATTTTCGGTATGTGGGGCTTTTTCACAATCGTGCCATTCATGGCGCGGCATGTTCAGCCCTTCATGATGCACAATTTCCGTCATGTGCCGGGAATTAACCTGCTGATCCATGGTGCCCCCTTCGGAACAGGCCTTATGACTGCAGGCATCGTCCTTGCGATGATGATCGCCCCGTTCATGACGGCCGTGATGCGTGATGTATTCAGCGCTATGCCTGGAATGCTGCGCGAGAGCGCTTACGGACTGGGGGCCACACGCTGGGACGTCATGTGGAAAGTCGTCGTGCCCTGGTCACGGACCGGCATGATTGGAGCGACCGTGCTGGGAATGGGGCGTGCACTGGGTGAGACCATGGCCGTCACGTTCGTGATCGGAAACGTAACGTCTGTAGGATGGTCGCTGTTTGCGCCTCGCAGCACAGTAGCGTCCCTGATTGCGCTTCAGTTTCCGGAAAGTCCGGCCGGGTCTCTGAGACTCTCTTCCCTTCTGGCTCTTGGGTTCATTCTCATGTTGCTGTCGTTCGCCAGTCTGTCTCTGGCGCGTATGCTGCGGAAGGACGGGAAATGAGCGACATGACGACGTCCTCCAGCGGCTGGGCACCAAACGCCAACGGCGCGCGCCGCCGTCGAACGGATAAGCTGGCGACCCTGTTGGGAATGATTGCGGCCGGTATTCTGGTCCTGGTTCTGACGTCCATTCTGTGGACGCTGCTCTCCCGGGGCGTAACTGGTCTTTCTGCCGCAGCCCTTATGAAGCCCATGGGACCGCCCGGTTCTGGCGGTGGTTTGGCGAATGCCATTATCGGTAGCCTTATCCAGACGTTTCTGGCGCTTCTGATCGCAACGCCTCTGGGGCTGGGTTGCGGGATCTATCTTTCGGAATATGGCAATCGCCAGAACCGTTTTGCATCCTGCGTCCGCTTCGTTTCAGACGTTCTGATGTCGGTTCCTTCCATTCTGGTGGGGTTGTTCGTCTATCAGATCCTTGTTGCTCCGTTTGGGCACTTTTCGGCATTTGCTGGATCGGTTGCTCTGGCCATTCTGGCGGTTCCCATCATTGTTCGGACAACTGAGGACATGCTGCGCCTCGTACCGATTGCCATGCGGGAAGCCGGTGCGGCTCTTGGTGCGACGCGCTGGCGCGTAACGCTGTTTCTGTGCCTGCGTTCTGCCAAGACGGGTGTTCTCACCGGTATTCTTCTGGCGCTGGCCCGTGTCAGCGGTGAAACGGCGCCGCTGCTCTTTACGTCTCTGGGTAACCAGAACTGGTCTTTCAGTCTGAACCGCCCCATGGCCAGCCTGCCGGTGACAATTTACCAGTATGCAGGAGCCTCTTATGAGGACTGGGTGCAACTTGCCTGGGCGGGTGCCCTGCTTGTGACCATGGGTGTTCTGGCCATCAATATTGCCGTCCGTCTTTCGGCCCGTCGCGGATGATTTTACAGGATTTCAACATGACCGAGACCAAGCCGCAGGTGGCCCTCGCTGTTCGCAACCTTAATTTCTACTACGGACAGAATCACGCCCTGCATGATATCAGCATCGACTTTCCCGCCCGGAAGGTCACGGCGATGATTGGCCCCAGCGGTTGTGGTAAGTCCACGCTGCTGCGGATCTTCAACCGCATGTACGACCTTTACCCAGGGCAGCGGGCGACGGGAGAAGTCCTGTTCGACGGGCGGAATATCCTTGAGACCGGCCTTGATCTGAATATCCTGCGGGCCCGGATCGGTATGGTTTTTCAGAAGCCAACACCGTTTCCCATGTCGATCTATGACAATATCGCATTCGGCGTGCGTCTGCATGAACGTCTGAACAAGGCTGACATGGATGCGCGCGTGCAGGATGTTCTGACACGCGTGGCGCTGTGGAACGAAGTTCGGGATCGTCTGAACGCCCCGGCTGCCGGTCTGTCTGGTGGTCAGCAACAACGCCTGTGTATCGCACGCTCGATTGCTACGCGCCCGGAAGTTCTTCTGCTCGACGAACCGACATCCGCTCTGGACCCGATTTCGACCGCGCGTATCGAGGAGCTTCTGGACGAACTCAAGGAAGAGTTCACAATCGCGATTGTAACTCACAACATGCAGCAGGCTGCACGATGTGCGGATCAGGTTGCATTTTTCTACATGGGCCGTCTGATTGAAGTGGATACCGCGGATCGTATCTTTACGAATCCGCGCCAGCAGCAGACCCAGGACTACATCACCGGAAGATTTGGATAATCCGCCATGGCTGACAGATCTCATATCGTCAAAAGCTACGAGCAGGAGCTGGGTCAGCTCCGGTCCATGATGTCCCAGATGGGCGGTATCGTGGAAAACCAGGTCGCTCTCGCGCTCTCGGCTATCGCGGATCGGAACGAGGAAGCAGCGGATGCCGCCGCCCGTCAGGACCCGGACGTGGATGGACTGGAGCGCGATGTCGAAAGCCTCGCCATCCGTCTTCTGGCTCTGCGCAGCCCGATGGCGAGCGATCTTCGTGAAATTGTCGCAGCTCTGAAGATCACGGGTGATCTGGAGCGGATTGGCGATTATGCGTCGTCCATCGCGCGTCGTTCTCTGCGGATCCGTGGTTCTGACGGCCAGATTTCCCTGTCGGGGCTACGCAGCATGGGGCGTCTGGTGCAGGACAATCTGCGACGATCCATTGATGCCATCACGCAGCAGGATTCCAACCGGGCTATGGAAGTCTGGCATGCGGATCGTGCCGTGGACGAGTATTACACGGCGCTGTTCCGTGAACTCGTAACGTATATGATGGAAGACCCCCGCAATATCCGGGCCTGCACGGAACTGCTGTTCATCGCCAAGAATCTTGAACGGATCGGCGATCATGCGACCAATATTGCCGAGCGCGTCTTTTATGCTGTGACGGGCGATAATCTGCCGGCTGTGCGTCCGCGCGGTGGTCCGGCAGCCGCTGAAAACGCAGCCGAGCCAGCAGACCGGTGAGCGGGACGACGCAGGTACGAGCAAAGGGCCTCATCCTCGTCGTCGAGGATGATCCCGCCCTGTTGCTCATGATGCGATATAACCTCGAACAGCGAGGCTATCGTGTTGAATCCGCTCCCGATGCGGAGACGGCCCTTCAGTTTCTGGAAACGGCTCGCCCCGATGCAGCCGTTCTGGATTGGATGCTGCCGGGCCTTTCCGGTCTGGATCTCTGCCGACGTATCCGGAGCAATCCGGCGCTCCGGGATTTGCCCGTTCTTCTGCTGACGGCTCGTTCCGGAGAACAGGATGCTATCCGCGGACTGGATACTGGCGCTGACGACTATCTGGTCAAGCCTTGCAGTGTCGATACACTGGATGCACGTCTCAGAGCGCTCCTTCGCCGTCACCAGTCGTCGTACGATGTGTTGTCGTTCGCGGATATTACCCTTGACCCTGAAACGCATCGTGTGGAGCGTGCGGGGCGTCTGCTGTCTTTGGGGCCAACCGAGTATCGTCTGTTAGATCTTCTGATCCGTAATCCGCGCAAGGTGTTTTCCCGTGAAGATCTGCTGCGTCGGATCTGGGGGCAGAACATCCACGTAGAAATTCGGACGATCGACGTTCATATCCGACGTCTCCGCAAGGCCATCAATGGCCCGAATGAGCCTGATCTTGTCCGTACCGTTCGGGCGGCGGGTTATGCTCTGGATGATGGCCCAATTACGGACGGGCTGTAACGAGTGAGGGCCGAGAGTCTGGCAGTCCTTCCCCATGATGGGCTGCCGCTCTGGGTTGGCCTCACCTTTGCAGGCCTTGCTGTCGCTGGATGGGGGTGTGCGGCTCTGGCGTTTCGCCGTCGGTCGCCCCCGCAGCCTGCCATACCCGAATATTCGGCTTCGGGTCTTTCTCTTCCTCTGCCGGATGCCCCCCTGCCAATCGAGTTTTTTCCCGGAAGCGTGCTGTTACTGGACAGGCTTGGTGCAGTGCTCCAGGCCAATGAAGAGGCTGCAATGCAGTTCGGAGACAGCGTAGGAGCCATTCTGCGGCACCCTGCTGCTCGTTCGGCGCTTTCCGCAGCGTTAAGGGCTGAACCGGAAGGGGCAGATGACCTTCCGCCTGTCTGCTCCACCACCTTTACTCTTGATGTTCCTGTTCCCCGGACGCTGCACTTGTCCCTAAGGGGAATTCCCGCTCCGCAGGAGCGTCACAAGCGGGTTCTTGTGGTGATGTCAGATCGCAGCGAGGCGCAGGTTCTGGACAGGATGCGGTTGGATTTCGTTGCTCATGCCAGCCATGAGCTTAGGACGCCTCTTGCATCGCTGAGCGGCTTTATTGACGCACTCAGAACGGGTGGCAGCACGATGGATGAGGGAACGCGTCAGCAGTTTCTCGACATTATGGGGCAGCAGTCAGCGCGGTTGAAGCGGCTGATCGATCGGCTGCTCTACTTATCCCGTGTGCAGGCTCATGAGCATCAACGCCCGCGGGATGTTGTGGACGTGGCCGATTTGATGGCCATTGTTCTGGGCGAGGTTGCTCCCCGGTTTGATGAGGATGGGTGTAAGCTGAATCTGGCTCTTGAAGATGATTTGATCATCAAGGCAGATGAAGACGAGATGGTGCAGGTGCTCCTGAACCTGATCGAAAATGCCCTGAAATATGGACGGGAGCGGGGGCGGGATTTTTCCGTGACCCTGTTTGCCCGCAGGGCACCGGAACGGGATGACCGTTGGCCAGAGGATGGAGGCATCCTCCTGGGCGTTGAGGACAACGGGCGCGGTATGGAGGCGCATCACCTTCCACGCTTGACCGAGCGTTTCTATCGGGTTGTGGATAATGTTGAGCCAGCCCAGCAGGGAACCGGTTTGGGTCTCTCCATTGTGCGGCATATTCTGGATCGCCATGGTGGTCGATTGCGGGTCGCAAGCGCACCAGGGCGAGGAACAACATGCCTGGTCTGGTTGCCGCCAGTGAGTGTTGTTCAGCCTGAAATGGTATGAGGCTTTTGGTTTGTCTCTGAAAACTGAAAAACGCCCCCGAAGGAGCGTTTTAAAGAGGCATGTTTAACGGATTTCAGCGCGGGTTTTTCCTAAAAGGATCCAACCGCCAACGAGGATTAATCCGATCAAAGGAATGGCTGCGATCGTAATTGTGCCATCCGGATAATCAAAAGCCATCATGACCAGCACGAACCCCAGAAAACCAAGGGTCAACCAGTTGGTGACAGGAGCACCCGGCATGGCAAACGTGGTCGGGGCGATTTCACCGCGGTTGATGGCTGCGCGCAGACGCTGCTGGCAGAGAAGAATGAAGCCCCAGGTACTGATAATTCCAATGGCAGAGAAATTTAGAACAATTTCAAAGACACGCGCTGGGATCAGATAATTCAGGCCAACACCAACAAGATAAACGGCTAGTGTGGTCAGGATGCCAACGTAAGGAACAGAACTTCTGTTCATCTTGGAAAGCATTTTTGGGCCAGAGCCACCAAGAGATAGAGCTCTGAGTACACGGCCAGTGGAGTACAGGCCGGAGTTGAGGCTGGAAAGAGCTGCCGTGAGTACGACAATGTTCATGATTGTTCCGATGCCGGGAATCCCCAACGCCTGGAAGAACGTCACAAACGGGCTGACACCCGCGTGATAAGCGGTCCATGGCAGAAGGCAGACCAGCAGCACAACAGACCCAACATAAAACAGGGCAATACGCCAGATCACACTGTTGACGGCTTTGGGAAGAACTTCACGGGCATCATGACATTCGCCGGCAGCTGTCCCGATCAGTTCGATAGCCGAGTACGCGAAGACTACGCCCTGTAACAGAAGGAACGCCGGAAGAATGCCATGCGGGAAAAATCCGCCATTTTCGGTAATCAGATGCAACCCAGTTGTATGTCCGCCCACAGGCATACGACTGCCGAGGATAAGGGTTCCTGCGATAAGGAACGCTGCCAGCGCCACAACCTTAATGAGTGAGAACCAGAACTCCATTTCGCCAAAATAGCGAACGCCGATCATGTTCATGGCACCGACAATGGTCAACGCGCCCAAGGCGAAAACCCATTGTGGCACGTCCACGAAAACGGACCAGTAATGCATATAAAGCGCTACGGCGGTGATATCGACGATACCCGTCATGGCCCAGTTCAGGAAGGAGAGCCAGCCAGCCGCGTAGGCCGCTTTTTCGCCCAGAAATTCACGGGCATAGGTCACAAAGCTTCCGCTTGTGGGGCGGTACATGACCAACTCGCCCAGTGCGCGAAGGATCAGAAAGGAAAAAACACCGCAGACGGCATAAATCAAAGCAAGGGAAGGGCCGGCAACCTGAAGGCGGGAGCCAGCACCAAGGAACAGTCCAGTCCCGATGGCACCGCCAATGGCGATCATCTGGATATGTCGACGACCGAGGTCTTTGTGATACCCTTCCTCGCTGATGACATCTTCCGATGGGGGAGTGTAATCGTGAGCAGGGCTGGTCGTCATCTGCGCATCCTGAGAGCCGGGATCGGCGTGGTGAAACAATGTCTGGACAGGGATCACCTACACTTCGTGCGTGGCAGGTATGTCCAATCTGCATGGGAACATACGGCAAACTGCGCCCGTTGCCAACGCGCATTGAGTTTTCTTACGAAAATCCTGCTTTATAAGTAACTTAATGCCCTGGAGGGACGGCCATACAGGCCATACCCTGCCCCGACAAAGTATTGCAGGCCTGAGCAGCTCCAGAACGGCTGATTCCTGCCAGCCTTGCCCGCCAGAAGCGTGTCCCGTGTGCGACAGTAGGCTGGATCTCGATGCGAGAGGCCTGAAGAGGCGAGAAGGCGCTCTGTCTGGCCATTGTTGCGGCAAAGCGAGCTTGTCCGGGATTGGCGAATGCCCCCACCTGAATGCCCCAGTCGCCGTAGCTTCCCGGCGTACGGTAACTCACGCTCATAGGTGTCAGACCAGATGAGGCTCTGGAGGTTCTGGGAGGCGTGGGAATGACGGGTGGTGGAGGCAAGGAAGTGCTGGAAGCATATTGCGGCGTTGCTGAGGGCGGAGCGAGTTGACTGGATGGCGCCGGTGTCTGGATGCAGGTTGTATTTGGATCATAGGCGCTGTTTGGATCGCAAGGGACTGCAGGAGGAAGATCTGGCGGCATTGTGTCAGATGGAACGGACGTGATCCGTCGTCCTGCCCAGGCCTGCTGCACACTCTGCTGTGGAGCAGCGTATCTGCCTGATGTCTGGGTCATGGCAAGTTGAGGAGACGTGTCGGGCGCTTCCGCTACCTCCATTGGAGACGCATTCAGTTGGGCTGTTGACGCATAAGCCGCGAGAGGGCCCGTCATAGCCACCTGTGTTCCCAGATGAGGGGTAATGTTGGCGACATAATTAACGGTCTCATTGGGAAGAGACCGCCCTTCATAAAGATAGTCCTCAAGGCGCTGCGGGCCTGCATTGTAAGCTGCCAGAAATGCGGGAGCGCCATATTTGCGGGACAGGATCTGAATATAGCCTGTCCCGGCCATGATATTGTCGTGAGGTTCGTAGGGGTCGGATCCCAGTCCGAAGCGACTCTGCATTTCCGCATAGGTCTGGGGCATCAACTGCATCAGTCCCATGGCGCCTGCGCTGGATGTGATGGGTTGCCCGTTCAGATACTGGTGGCCCCCCGATTCCTGATGGATCACGGCCCGAATCCATGCTTCGGGAATCGAGAAGCGATTGGCAGCCTGCTGAATGTATGGCCCCCAGGGATCACTCGGGGTTCCAGGCGCCTTATAGGCCCCGTTTGCGGCGTAATACCGGTTGTAAGGGGACGTCTGGGAGGCGCAGCCGGAAAGGAGAAAACCGATCACACAAAGGGTTCCGGCATAGAGGAAAAGGAGCCTTTTCCAAGGCGTCATAAACCCAATGTTAATCTTTTGAACAGATGATGGGATCTGTCCGAAAGAAAAGGCAGAGACACGGTGACGACGGAGACTCCGGAACTTGAAACCCCTGCAAAAGGGGGCGGGAAACGCAGGATCATCATGATTGCAGCGATCCTCTGCGTCCTGCTGGCCGGAGGAGGCGCATTCGCCTGGCAGCACTTCCATCACCCTGCGTCCCATCCTGAAAAACCTATCCCACAACCCGAAAAGCTGACGATCATTACCATTCCCACGATGGTATCCAATCTGGATACCGGGGAGGGCAGGGCGCGTTATATCCGGATCAGTGCGCGCCTTCAGGTTGAAGACAGCAAAGATACGGCAAAAATCGGGCCGCTCATGCCGCAGATCCAGGATGCTTTCCAGACCTGCCTTCATGGCATGCGTCCGGAAGAGCTTTCTGGTGCGGGAATCTATCGCCTCAGAGAGACGCTGCTGGCGCAGGTTTCCAATATTCTCGCGCCTCTGCCGGTGCGGGACCTCTTCTTCGTGGAGTTGCTGGTGCAGTGACTGCAGACGCGGCAAACATGGATGGCAGACAACCGGATCAGGCTCTGGAAGAAGACGGCGGCATGCCGACTCCCAAGTTTGCTCTCTCCATGGACGATTTCGGATTCCCGGAAGATGAAGACGGTACTGGCCGTATTCTCAATCAGGCCGAAATTGACAGTCTGTTCGGAAGTGATGCCACGCTGAAGGGGGGAGGCGAAGGAAATGGGCTCGAAAGACTGATCACGACGTCTTCCGTTTCCTATGAGCGTTTGCCCATGCTGGAGGTGGTCTTTGACCGTCTCGTCCGTATTTTGACGACCAGTCTTCGGAACTTCACCAATGATAATGT
The DNA here is from genome assembly GCF_015244665.1 of Gluconobacter japonicus. Classification (NCBI taxonomy): domain Bacteria; kingdom Pseudomonadati; phylum Pseudomonadota; class Alphaproteobacteria; order Acetobacterales; family Acetobacteraceae; genus Gluconobacter; species Gluconobacter japonicus. The sequence goes on from NZ_JABCQN010000002.1 coordinate 502,833, forward strand.
TGAAGTCTCGATAGACCGCCTCAATTCCCTGCGCTTTGGTGATTACCTGGAAAATGTTTCCGGGCAGTCGATGTTTGCGGTCTTCAAGGCGGAAGAGTGGGACAATTACGGGATTCTGATCCTCAGTTCGTCCCTGATCTACAGCATTATTGATGCCCTGCTTGGTGGGCATGACCGTGTCCGGACTTCCCTGAGTGGCGAGGATCGCCCTGCTGGTCGGCATCATACGGCGATTGAGCGCGCACTGATCGAGCCGCTGATTCGTGTGATTTTGAGCGATCTCTCCATGAGTTTCAGTCCGCTTTGCGCCGTGAATTTCCGGCTGGATCGTTTAGAACTGAATTCTCGCTTTGCGACCATTTCACGGGCCACCAATGGTGTGGTCATGGCTCGGTTCGGGATCGATATGGATGGGCGTGGTGGTGACGTGGATCTGATCCTCCCCCATGCAACGCTTGAACCGGTTCGTGAAATTCTGCTCCAGCAGTTCATGGGTGAGAAGTTCGGACATGACGGGATCTGGGAAAGTCATCTGGCTCAGGAACTCTGGAATACAGACGTCACACTGGATGCCGTTCTGGAGGAGCAGACCATGAACCTTCAGGACATTCTCACCCTTTCTCCGGGCGATCGGCTGGTGTTGCGTCGGGACCCGGATGCTCTGGTGCAGATGCGATGTGGTGGGAAGACTGTTTTTCGAGGCCGTGTCGGGAAAAAACAGGGGCAGGTGGCTGTCCGGATTGAAGAAAATCTTATTGGAGGAGAGGCTGCGGAACGGCCCTCCGCCTATAGCTGAAAAGACGGAGCATTTTTCATGGACAGGTTCCAGCTTGGGCTTGAAATTGCCCTGTCAGTTCTGCTGCTGGTGACGATTTTCTACAGTCTCTATCTCGGCCGAGCCCTCGCTGTGATCCGGCGTGACCGTGGGCAGCTTGATGCATTGATCATGAGCCTGGAGAGCAGCAGCGCACAGGCACAATCCGGGATCGATCATCTTCGCCAGACAACTGAAATGGTTGGGCGCGCACTGGGCAAAACTGTTGAGACCGGCAAAACCCTCAAGAATGAACTGACGATTTTGTGTGAACGCTCGGAAGCGGTAGCGCAGGTGCTTGAAGGAGGCGCTTCCACACAGAAAGCCTCCTCCCAGAAACCCATAATTCGGCCAGAGGAGGAGGATGTTCCGGGCGTGCGCATGCCTCTTCGGCCCCGAATGGATGAGGGGCGGATGGGGAGCGTGGGGACGGTCAAAACGCCGGTGGGTAAAAGCGCGGCTGAACGTGAACTTCTGCGCGCACTTCGCCAGAGACAGGGATAAAACTGATGTTTTTCCGTCTTCTTCACATCACATGTGGTTTGATGATCGTTCTTCTGGGCGTCAAGGTTTACGATCTGGTTGAATATGTAGGTGCCGAAGTCCCTGCGGGCTCGTCTCTGGTTGCTTCTGCTGTTGCTCAACCGTCTGTGACACCGGCTTCTGCTGAAGCGTCTACACATAAGGCCGATGCGGCCGCTCCCATGGAGAAAAAACCCGCATCTTCCGCAGCGTCGCCGGTCCCTGCTACTGCCGATCTATGCAAGGCGGGCGGCTGTCAAGGCGCACCTCAGGCACCTTCGGGAGTGGTGGCAGCAGAAACCGTTGACCCGGCTTTGAAAGCCGATCTGAATGAGCGGCAGCAGGAACTGGACCGGCGGTCCAAGGCGTTGGATGAGAGGCAGCGTCTCGTTGATGCGGGGGAAGAAGAACTTCAGCGCCGGATGACGGCCTTGCAGGCGTCACGGTCCCAGATTGAAGACAGTGAACGTCATTCCGATGAACTTCTCAATCAGGATACGGATCGGCTCGTCAAGATTTACGAAGCCATGAAGCCTGCTGATGCGGCTGTTATTTTCAATATTCTGGATCTCAGGGTGGGCGTAGGTCTTCTGAACCGCATGAGTTCCCGCAAGGCTTCTGCAATCATGGAAGCCATGTCGCCACAACGGGCCATTCTTGCGACCCAACTGCTGGCGAATATTCATGCGCATGCTGGCTCGCGCGGTATCAACGGATGACCGGATGGCGGATTTCTGCTTCGGCAATGATGCTGATGGTTTTCGCTGCAACAGCGTTTGCAGGGCCGTCGGTATCGTCCGCCAAGGAGCCTACGCTTCCGCAGGGATGGTCGTTTCTGAATGATCCGTCCCCTCTTTTATCCCCTACGGCGGTGAAAGAGAAAGATCCTGCCCTGAAAGGGGAAGGCGTGGAGGGCATCGACGTTGGACCTGCCTCCGCCGTGTCATCTGTCTCGGACACGACAGGGCTATGGTTGCCTCTGGGCGAGCGGACGCCGGTTGCAGCGTTTCGGAGAGGGGGGAGTTTTGTTCTTGTGGCGGCGGGGCGCCACCCTCTCGATACAGCCGCCCTGGGTGGAATTGCTCCCTTTGGAACCGTGCAAAGCCAGATTTTGGGCAACAGCACAGTGGTGCGTATCAGTTGTCCTGTAGATTCTGCATTGGATCTCAAGCCAGTTGCGGGAGGGTGGACAGTGTCGCTCACGCCTTCCCGGGCCAACAGCGCAATGAAGCTTGGGCAGGAAGGTCAGGCGCTGACCTTTACGCCTCCGCAGGCAAGTGATGCCATGCAGGTGCTTACGGTCCAGGACCCTGATTCAGGACGTCGTCTTTTGCTTGGTCTGGCTCAGTCAGGTGTGGTTTCTGAGACGATGGCCAGGAGAGGGGACGGATTTGAAGTGCGCCCAAGCCTGATGGGTGTTGTCATTGCGGCCGATTCTGACGTGTTGGAATTGCGGCAATCATCAGGAAAATTCTTTCTGGATCGGATAGGGCCGGGCAGTCTGCCCCTTTTGTCTCAGGGGAAGATGGCCACCTATGGTGCCTCAATGGCGGGCGTTCGGCTGGGGGAGACCTCTCCGGAAGCGCTTCACTCTGCAGCGTATCATGCATGGATATCAGCGGCGATGGCGATTGCCGGGCAGAGGTTCGACGCGAGGATTCGCCTGGCTCAGGAACTGGCACGTCTGGGAAATGGGCCTGAACTTGCTCAGGTTCTTCAAACGGCTCTGGAAGATCAGCCTGAAGGTGTTGCCCGCTCTGATGTAAAACGGTTGCAGCAGATTGCGGCAGTTTTGAATCACCGCCCTTCGTCAGATTTGCGAGATGAGGAAGAAGGCTCCACGCCGGAAGACCAGTTCTGGCGTGGGATGGTTCAAACATTGTCTTCGGAAAAAGAAAACTCTGTTTCGGGTTCTGAGCGGGGACAGGCGGCAAAACTGATCGCGTCAGGGCTGCCTTCCATCACGTCCTATGCGCAACCCTTGCGGCATCGTCTGGTGCCATCTGCTGCCGAGTGGGTCGTGCGGTACGGCGATGAGACAGATCGTGCGGTTGTTCGAAAAATGCCAGAAAATTCGGACACGGCTCTGGCTCATGCGCTGTTGGCTGCGCAGGACCATGATCCGGGTGCCTCGAAAAAACTGGAAATTCTGGCAGGTTCATCGGCGCCTATGATCTGGCCGGTCGCACGGGAAGCTGCGTTAAGGCTTGGGCTAGAGACGGGTCAGATACCGCCCGGGGTTGTCGGTGCGCGTCTTGATGCACTGATGCCGGCCTTCCGAATGGCGGGACGAGAGCCGGAAGCGAGGTTGTTAACCGTAGATGCGTTTGCAAAAGCGGGAGAGTGGCCGAAAGCGTTGCAAGCCATTCAGGATGGTCAGCAACTCTATGGAACAGAGCAGTTTCCTGGAGCGGAGCGGCTTTCTTTGGTGGCTGAGGGAATGGCTTCTCATGCTCCTGACAAGCCAGACACCGCATTGGCAGAAGCCGACCTCCTGAAGAAAGCAGTGCTTGCAGCGACAGGACAGAGCAGAATCCAGTTTAATTTTCTGAAAGCGCTTTCTGACCGTTATGCTGTTCTGGGTTTGCCTTTGGCGCAGCGGGATACGCTTCAGGCGCTAGCGCAGCTTCAAGAAGGGGATGACGCGCAAAAGACGAAGCTTCAGATTGCGCGTCTAAACCTTGAAACGGGCGCTCTGGATGCTGCTCTGCAGGCTCTTCCCCCTGAAGAGCCTGCAAGTATTAACGTCTTGCCTGGTGGACATGTTGAGTCGTCGGAGGTCGTGCTTCTTCGGGCAAAAATTGCCTTGGCGCAGCATGATCCGCAAAAGGCTTTGGGATATTTGAAAAACCGTTCGGAACCGGAGGCTCTTGAAATGCAGGCGAGTGTTCTGGAACAGCAAAAAGATTGGAATGGAGCAGTTAAGGTGCTGAAAAACCTGCTTCAGCCCTTGTTGTCAGGTCAAAACGAGACGGCAAATCCTTTGACATCGGAGCAGAGCCAGCTTGTGTTGAGAATTGGGGCGGATGCGTCCCGGGCCCATGACAGCGCAATGCTTTCCAGTCTGGCAAAGCAGTTTTCCGCCAGAATGAGTGGCCAGCCGTCGGCTGCAATGTTCCAGTTGTTAACAGAAGGCAAGGATTCGTCTGTGCCAGCAGGTGGCTAAAGATTTCGCCTATTTGACAGTATGAGCTTTCAGGAACGTCTGAACGCCATATTCGATGAAGTGAGTGAGATTTTCACCCTCTTTTGGGGGTTTGCAATGCGTCAGATGAGCAAGAAGGGGGCCACCGAGTGTCATGCTGAACAGCAGGTCCGCGGCTTCTTCGACGTCGTCAATGTCGAGAGTGCCCGTAGTCACCTGTTTGGTCAGCCAGTCCTGGACGGGGAGGGCGCGGCCTGACAGGTGGAACAAGTCTGCTACGATCTGACGGATGGCAGGGTTGCGTGTGGTCTCCGTGACGAGGGACTTGAGCAGACTGAGACGTTCTTCATCCAGAAGCTGTTCTGCAATGAGCAGCATCATGCCTTGAAGCTGGGTGGAGAGTGGATCTGTTTCGACGGGTGCATAAGGAATAGGGGCGAAAAGCCGTTCAATGATCAGCGTTTCAAACAGAGATTTTTTCGACTCGAAAAACTGATAGAGCGTCTTTTTGGACATGCCGGAGCAGGCTGCAATGCTGTCCATTGAAGCCGCATGATATCCATATGTTGTTAGCATCGAACTGGCAGCATTCAGGATGCGGGTTCTGCGCTCCACGTCGTCCAGCGTACCGGTGTGGTCGCAGCAGCGTAGCTTGCGGGCATCGGACAGGGCGTCAGAACTGCTCAAGGTCAACTCCGGGTATTATTCGGCCAAACCGAATTGACGTTCATCAAAGAAACCGGCTAGTTTCCAGCTCAACTGGAAACTGCGTGGTTTCTGTATCACAGGATAGCGGCTGTATCATGCCTTCTTTTCAGAAAACATTTTTGATGTCCTCAGCAGCAGCCGTCTCGGAGAAAGACCAGCACCGGCGGCTGAAATCTGGCTTGCTGTTGCCTTTGTTCGTTGCACCGCTCGTGCTGGCGGGCTGTCACAAGAAGCAGGCTCCGCCCCAGATGCCACCGCAATCTGTCGGCATTCTTACGCTACAGGCTCAGCCTGTCACGCTGGAAACATCCCTGCCGGGTCGTACGGAAGCCTATGAGCAGGCTCAGATCCGACCACAGGTTAATGGTGTGATCGTTTCGCGTGACTTTGAGCAGGGTGCAGACGTCAAGGCAGGGCAGCAGCTCTTTCAGGTCTATATCGCGCCCTATCAGGCAGCTTACGATCAGGCCAAAGCACAGCTTCTGAATGCACAGGCTGCTGCAAGCCGTGCGGCAGGTCAGTTGCGTCGTTATGGGCCGCTGGTCAAAGCGCATGCTGTCAGTTCGCAGGACTATGACAATACGCTGGCTACGGCCCGTGAAGCCGAAGCGCAGGTTGCACAGGCAAAAGCCAATGTTGAAGCGGCTGCTGTCAATCTGAACTACACCCATGTTCGTGCGCCGATTGATGGACGTATTGGCCGTACGCTTTACACGCCGGGCGCTCTGCTGACGGCTGGTCAGACACAACCGATTGCTGTCGTAACGCGGCTTGATCCGATTTACGTGGACGTCAATCTTGCGGCGGCGGACATGCTGCGCCTGAAGCATGAACTGGCGACGGGTCAGGTTGAGCGTAAGGGGGATGACGCAGCGGCTGTTGGACTGAAGCTTGAGGACAACTCCGAATATCCGCAGCGCGGCAAGCTGCAGTTGTCGGAAGTTACGGTTGATCCGGCAACAGGAACTCTCGTCATGCGAGCTGTATTTCCCAATCCGGACCATCTGCTCCTGCCGGGTATGTTCGTCCATGCCCATGTTCGGGAAGGTATTGATCCGAACGGTCTGCTTGTTCCGCAGGTGGCCGTCCAGCGGAACTCCAAGGGTGAGCCGTATGTCATGATTGTCGATGCTGACAACAAGGTCCAGCAGCGCGCCATTCAGACGAGCCGTACGATCGGGACAGACTGGCTTGTGACGGATGGTGTCAAGGCAGGAGACCGGGTGATCGTGAATGGTCTTCAGAAGGTTCAGCCGGGTGCCAAGGTGGCACCTCAGGAAGCGCCTGCTCCTGCTGGAAAGGCCGGGTAATCTCCCATGACGCTTTCACGCTTTTTCATTGATCGGCCGATCTTTGCCTGGGTCATCGGGCTGATCATCATGCTGGTGGGTGGCGTTGCCATCACCCGTATGCCGATTGCTCAGTATCCGAGCATCGCGCCGCCACAGATCGCTATTTCCGTCATGTATCCCGGCGCATCTGCCGAAACGGTGAACAACACGGTTGTGCGCCCGATCCTGCAGCAGATGTATGGTTTGGATCATCTCGAATATCTGTCCGCCTCGTCTTATGCGAGTGGGCAGATGGAAATCGACCTGACCTTTGAACAGGGAACCAATCCGGACATTGCTCAGGTCCAGGTTCAGAACAAGCTGCAGTTGGCACAGCCGCGTCTGCCGTCGGAAGTGACTGCTCAGGGGCTGAGTGTCACGAAGGCCACCAAGAACTTCATGATGGTTCTGGCCTTTATTTCCGAAGACGGCAGCATGTCCGGGCAGGATATTTCGGACTACGTGGCCTCCAATATTTCTGATCCGCTGTCGCGCGTTTCGGGTGTGGGTGATCACACGCTGTTCGGTTCCGAATATGCCATGCGTGTCTGGCTCGACCCGTCCAAGCTTTATAATTACGGCCTGACGGTGGGAGATGTTCAGTCTGCCATTCAGGCACAGAACATTCAGGTTTCGTCTGGTGAACTTGGTGGTTTGCCCGCCAAGAAGGGAATTGGATTTGATGCGACGGTGATCGGGCCGACGCGTCTGAGTTCTCCGGAAGAGTTCGAAAAGATCCTGCTCAAGGTTCAGCAGGATGGCAGCCAGGTCCGTCTGAAAGATGTGGCGCGTGTTGAACTGGGGGCACAGAGTTATGCGCTGGGGTCTGTTTATAACGGACATCCGGCTGCAGCCATGGCTCTGAAGCTTGCTCCGGGTGCTAACCAGCTTAACACGGAAGCTGCAGTGCGCGCCAAAATGGCCGATTTGCAGCGGTACTTCCCGGGTGGGCTGAAGCTGGTTTACCCGCTGGATACCGAGCCGTTCATTACGCTGTCCATCAAGGAAGTGATCGAGACGCTGGTGGAAGCCATTGTGCTTGTGTTCTTCGTGATGCTGATCTTCCTGCAGAACTTCCGTGCAACGCTGATCCCAACGATTGCTGTTCCGGTTGTTCTTCTTGGGACGTTCGGGCTGCTGTCTGTGCTGGGATACAGCATCAACACTCTGACCATGCTGGCCATGGTTCTGGCTGTTGGTCTGCTGGTGGACGATGCCATTGTCGTGGTTGAAAACGTTGAACGTGTGATGACGGATCAGGGGCTTTCTCCCAAGGAAGCCGCCCGTCAATCCATGGACGAAATTTCTGGCGCGCTGATCGGTATCGTGCTGGTTCTGACCGCGGTGTTCCTCCCGATGGCTGCTTTTGGCGGATCGACGGGCGTGATTTACCGCCAGTTCTCCATCACCATTGTTGCCGCCATGTGGTTGTCCGTTCTCGTGGCCATGGTCATGACGCCTGCCCTGTGCGGTTCCATGCTCAAGCCGACGCATACGGGCCATGAGAAGGGCCCCATTGCCTGGTTCAACCGCACGTTTGATCGTCTGACCAATGGATATCTGGGCGGCGTAAAATGGCTGATCCGGGTTCCGGTCGTCAGCATGCTCATTTTTGCGCTGCTGACGGCGGGTGTGGTGTTCTTGTTCCTGCGGGTTCCGGGTGGCTTCCTTCCGGATGAGGATCAGGGCATCATCTTCGGCCAGGTGACCATGCGGAACAACGCCACACAGGCCCAGACCGCTGCTGTCAACCAGAAGATAACAGACTACGTTCTCAAGCATTATGGCGACTACGTTCAGTCCGTCTTTGCCATGAACGGCTTCAGTTTTGCCGGGCAGGGACAGTCTGCGGGTGCGTTCTTCATTCGTATGAAGCCATGGGATCAGCGTCCGGGTTCTGCCCATACGACGATGACGGTGTCCCGTGAGATCATGATGCATTTCTGGATGGATCCGGATGCACAGATCTTTGCTGTGAACCCGCCTGCCGTGATGGAACTGGGTAACGCGACGGGTTTCGATCTGGAACTGGAAGACACGGGACATCTGGGTCATGCGGCGCTGCTGGCGGCGCGTAATCAGGTTCTGATGGCAGCGGCCAAGAATCCGCTTCTCCAGGCTGTGCGTCCGCTTGGTATGGAAGATGCCCCGCAGTTCAAGCTGGACATCAACCGTGAGCGTGCGAATGCCCTTGGTCTGACCAATGCGGACATCAACACGACGCTGGAAGGCGCTCTGGGGTCAATTTACGTCAACCAGTTCATGCGGGATGACCGTGTGAAGCAGGTTTACATTCAGGGTGAGCCCTGGGCCCGTATGACGCCTGAAGATCTGAACCGCTGGTATGTCCGCAATGCGACCGGCACGATGGTTCCGTTCAATGCGTTTGCATCCGGAACGTGGGAGAGTGGGCCGCAGAAGGTTGAAGACTACAACGGCATGAACTCTTACGAAATCCAGGGACAGCCGGCTGTGGGGTCCAGTTCCGGGCAGGCCATGGCGGAAATGGAAAAGATCCTTGCCAAGCTGCCGCGTGGCATTGGGTATGAGTGGACGGGTTTGTCCTATGAGCAGCTTGCGTCCAGCGGTGCGACAGGGCCACTCTATGCATTGGCCGCGATCGTCATTCTGTTCTGTCTTGCAGCGCTCTATGAAAGCTGGGCCATTCCGTTTGCGGTGCTGCTTGTGCTGCCACTCGGTGTGTTGGGGGCGATTGCTGCAACGCTGGGGCGTGGTCTTTCCAATGACGTTTACTTCCAGGTGGGTCTGCTGACGACGGTCGGTCTTTCGGTGAAGAATGCGATCCTGATCGTGGAGTTCGCCAAAGCCTTCTTTGAGCAGGGACAATCCCTTGAAGAGTCCGTTCTGGAAGCGGGCAAGGAACGTCTGCGTCCGATCCTGATGACCTCCATTGCCTTCGTGTGTGGTGTGTTCCCGCTGGCGATTGCGACGGGTGCGGGCTCTGCTGCGCGTGTGGCGATCGGAACCTGCGTGGTGGGCGGTATGCTGTCTGCGACGTTGCTTGCGATTTATTTTGTGCCTGTGTTCTTCGTCGTTGTTCTGCGTCTCTTCCGGGTGACCCGCATCAAGGACCGGAAGGACCCGTATGATCATCTGAATGAACAGTCCCAACCGGCTGTTGAAGGGGAGCACGGCGCATGAAGGCCCGTCTTGGATTTGCCGCGCTGCTGATGCTGTCAGCCTGTAATCTTGCTCCGACTTATCATCGGCCGGCTCAGCCTGTGCAGAACAGCTTTCCTGCTGATACCGGGGCGCAGAACGTCCCGGCCTTGCAGAAGGCCGGAAATCTGGGCTGGGAGGATTTCTTCACGGACCCGCGCCTGAAGGCGCTGATCCAGCTGGCTTTGAAGAACAATCGTGATCTGGCCGTACAGGCGGCCACGATTGCTGAAGCCCGCGGACAGTATGAAGTTCAGCATGCTTCCCTGTTCCCGCCGATTGGGGTGACAGGGCAGGGTATGTTCCTGGCTCCATCCGACACGGCGGGTTTCTCGTTTGCTCCAGGCCTTGGAACGAACGTGTCAACACTTCGGCTGTATCAGACCTCCATCGGGTTTTCATCCTACGAGATCGACCTATGGGGCCGCATCCGCAACCTGTCGCGGCAGCAGTCTGAAACCGTGCTGAATAGCATGGAAAATTCACGAAACGTCCTGATCACGACCGTTTCGCAGCTTGCGGAAACGTACATCCAGTGGTTGGCCGATCGTGAGCAACTGCGTGTGACGCGGGATACGCTGAAATCCCAGAGCAATACGTTGCGTCTTACACAGCTTTCCTATGACAATGGCGAAACGGATGCGCTGACACTGGCTCAGGTCAAGACGCAGGTTGAGCAGGCTTCCGCCAACGAGGCGCAGTATATCCGGGCTGTTGCAGATGATGAACATGCGCTGCAGCTTCTGGTTGGTGTACCGTTGCCCGCAACCTTGCCAGAGCCTGCACCGCTGGGTCATCAGACCATGATTGCGGACCTGCCAGCGGGTCTGCCTTCTGATCTTCTGTTGCAGCGTCCGGATGTTCTGGCAGCAGAGCATACGCTTGAAGGTGCAAACGCAAATATTGGGGCGGCAAGAGCGGCGTTCTTCCCGAAAGTCACTCTGACAGCATCAGAGGGCACCAGTTCTCTGGAATTCCGCAAACTGTTTACACCGGGCGCGCAGACCTGGACGGTTTCTCCGTCCATCACGCTGCCAATCTTCACCTGGGGGCAGAACGAAGGAAATCTGCATATCTCCAAGGCGCGTAAGCTTCAGTATATTGCCCAGTATGAGAAGACGATGCAGACGGCGTTCCGCGAAGTTTCGGATGCGCTGACGGCGCGCGAAACTTATACGACGCAGGATCGTCACATGCAGTCTCTCGTGGAACAGTCCCAGAAAGCTTATGACCTAGCGAAGATGCGGTACGATGCTGGCATTGATAGTTACCTGACAACGCTGGAACAGCAGCGGAGCCTGTATCAGGCCCAGCAGAACGCTATTCTGGTTCAGGGGGCACGATTCCAGAATCTTGTCACATTGTATCGTGCGCTCGGTGGTGGGTGGAGCCAGAAGACGGTTTCGCCTACAGTGCGCGCCGCAACGCACTGACCGGAGAGCATCATGCGCAGGATCCTGACTTCCACACTGGCGGTTCTCGCCCTGACGGGCACCGCTGTCGCGCAGGATGCGGATGGAGACGGGCCGAAGAAGCCGGACATGCATGAGTTGTATCGCAACTCCTCTCTTCCCCGGAGTCACGCCGATTTCAGCCGTTTCACGTATCGGCCACCAGGGGACAAGGTCATTGAGCAGCCGGATGCGTTCCGTCTGCTTTTCCGCACCCGTGATGGTCAGCCGGATGGATACGCGGAACGTCGTGGCAATGCGGTGATCTATTATGATCGCTACGGCAAGGTCACGCATGTTCAGCCTCTGCCGGAAGACGATACAGCCTCCAACTGAGGCTGGACTATTCGTTCATTCGGATTTGATCGGCGGCGGGAAATGGGCGTGCAGCCTGTTTCCCGCCGTTTGTGTTTGTAGTGGGTTTGCCTGTGTGCAGCGTTCAGGCCATCATGCATTTTCCCTGTTTCCTGCTGGCAAAGCTGGCGTTTTTCTTGAGCTTCCGATGACCGTTCCTGACATTGACCAGTTTCATGCCATTGCCATCAGCAGCCTGGCGCACAAACTGGCCGCCGAAGGGCGCAACATCATTCACATGGAGTTTGGTCAGCCTTCGACAGGGGCGCCACAGAAAGCCATCGAGCGGGCGCAGCATATTCTTGCAACTGACCCGATGGGCTACTGGGAAAGCCAGCCTCTGAAGGAACGGATCGCGCGCCACTATCAAGAGATGTATGGCACTACGGTGCAGGCAGATCAGGTCATTCTGACATGCGGTGCTTCACCCGCTCTGGTTCTGGCGCTGACAAGCAGCTTTGTACCGGGACAGAGGGTGGCGCTCGCCCGTCCAGGGTATGTTGCGTACCGCAACACTCTGCGGGCGCTTCACATGGAGGCCGTCGAGATCGAGTGCGGAGAGGCTGAGCGTTTCCAGCTTACGGCAGATGCAGTCGCTGCGATTGAACCTGTGCCAGACGGTCTCATTATTGCCAGTCCCGCCAATCCGACCGGCACCATTCTTGGGGATGAAGAACTCAAGGCTATTCTAAAGGTCTGCCGCGATCGTGGTATCCGCGTGGTGTCAGATGAGATCTATCATGGTCTGAGCTATGGCGATCCGGCTCATTCGGTTCTGGAATATGAGCCGTCTGCCATGGTGGTGAACAGCTTCTCCAAATACTTCAGTATGGCGCCGTGGCGTCTCGGGTGGCTGGTGGTTCCTACGGATCGGATTGATGCAGCCCGCGCGCGGATGGGCAATCTGTTCCTGACCCCGTCTGCCCTGAGCCAACATGCCGGACTTGTGGCATTTGACTGTGTGGACGAACTGGAAGGGCATCTCGACACCTATCGTCGTAACCGTGATCTGTTGCTCGAGGCCATGCCAGAGATGGGGCTAACGCATATCGCGCCGCCTGATGGGGCGTTTTATATCTACGCGGATATCAGCCATCTCACGGATGACAGTCTTGCTTTTTGTCGTCGGCTGTTGCTGGAAACAGGCGTTGCGACTGCGCCGGGCGTGGATTTTGACCCGGTGAATGGGAACCGTTTTATGCGTTTCAGTTTTGCGGTCTCCACTGATCGGATTGAAGAGGCTGTGCGCCGTATGGTGCTTTGGTTTGCAACTCAGCCCAGACGTTGATCCGTCTGTTCAGCGGCTCGCCAGCGCAGGAAGCCCTGTAGAGCGAGCCCGATGAAAACCGCATACAGCACGGCCGTTGGATACAGGCCGCGCGTGAGGAAGAGTAGCACATAGGCTGTGTCGATTACGATCCACATCAGCCAGCTTGCGGTGTGGCGTCGGGCAGCCCAGATCTGTGCGACGATGCTGTAACTGCTCAGCATGGCATCAGCCAGAGGCGTGGGATCGTCCGTAAATCGGGCGAGGCAGAACGCCCAGAGGCCGCCGCCGACAAGACCCGTCAACAAACCTGCACAAGCCGTGTAGGCTGAGAGAGGCCGGATATGGAGGGTTGCGTTTTCTTGCGAGCTATCTGTTTTCCACTGCCACCAGCCGTAAAACAGGCAGCCGCAGAATACGGCTTGCAGGGCGGCATCCGCGTAAAGTCGTGCTGCGAAGAAAACCCAACCATAAAGCAGGGCAGCGATCAGTGAGACTGGCCAGCAGGCCATCTGGCGCTTTGCTGTCAGCCAGACACCTGCGGCGCTGAGAAGAGCGGCGAGAAGCTCGGTTAGGGACATGAAGCGGTCTGTTCTAGAGTGTCTTCAAGCCAGTGCAGAAGTGCCTGACCTTCTGGCCTTGCGAACCAGTGAGCATGACCGATCAGATAGTCCGAATAGGCCACTGTGGCGGAGGCTGCGTCGTGTACGAGGGTGCGGTAATACGAGACTTCCGAGAGTGCGAATTCGACATGCACCAAGGGCAGAAACGCTACGACTAGTCTGCGCTCGGTTGGTGAGAGCGGACGGATGGACTGATACCCGGCGAGTAGGGCTGCCAGTTGATCCCACGTCACTGTGTAATCTGAAGCAAGCCATGTGATGGCCGTGCGCTCAATGGCAACGGTGAGGTCATAGGCCGCGCAGGTTCGGTCTGACATACCGAAATCAAAAATTCCGCAGATCTCCGCTGTGGGATCGCTGGACGTCCAGAACTGATTCGAGGGGTGCCAGTCTCCGTGTCCCCAGAGTGGTTCTATATGGGACAGAAGGGGTTTGAGACGGTCATGGAATGGGAGTAGGACTTTGAGATCTGGTTCCCATGACGGTGATTGAAAGAGTGCGTTCAGTCCGGGTTGGGATTTGCCCCATTGTGTAAGACCTGTCTCAAGGTCTGGCTGGGTAATGGCCTGAAAACTGGAAAGCAGCAGGCGGTCATTCGGGCGTGCAGGCGCTGCATATTCTTTTGAAGCGAGATGAAGACGGCCGAGTGCTCGTCCAGCAGTGTGTGCCTGTTCAGCGCAGAAAAACGGCTCCCAAGACTGAACGTCCCGATACAGGTCCAAGCCAGGAAGCGGGCGAAAGACTTCGTAAATCCACCTATTTTCTTCCGTTACGGAACGCCCTGCGCGATCTTTCACCGGCACCTGTACCGGCAGACCCTGCGCAGTGAGATGCGCCATGAACGCGTGTTCTTCCATGAGGGCGGCGTAATCGCGCAAGCGGGGATCATGCCGCTTGAGGAACAGCACGGTTCCGTCCGCCAGCTTCACGAGCGCAGTTGCGGAGAAGGGGCGCTGGCCGTGCCATAAAAGAGTATCCGGAGCGGAAGCCAGAGCAAACCGCCCTAGAACACGGCCAGCTTCCTCCAGCGTTAGAGGGGGCCAGTGCCGTTCAGCCTGCACACCCTTGACGCCGAACTGTCCGGGAGCGGTCACGAGTTCAGAAGCCTGTGGACGCTGTGAACAGCGCTGCAAAACCGCCGCCGATATAATAACTCGGGGCGCTCCCACTGATCGTGCTGCCGTAAATACCGGTCGTGTCCTTTGCATTCAGGGTTGGGCTGGCAACGCCGGACAGGGAGCGCTCATTCGTGATGTTGATGAAGTTCAGGCGCAGGGTTGGTTTGTGCAGACGGGACACATCGCCGAAGCGATAGCCGACGGAAATATCGCCCGTCGTGCGGTCTGACATCCGCTCATCATTCATGAATGTTGCATACTGGTGGCCGGTGTAATGCAGGGTGGCCACGCCGAAGATATGCCCGTCATCGTAGCTGATACCAGCCGCGGCCTGAAGGGTCGGGCTTCGAACGGCAATTTTGCCTTTGGTCGTCAGAAGGTCACCACCTGAGGCAATGTTGTTATCAATGGTGGCGTGCAGGTACTCGCCAGAAACATAGGGGCTGAAATGGTGCCAGGGACGGAGACCGATTTCCACATCCACACCACGGGACGTCTGGCCTCCGGCGTTCATGGTCGTCTGGATGATGGAGCCGTTCTGGGAGGCCAGTGTTGAGATCTGGCGGTTGGTGAAGTTATAGTTGAACAGCGTCAGGCTGCCGATGATCCATTGTCCTGTGCGGCGATATCCCAGTTCTTCTGAAATGGAATATTCGTTGCGGACGTCTGCGCTGCCTGTCGTCGCGAGTGCGCCAGAAGTCGGGTCGTAGGTGTTGTAAAGCGCCGTCTGGTCTGGCGCGCGGAAATTAGTCGTGGCGTTGAAGAAGATCTGGTTCTGCTCATCAATGCGCCAGCGGACGCCAAGACGCGGCAGAGGCTCCATGCTGTTTGACGCCACATGATACTGGGGGCCGGGGACATTGTTCGTGCCGTACCGGCTCATCATGACGGCCTTGAAACCGGCTTCGATGGTCAGGCGATCATGCAGGAGCGAGATGTGATCGCCCACATACAGAGCATTGGTCTGGGAAATGGTGTGGAAACTGCCGCCCAGCAGTTTCTGCCCGTTCGCAAGATGGATCAGGCTACTGCTGTTTTCCGCCCAGATATCGCCTGACGCACCAGTAGCGGAAACAGTTGTGAAGGGCTGCTGCTCGTTGTCGTCTCCGTAATCGTACCAGTAACCGAGGACGAAATCGTTCCAGCCTGTTTTGTAATGCAGGGTGGAATTGAAGCCGGAGCGATAACTGCGTTGGGTGTAATTGGCGCGAACGACAGCGGTTCCATCCTGTGCATTGGGGAGCGTGAGCGTGTCACTCAGGGGCTGCGTGCCGTTATAGAGACCGGTTTCCGTTAAAGTGGAGCCGGCGGGGACATTGCCATAAGCGAACTGTGCGTAGGGTGTGACGTCCAGCGACAGTTTGTGCGTCAGGTGCAGATGGACGGGTGCGCCTGCATAAAAAGTGCGTTCCGGGGCGCGCCACAGACGCCAGTAATTGACGGCATTGTCTGCGTTGGACGCGTCATAATGGCCAGCGAGATTGTTTGCGCCATGGATACCATCGGCTTTCCAGCTTTCCATCGTTACCTGCGGATAATAGCTGGTGATGGTTGTATTGAAGGAGCCAATGAGACTGGCACGATTGCCTTGCCCCCAGTCCTTCAGGAATTTGAAATCGACATGCTGGCGTTTGTCCCGTCCCGGTCCGCGCCAGTTATCGCTGGCGCTGTGGGAATAGGACACAAAGCCACGAATGCCGGAATTTCCGATATTGCCCGTTTCAAGGCGGATGAATTCGCGGTTGGTGTCGAAGGAGCCATAGGAGACGCTGGCGAACCCCCCGGCTTTCTGTGACGGATCGAGAAAGGACAGGCTCATCAGCCCACCGGCAGCGTTCAAAACCGGGCTATCCAGATCGGCCGAACCTTGGGCGAGCGCGACCTGACTGTAATTCTCGCTGTCAGCGAACTGGCTCGGATAACCGGAATAGTAGGCGACATCGTTCAGCGGCGTGCCTTCAAGCACATAGCCGATGGCGTCATTGTTCAGGCCGCGCACGGTCAGGTTGGTGCTGGGCGAAAAGCCGAACGGATCGGAGGTGGCGACATTGGCTCCGGGCAGCATGGAAGCGAGCTGATAGGCCGTCGCCATCGGGGGCTGCTTGTCCATGTAATCGCGGCTGACGGTGCTGATGGAGCGCACGCTGTTTTCCGGCCGGATCAGGCCTCCGCCGGGCTGATGTCCGGGCGCGCTGTCAGAGATGCGGTGAACGGTAATGTGCTCGGTTTTCGGAGCACTGGAGGCAGGTGGGGTGAGGGCTGTGGTGTCAGCCGCGCGCACCGTACCGGCACAGACGGTCAGGCCGAGCAGAACGACAGGGACGGGATGCGGCCTGTATGAAGATCGGTTGCTCATGAATGTCGTGTCCCGCCTGCAAAACTGGCGATCCCATCGTGCAGGGTGGGGGCGACGAGAGACACCGAAAATCCAGCTTATGGATCTGTCAGGAGCCACCATCCCTCCGCCAGCATGAACTGGATCAGGTTCGATGGGTCACTGCGCCGGTCTGCCCCGAAACGGAACACACCCTCAGCAGTCTCTCAGCCCTTATGGCAGGGCACCCCAAGGTGATGCAGCACTCCATTCATGGGAGGCGGGGCAATGTCAATATTTTCCGTACTGGAGAGGGTATCAAAGCTTCGGGAAAAAGCGTGAAGAGGGGTTTTTGGCGGAATGCGCGCATCAGGTTTTAGAGAAAAACAAAAAAACCTCATATCAAAAAACTGTGGATAGCGAGGCTGTCCGTCATTGTGAGTATTCGAAGGTTGATTGTTTTGCCTGTCAGAAAACAGACGTTTGTTCCAGGATCGGGATAATTCGCATCATTGTTGAGTTACAACCGTGTTGGAGACGTTATTCGCTGGAATAACCCTCGACATCCAACAGAAGATTCCTGACAGTGGGTGAATGCCAGTCTGTCCGTCTCTCTGCCTCTTTTTCAGTCTGGAGTGTCGCCTGTGACCGGTGGCGCTTTCCGGTCTCTGGGACGCCCCAACTATCGTATCTGGGCCTGTGGAGCTGTGTTCTCCAACATTGGGACGTGGATGCAACTCACGACCCAGGACTGGCTGGTTCTGACCGAACTCACAAACCATGATGCCATGGCCATCGGTATTGTCATGGCCCTTCAGCTTGCTCCGCCACTGTTACTGATCCTGTGGACGGGTCTCGTCGCGGACCGGGTGGAAAAGCATAAATTCCTTTTGTTCACGCAAGCGGCCTTGGGAACGCTCGCCGTCGGGTTAGGGCTTCTGGTTGTAACGGGAGCGGTCCGACTCTGGCAGGTGGACTTGTTCGCATTTCTCAGCGGGTGCGTTGCGGCGTTTGATAGTCCGATCCGGCAGACATTTGTTGGAGAGCTTGTCGGCGAAGAAGACCTCCATAACGCGGTTGGCATCAATTCCATGTCCTACAATGCAGGGCGAATGGTAGGGCCGGCTGTTGCAGGGTTCTGTATTGCGGAAGTGGGGTCCGGCTGGTCGTTCATGGTCAATGGCCTGTCATTTTTCGGCGTAATGGTTTCGCTCCTGTTTATTCGCAGGGACAAGCTGTTCCGTTTTGAACGCGCAAAGAAGAATGAGCGGAATGCCCTGACAAGCGGTTTACGTTATGTCTGGGCGCGGGAAGATCTTCGCACCATTCTGGTGATGCTGTTCATCATCGGGGCATTCGGGCTGAATTTCCCGATTTTCATTGCAACAATGGCTGTCAGTGTTTTTCACGTTGGAGCACATGGTTATGGTGTTCTGAATTCCGCAATGGCGATCGGGACAATCCTCGGCGGTTTTCTGGCAGCACGGCGGATGAATGCGGATTTTGATGTCTTGCTGAAGGGTTCTGTGATTTTCGGTGTGGGCTGTCTGTTTGCTGCTCTGGCGCCGACTTACTGGATCTTTGCGCTGGCGCTTATTGTTACCGGAATGTCGTCTCTGACGTTTACAGCGACCAGCAACAGCTTCATGCAGCTCTCCAGTGAGCCTGCAATGCGCGGTCGTGTGCTGGCGATCCGGTTTGCCATCTTTGCCGGGGCATCGCCATTCGGCGCGCCTGTTGTTGGGTGGGTGGCGAACCATTTCGGGCCGAGATGGTCTCTGGGCGTAGGAGCGCTGTCCGGGTTTATGGCTGCCGCTGTTGCGCTGCTCTATATCATGCATGTGCGTCGGCAGCAGGGTGAGACGCAGTCGTGAGGCGCTTGTCAGGGAAACTCGCGCTGGCCGTTTTGTGCGGGATATGTCTTGTGCTGGTCGGGTGGTGTTCCGTCGTGGCATGGGTCGGCGTCCGGGCTTCTGTGCAACCCGCCGAAATGGCTATCATTTTCGGAACGGCTGTGACCGATCAGGGAGTGCCAAAACCAGCCCTGAGGGATCGGCTTGAGACTGGGTTGGAGCTGTGGAAATCCCGTCATGTGCAGACACTGATGGTCAGCGGAGCGGTCGAGACTGAAAACCATCAGGATGAAGCTGAAATCATGGCGCATTGGCTGGAAGCGCATGGCGTGCCCGCGTCAGACATTATTGTTGATTCCCGGGGCAATAATACCTGGCTGACAGCGTTGCATGTGGCTGAGGAGGCTCCCAATGGTGCAATCGTTGTCTCGCAATGGTTTCATATCATGCGGGCTGAATGGGCGTTGCGCCATGCTGGCGTGACAGGTGTTTCCGGCGCGTATCCTGCGAAGTTTCGCCTCCCGGAACTCTGGTATCTGTTTCGGGAGGCTGTAGCGCTGCCAGTGTATGCCCTCACAAAAACGCCACCTTCCAGAGATACGCCTCAGTAAGGAACGCCGATCTGCTCGATGGCTGTGGCGAGAGACGGTGACAGAGGCATCATGGGGGCCAGTGTTGACTGATAGGCGTGATACAGATCGCCTTTGCCCTTGTAGATATGCTCGGTGGGTTCGCCTTCAGGGCTGACTTCGTTGAACCAGCTTCCGAAATCGCGGTCGATCAGGGTCGTATCAATGTAATCCCAGATCGTTCTGTACCAGTGCTCGTAATGCGGATTGCCGGTGCGCTTGTACAGGTTGATCGCGGCCGTCAGAGCTTCGGCATGTGCCCAGTGAACGCGGGATCGGACGTGAGGTTTGTGTTCCCAGTCGATCGTATAGACCATGCCGGGCAGGCCATCGACGTTCCAGCCGGTTTTCATGCCGGTTTCGAACAGGGCCTGCGCATCATGGAGCATCCAGCCGGGGGCTTTTTCGCCCCGACGCAAAAGAGCAGCTTCCAGTTTTACGGTCAGATGAGACCATTCGACGAAATGTCCCGGCGTCATGCCATAGGGGCGCAGATCGTCTGTTGGCTTGTCCTCATGATAATTACGCAGAAGATCCCAGTTCCGGTTGAAATGCTCGGGCATGGCAAAGCCCTGCTGGGATGCCAGTTCATGAACGAAGCGCGTGACGATCCGGAGCGCACGGTGCAGCCACTTCACGTCTCCCGTGACATCCGCCAGCGCCATGAAGGCTTCGGTGGAATGCATGTTGCTGTTGGCGCCGCGGTAGTTCTCTTCGTCTGACCAGTCGTCTGCGAAACTCTCGCGCATGACGCCTTCGTCTTCGGACCAGAAATGTGTTTCGATCTGATGAATGGCATCCTTGAGGAGCGTGTTTGCGTCTTCCACACCAATCAGAACGGCAGACGAGGCGGCCAGCGCAACGAAAGCATGGAGATAAGCCTGCTTGCGGTCATGGGGGCGGTCCGCAAAATGGTTCCAGCCGCCGTGTTCCTGATCCCGGAAGGAGGTCATGAGCGCGTTCACACCATGAGCAACCAGAGGCGCACTTCCCGGAATGCCCTGAAGTTCTGCGGTGGAATAGGCATGGACACAGCGGGCTGTAAGGGTAGCTTCCGGTTTGGCGCCTTCTGGTAGATGCCCTTCCAGATCCAGTCCGGCAAAGCCGCCGTCGATGCAGCCTTCTTTGCTGAAATCGAGCAGTCTGCGCCCCTGCATTTCCAGCCACGCCCGGTGGGACGGACGGCGGATCCAGGCGTCCCGGCTTAAAAGGATCGGAGAAAGGCGGTCGGACATAAAAACTCCACACTGCGCTTGTAATCATCAGACAGTGTCAGTGAGGACGCATCAGCCGCCGCCGGGTTCCGGAGCGACTGTCGCTCACGAACACGCGGGCACGTACGGAACTGTCTTGCGTCTGGAGTTTGCTTTGCCGATACATAGATCATGACAGAACGATCCCCGATCATTGTCGCCCCCAGCCTGCTGGCTGCCGACTTCGCCCGTCTTGGAGATGAGATTGCATCCATCTCCCGTGCGCCCTGGTTGCATCTGGATGTGATGGACGGTCATTTCGTGCCGAACATCTCCTTCGGCCCGCCGGTTATCGCTGCGTTGCGAAAGCACACGGACGCGAAGTTCGATGTGCATTTGATGATTGATCCGGTGGACCCGTATCTGGAAGCCACGGCAAAGGCCGGTGCGGATCACATCACGGTGCATGTGGAAAATGCCCCCCATGTGCATCGGACGCTCCAGACCATTCGGGCTCTGGGGTGCCGCCCGGGAATCGCGATCTGCCCGGCAACGCCGCCGGAAGCACTGTCTCAGGTTCTTGATCTGGTGGACATCATTCTGGTCATGACCGTGAACCCGGGGTTTGGCGGTCAGAGCTTCCTCGAAAGCCAGCTTCCAAAAATCCGCACACTGTCCCGCATGATTGAAGACAGTGGGCGGGATATCGTTCTGGCTGTTGATGGCGGAATTGACCCGACGACCGCGCCGCGGGTGGTGGAAGCCGGAGCGACGATGCTGGTCGCAGGGTCTGCGATCTTCGGAAAAGCGGATCGCGATGCCGCCATTCACGCCCTTGAAGGTCCATTCAAGGAAGACAGCGCCTGATGCCCATTAGTCGCTGGATCAAGGACGCAAAGCTTTCATTCGCACGTTTGCCTGTTGGTGGGGCCGCTCTTGAGGGGCCGGTATATGTTTATCGTGACCCGTGGAAAGGGGATGCCGAGCAGGGCGCCCGCCTTGTCGCGGGTCGTTTCCGGTTTGATCGTCAGGACTACGATCTGCCCCGTGGCAAGTGGGAACGCGGTCCTTGGCCGGAACCTGCAAAACAGTGGCTGCATAGTTTTTCGTGGCTGCGTGATCTTCGTGCCCTTGGCAGTGACGATGCCCGTTTGACGGCGCGTGCGCTGGTTGCCGACTGGCTGTCTCATGCGCCGACCGATCCACTGGTAAAAGACGCGTGTGTGACCGGGGCACGTCTGTCGTCCTGGCTTGCCAATCATGAGTTCTGTCTTGCTTCTGCGGACCGGAAACTTCAGCAGAAGCTGATGGAACGAATGCTGGTGGAAGGGCGGACCATCGCAGCCCTTCTGCCGCTGGAACCTCAGGGCTGGCGGGCTCTGACGGCTCTGCGTGGCCTTTTGGCGGCAGCACTGGCCATGCCGGATCATTCCGGCTTCATGACGCGGTTTCTGCGGTATCTGCCCTCCGAAATCGAGCGTCTGATCCTGCCGGATGGTGCGGTGATCGAGCGTTCACCGGAAGCGCAGTACCAGACAGCCCGCGAACTGGCGGAAATGTCCGTCATGTTCCGTACGGCCCATTCCAGTGTGCCTCCGGTTCTCGATATGGCGTTGGATCGGGTCTGTCCGGTTTTGCGGGCCATGCGTCATGGGGATGGTGGTCTGGCTGTTTTTAATGGTTCTGGCGAGCGCTACAGCGCGGCGGTGGAAGATGTTCTGGCTCAGGGATCGCGGCAGAAGCTGATTGCTCCCGCTATGCCGCAGGGAAAATTCACCCGGCTGGCATTGGGGAAATCCCTTCTGATTGTTGATAACGGTGTACCTGCTCCTGCCGGATATGACCGCACAGCGCATGCAGGGACATTATCTTTCGAGTTCTCGAACCAGCGACATCGTCTGTTCGTCAACTGTGGCAGCGCGCAGACAGGTGCATGGGAGCAGGCTTTGAGGGCCAGTGCCTCTCATACGGTACTGGTCGCGGATGGTCTGTCCTCTTCAGATTTCGGTCCGAACGGGCATGTAACCCGTCGCCCGGCGCACGTTACCTGCGAACATCAGACCAGCGGCGAGGCGCACTGGCTGGATCTGTCCCATGATGGATATCATCCACCATTAGGTGTGAAATGGACGCGGCGTCTATATCTGGGAGCAGATGGCGAGGACCTGCGCGGACAGGAGGTGCTCGAAGGTGAGCGTGAAACACCTTTTGCCATGCGGTTTCACATTCATCCGGATGTGCGTGTCACGCGAGATGATGAGGACATTATTCTTCAGGTCGGGGGCATGATCTGGCGGTTCCGCCAGAAGGGCGGGATGCTGCTGCTGGAAGATGACGTCTATTTGGCGCGTGGCCGACGGGAAGCGACGAAGCAGATTGTGATTGCCTCGCTTCGGAAGGTGGTTCCGGTTGTAGAAAAATCCGAGACGCACGGGTCAGAGAAGCAGGAAGACGTGAAGTCAGATGCGCTCAAACCTGAAACCCCGCCCACCAAACCGCTACAGACCGTCTCGCAGACAGTGACATGGTTGCTGGAACGCATCCCGGAATAAAGGTCGCTTTGTGAAAATCCTCGAAATCACGAATGTTGATTTCTCCCTGAGGCAGTTCCTGTTTCCGTTGATGAAAGCCCTGCGCGACGCCGGACATGACGTTCAGGGGGCGTGTGCAGAGGGGCCTCATCTGGCTCCTGTGCGCGCTGATGGGTTCGTTGTTCACGCGGTTCCGATGGCGCGGTCCCTGTCCCCAGTGGCGCAGTTTCGGGCGTTTGTGGCGCTTGTCCGGCTGATCCGGCGGGAAAAGCCCGATGTCGTGCATGGACATATGCCAATCAGCGGGATTTTGGCCCGGTTTGCCGCACGGATCTGTGGCGTTCCGATCATTGCCTATACCTGCCATGGCTTTCTGTTCAATCAGCCCGGGTCATTGTCACGGCGTTTGCTGTCTATTGTTCTGGAATGGGCGGCGGGGCGCATTACCACGCTTTACATGACCGTCTCTGTAGAAGAGGCGCGGGATGCGCGACGGCTGCATTTGAACAGCCACCCTCTTGCAATCGGGAACGGGCGCGACCCGCAGCGTTATCGCGCTGATCCGTTGGTTCGCGCGCGCATCCGCAAGGAACTGGGTGTTCCGGAAGATCGGCCTGTCGTGATCGTGGTATCCCGTCTGGTACGTCATAAAGGCCACCCGGAGCTTCTGCGGGCCATGGAAGATGTGCCGGGAGCCGAGTTGTGGGTCGTGGGTGAGCGCCTGCCGTCCGATCATGGGGACGATTTAGGCCCGGCTTTTGAAAGAGCCCGAGAGCATCTGGGACACCGTTTGCGGATGCTGGGGTATCGGGAAGACGTTCCGGACCTGCTGGCTGCGGCGGATGTGTTCGCATTGCCAAGCCATTTCGAAGGTCTGCCCATGTCCGTCATCGAAGCGATGCTGACGGAACTCCCAGTTGTTGCGACGGATGTACGTGGCCCGCGGGAGCAGGTCGTGGACGGGCAAACCGGGTATCTGGTGCCGCCGGGCCTGTCTGCGCCACTCGCTCGGGCTCTGAGGTCTCTGACCCAGGATCTGCCAATGGCTCGCCTGATGGGGGAACGCGGGCGCCAGCGTGCCGTCGCGTCCTATAGTGAAAAGCGGATTATGGAACGGGTCGTGCGGTTGATCGAAATCGAAGGGCAGTAGGAAACGACATCCACCGTTTTGTAAAAGTCTTTGGTATTTCTCGGTTCTTTCGAAATATTGATTTCCGCTCTTCAGAAAAAGCATCAGAATAGAGGCGTTCTCTCTGGAGTTAGGAACAATGTCTGAAGGAACGAAGGTTCAGACTGAAGATAAAAGCCGGTCTGGTCTTTCCCTGGCACGTCGGCAGGTCCTGTCTGGTGCTGCCGGATTAGCCTGTCTGGGGGCGATCAAAGCCAGGGCAGCCACCATACCGGGGACGGTCGAGCCACCGAGTGTTGTCAGTCAGCCCCCACGCGCCTGGGGCCCAAAAGCGGGGCCAGGTTACCTGCCGGACCCGGACGTTATTGCGATTGATCCGTCTTTCCGTGGTCTGACGTATTTTGCTGCGCCAATCCGCCGCGTGTGGGATCAGGGCGGTTGGCTGGAAGGCCCCGCATGGAGCAGCGAAGGGCGCTTTCTGGTTCTGAGCGACGTTATTCGCTCCCGTGCGCTGCGCTATATCTGGGAAACGGGAGAGATCACGGATTTTCGTCCTGATGGCTATGCGGCCAATGGCAACTGCTTTGATTTCGACGGTCGGCTTGTTGTCTGCGAAGACTTTTTCCGGCGCGTGGTGCGGTGGGAACATGACGGGAGCGTCAAGGTTCTTGCGGACAAGTTCGAGGGGAAGGGGCTGAACTCCCCCAATGATATTGTGCCACATCCTGATGGAAGTCTGTGGTTTACCGATCCCGGATACGGAACGAACATCACAGAGGGACATGCGGATGAACCCGGTGGACCGACCAATCCGGACGGTAAAATCCGCTGGAACATTGGCCGTGAACTGACAGGCGAAATTGGCGGAACGAAACGCCAGAGTGACCATGTCTTTCGCATTGCGCCCGATGGAACGCTTCAGGCGGTCTTGCAGGAAAAAGACCTGCTGGACCCGAATGGTCTGTGTTTTTCCCCGGATTACAAAAAGCTCTACATTGTCTCGACGCCCAAAGGGCCAGGGCAGAAGGTCGGCGGCGATCAGGCGATCCACGTCTATGACGTGAAGGGTGACGGCCTGTCCAACGGACGTATTTTTGCGGATATGAAGCTCAATGGCGCACAGTTGAACCCGGATGGTATCCGTGTGGATGTGTTCGGGAATCTGTGGTGCGGCGCGTCCGGTCCGCTTGGCCTGTGCGGGGTGTTTGTTTTCAATCCGGCTGGTAAGCTGATTGGGCGTATCCGGCTGCCGCAGGGCTGTTCGAACCTGACCTTTGGAGGCCCAAAGCGCGATCATCTCTTCATGTGTGCGGCGGGATCATTATTTGTGCTTCAGGTTGGCGTACAGGGGTTTGCGCCGTCCTGAAAAGAGAGGCGGCTGGCGTCAGAGCCAGCCGTTCTGCCTTGCGATGCGTCCGGCTTCGATCCTGTTCCGGGCATCCAGCTTTTGCACGATTTCCGAGAAGTAATTGCGGACGGTTCCAGCTGAGAGGGACAGTTCTTCGGCAATGTCCTTGTTGGTCCGTCCTGCTTCAGCCAGACGCAACATAGACCGTTCCCGATCTGAAAGTGGATCGGGCAGCGCATCCCAGACGGCTTCTGCCAGATCGGACGCGATGGCCCGCCCTCCTGCGGCAACTTTGCGGATAGCGTCCGCCAGTTGTGTGATTGGAGCGTCTTTCAACATGTAGCCGCGTACACCTGCTTGAAGGGCGCGGCGCAGATAACCCGCCCGACCAAAGGTCGTCACGATCATGACGCGGCTGGGAAGCCCCTGTTCACGGATCTGCTCGGCCAGTTCAATGCCGGTCATGTGCGGCATTTCGATATCTGTGATGATGACGTCCGGACGCAGGGTCTGGGCCAGTTGCAGGGCCTGTTGGCCGTCTGCCGCCCGTCCGACGATCTGCATGTCTTCTTCTAGGCCAAGAAGAGCTTCGAACGCATCCAGAAGCATAGCCTGATCTTCAGCCAGAATAAGACGGATCATGGGGTGATACTCGCTGTCAGTCGAAGGCCACGGGAGGTGTGGTTGAGCATGAGGGAGCCGCCCGCAGCGGCAAGGCGCGTTCTCATGCCGCGAAGGCCGTTGCCTTCCTGCGGAGGAAATGGGGCTCTGCCAGACTGCTGCGCACCATCATCTTCAATTCGGATGGCACAGGGCTGGCCAGCGGCATCGCAATCAAAACTGATGATGCAGTGTCGGGCGCCCGAATGGCGGATCACATTCGTCACGGCTTCACGCAGTGCCATGGCGAGAACGCTGCTTTGCGGGTGGTCTGCCAGATGGTTGTCATGATGGACGGTCAGGGTGATGGACGCAGCTTCGAGGGCTTTGCGGGCATGCTCGAGTTCATGTTGGAGGGAGGCGCCATTCATTCCGGTGACGGCATCCCGAACATCCTTGAGAGATGTTCGGGCAATCTGCGTAATATCCCGAAGTTCCCGTCTGGCACGGTCGGGTTGTGTTTCAAACAGACGGTTGGCCAACTCGGCCTTGACGGAAATGACAGTCAGGGAATGTCCCAGAAGGTCGTGCATATCTCGCGCAATGCGTTCGCGCTCGGCTGTAGCGGCCAGTGTGCGGATTTCGTGCTGGGCCTTGCGGAGCTGAAGGTTCTGCATGCCAAGCTTCCACTGCATCCATGTGCCGATATAGGTGATGATGCTGAAAAATGCGCCGAAGGCTGCATGGAGCATGGATTTGTTTTGCAACCAGACAAACCCGAAAAGTGCGGCCTGAAGGCCAAGGATCGTCAGAATAGCCTGTCGGGGGCGCTGGAAGCAGGCGCACATGGCCGTGGCATAGATGTTGAAGACCAGCCAGTCCGCCTCTGTCCAGGACGTGGCAAAGCCCAGTAATGCCGTCAGAACAATTTCGGGGAGACCGTAGTAGCGGTCGTCCCTGTAGGGGGCGAAGTAGAGCAGCAAAAAGACGGCGAGGGCGCCGATAGAGAACAGGACGGCCGGAATGGTGGCTGATCCGTGGATCAGCCAGGGAATGGGATAAATCAGCAGATAGACGAGATAAGAGACCCGATACCGGTTGAAGCTCGGCCAGTTGTCTTCCTTGTTGCCGGGAAGAGGAATGAAGGTCTCTGGTGCCATCATGAGGGCAGAGCGTTCCTTGACGGGACGGAAAAGGTCCCGGAATTGCGCAGACGCAGGACAGACCCGACCCAGATTGCCAGCGCGGTTCCGAACCCTGCGACTTCAAGATGTAGCGGTTCTGGCAGTAGGAAAGAAAGAGCGGAGATGCCGACGATCACACCGCCTACAATGATATGGACCGGCTCCTGCATGGCCCGGCCCATCGGGATGTAGGACAGGCCGATAATGCAGCCGAGGAGCGGGTAGAGCAGTTCGGCGTGATGGGCAGAGCGGACAGCCGTAATCATAACCGTAATCGCGACGATACGCATGATCTTGACCCGCCTCAGAAGGGCGGCATCCTTCACACCTTCCGGTCTGCACTGGATCAGGTCACGATAGGCAAATCCCGCCAGAAGCATCAGGCTGATAACGGCAAGCGACGCTACCATGATGGGTTTTGGAAGATGGGCGGCTGTGGCGCCGCGCGTGGCCCAGATCGCTGCGAAGGCCAGACCCGCGGCGTCTGTGAAAAGGGCTTTCCAGTTCTTCTGACGTGTCATGACCAGGGACTCCATTGTTCCGGAAAGAGTATGACATGCGCCATGATCCGGAACAGTGAAGGTGGTCATGAAGACGTCATGACATCTGTCAGATTCAGACAGGCCGGATAAGAATATGCTTCTTTTTGCCGGAAGACACTTTCAGCGTGCCTTCACGCAGGTCATCGAGCGTGAAGACCTGATTTTCGTCTGAAATGACAGCGTCATTCACACGTCCGCCACCGCCACGGATCAGACGACGGGCCTCGCCACCGCTGGCAGCCAGACCGGCTTCCTGAAATACGCGGAAGGCTGGAAGGCCTTCTGCCAGCATGTTGGCGGGAAGATCGACTTCCGGCAGGGCGGCCGTTGCGGAGCCCTGTTCGAAGACCTTGCGTGCCGTCTCGGCAGCCTCTTCCGCGGCGATGCGACCATGGCAGATGGCGGTCGCTTCCGTAGCGAGGATTTTCTTGGCTTCGTTGATGTCTGCGCCTTCAAGCGCACCCAGACGCTCACATTCTTCAACCGGCAGATCCGTGAAGAGCTTGAGGAAACGGCCGACATCGGCGTCTTCCGTGTTGCGCCAGAACTGCCAGTATTCGAAGACGGAGCGCTTTTCGGCGCGAACCCATGTGGCGCCCTGCGCGGATTTGCCCATCTTCACGCCGGACGACGTGGTGACGAGAGGTGTTGTGAGACCAAAAACCTGCTTGCCATCTGTGCGGCGTGTCAGGTCGATACCGGCGACAATGTTGCCCCACTGGTCCGATCCGCCCATCTGAAGCACGGCACCATGGCGGCGGTTCAGTTCACGGAAATCGTAGGATTGCAGGATGGAGTAGTTGAACTCCAGGAATGTCAGGCCCTGCTCACGGTCCAGGCGCTGCTTCACGCTCTCGAAAGACAACATGCGGCTGATGGAGAAATGAACCCCAACATCCTGCAGCAGGTTGATGTAGGAGAGCTTGTCCAGCCATTCCGCATTGTTCGCGAGGATTGCACCGCTGGATGGGTCTTCATCGTTGAAGGTGATGAACTGGCGCAGGGACTGTTCGATCCCGGCGATGTTGTGCGCGATGGTCTCGTTCGTCATGAGCGAACGGGCCTCGTCACGGAAGGACGGATCGCCGATCTTGGCCGTACCGCCACCCATGAGCGCGATCGGGCGATGACCATGCTTCTGGAGGAGGCGCAGCGCCATGATGGACATGGCATTCCCGACATGCAGGGAGTCAGCCGTTGGATCGAAGCCCACATAAGCGGTGATCGGTCCAGCCTGCATGGCGGCATCGAGGGCATCGAGGTCGGTGCACTGGAAGATCAGGCCGCGTGCCTGGGCTTCGAGAAGGAACGGACTCTTTGGCATGGATCGGTCTTGTTGCTGCACTGTCTGAAGAGAAGGGACGGATTGTCTATCATAACATCTGCAAAAGCACGACTGCGCGCAGGCGAGGAGAGCCAGTCATTGTTTGTCGCTTGAGGGAACAGGTATCAGACTACTAGAGATATGTTATATCGTAACATAATATCTGAGTGTGTTTCCGACCATGCGTCTCCGTTTCTTCTCCAAAGCCGCTCTCCCATTCTGTCCGGCTCTGGTTGGCGGCATGATGTGGAGCCCAGCTCTTTTTGCCGATGATCGGACAGAGAGCGTAAAATCCTCGAAGTCGGAAGATATCGTTGTCACGGGATCGTATCTGGCAGGTGCGGGCAACAGGACAGCCAATCCGGTTCAGATCATTTCATCCAAGGATATTCAGAAAACATCCGCTATTTCCCTTGGGGATTATCTGACACGACTGCCCTCCGTAGGATCATCGGGAACGCCGAATACGCGCACGAATGGTGGCGGAGGTGTCTCCTGCACGGACTTGCGAAATCTGGGGCAGGGGCGTGTCCTTATCCTGATTGATGGCAAACGCACGGCCATGAATGCAGGTTCGGAATGTGTGGATCTCAATGCTATTCCTGTGCAGCAGATTGACAGGATTGAGATCCTGAAAGACGGTGGCTCCGAGCTTTACGGAGCGGATGCCGTTTCGGGCGTCATCAATATCCGCCTGAAACACGATCTGACGGGCGGCAACCTGACCATCAAGGGTGGTATCACACAATATGGGGATAGCCGGTCTGGGCTGATTTCCGGCTACAAGGGCTTCAATTTCGATCATGGGCGCGGCAACGTCACGCTGTTTGGTCAGTACGATACGACCGGGCCGATTTCCTCGCGGGATCGCCGGTGGGCTGCCCTTCCACAGAACGATAATCCTGCATCGGGCGCAGCGAGTTTTGGCTCTTCCATCATTCCCGGTGGCGTGGCGTTTAATCCCGTAACGGGAAAGAAAATGGTCTCTGACGGAAATGGTGGTTTTCGCTCGTTTCAGTCTTCGGATCTGTACAACTTCGCCGAAGGGTCAATGCTTCAGAACTATCATCAGAACGCGGCGCTGTCCGGAGATGCTCATTACGATCTGAACGCACATATCACACTGTATTCCAACGTTCGGTATAGCCACACCACGGCGTCCCGTCAGCTTTCTCCAGCCCCGGTTCAGGGCAGTATTCCACCGTCCAGCCTTCCATCCTCGTGGATCATTCCGGCTGGGAGCCCTGATAATCCGTGGGGCAAGGACTATGCCGTGACGAAGAGGATGGAGGATATCGGATACCGGCAGAATGATTTCGCGGTTGATACCTGGACCGTCATGGGAGGGGCAAAGGGACGCATTGTCGGGGACTGGCAGTACGATACATCCATGACTTACGGCGTCAGTCAATTAACGGCACAGACGCAGAACATGGTGAATTATCGCCACCTGCTGGAAACGACCGGTACGGAACAGCTTGATCCGTCCAGCTCGTCGAGTGCGGTGCGATATAATCCGGATATCTGCGTGGCAGCGTCAGGATGCGTTCTGCAAAATCCGTTCGCGCCTTATTCGGAACAGGCCGCGAATTATGTCCGGTTCACGCAGCATGATCACGCAGATTACCAGATGCGGGACGTCAATCTGCGTTTCCATAACAACCATGTTCTGAGCTTGCCATACCGGCATGGCGGCCAGATCGGCCTGGCGTTAGGGATGGAGCACCGAAGCGAGCAACTGAGCTACAAGCCTGATCCCGTTGTGGAGCGCGGGGATTCCACGGGCGCAACAACGGCTTACACGGGTGGCGGCTTTCATGTGATGGAAGGGTATGTCGAAGGGAAAATTCCACTTCTCGAACATGCTTTTCTGGCGCGGGATCTGACTGTGGATCTTCAGGGTCGTGTCTCGGCCTATAATACCTTCGGGACGACGAAGAACTGGAAGGTTGGGCTGCACTGGACACCTGTTCAGGACATTGCATTCCGCGCCACACTGGGGACATCCTATCGGCAGCCAAGTATTTACAGTCTCTATGGCGGCCGCACGCTGAGCTATCCGTCTGCGTCCGACCCATGCAGTCAGGCCGGGGCCTATGGAGCGCGGGCCGGAACGGTTCGGGCAAGGTGCCTTTCGGAAGGGATCAATCCCGAGACGTTCAGTTCAGCGTTCGTGGGACAGTTGCCCACGCTTTCGGGCGGGAACACTGCTCTGAAGCCGGAGACAGGTCGTACCTATACAATCGGAACAGTTGTCACCCCTCACTGGGTGCCGCATCTCTCGCTGTCCGTCGAATACTGGCACTACACGTTGCAGAACATGATTTCTGCACCGGGAACGCAGTATATTCTGGACGGATGCTATACGGGGACAGAACCGCAGCTTTGCTCTCTTGTGTCCCCACGGTCCACAAGCGGTCAGCTTACGGCCATTTCCGCTGTTCAGCAGAACCTCGGTGGTCTGCGCACGAACGGTCTGGATATCGACCTGACTTACCGGATGCGTCTGGGGCGGCAGGACAGCCTGTCCCTATCCGAAAACTACCAGCAGCTGATCGGGTATTTCCAGCAGTACACGCCGGGTGGAGCATGGCGGAATTACACGGGGCGGCTGCTGTATCTGTCAGGCAGCGGGATGCCGCGTGAGCGGAGTTACACCACGGTCAGTTGGCAGCATGGTGCGTTCAGCCTGACCTACATGGTGCAATATATTGGTGGCATGCACTGGAATGATGGCACGAATGACCTGGCGCCGCAGACAGCCGGGCGTACGCGGTCTCCCGGCGTTTTTCTTCAGGATGTGACGCTGGGCTATCGGGCGGGCCGATGGACGGTCAATACGGGCGTCAACAATCTGTTCAACCGTCAGCCGCCTTTTGTTGTGGATGGTGCGTCCAATACGGCTGTTGCGCAGTATTCAGGGTTTATCCCGGGCCGCTATGTGTTTGCTCAGGTCGGAGTAGATTTCTGAGAGCTACGAAGGGAGAAGCATCCTGTTGGATGCTTCTCCTGTTTCAGTCCGGGTATTCAGTCTGGACTGACCTGCCCGCATCAAGAAATGCGGGCAGGGATCTTCAATGCTTGATGGCATCTGGTAGGGCGTAAACTACAAGCTGGTCCGTGATCGGCGTCATCATGAAATGATGTCCGCCGGCCATGATGGCAACGTACTGATGCCCGTTGGCCTCATAGGTCATCGGGTTGGCCTGACCACCACCTGGCAGGACGGCACTCCACACAACCTTGCCAGTGTGTTCATCAATGGCGCGGATCATGTTGTCCGTTGCCGCGGCAATGAAGATCAGACCACCAGCCGTCACGACGGAACCACCGTTATTGGGCGTGCCAATCTCCCATGACAAGCCAGTCGGCAGGCCCCACGGACCATTGGCACGCGCCGTACCGAGCGGATGCTGCCACAGCACCTTCTGGCCATGCTTCATGTCGATCGCTGTAATCATGCCGTAGGGCGGGCGATGGCACAGCATTTTGGTGACAGGATCCCAGAAGGGGGCAATGGCGATCGCATAGGGTGTGCCTTCCATCGGGCCGTTCCCTTCTGCCGCCCCTGCGCCGGGCTTGTAGTTCGGATCGTCGATTGGCATCAGGCCAAGGGAGTCTGCCTTCTTGCGGGTAATGAGCTGCGCGTACATGGGCGAGGCGTTCCAGTTGGCCACCAGAATGCCGGTGTTGGGATCATAGGACATGGACCCCCAGTCGCTGCCGCCATTATTGCCGGGATACATGATCCATGGCTTGTCGAGGCTGGGCGCTGTGAACTCACCATCATAATGCGCGCTGCGGAACTTGATGCGGCAGTAAAGCTGATCAATGGGGGACATACCCCACATGTCCTTTTCCTTCAGCTCCGGCATCCGGAGAGCAGGCATTCCGACGGACCATGGCTGGGTGGGCGCACGGCTGTCGCCTGGCACATTTCCTGCGGGAGCCGGGCGTTCTTCAACAGGAAGGATCGGCTTGCCGGTCCGGCGGTCCAGAACGAAGGTCTGGCCACGTTTGGTCGGCACAATCAGGGCGGGTGTGGGTGTGCCGTCCGAACCGGGCATATCCATCATCGTGACCTGAGAGCCCATGTCATAGTCCCAGACGTCCTTGCGGGTCGTCTGATAGACCCAGCGTGGGGAGCCGGTCTTGACGTCCAGTGCTACGACGGATGTTGAAACTGCATTTTCTGCCGGGCTGCGGAGACCGCTGAAATAATCGCCGGCAGAATTGCCTGTCGGGACGTACACCAGCCCCTGTTCGTTATCGCCTGTCATGGTGGCCCAGGAGTTGGGCGTTCCACGGCTGTAATGGCGATTTCCGGTCGGCTGGCCGTGATCGTCCGGATTGCCGACATCCCAGGCCCAGACGAATTTTCCGCTTTCTGCATCATAGCCACGAACCACACCAGACGGCGCCCAGCGACGCTGACCATCCAGCACTTCGTGGTTGACGACCACAACACCGTTCACAACGGGTGGAGGTGCCGTCATGGCGACAAAGCCCGGAACGGATTCACCAAGGCCCTGCATCAGATTGACCTGACCGTTATGCCCGAAAGCCGGGCAGAACGCGCCCGTTGCCGCATCGACGGCGACAAGGCGCATATCCAGCGTGCCTTCAAGGATACGGTTATGGCAGGGCTCGCCCTCCGGCACGACGGAAGACGTGAAGTACGTCACGCCTTTGCAGGCTGCGGTGTACGGAATGGCTTCATATTTGACGCCGAGATTGCGACGCCAGATCTCCTTACCCGTTACAGGATCGAGTTTCATGATGTCGTTCTGGGCCGAGCACATGTAAAGGCCGTCCCCCACCTTGATCGGTGTGGTCTCAGCGGCCCATTTATTGGTCTGACCGGGGCGAGGATAGCTGCCGGTATGATAGACGAATGCTGGTTCAAGGCGTTTTACTGTTTCCGGGTTCAGTTCCGTCAGTGGAGAATAACGCGTGGCCTTGTCGTCCCGTCCATAAGCAGGCCAGTCCTCACGGGACGGGTTTGCGCTCTGCTGCGGAGCCATGGCCGGGACCTGCGAGGCATCGATTGACTCAATATCCGGCAGATTGGCTGCATTCACGCCCGGAGCCTGAGGGGCATAAGGCGACGGTCCTGCAAAGTAGCTTGAGTTTGGTGGCGTGTTTTCCTTTGGCTCATCTGCGTTTCCGGGGCCAGGAATAGTCGCGGACGGCGGACCGCCAGACCCTGCGGGAGCGAACTGAGCGTGAGCAGCGAGTGGCGCACAGGCGAGAGCGAGGCCAGCGGCTGTTGCGAGAAGGTGAGACCGGCGCATCAGACGGCTCCTCTGAGGGTACGACGGCTTTCCATGCGACGCAGGACCGGAATGGTCAGCGCGACGAGAATACCGAGGATGGTCGGGCCGAAAGCGCGGGGCAGAAGGTCAACGGGGCTGAAACCGACTTCCCACAGGGACCAGACCCATGTGTAAGCCAGGGCTCCCAGATACAGGAAAGCGCCAAGCGTGCGGCCCATGAGCATGAAGACGCCGCTGGCAATCAGAATGATGCCACAGAGGGCGTAGTAGGTTGAGCCGCCCAGCATTGCGAGGTCAGCGCCCGCAATGAGGAAGAACAGACCCACGAGAAGAATGACGACCCCCAGAAGCAGCGTCAGCCACTCCGTCAGAGTCCTATTGCCGTTAGTGACAGGCATGGGAAGTGTCTCCTGTAGAAGGTGAAGTTCTGTCGATCTGAAATGAATTTTGGATATATTTCATAGTAACTTGTCCTGATTGAGATTTTCAGAAAGTAATTCCGGTCTCAAAATCCAGTATCAATGGATTTTTATACCGATTTGTTCCGCCTGTGCTCCAGATGTACTGCGCTCCAGGACGGATGAGCAGCCAGGGGGTTGGGCGCCAGCCGTAGTTCAGTTCGATGGCATGTTCCCCACTTGGGCGGTAAAGTCCTGTGGCACCATCTTTCTGAAGTTGCGCGACCCAGTTGCTGATTTTGGCGTTGACCCAGAGGAACTTCATGCCAAGGCTGACCGTATCGTCGGGGCGGTTCTTGAATGTGCCTTTGCGGGTGAGGCCCCAGTCCACGAAATAGGGAGCAATGGCTGTTCTCGGGTCACCCCATGTGAAAGAGGCAAAGAACGATGTGCCGCGGTGAGAGTCTGCCGCGTCTCGCTGGATCATCCGGTCAAACTGGAACCAGCCACCGAAGCGACCACGTACTTTCGCTGTCGGTGCACTAACTAGATAGTTACCTGGAATTTCAAACATTCCACCTTGAGAATACACATCGTTGACCTGCGACGTATCCCAGTAGCCGCCGACCTTGATGTTGGTCTGGAGAGGCCCGCTGTAGTCGTCCTTGCCGCCTTGATGCCAGACGAGCTGGAACGGCAGGAATGTTCCGGTCGCTCCATGCAGGTTCAGTTTCCAGCCATTATGCGTGTTGCCGATCGTCGGGTCGGCAGAATAGACGCCGAACTGGATGGAATAATGATCGTTCCCCGCCGGGTAGAATTTCACCCACGCGCCGGGGTGGGCGGTCGGATAGTAGCCGTAGCCAGAGTTGTAGGCGATGGATTGCGGCATGCCGCAGATCGCGTTGGTCTGGAACTGGCAGTAGTTGTTCATGCCCCAGTACATGGACCAGGTTTCGAAATCGGTTTCGGAGTTGATTTCACCCACTGTTGTCGCGACGTAGCGGTTCCAGTGCATTTCCCATGACAGCAGGGACAGGCGCACCGTTGGCGAGCCGTATATTTCCTGCGGGCTGTTCAGGGCGGGGAGTTTGGCACCAAGTCCCTGTCCAGCACGAGAGGTCACGATGAAGTGGAAAAGACCAATGCTGTAACCAGTTAGTTTCTTGAGGTCGAAATCAAAATTCAGGCCGATTTCGTGCGCG
Organism: Gluconobacter japonicus; assembly: GCF_015244665.1. Classification (NCBI taxonomy): domain Bacteria; kingdom Pseudomonadati; phylum Pseudomonadota; class Alphaproteobacteria; order Acetobacterales; family Acetobacteraceae; genus Gluconobacter; species Gluconobacter japonicus. The sequence continues at coordinate 538,872 of NZ_JABCQN010000002.1, forward strand.
TACCTCACGTTCTGGGATTTGCCGCCCATCGGGTTGCCGGCTGAATCCTGAAAGTAATGGCCTGTGATGTTGACGCCTTTGTCCGTCAGCCATGGCCGCCAGCCTCCCCAGTTGCCCGTCATGGTGCTCTGTTTCATCCAGTCATGCAGACTGGCTGGCAGAAAGCCTTCGTCGGTCGTCGAAGACTGTGACAGGTCATTTGTTCCTGGTCCCGCAGGTGTGGGGGTTACAGGTTTAGGTCCGGGCCGAATGGTTCGGACGCGGCTTTTGGCATTGCTTTTCGACTGAAACGGCTTTTGCCCCGACGAGTCTGTCTGGCCTTCGATTGCACCGGTTGATGAGGACTGGGCATGTGCCTCACCGGATATCAGTGTGCTCCCAGAGGTCATGGCACAAACCAGCCCCAGAGACGTCACCCATTGTCTCGCAAACGCCTGCATAGTTTTAACGGTTGTGAACCGTGCCCCATTGTCTGTTTGGGTAAATGGTCAAGTCCACTTCCCAGGAGGGACATATTTCATGATAAAAAATGACTGTTGAATGACAAAATTGAGAGGTTTTTGACAGGCATCCAGATAACGAGATTTGGAAATATTAAGAAATAAATCCGTTGTTATTTTTTCGCGGTTCTGCGCGGAGAGATATTTTTGAAAATAATCAGTATCAATATTTATCACGGTTCTGTGTGGTATCCCAATTGCTGGTCACCACGGATGATTTTGTTTCTGTGTATCCAGTTAAGCGATCCATCATTCGTTTTCGTAAGGCCAGTCTGAACGGCTGATCCGATATGGCGCAACGAGATAGCTGAAGGCGCCTAAGGTAAGAGCGGTCAGGGCCAGGTATCCAGCATATCTAAGGCCTAGCAGGAAGGGCGCGCAAAGCTGGATCAGCACAACTGGAGCAAGATTGAAGACGAAAACGATCGACTTTGCCGGTGAGCGTAAAAACAGGAAGGGCAAAGCAGAGCATAGCGTCATGCCAATGGCCAGAACGGTCAGGTCCAGAGCGTCATAAAAAGCGTCTGCAGGAAACAGGGGTTTCAGGGCAGCATAAGGCACAATAAGGCTGAGGACACGGATCGGTGTGACGATCAGCATTCGGGACAGTTTGGCTTTGAAAACAGCCTGCACGAACTTCAGCCGACTTCCAAACCGCCCGGTGACCAGCAGGAGCGGCCAGTGCTGTCGGTCCAGGAGCCATTTGTCTCCAATCACCAGCATGATGCACCCGGTGCCAACGGATTTGACCCATGCCGCGCTGAAACTGCGGTGGCTGAGAAACATGTCTATCGTTGCAAAGACGGAGAGCGTCACGGGAATGACGAACAGGCTGATCAGAATGTCGGTTCTGAGCGTAACGGGGGTTATGGGAGCAAGGAGCATCTGACGGAGTTGATAGGGTGTCAGCGCTTTGTTTGCGGAACGCGCGACGCTCGAACCTGTACTTGCTGACGGGAGGGGATGCTCATGTGCGGCTGGTGTAAGAGGCGTGCTGCCATGAAGCCGGTTCGGCAGAGACAGGATACTGCCGATCAGTCCGATGAATAAAACGATGCTCGCGGGAACGGTAAGAGCCGCAGGGCGCGTCAGCATCCAGAAGGTGGCGTCCGAAACGAGCACCAGTGCAAACTGGGCGGACATGAGCGCAACGCCGAACAGAACAATGGCAAGCCGCCTTTTCCCGGATTGCCCATGTGGTGGGGCATACCACTGCACGGCCGAGGGAATGGCGTTGAACAGGATAAAAAACAGGGCGTCATGGAAAGGGATGGGCAGCAGTCTCATCAGACCGGCAAAGCCCAGAATAATTACGCTCGCAACGATACTGGCCGCACGGGCTTCGGCAAGGGCCAGTCCGGGAATGGAAGGCGCTTGTGAGCCGCCGATCTGATTGTTCGTATGAAGCTGGAGTACGCTCTGAACAAATATGACGATAAGAATGACGTAAAAGATGCTGGTATGCGAAAGAGCCTGTGCCAGTGTTTCGTGTTTGAGCAGACCATGCAAGTTCCAGAGCGCGCAAAGAGCGGCAATCAGCCAGCCCACGAGCATTAGCGCCATGTAGTTGCTGCGCAGGAATGTTGCTGAGAAGTAAAGGCCAAGCGCCCTGCGCAGGTCGGACCATTCCAGCGGGGAAAGACGAAATCCTCCCATGGGCTCAGGAAGCCTGTGTCGCTGTGATTTCCAGGAAAGCATCCTCAAAATCGGGCACGGAAACCGTTGTGCCTTCAGGCAGCATGACGTCTTCCGACCATCCATGTACGAGAAGCCTCGTCTCGCGCTGCCCGATGATCTGGAGGGGAAGATTATTGAGGATATGTGGTGTTGCGTGATCCAGCCAGCGCGTTGTGGCGCGGAACACCGTGGTTGGAACATCCAGCACAACCTGACCTTGCCGGAGGAACAGCAGGCGGGAGCAGAGGCGCTCCAGATCGGAAAGAATGTGCGAGGAAATCAGAACGCTGGCACCGGTGCGGCGTGCATAGTCTCCGAGCAGATTCATGAAATCCCGTCGGGCGTGAGGGTCGAGACTGGCAACAGGTTCATCCAGCACCAGAAAGTCCGGCGCATGACGCATGGCCAGCAGGATTGCGAGGCGCTGGCGCTGACCGCCCGAGAGACTTTTGACTAACTTTTTAGGGTCCAGATCGGCCCAGCGGAGAAGGGTGGAATCGACCGGTGGAAGTGACCCATAAAAGGCGCCGATATAATCAATCAGCTTGCCAACCGTGAATGCCCCGAACCCCGTCATGGTCTGCGGAACAAAGCCGGTTCTGGCGCGCAATTCCCTTGGAAGGTTCAGAACATTCTGACCGAACAGGTCCACCGAACCCTTGTCCGGTACAAGGAACCCCATCAGGCATCCGATAAGGGTGGACTTTCCCGCACCGTTTCTTCCAAGCAGCGCAACGGTCTCGCCGGGTTCCACAGTGAACGACACGCCATCAAGAGCTGTAAAGCTGCCAAAGCGCTTGGTGAGGTCCGTCACGCGGACGGGGAGGACGTCTTGCCGGATGTTCATGTAACGATCGTTACATAGTGTATATGATCCAGCAAGAGCCCCAAAAGAAAAGGCCCGCGTCCCGGAGGGCGCAGGCCTTTTTCTTCATAAGACTGTCAGATTTGTTCAGTCAGCAGCCAGTGCGAGAGCCTTGCGGCCGCGCATGGTCATGACATGATCTTCCAGTGCTTCACCAACGCGGTCAGCCTGTTTGGCGAAGATATGGTCGGCATCGTCGAAGATACGATAATCGACCGTCACGTTCTTCTGCGTGTTCAGCTTGTCCACCAGCTTACGGATACCCGGCTCTGGCGCCATTTCGTCTTTGCCGCCGGCAATCATTAGGCCGCCGCAAGGGCAGGGCGCGAGGAAGCCGAAGTCATAGTCATTGGCAGGAGGAGCAACGCTGATCCAGCCGCTGATTTCCGGACGACGCATCAGAAGCTGCATGCCGACGAACGCACCGAACGAATAGCCGGCGATCCACAGTTCGCTGGAGTTCGGGTTGACCATCTGCATCCAGTCGAGGGCTGCGGCTGCATCGGAGATCTCGCCGATGCCACCATCGTAGCGGCCCTGCGAACGGCCAACGCCGCGCGAATTGTAGCGCATGACCGAGAAGCCCATCTTCTCGAAGCTGCGATACATCGTGTAGGTAATACGGTTGTTCATGGTGCCGCCGTGGAGCGGATGGGGATGCAGCACCAGTGCGAGGGGAGCGTTTGGTTCGCTGGAGTGGTGGTAACGACCCTCAAGCCGGCCATCTGGGCCGGCGAACATCACTTCAGGCATGTATACTCTCGCTCTATGTCCGGCAGGATTACGGCCCTGCCTTCCGGTGGGCGTCTGTATATCGAGTTGAAAGCCCGAATTTCCACCAAAATCGACTCGGGATTGCGATTCCTGCAACTCTGCACGATCTAGGGAACATGACGAACGCATCCGCTCCGACCTATCTTGACGCCAATGCAACCGAGCCTCTGCGCCCCGCGGCGAGGGAGGCTGTGCTGGAAGGATTGATGCTGTCTGGCAATCCGTCTTCCGTCCATGCGGAGGGGCGTGAGGCCAGGCGGTTTCTGGAAAATGCCCGGAGCCGGATCACTGCCGGTTTTGGGCGGATTTCCGGGACTTGCGTGTTCACGTCCGGGGGCACGGAAGCTGATGCGATGGCTATTCATGCGTTCGGTCGGGGCAGGCGTATCCTGATCGGCGCAACTGAGCATGACGCGGTGCGTAAGGCTGCTCCTGAAGCGGACATTATTCCTGTGGACGGGCAGGGTGTTCTGGACCTCGAATATCTGCGGAAAAAACTGTCCGATGGTGTGCCGACATTGGTGTGCGTCATGTCTGCCAACAACGAAACCGGTGTCCTTTCACCGTTGCGCGATGTGGCAACACTCTGCCGCGAATCGGGTGCGCATCTGCACGTGGATGCTGTTCAGAGCGCCGGGCGTGTTCCGTTTGACTTGACGGAGTGCAGTGTCGCCCTGTCCGGTCACAAGATGGGTGGCCCGAAGGGAGCGGGTGCACTGCTTCTGCCGCAGGATGAGCCGATTGATGCGCTGATGATTGGTGGAGGTCAGGAACGTGGGCGCCGTGGCGGGACGCAGGCGATCCCCGCAATTCTTGGGATGGCGACAGCATTCGAAGAGGCGCAGAAGCAGGATTGGAGCGCTGTTGATCGTCTGCGGGAACGTGTCGAGCAGACGGCTATGGAGGCTGGGGCGCGTGTTGCCGGTCGTGGGGCTCCGCGGTTGCCGAATACGAGCTGCCTCATTCTGGATGGTGTCGCGGCTCAGGTGCAGCTTATGACGCTGGATCTGGATGGATTCTGCGTCTCTGCCGGGTCGGCCTGTTCCTCCGGAAAAGTCTCGGCATCGCATGTTCTGACCGCCATGGGAGAAACGACGGGCGCCAGTCAGGCCATCCGCGTGTCGTTGCCCTGGAATGTTCGGGAAGAGCAGGTTGAAGCGTTCTGTGTTGCCTACGGGCGCATGGCGGCGCGTCTGCGGAAGGCTGTGTCATGATCTATCTGGATTACTTTTCGACCACGCCTTGTGATCCGGCTGTCGTTGACGCGATGTTGCCGTGGTTTGCCGAGGATTATGGTAATCCGCACAGTGTGCATGGTCCGGGACAAAAGGCGGCAAAAGCTGTGGAGCAGGCCCGGCAGAGTGTGGCTGACCTGTTGGGTGTGGAAGCGCGCGAACTGGTGTTCACGTCTGGTGCGACGGAAGCGAACAACCTCGCCATCAAAGGCGCGGTTCGGCATTTCAGGCGGATGGGTGATGAGCGCCGCCGGGTTATTACGGTCGCCACAGAGCATAAATGCGTTCTGGAATCCGTTCGGGATCTGGAAGCGGAAGGGTTCGAGCCTGTTGTTCTGAGCGTGGATTCTCAAGGGTGCGTTGATCCTGCTGAGCTTCAGGATGCTCTGGCGGTGCCAACCCTGCTTGTGAGCATCATGGCCGCCAATAACGAGACAGGCGTATTGCAGGATATTCCGGATCTGTCACGAATCGTGCGGGGGGCAGGTGTCCTGTTTCACACCGATATGGCGCAGATGACCGGGAAGCTCCCCGTCTCGCTGGCGGACGTTGATCTGGCGTCTTTTTCTGCTCACAAAATGTATGGTCCGAAAGGGATTGGCGCATTGTATGTGCGGCGTCGGCCTCGCGTGCGATTGCAGCCACTTTTCTCGGGGGGCGGTCAGGAACGCGCGTTTCGTTCGGGGACGCTGCCCACGCCTTTGGTTGTCGGTTTTGGGAAAGCAGCGGAGCTGGCTGCACAGAGACTGGAGGCTGATATTCAGCAGATTTCTGCCCTCCGCGATGATCTCTGGGGCCAGATTAAAACGGCGCTCCCGGACTGCGAACTGAATGGTGGCGAGGTTAAGCGATTACCGGGTGCTCTGAATATCTGTCTGCCGGATGGCGTTCGGGCAACAGACATCCTTGAACGCGTTCCGGACGTCGCCATGTCTACGGGATCGGCGTGTTCGGCCGCGGAAATTACACCGTCCTATGTGCTGACGGCGATGGGACTTTCTGCAGAGAAAGCATCGCGGTGCTTGCGCCTGTCGGTCGGACGCTCTACCTCCAAGCCCGGTATTGACCGTGCGGCGGCTCTTTTGATCGAAGCTGTCCGTACCTGCCAACCTTCAAGAGACTGAAAAAGACGGACAGCCCATGCCCAAGATGACCTTTATCGAACGTGACGGTTCCCGCCGTGAAGTTGACGCCCCTGTCGGCCTGTCGGTGCTGGAAATCGCCCACAAGCACGACATTGACCTTGAAGGTGCCTGTGAGGGTTCGCTGGCCTGCGCCACCTGTCATGTGATCGTGGACCCGGAATGGGCTGGCAAGCTGTCCGAGCCGACCGACGATGAAGAAGACATGCTCGATCTGGCGTTCGGCCTGGAGCAGACGTCGCGTCTGGGCTGCCAGATTGTCATGACCGAAGACCTGAATGGCCTAACCGTTCAGCTTCCTAAGGCGGGCTGAAGACCATGCGTATCCTCGTTGCCATGTCGGGAGGCGTGGACAGCTCCGTAGTGGCCGCGCTTTTGAAACGGCAGGGCCACGAGGTGATTGGCGCGACACTCCAGCTTTACGATCACGGTCAGGCGTCGAAGCCGGGCGCGTGCTGTGCCGGGCGCGACATCATGGATGCCCGCGCCGTGGCGGATAAGCTGGATTTTCCGCATTACGTCATTGATGCGGAAAGCCGCTTCCGGGACAGTGTGATCGAGAACTTCGCGGACGCCTATGCGCGCGGGGAAACGCCTGTGCCGTGCGTGGCCTGCAATCAGGGCGTGAAGTTCACGGATCTTCTGGGCATGGCCCGCGATCTGGGGTGTGAAGCCATGGCGACCGGGCATTATGTCCGGCGCGTGGAAGGCCCGGATGGCGCAGAAATGCACCGGCCGGTTGATGCGGAACGGGATCAGACCTGGTTCCTGTTCGCGACGACAAAAGATCAGCTCGATTACCTGCGGTTCCCGCTGGGCGAGATGCCGGACAAGGCGCACGTGCGTGAACTGGCGCAGGAGCTTGGACTGGAAATCGCGGCCAAGCCGGACAGCCAGGACATCTGTTTCGTCCCAAGCGGATCTTACGTCGATATCGTAGAGAAGCTTCGTCCCGAAATTCGGGGCGAGGGCGAAATCGTGGATGAACAGGGCAATGTCCTTGGGCATCATGAGGGTGTTGCGCGCTATACGGTCGGCCAGAGCAAGCGGCTGGGAGACATCCATACGGCCGTTGGCGAGCGCCAGATGGTAACGCGGATTGATGTGCCCAAGCGCCGGATTGTCGTTGGACCGCGCGTTCAGGCGACCGAAGTCGAGACGCGCAAGACAATCCGTCTGCGGGATATGAACTGGCTGATGGATGCGCCGCCTGAAGGTGTTTCCTGCGGCGTACAGATCCGCGCCCGTGAGAAGCTCCGGGATGCGGTTGTGAAGCCATTGGCGAATGGTGAGGCACTTGTTGAATTGACGGAACCCGCCATGCCAGCGCCCGGTCAGGCGTGCGTTCTGTATGATGGAAGCCGCGTTCTGGGCGGCGGGTTTATTCTGGCGGGAGCGTAAATATGGCGGGGACACTTCTGATCGGATCGCGGCGGTATTCGTCCTGGTCCCTGCGAGGCTGGCTGGCTGTTAAACTGGCGAAGCTGGACGTGGATGAAAAGGTCATTGCTCTCAAGGGCGGTGGCAAGACCACGGAAATCCACGCGCTGTCTCCCAACAAACTGGTGCCGTATTTGCAGCATGATGGTGCACATGTCTGGGAAAGTCTGGCTATCTGCGAATACTGTGCCGAGTATGAGCCGTCGCTCTGGCCACAGGACCGTGTGGTGCGTGCCCATGCCCGAAGCATCAGCGCACAGATGCATGCCGGTTTCCGTCCGATCCGGCAGAACTGCCCGATGGATGTGGAGCGCGTTCCTGCACCTCTTGCAGAGATCAGCGAAGATCTTGCCAAGGATGTTGCTCTGTTGAGTGACACGCTGAAGGGGGCGCTTCTGCGGTCTGGTACGGCCACGTCTTACCTGTTCGGTGATAGCCTGACGGTTGCGGACTGCATGTATGCGCCTGTTGCGATCCGCATTCACACCTATCAGCTGGATGTCGATCCGGTCGTAAAGACATGGGTGCAGGCGCTGTTGGCACACCCGTTGATGCAGGAATGGTCTGCGCTTGCAGAGGCTGAGCCTGCCGATTGGCGACTGTCTTACGAGGACAAGTAAGGCTTCTCGCTTCGTTCAGTGATGGACGAAGCCCATTCCGGTTTGCAGCGCGGTGCGGAAGACGTCTGACCAGATGTTATTGCCGCCACCATGTCCTCCCCCTGGGCCGCCAGCAGTTTGGGTATAAGATGCACCATCCCCGTCATCGGCAGTCTCTGACATGTCGGACGGTGGATGAGAGGCGCAGCCTGCGAGCAGGAGTATGCTGCATCCCCACAATAGTCGCTTCATGACAATGCTTCCCTGCTCTGAAAATCGTTCCTTTCTACGTCGCCCTTGAAATGGCGAGTGTCATGTCAGGAAGTATAAGGAACCGTAAGCGGATCTGACGAAACTCCCGTTGCTGAAGCACGCTGTTACAGGCGGACGGACAGGGGCGCAGATTTGTGACGGCACGACTTTCACCAGAGCAGAAACAGGCCAGACGCGCAGGGCTTCACTATGTTGACCGGACGGAGCCGGGGATTACGCGCAAACGTGCGGGCAAAGGATTTGCTTATTATGATCCTGCTGGGGCGCGTATTGCCGATCAGGACGTCATTAACCGTTTGAAACGCCTTGGTATTCCACCGGCCTATCGGGATGTGTGGATCTGTACGGACCCTGAGGGGCATCTGCAGGCCGTGGGCACGGATGCGCGCGGACGGTTGCAGTATCGCTATCATCCCAAATGGCGCGAAACGCGGGATCTCGCGAAGTTTGATCGGATGCTCGTGTTCAGCGAGAAGCTTCCTGCGGTACGGGCGCAGGTTGCCAAGGATCTGGCGCGAAAGACGCTGGATCGGGACCGCGTTCTGGCTGCAATTGTTTTCATCATGGAACGGACGATGGCGCGGATTGGCAATGACCGCTATGCGCGTGAGAACAAGAGCTATGGCCTGACGACGCTTCGTCATCGGCATGTGGATGTCAGTGGAAAGCACGTCACGTTTGACTTCCGCGCCAAGCACGGCATCGAGCAGCATCTGGATCTGTCTGATACGCGTCTGGCGCGACTTGTTTCCCGACTGGAAGATCTGCCGGGGCAACGTCTGTTTCAGTATCTGGACGAAGATGGCACGCGCCATGAAGTGCATTCGCAGGACGTGAATGGTTACCTTCAGACGATTACAGGCGAAGACATTACGGCCAAGGATTTTCGGACCTGGGCTGCCACGCAGCTTGCGGCCGTTACACTCTGTGCGTTCAGTGATTACGATACGAAGGCAAAAGCCAAGAAGCAGGTTGTCGAGGCTGTGAAATCCGTAGCTGCCCGACTAGGAAATACGCCTGCGGTCTGCCGGAAAAGCTATATCAACCCCTGTGTGGTGGATGGCCATCTGGACGGAACTCTTCGGGCGGCGTTCCAGAAGCGGGCGCAGGATGTTCTGGAAACGCCGGAGCATGGGTTGTCTGCCGAGGAAGCGGCGGTGACCGGCTTTCTGGCGAACCGACTACCGTATCTTCACAATAATGGCGCTGTAAAACCCTGAACAGCGATATGTTGAAATCTGTCGATTGAAACTCTGCTTGTTACAGAAGCTTCTGTGTCTGACAGTGAGTGGTAAATGCGGACCGGGATGGATGGTCAGGCAGACGGCGGAAAGTCAGGGTAGGATGGAGCAGGGCATATGAATTCACTCGGGCTTTTTGCATTACTGATGGTGGGCGCGACGTGTTTCGGTGTGCTGAACGAGCGCCTGCTCAAACTGCCTATGACAATCGGTATCCTGCTGATTTCCATGGTCATCTCGATGATGGTCATGCTGATCAACCCGCTGATTCCCGGCTATGACCTTCAGCATATTCCCCGTTCGCTGCTCGGGCAGGTCAATCTGCCCGAGACTTTTCTTGAAGGGGCACTGTCCTTCCTGCTGTTTGCAGGTGCCATGCAGGTTAATCTGGGACTTCTGCTCGCCCGCGGAAAAGCCGTGGCAGCGCTTGCGATTTTTGGGACGGTTCTGGCTGTTGCTCTTCTTGCCGGGGCCGCGTGGTTTGTTTTTCCGCTTCTGGGTATGCAGGTGCCATTCAGTTGGTGTGTTGTGCTGGGGGCAATTCTCGCTCCCACGGACCCGGTTTCCGTTGTTGGGATGTTGCGTCGGCTGGGTTTGCCGGACTCATTACAGGCCGTTTTCGCGGGTGAGAGCCTGTTCAATGACGGTGTGGGGGTTGTGATTTTTGGTACGGTGATCGGTGTCGCGACGGGAGAGGCCCAGAGTGTCGCCATGACCGATTTCGTTGTGCGGTTTCTGATCGAGGCCGTTGGAGGTGGGCTGCTGGGTGGTGTGTCTGGCTGGGTTGCGCTGAAGATCATCCGTGGCGTCAAGGATATGCAGATTGACCTTCTGGCCTCGCTTGCGCTTGCGACGGGGACATACAGCCTCGCCAGTGCCTTGCACATGTCAGGGCCGATTGCCGTCGTGGTGGCAGGGATGTGGCTGGCGACGGATGCCGGAAAGCGGGCCATCCCTGAACATTCCCGTCAGGAACTGGTGACGTTCTGGGGACTGATTGATGAAATTCTGAACGCGCTTCTGTTTCTGTTGATCGGGTTCGAACTTCTTGAAATCACACCGCATCTTCCGACGCTGGTGGCCACCCTTCTCATCATTCCTCTTTCGGTCGTGGTGAGGGGGCTGAGCGTTTTTCTGTCCACCATGCCTGTCCATTTGCGGAAGGGGGAGCGTGGGAAAGCTCTCGGTGTTTTGACCTGGGGCGGACTGAGAGGGGGAATTTCCGTGGCATTGGCTCTGGGTCTGCCTCCCGGGGGCCTTCGTGAAACACTCCTGCCGGTGTGTTATGGCGTGGTGGTCTTTACAATCATTGTGCAGGGGCTGACGATGGAGAAGGTGGTCAATCGGCTTTATCCGAAGAGTACCAGTTGATAATGGCCTGCCGGTCCGATCTGGCAGAGGATGAATGGACTGGCGGGAGCAGGACAGAATGATGACAGTAAAACATGCAATGGGATTCATGCTGGTGGCAGGAAGCCTGTTTTGCGCAGCGGAAAGCGCTTCCGCCGCATCTGGTTTCCCCGGTCAGAAAGGATGCTGGACAGCGCTTCCCGGTGAGGACGAGCGCCCGGATGTGACGTGTCGCAGCTTTACGGAAGACCTGCTTCGGAGCCTTCAGAACGCAACCCCCGCGCAGGTGACGCAGATCCTTGGTGTGCCCGGAAAGGACCATAAGGCCAGCTACTTCCAAAGCGCTAACAAGAACCCGGGTGCCTACAACGGATATATCGAACTGAAATATACGGCGGGGCGTGTCTCCGATCTGTCCGCCGTCATGACGCAGGTGACGCCCAACGGAATGGCGAGCGACGAAAAGGACTATCAGTGGGGCGTTGGAAAAGCTGGGTGTTCAGATTTTCCGGGGTCAAAAAAGGCCTGTGATACGTCCCAGTAATCTTCTGGCTTAATCCCTGAGATCCAGCGCCAGAAGGTGCTGGTTGCAGGTGATGAACAGGCGGCGGTTGTCAGAGCCGCCGAATGTGCAGTTGGTCGGGGTATAGGGGAGTCGGATGAAGCCGAGAGGGCATCCTGAACTGTCCAGGATGTGAATTCCGGTCTCTGACGTCGTCCAGATCCAGCCACGTTGATCCACGGCCAATCCATCGGGAATACCGTGTTCAACGCTGTAAAAAGGGTGCTCTTCGGAAAGAGTACCGTTTTCCGCAACGGTAAAAGCCTGAATGGCGTGAGTGGCTCCGCCAATCGCCCGCGACGTATCCGAAACATACAGCGTCTGGCCGCTGGGTGAAAAAGCCAGACCATTTGGCTGATCCAGATCCGCCATGCGGGTCAGCGTGGCACTTGGTCGATGATATCGGTACACGCTCCGATGAGGCAGTTCGGGGTCTGCGATGTACCCTTCGCGGGGGGACGTGATGCCGAAAACGGGGTCTGTAAACCAGAGTGTATCGTGCGGTCCTGCAACGATGTCATTGGGCGAATTCAGCCTTCCGCCCTGATAATGCGTGATGAGAGGCAGGGCCTCTTTTCCGGGGTGGGAAATACTGATGCACCGGCGGCCATGCTCACAATGAGCCATTGTCCCATCAGAGAGCAGGGCATTGCCGTTGATGAACCAGGTTGGGTCAAGAACTGTGTGGACATGTCCGTCCGGATGCCATGCCATCAATCGACGGGAAATGACATCTGACCAGATCAACCGGTTTCCTTCGGCATCCCAGACAGGGCCTTCACCATGCGTCGTTCCTTCATGCAACAGAAGAAGCGGCGTATCGAAGTCCAGTACGGCGGCCAGAAGGGGATCATTGATCCTCAGACCGGGCATGATGCCCAGAATTCTGGGTGCTCCAGCGCGGCGTAGGAATGTACCGATAAGCACATTCTTCACAGGTAGACTCTTTCCTTTGCACTCGACCCGGGATGAGACACAGAGTCTCCGGCCTGTCTCCTGAGATCGTAGTTAAGGGCCTGAGTGTGTTCTGTTGTGCGGAGTGTGAACGTCATGGAGGGCTGGTGGTTCAAGTTGGATACATTTTGCACCCTTCCGGCGCATTTTGACGCAGAAATTTACCAAGTTCCCTGAATGTCGAGGCGCGTGGGTCTGAGGCACGCCAGACAAGACCGATCGTCCGGCAGGCCTCGGGTTCGGAGAGGGGGCGGACGGTGATGAGGCTCTCGAAATCCATTCTGTTTCGGAGCGCCAGTCTGGGGATCAGAGAGAAGCCTTCACCCGCGCCGATCATGTGCCAGAGCATTTCGAGGCTGGTGGCCAGTCGAGGCTCACGTTGACGGGGAACGGTCGGGCAGATGGAGAGCGCCTGATCGCGCAGGCAGTGTCCGTCCTCCAAGAGCAGAAGGTCAGGGCGACCAAGCTGTTTCAGAGAGATTTTGTTTTTGCCAGCAAGTTCATGCGTCGCAGGGAAGACACCCAGAAATGCCTCTTCGAAGAGTGGAATGGTTTCCAGCGCTTCCGAAGGGGCAGGGAGCGCCATCAGGGCCAGATCCAGTTCGTTATTTCGCAGAGCATGAACAAGCGTGTCAGTCATGCCTTCCGTGAGGCGAAGATGCAGGTTGGGATAGTCGTTCCGTAAATGCGGGAGGATGCCCGGAATGTAATACGGTCCGAGCGTTGGGATAACACCGAGACGCAAAATACCATCCAGCGGGCTGGTATGTGCTCTTGCAGCTTCCAGCAGATTGCGTGCGGCTGCCAGAACGTCGCGGCCGAGTGCAATGAGTCGTTCCCCGTCGGGGGTTGGCGCGACGTGACGGCGCGACCGCTCGAACAATGTGACGTCAAGAAGCTGTTCCAGCTTCCGGACCTGTTCGGACAGCCCCGCCTGACTCACGCCGCAGCGCTCGGCAGCGCGGGAAAAATTGCGAAGATCGTCCACCGCCACGACATATTCGATGTCGCGCAGGGACAGGCCGGAAAGGGGAACATAACTCATGGAATGATAGATAGGATCGAACTTAAAAATATGGAAGTGCGGTTTTACCTGTTAAAAATTTCAAAGGTTCATCTGTGCGTGGAAGACACACCGAAGTACGAGGCGTATAAGGTTCGACACATTTTCCAGAGGAAGGATCAAGAACCATGTCCCAGCGCGCTGCTCTTGTGACCGGTGGTTCCCGCGGTATCGGTGCCGCAATCGCACTTCGTCTTGCCGCAGACGGCTATGATGTTGCCATTTCCTATGCCAGCAACGAGGCGGCTGCCGCTGCCGTTGTCAGCCAGATCGAGGCCAAGGGCCGTAAGGCCGTGGCCATCAAGGCTCATGGCGGAACGGCTGAAGGGAATATTGCTGTTGTCGCCAAGGCTGTTGAGACGTTTGGTCGTCTGGATGCTCTGGTTTGTAACGCCGGTATTTATCCGTATGGCCCGATTGACCAGATGAGCGTTGAGCAGATCGACAAGGTTCTGAATCTCAATGTGCGTGCGGTCATGGTTGAGACCATGGAAGCCGTGAAGCATATGGGGCAGGGTGGTCGCCTGATTTATATTGGCTCTGCGTTCGGTGCTCGTGCGCCTTTCACGGGAATTTCCCTGTACGCAGCAACGAAGGCTGCTCTGGAAGGTTTTGCAAAGGGCGTTGCTCGTGATGTGGGACCAAAGGGTATCACTTGCAATGTCGTAGAACCCGGCCCGATCGATACGGATCTTAATCCGGCCGATGGCGAAGGTGCCGCACTAATCCAGAGCTTTACAGCCACGAACTCTTACGGGAAGGTGGCTGACATTGCTGGTTTTGTTGGGTTTCTCGCCAGCCCGGCTGCGTCCTACATCACTGGTGCTTCTCTGCCGGTTGATGGTGGCCTGACCGCCTGATCGCAAAATCCATTCGGGTCATCCTGTTTTCTCGGCTTGTTATCAGATCGCCTTCGCAACATCCTGTCAGGTAGTCAGGCTGAGTGTGCTGGCAGGATGAGAAGGAAAACAGGATGACGTTCGGGCGCAGGGCCTTTCTGGCAAATACAACGCTTTTTGCGGGGACTTTCGCACTTGGCGCCCGAGCAGCGGGAGTGCCGTCTTCCGGCACTGACGATCTGACGGCGTTCATTTACGCCATGCCGAAAGCCGAAATGCATGTGCATCTTGAAGGGACGCTGGAACCGGAAATGAAATTCCGGTTCGCCCGCCGGAACGGGGTGACGCTCCCTTACAAGACCGTGGAAGACATGCGGGACAGCTACAACTTCCACGATCTTCAGAGCTTTCTGAAAATTTTCTATGAAGGCAAAAGTGTTCTGCTCAAGGAGCAGGATTTCTATGAACTGACCTATGCCTATCTGACGAAAGCCGCATCCCAGAACGTTCTGTACACTGAGATGTTCTTTGACCCGCAGATGCATACTGATCGTGGCATTGCTTTTTCGACGGTCATGACTGGCCTGACCCGCGCGCAGGCAGACGCTCGAAAGAACCTGAAAATCGACTCTCAGCTTGTGCTCTGTTTCGAGCGGGAACTGAGTGCTGAATCCGCCATGAAGACGCTGGAAACTGTGCTTCCGTACCGCCAGCATATTGTGGGGATTGGGTTGGATTCAGATGAGAAGAACAATCCGCCTGACAAGTTCCGGGAGGTCTTTGCCCGGGCGAGGAAGGAAGGCTTCCACCTGACGATGCACTGCGATTTGAATCAGCTCGATACGCATGAGCACATCCGTCAGGTTCTGGAAGACATTCAGGCAGACCGGATCGATCACGGCGGCAATATTCTGGAACGTCCCGATCTCGTTGCCATTGCCAAACGCCGGGGAACGGCTTTCACGGTCTGCCCTGTTGCCTGTGGGTGGCTGCGGGAAAATGGCGAGAATATCAATATCATCCGCGGGATGCTGGATCGGGGTCTGAAGGTAACGGTAGCGTCCGATGATCCGGCTTACATGAAGGGTAACTACGTCGCAGAAAGCCTTGTGGTGGCGCAGGGGGATGCAAACCTTAGCAAGCAGGATCTGTTGACGTTGGCGCGCAACAGTTTTGAAGCGTCCTGGATCAGTTCAGCTCAACGGAAAACCTACCTTGCAAAGCTTGAGGCTTTCCAGCGGCAGTGGGCTTGAAGGTCTGGTCAGCGGCTCTGATATGAGATAGGTAATTGTGATGAGGGTTTGATCTGTATTCGGTCTGACCGATCAATCATATTGACAGGAACTGTTTCCTGTCCCTCTCATTCTGTGGGACATAGGTTCCGCAACACAACACGAGCGACAAAGCAGGAGACCTTCTGATGGTTCGCATCAATTCGCCGCTGGCACCGTTTTCGACCGACGCATTCCGCGACGGCAAGTTCCTGACCGTCACGGACGCAGACGTCCGCGGCAAGTGGTCCGTTTTCTTCTTCTACCCGGCTGACTTCACGTTTGTCTGCCCGACCGAGCTGGAAGACCTCGCTGACAACCAGGCTGCTTTCGACAAGCTGGGCGTTGAACTCTACGCTGTCTCCACGGACAAGCACTTCACGCACAAGGCCTGGCACGATACGTCCCCGGCAATCGGCAAGATCAAGTACACGATGCTCGGCGACCCGACAGGCACGATCTCCCGCAGCTTCGGTGTTCTGATCGAAGAAGCTGGTCTGGCTGACCGCGGTACGTTCCTCCTCGATCCGGAAGGCAAGGTTCAGTACATCGAGATCACGGCTGGTGGCGTTGGCCGCTCCGCGACAGAACTGCTCGCCAAGATCGAGGCTGCGCAGTACGTCGCAAGCCACCCGGGTGAAGTTTGCCCGGCCAAGTGGAAGGAAGGCAGCGCAACGCTGAAGCCGTCCCTCGACCTCGTCGGCAAGATCTGATCCTGCCCGGTGAGGCATGACAGCCTCACCATCCTCCTGCCTCTCTTTGGGAGGCAGGATTTAACAAGAATTTTTTCTTACAAAACCGCTGGAGAAAACGATGCTTCAGGACGACCTGAAAACCCAGATGCGCGCCTATATGGAGTACCTGCGGAGCGACGTCGTGCTCGAAGCCACGCTTGGCTCTGACGACCGCTCTGCTGAAGTGCGCGGATTGCTGGAAGATATTGCCAGCTTGTCAGACAAGGTGACGTTTTCCGATGCGGGAACGGCATCGCGCCGCCCCTCCTTTGTGATCCGTCGTGCCGGTTCCGTGGAGGAGGTGACGTTTGCCGGCCTGCCCATGGGGCATGAGTTTACATCTCTGGTTCTGGGCCTGCTTCAGGTCAGCGGCCATCCGCCCAAGATCGAGGCCGATCTTGTTGAACAGATCAAGGCGCTGGATGGGGACTTCCATTTCGAGACATATTTCTCCCAGTCCTGTCAGAACTGCCCGGATGTTGTGCAGGCTCTGAACGCCATGAGCGTTCTGAACCCGAAGATCCATCATACGGCGATTGATGGCGCAGACTTTCCGGAAGAAGTGGAGCGTCTCGGTATTCGTTCCGTGCCGCAGGTTTATCTGAATGGGGAGCCGTTTGCGTCTGGCCGTATGGAGGTCGCGGATATTCTCGCCAAACTGGATGCCTCTTCCGTTGAGCGCGCGGCTGTAAGGCTGAAGGATGTGGCACCATTTGATGTACTTGTCCTGGGTGCTGGCCCTGCTGGTGCATCGGCTGCCATCTATGCCGCGCGTAAAGGCCTGCGGACCGGGTTGGTGGCTGATCGTTTTGGTGGCCAGGTCATGGATACGGCGGGCATCGAGAACTTCATTTCCGTGAAGGAAACGGAGGGTCCGCAGTTGGCCGGAGCGCTGGAAGCCCATGTGCGGCAGTATGATGTGCAGATCATTGCGTCTCAGAAGGCAGCCAAGCTGGTTCCGACAACGCAGCCGGGCGGCTTGCACGAGATTGTTCTGGAAAGCGGAGCGACCCTGCGGTCCAAGACGATTATTCTGGCTACAGGCGCGCGCTGGCGTCAGCTTGGCGTCCCTGGGGAGGAAGAATATCGCACGAAGGGCGTGGCCTATTGCCCGCATTGCGATGGTCCGTTCTACAAGGGGCGTCCGGTTGTCGTGACTGGCGGTGGTAATAGCGGCGTGGAAGCTGCGATTGATCTGGCCAACATCGTGTCTCACGTTACGCTTCTCCAGCGTGGGGCGCATCTGAAGGCAGACAAGGTTTTGCAGGATAAGCTGCTGAGCCTGCCGAACGTCACCGTTCTGATGAGTGCGCTCACCACGAAGATCGAAGGCAATGGCAAGGAAGTCACTGGTCTGACTTACAGCGATGCGGATGGTGGGCTGCATCATATCAAGACGGATGGTGTGTTCGTACAGATCGGACTGCTACCCAACACAGATTGGCTGAAAGGTTCTCTGGACCTCAGCCCTTATGGCGAAATCGTCATCAACGATCATTGTGCGACGTCCGTGCCTGGGATCTTTGCGGCGGGTGATGCAACGACGGTGCCTTACAAGCAGATCGTGATTGCGATGGGTGAGGGGGCAAAGGCATCTCTTTCGGCCTTTGATTACCTGATCCGCATGCCGGCTGTTGAAAAGGAAGTTGAACTGGCCTGATCGGGGATTGGGGGGCGGAAGAAGCCGGTGTATGGTCTGGCCATGCATCCCTATCTGCTTCCCCTTCTTGCGTTCGCTGCCACCGCAGCAATCTTCACAATTACCCCCGGTCTTGATACGGCCATGACGCTGCGAACCGCGACCACATCAGGCTGGAAAGCCGGGTTGGCGGCCGTTCTGGGAATCTGTCTTGGGCTTGCCGTCTGGGGTTTGGGCGCGGCGTTTGGGTTGACTGCATTACTCGCAGCCTCCGAAACAGCGTTCACGGCGGTCAAATGGGCGGGTGCGCTGTATCTGGGATGGATGGGCGTCAAGCTGTTGCTCCATCCTCGTTCTTCCCTTGCCCATGAACAGGAAGAAGCGGCGGCCGAACAGCCCACAAACCGCCCTGAAGCCGGGGTTGCGTTCCGTCGGGGGCTTCTGAGCAATTTGCTCAACCCGAAGGTTGGCGTGTTTTACATGACGTTCATGCCGCAGTTCATTCCGCCACATGTCAATGTTCAGGAGTTTTCTTTGCTCCTCACGGCCATTCAGGCGGTGCTTTCCTTCGCATGGCTTGGGCTGCTGGTCGCGCTGACCATCCCGTTGGGGCGGTTTTTATCCAGCCCCGTTGTAGTGCGTCGCATGGATCGCCTGACGGGAGGTGTTTTCCTGTTGTTCAGCCTGAAACTCGCTTTGGCACGCCGGGTCTGAGTTGTCAGGCTGTTCTGGGAAGAACAAAAGCCCGATCTGTCTGAGGCATCCCGATATGCTGATAAAAGGACACAGCGTCCGGGGCTGCAATCAGGATGCAGGCACATTCCGGGCCTGCATGATGCTGTGTTGTCGCGATCAGTTTCTTGCCAATGCCATGACCTTTGTAATCTTCATGCACAGCAAGATCTGACAGATAGCAGGCATAGGCGCCGTCCGTAATGGAACGTGCTATTCCAACGAGTTCTTTGCTCTGACTATCCCGTGCAGTAATCGTCAGGTTTGCACCATCAAGCATACGCTGCAGGCGCGCGAGGTCATCGACGGGTCGACGCACCCCTAGACCTGACCTTCGCAATAGATGAGCGAATTCTTCGGCAGATGGTATGGCTCGATTATAAAGAATGGTCATGGGAGAAGATCTTGCTGGTCGAGAGAGACCCCTGACGATCTGGACGAAGCAGATCGTCAGGGGTGAAGCTCAGGCTGCTGCCATGCCGCGCAGAACATACGGCAGGATACCACCGTGGCGGTAGTAATCCGCCTCGTCCACGGTATCGACACGGCAGAGCAGGGGAACCTGCTGCTGGCTGCCATCCTGACGGGTAATGGTCATGGTCAGCGTCTTATGGGGCGTCAGGTCATTGATGCCGGCAATGCTGATTGTTTCTGTACCATCCAGCCCGAGGGTTTTGCGGGTTGTGCCGTCTTCGAACGTCAGTGGTAGAACGCCCATGCCGACGAGGTTTGAGCGGTGGATACGCTCAAAACTTTCTGCAATCACGGCTTTAACGCCGAGCAGGCGTGTGCCCTTGGCGGCCCAGTCACGGGAAGAGCCCATGCCGTATTCTTTGCCACCAAAGACGACGAGTGGTGTGCCTTCTTCAGCATAACGGGTCGCGGCATCGTAGATGGACATCAGGGTGCCATCGGGCTGATGGCGTGTCATGCCGCCCTCGGTTCCGGGGGCCATCTCGTTGCGGATACGGATGTTGGCGAATGTGCCTCGCACCATCACGCGATCATTGCCTCGGCGGGAGCCATAGGAGTTGAAATCCCTGACCGAAACCTGATGCTCCTGAAGGTATTCACCAGCCGGGGAAGACGCAGCGATGGAGCCAGCCGGGGAGATATGGTCCGTGGTGATGTTGTCACCCAGCAGAGCCAGAACGCGGGCGCCGGAAATATCCGTCGGGTTCTGGGGATCGGCCTTCAGGTCCGTGAAGTAGGGCGGGTCCTGCACATAGGTCGAACCGGGCTGCCACTTGAAGGTGGCGGATTCGCTGGCTGATCCGAGCGCCTGCCATTCCGGCGTGCCTTCGGTGATGCGGCTGTAGCGATCGACGAAGGCTTCGCGCGTGACGGCCGTTCCGACCAGTTCCGCGACTTCATGATTGGACGGCCAGATGTCCTTCAGATGTACGGGTGTTCCGTCCGGTGCATGTCCCAGAACGGCAGTCGTAATGTCCTGACGCATGGTGCCAAGCAGAGCATAGGCCACCACAAGCGGAGGGCTGGCGAGGTAATTTGCGCGGACGTTCGGTGAAATGCGGCCTTCGAAGTTGCGATTGCCCGAGAGAACGGACGTTGCAACCAGATTGTGGCCTTCAATTGCATCCACCAGCGGCTGGTCCAGCGGTCCGGAATTGCCGATGCAGGTCGTGCAGCCATAGCCTACGGTCTCGAAGCCGAGTGCATCAAGGTCAGCGGACAGGCCTGCGCGATCCAGATAATCCGTCACGACCTGAGAGCCAGGGGCGAGGGATGTCTTGACCCAGGGTTTGGGCTTGAGACCAAGTGCGCGCGCTTTCCGGGCGACCAGACCAGCGGCCACGAGAACAGCGGGATTGGACGTGTTGGTGCAGGACGTGATGGCTGCAATGACGACCGAACCATGTTCCAGCGCGTAATCCGTTCCGGCGACCGGAGCGGTGACGATGGTGTTTTCCGGTTTGACGCCGAGCGTCTCTGTCAGGGCCTTCTCGAAAGCTTCGGAGGCCGAGCGGAGTTCAACACGATCCTGCGGGCGTTTCGGGCCAGCAAGAGATGGCGTGACAGTACTGAGATCCAGCGACAGCGTGGAAGAGAAGACCGGTTCTGGCGTGGATATGTCGCGGAACATGCCCTGAGCCCGCAGATAGGCTTCGACAAGGGCAATGCGGTGTTCGTCACGGCCAGTCTGACGCAGGTAATCCAGTGCCAGCGCATCGACAGGGAAGAAGCCACAGGTTGCGCCATATTCCGGGGCCATGTTGGCGATGGTTGCGCGGTCTGCAACGGGCAGATGGTCCAGCGCAGGACCATAGAACTCGACAAATTTCCCGACAACGCCCTTGGCGCGGAGCATTTGCGTGATGGTCAGGACAAGGTCTGTGGCCGTTGTGCCTTCTGGAAGTTTGCCATCCAGACGAAATCCGACGACATCCGGAATGAGCATGGAAATCGGCTGGCCGAGCATTGCGGCCTCGGCTTCAATACCGCCGACGCCCCAGCCCAGAACGCCCAGTCCATTGACCATGGTTGTGTGGGAATCCGTGCCATATAGCGTGTCCGGATAGGCGTAGGTGACGCCGTCGATTGTGCTGGTCCAGACAACCTGGGACAGGTATTCCAGATTGACCTGATGGCAGATGCCTGCACCCGGCGGCACGACGCGGAACTGGTCGAACGCCTGCTGCCCCCAGCGCAGGAACGCATAGCGCTCGCCATTTCGCTCGAATTCCAGAGAGACGTTCTGCTGAAGTGCATCTGCCCGGCCTGCGACATCGACCATGACGGAATGGTCGATCACGAGATCCACGGGGACGAGCGGATTGACCTTTCGCGGATCGCCGTTGAGCGACAGGATACCGTCGCGCATGGCGGCCAGATCGACAACAGCCGGAACACCCGTGAAATCCTGCATCAGGATGCGGGACGGCTTGAACGGCACTTCCTGTGTCGAGCCGGCATAACGCAGCCAGTCTGCGATGGCCTGTGCATCTTCCACCTTGTAGCTTGTACCGTCCGTAAAGCGCAGAACGTTTTCAAGCAGAACCTTGAGGCTGACGGGAAGGCGGGAAATATCCCCAATCTTCTCCGCTGCCACGGGAAGGGAGAAATAGCGATAGGTCTGTCCGTCAACGGACAGGTTGCGCTGGCTGCCCAGAAGATCGCGTCCAACCTGTTTCATGATGTCTGTGTTCCCTGCTGGTCGTGTCGTCTGTTCAGTGAATGGCGCGCAGGAGAGCCTGCGTAACGTCTTCGGTCGTGGCAGTACCGCCCAGATCGCGGGTGCGGATACCATCTGTCGTCAGGATCTGCTTCATGCCGCCATCAAGACGGACGGAAAGATCCTGACGGCCCACATGGGCCAGCATCATGCTGGCGGCCATCATGAGGGCCAGTGGGTTGGCAACGCCCTTGCCAGCAATATCCGGGGCCGATCCGTGGACGGCTTCGAACACGGCCATCTTCTCTCCGATATTGGCTCCCGGAGCCATGCCCAGACCGCCCACGAGGCCGGCTGTCAGATCGGAGAGGATATCACCAAAGAGGTTGGTCGTGACGATAACATCGTAGTTTTCCGGCTTGATGACGAGTTCCATCGCGCAGGCATCGACAATGCGTTCTTCAAGTTCGATGCGGCCTTCATATTCGGCAGCTACGCGGCGGCCTTCATGCAGGAAGATACCGCTGAGGATCTTGAGAATATTGGCCTTGTGAACCAGCGTGACCTTCTTGCGACCGTTCTTCACAGCGTATTCGAACGCGAATCTGACGATACGATTACATTCCGCCCGTGTGTTGAAGCCTGCGCCATAGGCCACGGCTTCCGGATCGTCGCCAACACGCATGTAGTGTTCCATGGCGGCATAGAGACCCTCGACGTTTTCGCGGATCACGACCAGATCGACATTGCTGTAACGGCCACCTGGAACGATCGTCTGTGTTGGGCGGACATTGGCGTACAGATCGAACTGCTGGCGCAGCGTCACATTGATGGACCGGAAGCCCTTGCCGACCGGCGTTGTCAGCGGGCCTTTCAGGACCAGTCCCGTGCGGGCAATACTGTCGAGCGTCGCATCCGGAAGAGCGCTGCCCTGATTTTCCAAAGCGCCCATTCCCGCATTCTGATGATCCCAGACGAAGGGAGCGCCGAGTGCATCCAGAACAGTCGTGACGGAGGCCATGATCTCCGGTCCGATACCGTCACCGGCGATGAGCGTGGCGGGAATCTTGTTGGTCATGGCGTATCCTGTCTGTCCATGCTTAGAAGGCGTGCGGACTTTAGAGGCGAAAACTGCTAGGTCCAATATTTCGTTGCAGGTTTCATCATACCTTAAAGGTATTGCATGGTTGAGTTACGTCATTTCCGCGCCGTCGTGGCCATCGCCGAGGAAGGGAATCTCACACGGGCGGCAGAACGGCTCGGGATTCAGCAGCCTCCCCTGACACGGATGTTACGGTCCTGTGAAGAAGCGATGGGTGTTCAACTTTTTGAGCGTCATGCCAAAGGCATGCGTCTGACGGCTGCCGGGCGGAGTATGCTCAAGGGAGCATATGACATTCTCGACCGGGTGGACGAGACAGTTGAAGATGTTCGTCGGGTCGTGCGTGGCGAAAGTGGCGAACTGTCTGTGGGTTTTACCAATTCGGCCATGTGTCATCCCAGCTTGCCGGCCGTATTGGGGCACTTCAGGGAGAGTTGGCCGGATGTGACACTGACCCTGACGGAGGGCAATTCCAGCCAGCTTCTCGGCGCGTTAAGGGATGATCTTGTGGATGTGGCCTTTGTGCGTGCTTCCATCCCGGATGTATCGGATGTGATGGTGGAACTGATTCTGGAAGAGCCGATGGTGGTAGCGGTTCCCAGGGCGCATCCACTGGCTCTCAACCCACCAGCAGAAGGCCTTAGGCTGGCGGATCTCGAAAACGAAGACTTCATCCTCTATCAGAGCCAGTATAACAACGGCCTCTACAAGACGATTGTGGATGCCTGTCTGGGTGCTGGTTTCATGCCCAACATCCGACAGAAAGGACCTCAGCTTATGGCGGCGCTCAGTCTTGTAGCCGGAGGACTGGGTATTTCTGTCGTGCCCCATTCAATGCAACAGCATCACGCGGGGCAGATTGCTTATATTCCCCTTTCATCCCGGACGGCTCTGACGGCACCCGTCTATCTTGTCTATCGGTCCGTGAGGATGACGGGTGCCAAGCTGTACTTCATTCATCAGGCGCGCCAGATGCGGACGCGCCAGTTCGGGACACCTAAAATTCCGTCCTAACGAAGGGCCTGTGTTTCCCGGATCAGGGCGTGGATGAATGCCAGCTTCTCGCGCACGCCGACCGTCAGGACAAAGGGGTAAAAATCAGCCAGCCCCATGGATCGGTTGAGGCTGTTGACGGCAGAGGTCAGCGGAACCCACGCATCCATGATCTCGTCAAAAGTGGCGGTCAGATAAGGGTCATTCATCGGGCCATCCGTCGACAGGGTGGATGGGTCTGGGATGCCCGGATGGATCGTGACGCCGTAAGCCCAGGCCGTTTCCAGTGTGGAGACGATGTGCAGGTAGTGGGCCCATGTTTCGGCAAAGTCTTCCCATGGGTGAGATGTCGCATAGCTGCTGACGTGGCGTTCGCGCCAGTCTTCCGGAGGAGGATTGTTATAATGGCGTTGCAGGGCTTCCTGATAGTCCTGACTGTCATCTCCGAAGATGGCGCGGCAGCTTTCCAGGCGTCCGGCATCACGCACCAGAACGTTCCAGTAATAATGGCCGATCTCGTGGCGGAAATGCCCGAGAAGGGTGCGGTAATATTCCCCCATCTCAACACGCATGCGCTCACGTTCTGCATCATCCGCTTCCCGAATGGCGAGCGTGATGAGGCCATTGTTATGACCTGTCATAACCGGGGCTGAACCGTCCGGGGCATCATCAAGAAAATCGAAGGCAAGCCCGTTATCCGGATCTTCCCGCCAACTCCGGATCGGAAGTTTCAGGCGGATCAACGTGTAAAACAGGCGGTGCTTGGCGACTTCGATTTTCCGCCACCGCTCAAGGTTTTTCGGATCTTTCAGATTGGGAATGGTCCGATTGAACCGGCAGGCAAAACAGATGGGCGGCTGGCCTGTCTGGCTTGGGGTCGTGAGCCAGTTGCAGGCGTCATGCTCATGGTTGGAGCAGTAAACGAGTTCTGCGTTCCGCACCTGTGGTTCCATCGGGTGCCACCGCCCGTGCCCCGCAGGTTCAAGTGCTGTCAGAACGGAAAGGCCTGGAAGGTAGCCTACCGGATGATGGCAGGACTCACAGGTCGTATTTTCAAAATACAGAGCCTGCTGGCAGCACTGACACGAGAAAAGTTTCACAGCTTCGGCACCTTTGCGGCTCTTGCCGAAGCATGATGTCAGGTCTTTGCCACTTCATGCAAATGCTCGGCTTCCATCAGAACGTCAAAACGTGCCTGACAGTGGTCCAGTAACCCTGAAACTGGTGCTGCATCCTCTGGAGTGGCGGAAACAGCAAGGGGAATATGGTTCTGTGCCGTAATCAGGCCGGACGTCGTATCGAAGCCAAGCCAGCCGTTCTGGGGGAGCAGGATTTCTGCCCAGGCGTGCAGGTCACAGGTCAGGGCGTTCTGGTTGTTAGCCTGCGCGGAAGGCTGGATGAGATAGCCGGAGACGAAGCGCGCTGCGAAACCAAGATGACGTGCAAGGGCGACGAGAAGCCAGGTGCTGTCCCGGCAGGAGCCTGTTTGGCGGGAAAGGGTTTCTACGGGTGCCCAGATCCCCGGCTCCATGCGGGGTTGATAACGAAGAGCCGCGGCAATCCGGCGATTAAGCCAGATCAGCCGATCGAGATCCGTGTCTCCTGATGTGGAAAACGCTCCAGCCAGAAAGGCTTCGAGAACGGACGTGTCAGCGATAGGTTGTCTGTAGGGCGGCAGCGCTTCTTCGAAAGGGGAAGAAAGGGCGACAAGAGGATCATAAGGAGTCAGGTCCACCGTCATGCGGACTTCAATATCGAAATGCGACATCCGGTCCCGGAAAACGGCTTCGGCAACGGTGTTGGCGTGTTGATCCTGCTGCCAGACAAGATGATTCTCGCCAGGGCCGACGCTTAGGGCGTAAGCCAGAACCGTATTGGACGCTCTGGCCGGGGGGCGCAGGCGGATCGTCTGAGGACCCAGAAACACAGGACGATCATAGCGGTAAGAAGTGTGATGACGGATCATCACGGGCGTGTTCATTCTCTCATGTTTCCTGAAAGTCCCGCATGACTGTCTGTTTCTCACCTTGGAAAGATGCGGGCGTGGTTCCTGATCCTTCTCCTATCGTAACAGGAAGAACAGGAACGGCAACTCTCCTGATATGATCTGGAAAAAACGGAACTGCTTCGTGTTTTCCTGCTTGGCAAACAGGGCGGAATTGATAGGTTAATAAATAATCGTAATGATCCGGCCGGGTATGCGTCATACAATCGTCGGGTAAGGAAGCGGGGCATACAGATGAAGTCCAACGTCTTGCACTCCCAGGCCCAGGAAGCCGGTATTTTTTCTGCCTATCACAGGCCTGAATTCTTTTGCGAACTGATGAACCGTGGAGAAGACCTTCCAGAAGCGCTCCGGCAGGTTCAGGAACGTCTGGCCCATTTTGACATCAAGGAATTGCGGCATCGGACCGCGAATGCTGAAACCCAGCTCTATCGTCTGGGTATTACGTTCACCGTCTATTCGGACCGGGAAGCCATTGACCGCGTTTTGCCTTTCGATGTCATTCCCCGTGTCCTGACAGCCGAGGAATGGGCCTTCATCGAGCGTGGCGTGCAACAGCGCGTCAAAGCGATCAACATGTTTCTGTGGGACATCTACCATGACCGGAAGATCCTTCAGGATGGCCTGATTCCCGCTGATCTGGTGCTGAAAAACGCCAATTATTGTCAGGCCATGGTGGGCGTCGATGTTCCGGGGGGTGTTTATGTCCATATCAACGGGACGGATCTGATCCGGGATCGGAGCGGGCGTTTTCTGGTTCTGGAGGACAATGCGAGAACCCCGTCGGGTGTGTCATATGTGATCGAGAACCGTCATATGATGCTGCGGCTGATGCCGGATCTGGCATCCGGTATGCCGCTGCGCTCCGTTGAAGATTATGGTCTCCGCTTGCACCGGGCTTTGTGTGATGTGGCACCCAAAGGAGTCGAAAACCCACAGGTCGTTCTGCTGTCTCCGGGGATCTATAACTCTGCTTATTTTGAGCATGTGTTTCTGGCGCGGGAAATGGGTGTTCCTCTCGTGGAGGGGCGCGATCTTCTGGTCGAAAACCACCATGTTTATATGCGGACCGTCGCAGGCCTGAGGCCGGTCCACTCCATCTATCGTCGCATCGACGACGCTTTTCTGGACCCGTTGGCGTTTAATCCGGAAAGTCTTCTCGGCGTGCCAGGTCTGGTTGAAGCATATCGACGCGGTAACGTAACGATTGCCAATGCGTTGGGGACAGGTGTTGCGGACGACAAGGCAGTCTATGCGTATATGCCCCGGATTATCCGATATTACCTTGATGAAGAGCCCCTTCTGGGAAGTGTAGAGACGCATATCTGCGCCGAACCGGAAGGGTTGGCTTTTACACTGGCCAATCTTGAAAAACTGGTCGTGAAGCCTGTTGGAGAATCCGGGGGATATGGTCTGTTGATCGGGCCGCACGCCACCGAAAGCGAACTGGAGGATTTCCGGCAGCGTCTGCTTGATAACCCGTCAAATTACATCAGCCAGCCTGTCATTGACCTGTCTGTAGCCCCTACTTTGTGTGATGCGGGCGTGGAGGCGCGGCATGTTGATCTGCGTCCCTTTGCATTGACTGGAAAATCGACCTGGGTTCTTCCGGGCGGCTTGTCCCGTGTGGCTCTCCGCAAGGGGTCTCTGGTCGTGAATTCTTCTCAGGGCGGTGGGTCCAAGGATACATGGGTGATGTCCGTATGACACAGCTTTCTCCAACTTCGACCGGGATGCTTTCCAACCTCAACACGCTGTTGTCCCGTTATGCCGAGAGCATGATGTGGCTGGCGCGTTACATGGAGCGTATCGAGAATCTGGCCCGTCTAATTGAAGTTACGGAAGCGTTCGTCCGAGGACCGGATGGCCGGACCGTTTGGGAGACGATCGTTCAGATCAACTCTGATGAGGGGCGTTTTCAGGCACTGCATCCTGCGGCAACGGAGCAGGATTATATCCAGTTCTATATCACCGATCTGGCCAATCCCAGCTCCATCAAAGGGATGGCGAATGCCGTGCGTGAGAATGCCCGCTCTGCGCGACCGCTGATTTCCACGGAAATGTGGATGCATCTGAACGTCTTCACACGATGGGTTCTGGATCTTGATCCGTCAGACATTCGTCGAACCGGTCTTTCTGCGCTGTGCAACAGGATCAAGCAGGATTGTCAGACTCATACGGGCGTGACGGAAGGGACGTTGTACCGCGATCAGGCGTGGCTCTTTTATCTTCTCGGCCGCCATCTGGAGCGCAGCGATCAGATTACCCGCCTGATTGATACGCGGTATCACACGCTTCTTCCGTGTGAAGAAGAAGTCGGGTCGGAAATTGATACGACGCAGTGGGCCTCTGTTCTGCGCTCTGCGGCAGCTTACCATGCGTTTCGTCGCTTGCAGCCGGTAACGACAACGCCGGCGAATGTTGTCGGCTTTCTATTGAAGAATGAAGGTTTCCCCAGATCTCTGGCCCTGAATCTGCGGCAGACGGATGCGGTTCTGGCCGCTCTGTCCGCACATTATAATCTGCGACGGCAGAATTATGCCATTCAGGAGCGACTGTCCGAACTCCGCGCTACGCTGGAAGATCAAACAGCGGAAGACATCATCATTCGCGGTTTGCATGAATACATGCACTGGATTCAGGGGCAGATCGAAGCCATGCAGAATGAAGCTGCCGCTGCCTATTGGCCTCCGATTGAAAAACTCCATGTTCCTGAATGTTATGTGGAGCAATGATGGCGTCAGAGCAGGGGTAGAAGATTGAAATCTGTCAGCGCCACTTCAGGGTGCGGGAAAGAAAACTGTCTTTCCGAACAATATGCGGAACGATCGGTGACGTATGTCGAACGATTGGATCAGGGCTTTCCCGCATGGTCAGGCCTGCAAACCGATCCCCGATAGTCCATGCCCCGATAGACGCCGTCACCCCGTCAATACGGTGGTCTGCGAATTCCTGATAAATGCGAGGATAGGCACCATAAGTACCGTCCTGTGCGCAAATAACTTTTTCTCCAATCAGGACACGAACATTTTCGCCGCCTCGGGCGTGTAGGGGCTTTTCAACATAAGGTCCGGGACGCAGAGCGGTGACATCCTGCGGAGAATATCCGGCAGCCAGCAGGTTTGGGTGTCCCGGAAAGCGTTTCCAGAGTGCGGGAAGGAGTGCCTTGTTGGATAGCAGGGCCGTCCATGGCGGATTGAGAAACGTGCAGCCACAGTTCTGAAGGTGCCGTGCTCCGGGATCGCGAAACATCAGCTCCCAAGGATACATGCGGATCATGCTTCGGACGATCCGACCCTGATGCAAAAGCTGCCCCTGATGGGTGATGTCCAGATCTTTCAACTCGCAATGAACGGCTTTCATGCCCGCCTGCTGAACCCATTGTCCATAATAGACGGCGTGTGTTGTATCCTCGATATTGTCAGGATACGGGACGATATGAACGATCGGGTCGATACGTCCTGTTCGGCGTAATTCCCGCAAATGCTGGATGAGTGTGTGGGCCTCCAGCGGGGCATGGTCATGGGGGTGCCCTTTCTGCTGATGCCACATGTTTTGCATCCGTGTGCTTTCGGGCAGGGTGGCAGGCGTATCAGCATTGTATTCGATGAGTTTAAGCTGACCTTTGCACCAGGCCAGGTCAAATCGTCCGATCAGAAATGGATCCTGGCGCCTCCAGGAGGCTCTGATCACATCCTGCACGTGGGCTGGAATATGAAATTCGTTCAGTCCTTCGGGGCGATGGATGGCTTCTGCCACGATATCAAGGCACAACCGATGAAGCGTTTCGGTAACGGATCTTATAAGTGTCAGAGACGACCGATCAAACTCGTACCGAACGTCTTCCCGCCAGGCGAAGCTGCCATCGGCATTTTTATAGTAGTGATATCCGAGACGATCCGCCTGTGACATCCAGTCTGGGCGGGCTTCAGAAAAGCGACGGTGGATGCGAGGCATCAGAGAAGACTACTCGCCACCGCCGCCCGAGTGGCCTCCGGCGCTTTCCCCAAAACCTGCATGGCCGGCAGACTCTGCTTCAGCTTCTTCATGACCCGCAGAAGGGCCATTCCTATCATCTGTGGAGCGACGGTAGTAAAAACCGTGGCCGCTAGAACTCCCATGGTTACGACAATCATCCGGGCGTTTTTCTGGATCGGGGGACTGGCAGGGATCAGGTCGGGCGGCCGAAGCGGGCATCGCTCTATGGTGCGGTGACATGATGGCATTGAGTAGAGCAAAGGAAAGTAAAAAGACTGTACTCAACACCGTGAGGATTACGCCTTTTTTCATCGTTTACTGCTACCCATTGTCATTGTCTGTAACATAGTAGAAGGGCGATGCAGGGCAAAAGCAAGATCTATCAAAAAACATTCTTCAAGTTCCCGGAACGTGGTCGTGCACTCTCATGGTGACCACGTCCCGAATTATACTGCCCAGCAGAACAGCCTGTTTTTAATGTTTGGCAGAGGAGCGAATGAAGGACTGAATTTGGGACGCAATATCTCTTTGTCTGGCATCAAGAAGGCGCTTCAGATGGCCTGTACTGTCTATAAGGGCAACCGCGGGGATCTGAGTGACTCCAAATGTGTCAAACGCCAGTCCATCTGTGTCCAGAACTACTGGGAGTTCCGGGCCCAGGAGGGTCTGATAAGCGGGTAAATCTGGGAGTTCCGTCCAGAGATGGGCAGCAACTGCAGTCCATTTCAAGTGATTATCCTGCGCCAGTGTTTGAAGGGTGGTGCGGGCGCGTTTGCAGGCTTGGGCAGTTTCGGGTTCGACAGTGTCCAGATAGCTTTCACACCATGTTGCACCAAAGAATATCGCCTGTGGAACACGCGAGTTGCTGGATACAAGGCTTGTAGCGTGACCTGTAGCATCTGGCAGGTCGATGTGAGGTACTTTCTGGCCAACCTGTAAAGACGTGCGGTGTTGCGTCGTGGAAAGCTGGATTTTATCCGTGCTGCGTGGAGTGTTCACAACCTTTTCCAGAGCGGTCTCAAGGGCAGCGCCATCCTGATGGCCGACATAGGCAATATGGCCGTTGCGATCAATCAGCACATGCAAAGGGGTTGCTTTGATGTGCAGCCAGTTGCTGAGGCTTCCATCATCCATGACTACAGGCATTGTCAGGCCGGCATGTTCGGCAAAAGTCGCGACTTTGTTGCGGTTTTCTCCGAACCCGACATTCACGGCGATAATGCGGATGCGATCTTTGTAAGTGCCGTAGAGTTTTTCAAATCCCGGCATCTGAGCGCGGCAGGGAATGCAGTAGGTGGCCCAGAGTTTCAGATAAACAGGCTGACGTCCGTAAAAGCGGGAGAGGTCGATGTCTTGTCCATCAAGGGTTTTAAGAAGAAGTGCAGGAGCAGGTTTGCCGATCAAGGATGAGAGGTGAGGATCTTCTGCGATGTAGGCCAGGCTGTCCGGGGAAGGTTGGTCCTTTGGCGGTGGAAGAGGTGTCGCGGAGGCGGCCTGAGCAGAGACCCCAAGGACCGAGGCAAGGAGGAGGGATGAAAATCTAGGAAAAAATGACAAACTTCAGGCTTCCGAAAAGCAAAAAGACTGTCATCGGAATTTTGGCGGCTTATGCAAGGTACAATGCTGCGGAATGTCGGATATGTGACCGGGGTTTAAGGCACATCGTCAAAAAACTGGATTGGGAAGCGATCTATTTAGGTGGCCCCGCCGTTCAGCGGGGCCAGAGCTTATGGTGCAGAAGTTTGTAGGAACATTCCTTTGAGGAATCAGTCCTGTTTCAGGACGCCGCAGAGCGCGCGCGCACCAGAACCCCCGATCGGCTGGCTTTTATAATCATCGGCTTGTGCGTGAATAACAACGGAGCTTCCGTCAGCATCCAGAAGGGTTGGACGACCAGAAGCGCCTTTGAGAGACACAAAAGTCGAATAGATCTCTGCTGAAGCAGTGCCGTCTGCTGCTGCGTGGATGTTTGTCAGATCACCAGAATCGTTGGCATCGGCATTGAGAATACCGTGAACGACGGATTTTTCCGTATGAACATGGGCGCCTGCGCTGGTGAACTTGGGAATGCCGCAATCGCCCTTTTCGTGGAAGTGAATACCGTGCCAGCCGGGAGTGAGGCCTTTGGCCTCGATGTGAAGCAGAACCCCTTTGGGCGCTTCGGTGACCTGAACCGTGCCTGCTGGCTTGCCGCTGGTATCAATGAGGTTTGCGGATGCTGTTTCGGCAGCGAATGCCATGGACGGGGCTGCGATCAGGCTGGCTGCCAGGAGTGTTGATTTCAGTGTGATCATTGAAAAATTCTTTCCTGATGACAGGCAAAAGGGGTTTCTGTCTTACCCTTGAAGGTGTCGCAAACCAGAATGAATATCAACAACCTTTGCATGGACAGTCCTCTCTTCTTCGCGAGCGTTCCAAGAGACGAGCTTGGTTCTTTTTATCGAGGTGTGGCGCATAGCTTTTCAAGCGCGGATTGCCCGGTGAGAGGGCAGGCTTTTAAAGATACAAATATGACAAAACGAAAACGGGTTACGGGCCTGTTTCTTTCGTTTTCTTCCTGTCGGAAGCATGGCAGAAGGCGATTTCATCCTACGTGATCGCGTTATCACAATGGTCAGGGAAATTATGCTTTTCAAAACCCTTCCCACGCAGACCATTATTGGTTTGTGCGCACTCTTTGCTTGCACGTTTACAGCCCTGACCAGTGAAGTTGCGCCTGTGGGCCTGCTGATTGACATGGCGCAGGCTTTTCATATCGCTGAAGGTCAGGCAGGGCTTGCTGTCAGTGCCTTTGCCCTGATGGTGGCACTCGGGGCTGTGCCTCTGACCATTTTGACGGTTGCGGTGGATCGCAAGAAGCTGATGCTTCTGTCATTGGGTGGGTATATTCTATCCAATCTGATTGTCGCTCTGGCACCAACATTTCTGATTTTGTGTGCTGGAAGAGCGGTTGGGGGCGTTGCCCACGCCCTGTTGATGTCGATCGTTTCAGCTTACGCTGCGCGGCTTGTGCCTGCGAATATGACCGGTCGGGCGATTTCTTTCGTGTATGGCGGAACGTCCCTTGGAGCTATTCTTGGTGTGCCGGGGGCTGCGGCCATCGGGCATTTTGCTAGCTGGCGAATTGCGATGTTCGTCATGACGGGGCTTGCCGTACTGCTGGCGATTTGTATCGCGTTTTTTCTTCCCCCTGTCGCGCCTACAGGAACAGGCAGCGCGCAACTTCCGTCCATTGGGTCTCGCAAGGCAATGCGGGTCTTTCTGGTCGTCGTCGCAATTGATGCGTTGTTCTTTGTGGCTCACAACCTTCTCTATACTTACGTCACCCCCCTTCTTCTTCTGCATGGTTTACCGAAAGCGGTGCTCAGTTTGGCGCTTCTTCTGACAGGAGTTGTGAGTATTTCCGGATTGTGGGCAGCTGGACAGGTCGTGGATCGTTGGCCAGCAGCCGGGCTTCTCGGGGGTGGCCTTGCCATGCTGGTGGGCATGGGGCTGATGTCCGGGCATATTGTGACTGGGTGGGTGGCTGTTGCTTCCGTTGGCCTGTGGTGTACGGGATATTCGGCCATCATTCCTTTCGTTATGTCCGGAGCGATCCGCGCCCGGGCGACGCGCCCCGATGTTGCTGGTGCCGCCATCAATGGAGCCAGTAATCTTGGTATTCTTCTGGGATCTGCCCTTGGAGGACAGATCCTGACATGGAGTGGCTTTAATATCCTGACGCCTCTCGCCGTAGGCGTGGCGTTGGCGGCAATCCTGCTGGCTGTGTTCAGCCCAGATGCTTTTCCCCGCATTCTGCATCCGCACGAAGACGAGGCATCATCCTGAAACAGAAATGGGGGCTGAACATGTGGTCCAGCCCCCATTTCTTAGATGGTCCAGTCTGAGAAGACTGGTTCCTCCAATATCAGAATGCCGTAGACAATGTGCCGATCATAGCGAAGGGCGGCATGATGTAATACGTTGGGTTCGCGTCTGCGCTGATCTTGTGGCCGTAAACGCCAGTGGTGGCGCGGGCATTGTTTGCGAAATAATAGACGCCGCCCAGCTTGTACTGGCCCGTCAGGTTCGTAAAGTTCAGCTTGAATGTCGGGGACTGGGCGATGAAGAACTTCGGCAGATGGTAGCCCAGCGTCAGAGAGTCCGAGAAGTAGGATGGCATATACTGATCGTTCATGAAGGACGAGGCCTGCTTGGACGTATAGTGCACGCTCGCATTCAGGAAGAACGGGCCTTCGTTGTAGGTCAGGCCCACGCTACCTGAGAACTTCGGCGACATGACGGCTGTCTTGCCTTTGGTGCGCAGATAATCAACAGATCCGTCATCAGCCGTTGTCTGAAGGTTGTTGTCCATCGTCGTGTGCAGATACTCGAATGCGAAGTACGGGCGGAAACGATGGAATAGCGGACGGGTGGACAGCATGACGTCTACACCGCGAATGGTCTCTCCGCCGGCATTCATTGTCTGGCTGACCTGCACGTCATTGCTGAAGACGGTCGTGGAAAGCAGACGGTTGGAGACGTTCATGTTGAAGAAACTGATATCCGCCAGGAAGAGATCGTCGTTGTAGCGGTAGCCCAGTTCTTCCTTGATGGAATACTGTGGCTTCACGTTTGCACCCGACGTCGTCATTACACCGCTGCTCGTGCTGTAGCGCGAGATTAGGTTGATGGGGGACGGAGCGCGGAAGTCCCCTTCAGCATTGATGTAAAACTGATGGTGGGGCGCAAAGTTGTACGACCATGAAAAGCGCGGTGTTGGAGAGACATAAGTGTGGTTGCTGTGGCTTGCTGTGCTTGGCAGATAATCCTGCGATTCCAGCGTCATGGACGTAACCTTGATGCCGCCTGTGACCGACATCTTGTGGTTCAGCAGATGGACCGTGTCTTCCAGGAAGCCGGAGTTCAGGCTGTAGGAGCCAAGATAATCCACGGAGTAGTAGATGCTCCCACTGGTCGTGCGGTAATAGGCGGACTTGTCTGTATCGGATGGCTGCGCGCCGGTTGTCTGGTTCATCTTGGAGAGGGGGGTCCGCAGGGAGTAGCGATATTCCTCATGCCAGTAGCCGATCTGTCCATCGTTGTTTTCGGAATGCCAGCCCAGTGCGGCCACGATGCCGCCTTGTTGGGTGACGGACATGGAGTTTGTGGATACCGCTGCACGCGTTGATGTGCTGATCCTGCCATCGCCGTTCAGGTCAACCCGCTGAAGGGCCGTTCCTGCGTAAGTGCGCCCTTCCTGCATGCGGGATGCACTGTTCAGCGTGATGTCCGAGCGCTCGTAGTAAGGCGAGATATTCAGCGTGAAGGTGTTGTTCAACGCGAATTTCATGGGGGCGGAGATATAGAACTGGTCTTTGTCGGTCCCGCGGACGCCATAATAATTTCCCGGAGAAACCGCGTTGAACTCAGCGGTATAGTTCAGTGGGGTCGAGACCGGCCGACCATGCTTGTCATTCTGGAAGTTGGCCAGCGTGGGGTAGCGGTTCAGATAGTATTCAGAGTGATTGTAGCCTGCAAAAAGGTCAATGGAACTGCGGTTGCCGATCAGCTTCTGGGCACGGAAATCCATGTGCTTGCGGTCACTGTCGCCCGAACCACGCCATGCGTCAGAATGTGTATTGGAGAAGGAAGCGTAACTGGTGATACCTGTGTGGCCGATCTCGCCGCTATCGATGCGGAGAAAGCCGCGCGTCCGGTTAAAGGAGCCGTAGCTGCCGGAGATCAGACCACCAAATTTTTTGGAAGGAGCGCGCGTCGTAATGCTCAAGGCACCGGCACCAGCAGAGGTGAGAGGGTCTTCTACAGAGATGGAGCCCGGACTCATGCTTTCCGAAGAGATGTTGTTGCTGTCGATGTAATTCTGGATGAAGTTCGACGCGGAGGATGTGCCACCATTGGCGATAGGCATGCCATTCAGCAGGATGCCAATATCGTTGTCATAGAGGCCACGGCTCTGCATCGACCCACCCTCGTTTCCGCTGGGATCAGGGGTGGTAATGTTGACGCTTGGCAGGTTGGAGATCAGATCCAGTGGGCTGCTCGTCGGACTCTGCATCTCGATGTAATTCTGCGTCACGGTCTGTATGGAACGCGCGGCTGTTTCAGCGCGCATCATGCCCCCGCCAGGCTGGTGGCGCGTGCCTGTGACGCTGATGGATTCCTTTCCGGCCTCAACAGCCCGTGTGTTGTGAGGTTTGTGTCTGGTGGGTTCTGTCGTGGGAGCGGTGGCCGCATGAGCTGCTGGTATCAGGACAGACAGGCCACTCAGGAATGTTGCGGCTGCCAGAGCTTTCTTTCCCTGCCCGAAAAGAGCGTTAAGCGGAACAGATGTCCCGGAACGACGAGAACGCAGGGAAAAGGAAGCACAGGAAGGCATGGTGAGGACTCGTTTTGCAGGATAACAACGCTTCGATAGCGTTATGAATTGGGTAAACTAAGATAAAGGAGACAATTATAAGAACATTCCAAAGAAAAAATTGATAGTTTCAATCTTTGTCAGGGAAATTCTGATGTTCAGGGCGTGCGGCGGTCCAGCAACGACCGTGCCGAGAGGACGCTGATAAACGAGATGATCGCTGTCAGGATCATATAGAGAGCCGGGACATGAGAGAGTCCGGTCCAAGACAGAAGCGCCGCGTTTGTGAGGGGGGCTAGACCGCCGAACAGCACAACGCCGAAAGAATATCCCATCGTCAGGCCGCGCCCTCTGCGTTCCCTTGGGAAGATCTGGCCGATGAAGCCGTCTAGAGCAGCGAAATAAAACAGGCCGCTCAGATTGAACAGAAGGGGCATGAGCAGAACTGTTGCAGGAACGGTTTTGATTAACTGGAAGGCAGGAATCGGCAGAAGTGTCAGGAAGGCGCAGGACCAGAGCATTGGTCTGACACTGTGTGTTCTGTCAAAGCGGTCTGCCAGCTTCCATCTCAGCGGGGTGAAGAGAAGTTGACCACCATATGTGAGTAAAGGGGCCAACGATGTGCTGAGACCGGATAGGCTGTACTGACTGCGGGCATAGTGAGGCATGTAAAGCCCCAGATACGTAATGCCGCTACCAAGCGCGACAGAGCCCATGATGAGGGCTGTCCGGAGAAGTGTATCGGGTTGCAGGAATGGTGTCGGTGCAGAGTAGGGGCGTGCTGGTATTTCGGAGTTTTCCGGCTTCAGCATCATGCGCAGGATCAGGCCGCTTATTCCTGCCATAGCACCCAGACCCGTTGCGATCCTGAAGCCAAACATATCGAATATCGCAGGGGAGAGCGTCAGTTGGAGGGCTAAAACGACGATTGCGGCGCAGAGTGAAGCCGTGATCTGCCCTATAGCCTGCCAGCTTGCGGCCCGGGCTTCATGTCTGGGCGCGTGTTCGATCAGATAGGATGTAGCGCTTCCGAATTCGCCGCCCAGCGAAAAGCCATGAAGCAGTCTGGCCAGGATGATCAGGGCGGGAGCGGCGATACCGATGTCTTGATAGGATGGCGTAAGGGTGATGAGCAGACTGCCTATGGCCATCAGGAGGATGCAGACCATCATTGTGGAGACGCGGCCGCGTCTGTCTGCGTAATTTCCAAGAATAATGGCGCCGAGCGGCCTCGCCAGAAGAGTCAGGCCAAACGTAGCGAGGGACAGCCCAATCTGGGATAGCGGCCAGTTGTCTGGGAAAAATGTACGGCCTATCGACGCTGAAAAGTACGCATAAATGACGAAGTCATAATACTCGATGATATTGCCGATAATGGAGGCAATCACCGCCTGATTGGGTTTGCGTGATGGCCATGCGCCCGTCATCCGGCGTGCGAACTATTGAGAGACTGGATCAGGAACTGGATGAACGACCGCAGCGTCGGGGCACTGTAGCGTTCCTTGTGATACAGCAGATAAATCGGGCGGGAAGGGAGTGTATACTCTGGGAGCAGAGCCGTGAGCTTGCCCTCCCGGATGTCTTCCCGGACCAGATCGGACGGTAACATGGCAATGCCCATGCCTGACAGGGCTGCCCGTCGCATGGCTTGTGTGTTGTTGAACAGCCCTTTGCGCTGCATCTCGACGGCGACATGCCCCTGCGGACCTTCAAAATGCCACTCGCGTCGTGCCCAGTGCCAGGGGGAGGCGGGTGTGTAGGAAAAAGCGAGAGCATCGTGTGCTGCGAGTTGATGGGGAGACAGAAGTTCTTCCCGTCTGGCGAGATAAGCCGGAGAAGCGCAGAGCGTCATGGTGTAGTCAGACAGCCGACGACAGATCAGGGAAGACGGTTCCGGCACTCCCAGGCGGATAGCGATATCAAATTTTTCATGTGTCAGATCGACGCTGCGCTCTGTGAGGACAAGGTCCACGTCAACCGCGGGATGTTCGTTCAAATAGGCTGCAATGCAGGGCGTAATGCTTTGCGTGCCGTAAGTGACGGGTGCGGTGATGCGGAGCGTCCCTGCGGGAAGGCTCTGGGCAGCTTCGGCCATACGCTCGGTTTCGTCGAGCATGCTGAGAATTTTCTGGCATTTGGCGAAATAGACTGACCCAAAGGCCGTCAGGCTCTGACGTCTGGTTGTGCGGCGCAACAGGCTGGTGCCAAGCCGCTCTTCAAGAAGGCGCACATAGTTTCCCACCATTGTAGGCGAGATGCCGCAACGTTCTGCGGCGGCGGTCATGCTTCCTGTTTCGACGACGGCAATAAAGGTCGTCATGGCCTGGAAAACGTTCATTGCAAACCGAAGGTTGATAATTATCGCACTATAACAGCATTTATCGGGAAGATCTAAGGCCGTAACGGTTTGATAGAGACTCCCCCTCCCAGAAACTGAAGGTTGATAGTGTCCATGCGTATCAGAAGTGCGGCTCTCTCCCAAAGAAAGGTTTATGCCCGGACCTCTGGTCTCGTGGGTCTGCTGGGAGCAACCGCGCTGGGCCTGAGTGCATGTGTGCATCATCTGCCGCCTGTGCCTTCTGTCGCGCAGCCATCCGTCGCCAGCACATTCATGGCTGCGACAGCCAATCCCATGGCGTCCAGAGCGGCTTCGGATGTATTGGCGAAAGGGGGAAGTGCTGTGGATGCCGCCATTGCGGCACAGATGGTTTTGGCTGTGGTGGAACCGCAGGCATCTGGCCTTGGTGGAGGATCGACCATCCTGTACTGGGACCGGGGTGCAGATCACCTGAGTTTTTTTGATGGCCTGGCCAGCGCACCGATGCGGATGCCGCGCGATTTCATGCATGATCAGAATGGCGTTCGTATTCCGGAAGCCAAGCTTCAGCGGAGCGGGCGTGTCGTTGGCGTTCCTGGCACACTGCGGACATTAGCCCTGCTGCATGACCGTTACGGCAAGCTTCCATGGGCGGATCTGTTCCAGCCTGCGATTGCTGCGGCTCGTGATGGTTTTCCGCTGGCAGGCTATCTCCATCTCGTTCTGACCGAGCGCCCTGAACTGGCCCATGAACCGCAGTTTGCGGCCTATTTCGATGCAGAGGGGCAGCCTCTCCCCAAAGGAACACTTTTGCATAATGCTGCTCTGGCAGGAACATTGGAGCAGGTGTCCAGGCAGGGAGCCGAGTATTTCTACACGGGGGATTTTGCGAAAAAGCTGTCAGCAGCCGTGGCCAGTGGCCCATACCCCGGCACACTGACCTCGGCCGATCTGAAGGCTTACAAGGTTCATGAACGTACGCCGTTGTGCGTGACGGCGTTCAATCGTCGGATCTGTTCTTCCGCTCCGCCTGTTGCTGGTGGACTGTCCGTATTGCAGCAACTGGCC
Source organism: Gluconobacter japonicus (assembly GCF_015244665.1). Lineage (NCBI taxonomy): Bacteria > Pseudomonadati > Pseudomonadota > Alphaproteobacteria > Acetobacterales > Acetobacteraceae > Gluconobacter > Gluconobacter japonicus. The sequence continues at coordinate 578,716 of NZ_JABCQN010000002.1, forward strand.
ATTCTGGATCGGTTGAAGATTGGCCAGTATGCGCCGGGCAGCGTTGAAGCTGCGCATCTGCTTCTGGAAGCCTCCCGTCTGGCTGAAGCTGACCGGCGCAAATATGCCGCTGATCCGGACTATACTCGTGTCGATACGGCTGCGCTTCTTGATCCGTCTTATCTGGATGGCCGCGCAGCGCTGGTCGCGAAGGGACAGGCCGCGGATCGTGTGACGGCAGGGACGCTCAAGGAAACGCTGGCGCTTCTGCCATCCTCCGACCCGATGACTGTGCCAGCCACGACGCATCTTTCCATCCGTGATGCGTCTGGCAATGCGCTCTCTTTCACGACGACGATCAACCTCAATTTCGGTTCGGATATTGTTGTGGATGGCGTGGTGCTGAACAATGCCATTACGAATTTTGCCAGCCATCCTTTTGTGAACGGCTATCCTGCCGCGAATATTGCAGCACCGGGAAAGCGCCCCATCACCACGATGTCGCCGACGATCGTCTTCGGACAAAACGGTCAGCCTGAAGTGATTGTCGGGGCAGGGGGCGGTGCGCGGATCATTGATTCCGTTGTGCAGACGCTGGTGGGGTATCTCGCCTGGGGTCAGAATATCCGTACCGCGATCGAGCAGCCCCGTATCGGTGCCCAGAACCATGCCGAGGAACTGGAACAGGGGACGTCTGCTGCCGGGCTGGCCTCGGCGCTGAGTGCCATGGGACATCACCCCAAAATCGACGTCATGAACGCAGCCGTTCAGGGCATTACCATCAGCCCCGAGGGCCTCAAGGGCTGGGGCGACCCGCACCGTGACGGCGTTGCCGTCGGTCAGTAATATCTGCCTCGATCTGCTGGAGACACTCATGAAGCTTTCATTCCGTTCGGCGCTTTGCGCTGCAACCCTTCTGTCCCTCTCGGCCTGTGCGACACCGTCCCAGCCGGAAAAGCCGCAGGTGACTGCCGAGGTTGATCGAAATCTTGGGGATGGCGGGGTCAGTGATTTTTACACACCTCCCACGCAGGTGCCTTCAACGGTTGGTCAGATGATCCGCACGCAGGACATCACAGACCGTCCGCTGCCGGAAAACGCGGCCAAGGCTGTGCGGACGCTCTATACGTCCATCAGTGGTGTGAATGCGCCCGATCCGGTGACGGTCTCCGGGCAGATCATTTTCCCAAAAGGAACACCGCCGAAGGGTGGATGGCCGGTTGTGGCATGGGAACACGGCACAACTGGTATTGCGGATATCTGCGCGCCCTCCTGGAGAGGCTATCTGTCGCGTGACCGCGCCTATCTGGATCACTGGCTGAAGGCTGGTTTCGCGGTCGTCGCTAGTGATTATCAGGGTTTGGGAACGCCGGGCCCGCATCCGTATCTGATGTATCGTCCGGAAGGCTACAGTGTTCTGAATGGTCTGCGGGCTGCGCTGGCGCAGTACAAGGGGACGCTTCAGAACCGCATCATTCTGGTGGGGCAGTCACAGGGTGGCGGTGCAGCACTTGGAACGGCGTGGCTGGCTCCGCAATATGCGCCGGATCTGCATATGCTTGGAACGGTTGCGACCGGCGTTGTGACGCAGTTCAAGCTGCCTGCGCATCCGAAGCACACGCCTTTGCCGCGGCTGAATGTGGAGCCGCCTCACATGGCTGCGGCGTTCGGAATTCTGACGATCGAAGGGTCTCGCAAGAGCCTGCATCCGGACGTCGATGTTCGTGCGAACATGACGGAGAAGGGCAAGGATCTGTCCCATCAGGCCCGTCAGTCCTGTCTGGGCGATCTGTTTCGCTACACGGAAGCGCACGACATTACGGAAGATAATGCCTATGCGGGGGATACATCCCGGCTTGAGGCAGATTTCCAGGAAGCCTTCACCATTCCTGATGCTCACATGACCATGCCGGTGTTTGTTGGCACGGGACTTGCGGACAATGAAGCCGGTGTGGCCCAGCAGTATAATGCCGTTGCTGCCATGTGTGATGCCGGGACAAACGTGACGTGGAAGACCTATTCGGGGTTAACCCATAACGGTGCCGTCAACGGTTCCGCTGAAGATTCCGTTCCGTTTGCATTGGCGCTTCTGAAAGGACATCATCCGAAAGGAAACTGCGGGACGATCAAACCCGTTTCCACAGTGGAGAAGGCGCTGCCGGGAATTCGCTGGAACAACTGAGAACTCTGTCGGCATAAACGTTTTCGCCGCAGAGGAGGGAGACGGGTATGCCGACGCTTGAAATCTGTGTTGAAGATGCCGTCGGCCTGCGGACGGCACAGCGTCCCGGAGTGACGCGCATTGAACTTTGTTCTGCTCTGGCACTTGGTGGCCTGACCCCTTCTGCGGGACTGATGCGTCTGGCAGGCCAGTCCACAGTGCCGGTCTATGCCATGATCCGTCCGAGAGAGGGCGGCTTCGTGTTTACCGCTGAAGAAATCGATCAGATGCTGGCGGATATTGATGCGGCTCGCACTGCGGGTCTGGCGGGGGTCGTTCTCGGCGCATGTACGAGTGATCGTACCCTTGATGTGCAGACGTTGAAGCTGCTGTCTGATGCATGTGGCGGCATGGGACGAACACTTCATCGCGTTTTCGATCTTACACCTAATCCACTGACGGCAGTTGATCAGGCTGTCGATCTGGGCTTCGAGCGTATTCTGACGTCTGGTCAGGCGGTGATTGCGCCCAAGGGGCAGTCTGTTCTGAAGAACATTGTGAATCATTCGGCTGGCCGTATTGAGATTATGGCGGGCAGCGGTGTGCGTGTCGGGAATGTCCGGGAGCTGGTTCAGGAAACGGGCGTCACGGCCATCCATGCATCGTGCCGGGGGCCATCGGTGGGTCAGGCCTGCCGCGTCTGGGAACTGGGGTTCGGGCGTCTTGCGTCAAGAACCAGCGGTAAGATCATTGACCAAATGCTGGCTATTCTGGCGGAGGATGCAGAGCTTCCTGTGGCATGACGCGCTCAGGGATGTTTTCTAAGGGCTGCCTGAAGCTGGAGCGGAGTATTGGTTACCAGAATATCAATGGGCAGGGACCGTGCATGATGTGCGCCCTCTTCTGGTGACATGATATCTGTTACGGCAGTTGGTCCCAGAAGATCCGTTATGACGATGGCTCCGGCCTGATGCGCTGTTCTGAATAAAGACGGTTTTGAGGTCTTTGGAATGTAAGCTGCGAACCGGCGGTGTCCTGCGATTTGGCGGTAAGTTGCGAGGTCATCTGGTGTTGTGACCAGCACGGAGATCAAGGCATCCGGATCAGCTTTGAAGGCCTCGCGGGCCTGCTTCTCCTGAAATGTGAGAACGACCACCCGGTCTGAAAGGTGCTGGCGCCGGACAGGTTTCAGAGCGTCGACAGGAGGAACATCTTTGATATCCAACATCAGAAGGACGTCTGGCGTTCTGGCGGCCCAGTCAAGTACAGCGTCATAGGTTGGAATGTGCTCCTGTGTTGGACCAGATGCGTTTTTCAGGAGCAGTTTGTGAACATCTGTCGGGTTAAGTGCCGCAAGAGGACCATGTCCCGTTGTGGTCCGATCCACGTTCTGGTCGTGCAGCAGGACAATTCGGCCACTGGCATCCGTCGCCAGATCAATTTCCATCATGAACGGACCGACCTGATGTGTGCGGCGCATCTGGCTAAGGCTATTTTCGGTTTCCGATGGATCAGTCCAGCCTCGATGGGCACAGATCAGGGGAGGCGGCGTTGTCAGAACAGCTTGCAAGGATTGAGCCATGGCAGTGGGTACGACTGACAGGGCTGTTATCGCCACAACTCCGTTGAAGATGACATTTCGGCGCTTCATGACGGAAAACCTTGGTAAAAAGACGTGCCGGAAAGAGAAGTCATGGTTCCCCTGAACGCCCGTTCTGGTCAGGGTCAGTCGGAGCCACTAGAATGTGAGTTGAATAGTCTTAGGGAAAGATCCGGAATGACCTCATCCGTCGTGCTATATGGCATCAAGGCCTGCGATACCATGAAGAAGGCGCGCGCATGGTTGGAAGAGCGGGCTATTCCGTACACTTTCCATGACTATAAAAAGGATGGGATTTCGGAAGACACCCTGAACGCCTGGATCTCTCAGGTTGGCTGGGCCAGTCTGCTCAACAAGGCTGGCACGACGTTCCGCAAACTGCCTCCTGAACAAAAGGACGATCTGACGGAAGACCGCGCTGTTGCCCTGATGCTGGCACAACCTTCCATGATCAAGCGTCCAGTTCTGACACGCGACGAAACGGTTCTGCGTATCGGGTTCCGCCCCGCAGATTATGAAGAGACGTTTGCGGCCTGAAGCCGGAAAGATCAGAGCATCAGGTTGAGAGCTTTGATCTTGCGGTGAAGGGTTGAGCGGCTGATCCCCAGTGTGCGTGCGGCAGCACTGATATTGCCTTGTGTGGTTGCTAACGCGGAACGGATGACGTGAACCTCTGCTTTGCGGAAGCTGAGTTCATCTTCTGAGTCCAGAAAGTTCATCAGGGCGGGCAAATGTTCCAGTTCCCCTTCTGGCCAATGCATTCGCACACGACTGGAATGTGTGGCCCCCCGAACATGTCCGTCCCGGTCCAGGGCCACAAGGGGCGTGGAGCTTTCCGTGGCAAGGCCGAGCGTAATGATGGTGTCGTTCGGGAAAAACTCCCGGAAGAGTTTCTCTTCGATCTGACGGGCCGTGGTGATCATGGTTTCCATCAAAAGGCCTGAGAATGGCATGATGTCATTACCTGCAAACGAGCAGATATTCAGGACACCAGCCAGCTTGCCATTGGCATTGTAGAGCGGAGAGGCAATTCCAGTCAGATTGCGGAAGCACAGACGCCAGTGCTGGCTTTGTAACACCATGACCGGCCTTTTCTCCTGCAGACAGGTGCCGATGCTGTTTGTCCCGGCATTTTCCTCGTCCCACAGAGCTCCGGCCTGAAAGCCCCAGCGACGGCAGCCCGTCAGATCATCCCGACTTGTCTGCCGGGACAACACGACACCATTTGCATCCGCCAGCATGACGGTGAAACCGAGCGCCATGACCAGCGAATGCAGGCGCTCCATTTCCGGCAGGGCATGCTGGATCAGCAGGCGGGTTCGATTGCTGATGAAGCGGAGTTCAGGCGCGCTGAGAAGGCGTGTTTCCCAACGTTCTGCAGGGTCCAGATTATAATTGGTCGAGCAACGATCCCATGAGTCGGAAAGGCCGGGCTGTGGAGTCATTCTGTTCATGATGGGCCTCCAACGTGCCCAACTGTCCCAAAATTGCGACAGGTGCGAGGGATGCAGTCACATTCGGGTGAAAGTTGCGTGATTGAGGATAGCCCCCGGACTGTCCCAGCGGGAACAAGGCAACGAGAGCGTAAGCCGGACCAGATGCTGTTGCTTCCCCAGGAGGTTCCAAATCTGTGAAGGCTCTCACTTTTCTGACGAAACGCTTTGAGCAGGGGGATAGGTTCATGGATGAGAAAAAAGCTTTTCACGGCAATCATCCGGTCAGCAGGCTCAAGCCTGCGAGCCAGTTCTCCTCGCTCGCAAAGCTATTTGGGGCACGGACCATATCCTGCCCCCAGAACAATTAAGAGAGACAAACTATTTCAGAAGAAGTGGTTTTCCATTTTCAGAAGAACAGAGGTGTCATGTCTTCTTCTCTCCAGAGGGTGCTCTCGCCAGTAACCTCTATCCTGCTCGCACTTGTCGGGCTTTTCCTGCTGGGTGGGGGCGGTTACCTGCTCGTACTTGGTGGGTCCTGGTTCTACGCGCTGATGGGCGTTGTCATGCTTGTGGCAGCGGTCGTTGGCCTGAAGAACCCGGCTCAGGCAGGACGCATTTTCGCAGGCCTGCTGCTGGTTGCGACGATCTGGTCCGTCATTGAAGTTGGTTTCAACATCTGGGGCCTTGAAGTCCGTCTGTTCACGCTGATCGGCATTGCCTGCTGGATGATGCTGCCGTGGGTCTGGCGTTCGGGCGCATCCTGGATGTCTGACAAGCGTGAACTCGTTGGTTCTGCTGCTATTGCCGTTGTGGCTCTGGTTGCAAGCTGCTTCACGTCCTATTCCATCGACGGCACGCTTCCGGCTGACCGTATGGCGGCTTCCAATCAGGTCGATGAGACGAGCAAGGGAACGCCTGCGTCCGACTGGCCGGCCTATGGTCGTACGGTTGGCGGTGATCGCTATAGCCCGCTGGGCCAGATCACACCGGCCAATATCAGCAATCTGAAGCGCGCCTGGGTCACCCGCACGGGGGACGTTCAGAAGGCTGACGAAGGCACTGTTGCTGGCCCGGATCAGGGACATGAGTTCAACCTCGAAGTCACGCCGATCAAGGTGGATGACACCCTGTATCTCTGCACGCCACATAACTGGGTCATGGCCCTTGATGCTGCAACCGGCAAGGTGAAGTGGAAGTTCGATCCGAAGCCTGCGGCTGAAGATCTGGCGGCCAACGTCTATCTCGCCTGCCGTGGTGTTTCCTACTACAAGGCTCCGGACGACTATACGGCTCCTGATGGCTCCAAAGCCTGCCAGAAGCGTATTTTCTCCCCGGTTGGTGACGTTCGTCTCCTTGCTGTCGATGCGGAAACAGGCAAGCCCTGTGAAGACTTCGGCGAGCATGGTTTCATCTCCCTGCGCCAGTATCTTGGTCATGTGCCGCATGGCTTCCACTTCGTGACGTCTCCGCCGCTGGTGGTGAAGGATCGTGTGGTTCTCGGTGGCTGGATCTTCGATAACCAGGCGAACTTCGAGCCGTCTGGTGCAATCCGTGCGTTCAACCCGATTTCCGGTGAAATCGAGTGGGCCTGGGATGCTGGTCACAACCCGGAAAACTGGAAGCCCGGCCCGAACGACGAGCTGACGCGTGACACCCCGAATGCCTGGGGCGTTTACACGGCAGATCCGGACCTCGGCCTGCTGTATATCCCGACGGGTAACTCTCCGCCGGATAACTGGGGTGGCACACGTCGTCCGTTCGACGATGCAACCTCCAGCGCAACCATTGCTCTCGACATTGAGACGGGTGAGCGTCGCTGGACCTTCCAGACCGTTCATCATGACCTGTGGGACATGGATCTTCCGATCGGTCCGTCCATGGTTGACCTGCCTGGCCAGAACGGTGAGTCCATTCCGGCTCTTGTCCAGAGCACGAAGCGTGGTGAGTTCTTTGTTCTGGACCGTCGTACCGGTAAGCCGGTTCCGGGTTACCCGGTTGAGGAACGTCCTGTTCCGACCGCTGGTGTTGCACCGGACGATCATGTGACGCCGACGCAGCCTTTCGCTGTCGGTCTGCCGTCCCTGACGCCGCCTGACCTGAAGGAAAGCGACATGTGGGGCGCGACGCTGCTGGATCAGATGATCTGCCGCATCCAGTTCCGTCAGTCCGCTTATGAAGGTCAGTTCACGCCGCCGCATGTTGGCAAGACGACGATCGTCTATCCGGCATTCTATGGTGTGGTTGACTGGCAGGGTGCATCCATCGACCCGCAGCGCAAGCTGCTGATCGCCAATGCCAGCTACCTGCCGTTCCGGATCCGTCTGGAAAAGCGTAACCATGCTGAAGCTTCCGGCATTCTGCCGAAGTGGGACGGCAAGGGTGACAAGCCGGAAGCCAAGGGCGATGCTCTCAGTGTCTCTCCTGACTACGGTACGCCGTACATTGCTTACACCAGCCCATGGCTGAACCCGCTTCAGATCCCCTGCAAGGGCCCGGTCTGGGGTACGGTGACGGCAATTGATCTGGTGACGAAGAAGATCGTCTGGCAGCATCCTGTCGGCACGACGCGCGACACGGGTCCTTTCCGGACGCATAACAACCTTCCGCTCCCGACCGGTATGTACAACATCGGTGGCAGTGTGATCACAAAGGGTGGCGTATCCTTCATGGGTGCGACGGCTGATGATTATCTGCGTGCCTTTGATGTCTCGACCGGCAAGGTGATCTGGCGTGACCGTCTGCCGGCTGGTGGACAGGCAACCCCGATGTCCTATCAAATGGGCGGGAAGCAATATGTTGTGATCGCCGCTGGTGGTCATGGGGGTCTTGGCACCCGCAGCGGTGACTATATCATCGCCTACACGATTGACGGACAGCAGGGCGCATCCGCGAACTGATCTGACCAACGTTACCGTGGAGCGTGTCTCTTAAGAGAGGCGCTCCACACTCAATACTTCTCCAGCGGAAATAAATGTCATGGTTCGCACGATCTGGTCCGGAGGGTGTCTCCGGGCCCTGAGTATCCTATTGCCCGCGTCATCCCTTCTGCCAGCCGTTGCGGCCCATGCAGCCGATATTCCGTTGGCCATCATTGGGCCTCACGAATACGATCTGCCAGTCGATTTCAAGCCGTTCAACGTCCTGGTGCAGTATGGTGACGGGAATGCTGCGGGTAATACCTATGACAGCGGCGGTCGCCGCCAGCCAACTGGTGGAAGTCATACTTGGGCAGGCATGACCAAATATGTACATTTCCGTAGCTTTGATGCGATTCCGCATGTCGGATTTGCGTTTGAAGTCATTCAGTCGGAAAGTTTTGTGCTGGCGCAGGGCACAAATTATGGAGGTCTGGGTCCAACCATCGTAGGGCCTGCGGTCTGGTTCAAGCCGAACGCGCACAGCACCTTTGGTATCCAGACTTTCATGCAAACGCCGGTCGGCACCCGAGATGCGCTATCCCCGAACTACTGGTCAAATCTGTCCAGCTTTATGTTCGATTATGAATGGAAGCATTTCAGCTTTGATGGCGATCTAGGTGCAATCGTAGCTTCTACCAAGCATAAGACGGGCGAACACAGCTTCTCGCCGGGGACGGTTTTCCATTCCAACCTGCGCTTTAGCTGGAAAGCGAGCAAGATTGTTGAACCATTCTTCGCGTTTGACTGGCAGAATACTGCCGGAATGCGTGATAATACGGCAAATAGCTGGGTAAGTGAATCCAGTGGTCGTGAAGTGGCGCTTGGCGTGGGTGCTATGGTCAACATTTCCAAGCGCGTCTCCCTGACCGGGCGATATTCACACTCCGTTGACGGTCGAAATGTGCCTGAGACGAATGCTTATTACATGAAGCTTGTTTATCTCTGGTGAGATCAATCCTCATTGAGTAGCGGATTTTTGCGCATCGAGTGAGAATTTTTACTCTATAAAAATATTTTTCTTTGGTTGCTGATTATTGGGCATGCAGGATCAAACGTCTTACAATGTATAGCTGTGTTATACGGATTGTCGGTAAGGGATAGAGAAAATCGAATAGATATTGGGTTGAGTTTCTCTTGTATTTTTGCCAATCATTCTTTTGATAAGAATTGGATTGATTAAATATGCTTCATGTCACTGTTGGTCATCCGCGCACGCGTGCCATGCTTGATCTTCAAGAGAGTGCAGAGCGTGCAGGATTGCGTTTTCGTGCGCTTCGCCCTGCTGGTGAGCGGGAGCGTATTATTTTTATTGATAAATACGTCACGTTTGCTCAAATTTTGAATGAGCCATCTATTCGGTCACATGATATCATACTGTTCACAGATGCTTACGATACGTTGGTAATTGGTGGAGCGAATGAGATCGGTCGTGCTTTTCTAACAAGCGGAGACGATATTATTTTTAATGGTGAGACTACCTTCTGGCCACCTGCTACTTCGCCCGATGATCCACTGCAAGCATATTTTGATAATTATAGTGATAAGTTATGCCGTTATCTAAATAGTGGCTGCTATATTGGCTATGCTGGCGCAATCAAAAAAATGCTGTCTGAATGTTTGGCTTGGTCCCAGGAAGACGGGGATCATGATGACCAGCGCCTTGCATGCCGATTTATGATTAATGCTGCTGAACGTCATAATTTGAAGATTTCTGTCGATGTGGAGTGTAAGATATTTGGTACGCTCGGAGGGTCGCTGAATTTTTATCATTATTCTGGTGGTTCAGTACGTAATAGCCAAACCGGAAGCTGGCCTTCAGTAATTCATGCTAATGGAGATAAGAGCTCTATTGGTATACTTTCAATTATTAATTCTATTCAAAGAATATATCCTGAAGGGATCGACCTTCTGGCAGTAAAAGGGCAGAGAGGGTTTTTGCATAATACCCTTGATAAAAACGGTTTTGTAATTCATGAAAAACCATCTAAAGATATTTGCGTTGCCGTACGGCTAGGGCGGAATTCAATAATATTACTTTCAGCAGACAATACGTCTTTACGTAGCTTTCATCCGAATGGCGGTATATCGACGGCCAAATGGGCTAAAAATTGGGAAAAATTAAACATAGTAGAAGAAAAGATATTTACATGTCATGGTAATGAGTTAAATAATTATACTCAAAAAATTAATACCTCTCTCGGCGTTTGCGAGTTTCCTTTGGAAGCTTTTGCGGCTTGGACAAATGAGCATCTTTGCAGATTGATGGTTACGTTAAGTTCTCTATAGGATTCGGTTCCAATTTGAAGCTTTCTACATTCCGAATGTTTTCCGGGCCAGGCGGCAAGCGGCCAGATCCCATGCGGCACAGCCGACACTTTTGAAAAATACTGGTTCTTCCGGTTTCTTCTCGCCTGTTAGATAAGCCGCCAGGGGCTTGACCTGTCTCCAGTCTTTGGCCGCCTGAAGGATATCACCAGCTTCAGAGGGGGCTCCGATAGGGTCATCCACAATACAGGTGCTTCCGTTGACGATGGTCGGACCAATTTCAATCATCTCAGGCCGATAAGCACCAACGCCAATCACCAGTCGGGTAGAAACCGGAGGCTCATCATAGAGAACGCTCTGACTGCTGGTGACGGTTATCACGACATCCGGTTCAAAGTGCTCCAGAGGGGCAATGCGGAGTTGTAGCGCTGGATAGGCGTTGCTTTTTGTGAGGGTGCTGACGCGCTCAGGGGATCTGCCCTGAATATAAACGATGAGACCCGGATAAAGCGTATTCAGAGCTTCAAGATGGGCTTTGGCCTGTACGCCGGTGCCAATGAGAAGAACTGTTTCAAGCACCAGGGGACGGAAGCACTCCAGCGCAAGCATAGACATTGCAGCGGTGCGACGTTCTGTTGTGGTAACGCCATCCAGTGAGAAAAGAAAACGCCCGTTAATGGCATCCATGCACGTGACCTGACCCTGAATGGTCGGAAGGTTCCTCGCTGCATTGTCCTTATAGAGCGTCAGCAATTTCGTCGCGATAATGTCTGGTGCGCAGGCAACCATGGACATGACAGCGCCGGTGCGATCAAGCGTTGGGACAACCATACGTTCAGGGCAGGATATCTGATCGTTATGATAATCTACGACTGCTTTGCGAAGCATTTCCACGAGATCAGAAAATGGAAGTAGCTTGCGTGTTTCAGCGGCGGTCAAAGTCTGCACGGGGCACCTTCCTGTTCTCGCTTGAAGGTGCCCTGTTCAGAGTTAAAAATGAAGAGGGTGGGGAAGTCGGTTTGGATCAGGCGGCGATTTTGGGCCGGAAGCGAGCTGTCGAGACATCGCATTCATAGGCTGCGGCAACGGAATGGGGATCAAGCGCAAGTTCATCTACTGCATCCAGGATACGCTCGACCTTTGCGTCATCCATCAGCACGCTGAAGTTCAGGCGCGTCCAGCCCGGTTTTTCGATTTCCTGCCCGGAGAGAATGGCCTGACGGATTGCATCTGATGCAGCTTCGTCAATATCCAGCAAACGATGGGCGTAGGGACCAGCACAGGCGCAGCCGCCGCGGACCTGAATGCCATAACGGTCGGACAGCATACGCGTGAAAAGCTGCTGGTGGATGAGGCCGCCGGTTACGGTATCGCGGATCTGGAATGAGAAAATCGGCAAGGCTTTTGCCGTAGCGTGACCGAGAATCCTGATATTTGGATTTTTACCCCAGCGCGCGATAGCCCGTGCCCGCAGTTCGGCATTGCGTTCATCCATGAAGCTCTGGCCAATCACATCCTTGACGATGAATGCCAGCGCTGCGCGGATATCGCCAATGACGTCGGGTGTTCCGCTTTCTTCAAGAGTGGCCAGACTGTTTGAGTAATCATGGTTCCATGGAGAAACGAATTTGACTGTCCCACCACCCGGGAGGACAGGACCACATCGCGTAACGGCATCATTGCGAACGATCAGAATACCAGAGGCTGCAGGTCCACCAATGAATTTGTGGCAGGAGACAACAACGGCATCCTTCTCCACGGCTGTTCCGGGTTTCATGTCGATGGGCAGATAGGGGGCGGCACCGGCATAATCCCAGATCGAAAGCGCACCATGTGTCTTCAGGAGGGCCGTGACAGCGTCCACGTCCGTCATGATGCCGGTGACGTTGGATGCAGCCGAGAACGAACCGACTTTTAGACGCCCTTCGCCGCAGGAGGTCAGGGCTTTTTCAAGAATGGCCAGATCCGGGCCACCTTCTGCGGCTTCCGGGATCTCGATGATTTCGGCACCGCTTTCCCGCCAGGGCAGAATATTGGAATGGTGCTCGTAGGGGCCGATGAAAATGACCGGGCGATTGCCAGCCGCACAGCGGGCGGGAATTTCCAGAAGATGCACAAGACGGTTCAGACCGGCGGTGGCGCCGTTCCCCATAAAGATGGTCGTGAACCGATCTTCCGGCGCATGGCATAGACGGGCGATCATGGCGCGGGCTGAATTGCGCATCCGGGTCATGTATGCGCCACATAGTGAAGCTTCAGTGTGGCTGTTGGCGTAGTAAGGGAGGACTTCGTTCATCACGAAGGTTTCGACCTGAACCAGTGCGCGGCCCGATGCCACATAGTCTGCATACAGCATGGACTGCACGCCAAAGGGGCTCATGAACTTCGTGCCATCTCCAAGCACGCCCTTGCGCAGGGCATCTCGTCCTGTTGCGCGTAGGGTTTGCTCGAACTGCGCCAATGCTGTTGCGCTGTTTTCAAGACTGCCGATCGTTTCCATGGTCCTTGATCCTTCCCTGAGCCGATAAAAGAAAAATACCTCACCGGAATGGGGAAAACCGCACCTTTATTGTAGACGCGAATGGGTTTTTTGTTGTCATTTACATCGATATGAGCAGAATCATCGATCAAACGGACCGTGCCATCCTCCGTATCCTCCAGAAGCAGGGAACGCCCTCCCAGCGTGAACTGGCTGAACAGGTCGGCCTGTCCCAGAATGCCTGCTGGCGTCGCCTGAACGCCCTGCGGGAGAGCGGAATTATCAGCCACGACACCGTGCGCCTCAATGCGCAGGCGCTGGGGCTGACATTGACGGTCTTTGTTCTGATGCGAACGCGCCACCATTCACGCGAATGGTTCGAAACGTTCCGCAAAGTGGTCGTTTCGATCCCAAACATCGTTGATTTTTACCGGATTGCCGGTGAGTATGATTACCTTCTCAAGGTTGTGGCCTGTGACATGAACGATTTTGATCGTGTCTATCAGCAGATCATCAGCAAGGTCGAGCTGGATGCCATTACCTCATACATGACCATGGAAACCCTGGCGGATAACAGGGATCTTCCGGTCTGATACATTACTGACAGGGATCTTTCATGACTGAACCGGACCAGCTCGCCCAAAGCCTGAGAACACGGCATATTGTCATGATTGCTCTGGGTGGTGTGATCGGTGCGGGTTTCTTCATCGGCTCATCAGCCGCTCTCTCAATGGGTGGTCCGGCGGTCATTGTGTCATATGTTCTGGCGGGACTTCTGGTCTGGCTGGTCAACAGCATGATGCGGGATCTGGCATCTGTCACGCCCGGGCGTGCGTCTTTTCTTGGGCAGATCCGTCACGCTCTTGGAGATCGTTTTGGCTTCGTGGCGGGTTGGACATACTGGCTGACGTGGGTGACGGTCATTGGTGTAGAAGCGATTGCTGTCACGTCCATGCTTACACCCTATATTCCCGTTCCCTATGCTGTTCTGGAACTTCTGGTTCTCGGTGCCATGACGGCTGTCAATCTGCTGTCTGTCAAAGGTTATGGCGAATTCGAGTACTGGTTTTCAGCCATCAAGGTTCTGGCCATCATCGTATTCAGCGGGATTGGTTTCTGGGCGCTTGGGGTTCATTCCATCCCCGTGAAGGAGAACCTGTTCAGTCATGGCGGTGTTCTGCCGCACGGCCTTCTTGCTCTTCTGGCGGTTATTCCAACCGTATTGTTCTCCATGGGCGGAAGCGAAATCGCGACGGTGGCTGCGGTTGAATCCGACAATACGGAGCGGAATATCGCGCGCGCGACCCGCACCATTCCGTTGCGGATCGGTGTTTTTTATCTCGTTACCATTTCATTGATTCTGTGCCTTGTTCCATGGACCGATATTGTGCCGGGACAGTCCCCGTTTCTGCTGGTGCTGAACCGGTTTCATGTTCCCTTTGCCGGTCTAGCTATGGGGGTCGTCATTCTTGTTGCTGCGCTGTCCAGCCTGAACTCCGGGATCTATGTGACGTCCCGTATTCTGTATGAGCTTGCAGAGACAGGCGATGCACCATCCACTTTTCTGGTCGTCGAACCTAAAACGCAGCTTCCCCGTCGTGCCCTTCTGGCGAGTGTAGGGTCATCCATTTTTGTTGCAGCAACGGCTGTTCTGTCGCCGGGTCTGATCTTTGCTGTTCTTGTCAGCCTGACGGGCGGTTTCATGCTGTTCAATAACGCGCTTCTTGTGTTGGGGCGCCTGAAGATCATGCCCCGGAAACCTGCTGGCGCCTATGTTGCCTTGGCCCTGATTGCCATGGCGATTATTGCCATGATGATCCAGCCCGAGACGCGTTCACAGATCGAGATGGGTGCCTTTGCGATTATAGTAATCCTGCTGGCAGAGCGCTTTCTGCCCCGGGCTAAAAGCCTTCAGAACAACGCCCCCTGAGCTGGCGACAATGGAACGTCCGCGCCTGTATCCTTCAAAATCCAGGCGCGAAGAACGGCCAGAATAGCCTGCTGCTCGTCTTCGGTCAGAGGCTTGCCGGAGCGGATGCCGTGCCATTTTGAAAGGCAGCCACGACAGCACGACCCCGTAGCGTGCTGGGCAATGAAAATGGGGTGGCCGCGCATGGGCGTTTGTTTTCCGTCCTGCACAGGGAAAGCCGGAGCAAGTCGATCCCGGATGAATGTCGCGCCATGCTCCATGACGGCATCAAGCCCACGGCTTTCCAGATATTGCTGCGCCCGTTCATCGAGGTGGAACCGGGCACGGAACCGGGATTTCTGAAGTCTCAGGAGAAGCTCTTCGGGAGAAGAAACGCTCAAGACGGATCAACCTTCTGAAAATACGCAAAAAAAATGTTGTGAGGGCGCTTTCACCCTCTGTGAGAACATCTGTTCTTACTCCATATGGTGCCGGATGGACGCTTTTCCGAGACGCACCCGAACTGATTCTGCATCTGGCGATATGGCCAGCCTGCCGGTCCTGTCCCCTCTTCAGGTTCAGGATCTGTTCACAGCCCGTCTGGACGAGATTTGTGGCCAGTTTGAAGAGTGGGGCTTTCCGCTTGTTGTTGCCGGGCAACTGGGTGATGTGGCGCCGAATGCTTACCGGAAATACTATCAGCTTCCCTTAATCGACCCGCAACTTGGAACCTCTATTGCGCTTGAGGCGACCAAATCCATTCTGGCTGTGGCAGATGTTCGTGCGGGTGACTATGTAAGGGTGACGGGCTTTTTGAGGGCGCGACATCTCAGGGGGCAGGTGGCTCTTCGGTTTGAAGCGCTGGCGGTCGACCCTTACGATCCCGGACGACAGAAGGTTGATCGCGCTGAAAAGTCGCTTCTGGATGTTCTTCGGGGATTGAGCTGGGAGTTCCATCCGTATCCTGAGCGGCGGGAGGCAAGACTTCTGCTGATTCACTCTGCGTCCTCCAATGCTCTTGTGGCGGAAGACTTTCTTCAGGGTCTCGGAGGTGGCTGGCGATCAGAACGTATTCGGTCCTTACCAGTAGCCATGACGGACCCGCATCGGATTGCTGACGCCATTGGGACGTGTCGGGAAGACATTATTGTTCTGATCCGTGGTGGCGGAGATATGTCAGAATTTGCGGTGTTTGAGCATCCACTCGTTCTGGAAGCACTGGCCACCTGCCAGGCGCACCGGGTTCTGGGTGTGGGACACACCGCCAACCGGACGTTGGCTGAGCGTCTCGTCGACCATGCTGCCACAACGCCGGCTGATGCAGGGCATTATATTCGCAGGATGAGCGGTCGTCTCTGGCAACAGCAGGAGGAAGCGCGCGCTCAGCAGGAAGAAATTGTCGCCCTGCGGGAAAGCGCTGCATCCATGGCGGTGACGCCCCCTGGTCCGGCTCTGGGAACAAGGCTCAGAAATGCTCTGATCTTGCTGGGATTAGGGTTGCTACTGGGATGGCTGCTCCCAAGGTTTTTCTGATTTCTGGAAAGCCCCATCTGTCTTTGGATAACGCCTGCCTCGAAAGGCCGAGGCAGGTGTATCAGGCTGTGTGGAGTATCGGGCCGGAAAACTCTTGCACTGGCGTGTTAGCGAACGTCGACGCGCACCACAGGATGCGTGACTGAGCCGTCTGCCACAGCGTGCATTTCGATCTGGATTGGTTGGGCCCCTGCCCTGTTGATCCGATGGGCGACGGGTTCCAGATCTGCCTGAGTCGCTTCTGTCATGGCCCTGGCCTGCGCTGCCGGATCGCTCTGTAGCGGAACCAGAAGCTGCACAATGAACAGAACATTCTCCTTGCGGGCGAGTGCCGCCTTCACGGCCTTGTCCACGGTAGGCCCATATTCGGCTTCCGGTGTCCCGCCCTCGATCTGCAGGAAGGGAGGTTTGGGCTTCGGTGCAGGGGGCGCTGGTGGAACATACGGCTTGGGTGGTCTGCTGGCTTGCGGGTTGAACGTACGCTGATCGATCAGCTTGCAGCCAGCCAGCAGGGGAGTCACCAGCAGGATGCTTCCCGCCAGAAGAAGGGCACGTGGAGCCATGATGCCTCGAAAGGAACGAAAATTGCGGAGAATTGCAGCCATATTGTGCGGGACCGTCGCAGGAACGGAGGGTTTGGGCAAGATTAAGCGCATCAAGTTCATGAAAAACTGTGCCAACCCCCTGTTGCTTCTTTGTAGCGATGCTATGGATGATGCCCTTTCGTCAGAATAGCGGAGTAGGCAGGCATGGCGGTAAAAATCGCAATCAACGGTTTCGGACGTATCGGACGTCTCGTTCTGCGCGGCATCATCGAGAGCGGCCGTACGGACGTTGAAGTCGTAGCCATCAACGATCTGGGTTCGGTAGAAGCAAACGCTCACCTGCTGGGTCATGACAGCGTTCATGGTCGCCTGCCGGGTAAGGTCCGCGCGGAAGGCAATACGCTCATCATCGAAGCGAATGGTCGCACTTATGGTCCGATCACGGTGTCTGCCGAGCGCGACCCCTCCAAGGTACCGTTCGAAGGCATTGATGTTGCCATGGAATGCACGGGCCTGTTCACGACGCGTGAAAAGGCTGCTGCTCTGCTCGAAGCTGGAGCAAAGCGTGTGATCGTCTCCGCTCCGGCAACGGATGTGGACGCGACCATCGTCTTCGGTGTGAACGACGACGTTCTGACGCCGGACATGAAGGTGATTTCCAACGCCTCCTGCACCACGAACTGCCTTGCACCTGTTGCGTCCGTTCTGGACGAAGCATTCGGCATTGAGCGTGGCTACATGGTCACGATTCACTCCTACACGGGTGATCAGCGTACGGTGGATACGCTCCACAAGGATCCGCGTCGTGCCCGCGCAGCGGCTCTGAACATGATCCCGACGTCAACGGGCGCTGCCAAGGCTGTTGGTCTGGTTCTGCCGCACCTGAAGGGTAAGCTGGACGGTACAGCCATTCGTGTTCCAACGCCGAACGTCTCTCTCGTCTCCCTCGACTTCGTACCGAAGACCGTTCCGGCTTCCGCTGAGGCCGTGAATGAAGCCATTCGCGTTGCGTCCGAAGGCAAGCTCAAGGGGATCCTTGAGTACAACACGGACCCGCTGGTGAGCACGGACTTCAACCATTCCCCGGCATCCTCCACGTTCGATGCCACGCAGACGGCTCTGGTCGATGGCGGCCAGCTTGTTCGCATCTGCGCCTGGTATGACAACGAGTGGGGTTTCTCCAACCGTATGGCGGATACGGCCGCCGCTTTCGGGAGCCTCTGAGCCATGGTGTTCCGCACGCTCGATAACCTGGAGGCACGCGGCAAACGCGTGCTCGTCCGGGCTGATCTGAACGTGCCGATGCATGACGGCGTCATCACTGACGCCACGCGCATCGAGCGCGTTGCCCCGACCATCAGCGAACTCGCCGACAAGGGCGCGCGCGTTGTGGTCCTGAGCCATTTCGATCGCCCGAAGGGCAAGGTCGTTCCGAGCATGTCTCTGCACCCCATCGCCGAGAAGCTCGGCGAAGTGCTGGGCAAGCCGGTGGCTTTCATTCCGGAATGTGTTGGCCCAACCGTTGAGGTGGCTGTTGCTACCCTCAAGGATGGCGACGTGCTGGTTCTGGAAAACACGCGCTTTCATGCGGGTGAGGAAGCCAATGATCCGGCTTTCGCCAAGGCGCTTGCAGAAAATGGCGATATTTTCGTCAATGATGCGTTCTCGGCGGCTCATCGCGCCCACGCCTCCACGGAGGGGGTGGCGCATGATCTGCCGTCCTTCGCCGGGCGTCTGATGCAGGCTGAACTGTCTGCTCTGTCCGCAGCGCTGGAAAACCCGGAACGTCCGGTTGGTGCCATCATCGGTGGCTCCAAGATTTCCACGAAGCTGGATCTGATTGGCAACGTCATCCAGAAGGTGGACACGCTGTTCATCACCGGTGCGATGGCCAACACGTTCCTGGCGGCGGAAGGCATTGCTGTGGGCAAGTCCCTGCAGGAAGCAGACATGCACGAAACAGCCCGTAGGATCGCGCATCTCGCGCAGGAAAAGGGCTGTGAGATCATTCTTCCGGTTGATGCCGTTGTAGCGCGTGAGTTCAAGGCTGGTGCCGAGAGCGAAGTGTGCCTGATTGGTGAAGTTCCGGCCGATGCCATGATCCTCGATGCTGGTCCGCGTACGGTGGAACTGATCAACGAGCGTCTGGCAACCCTGAAGACACTGGTCTGGAATGGCCCGCTTGGTGCTTTCGAGATTGAGCCCTTTGATCGTGCAACGGTTGAAGTCGCCCAGGAAGCCGCTCGCCTGACGCAGGACGGCAAGCTGCGGACTGTCGCCGGTGGTGGTGACACGGTCTCTGCTCTGCGTCATGCCGGTGTGGCTGGCCAGATGAGCTATGTCTCGACGGCTGGCGGTGCATTCCTTGAATGGCTTGAAGGCAAGATCCTTCCAGGCATCGAGGTGCTCCGCACGACAGGCCAGCAACTCGGTCTGGACTGATTATCAGAAGGCGGGGAGGGCAACCTCCCCGCTTTTTTTGCCTTGGCCTTACGGAAAGAAAATTTCCTCAATTCTGCGCTCGAAAAGCTGCGAGATCGTAAAAGCTAAAGGGAGGCTCGGATCATAGCGCCCTTTTTCGATAGCATTGACCGTTTGCCTTGAAACATCCAGTGCTGCGGCCAGATCTGCCTGACTCCAGCTGCGTTCCGCCCGAAGTTCTTTGAGGCAATTGTTCACCGATAGCGCCTTTGAGCAATAATGCCACTGATCCCCCAGAGCGCGCCCATAATCGGCCAGACCGCAAAAGCTCTGAGATGAGGCAGGCCAGCACTTTCAGCGAAGCCCCAAGCAAAAGTCAGCAGGGCAGTTCCCAGAAAAGACATTGTGATCGCATCCAGCTGAATGCGCCGTTGCAGTTCATCCATTCGCCAGATTGCACGCATGATGGCCCATGCCGCGGCTAGAGCTCCCAGCATGGGTGTGAGCGCCAGAACCATTCTTGCGGGGAACGCAGGATGGAGTGCGCGTTCCAGGTAATTGGCTCCAAACAGCAACACCACATACAGGGTCACAGCACTGCCAAGTTCAATAAGATATCGTCGACCGTACAGCATTTTTTATCCCCCTTTATGTAAAGTATGCTTTACTTTTTAAATTAAAATGTCAAGCAAGCTTTACATAAAGGATCCAAACTTGCCATGTGCATCGATCACGTTTCGTGACGTCATGAAACTTTCTAACTTTTTCAATTGTAATTTTGGTGTCTGACTCCGCACACTGATGTCCAGCCTTTCGCTTTGCTGGAATCCGCTTGATGCGCCTTCTCCCTGTCCTGATGAGGTCTTTCCCCGTGCTGATCATGGCAACGGGAACGTGTAACGCGCTGGCAGCAGATTCTGTGCCATCGGGGGTATCGCCGAAACAGCCGCTTTCAGCTTTTGCGCACCCTTTTGACGCCTCGTTGTCTCAGACGGTTTCCGCTGACCCCAGACAAGGTGCTGCGCTTATGCGAGGTCTGGAGAAGCATCGGGCCAGTATGGTGGCGGAGCAGATGTCTTCAAGTTTTGGCGCAGCCCCGTTGCCGGACGAAAATATTGAAGGTCCTCGGGATGCGGTCCAGTCGGACGCGTATCTCAAACCTGATTTCTTTTCGGATAAGGTCGGTCGAGTTGACGACGCGGCAGCAGAAAATCATGCAGACCAACATCGAAAAGGCGCAGGCACAGTCGCCGGAGGACTGGCGCTGGCCGTTCCGCTTTCGCAGTAAGATCGGCTGCCGTCAGGTGTGACGGTAAATGTAAATCGAATGGTTTAGCCCTTGGAATCTGTAAACTAATTTGTAGCTTACAGTGATTTCCAGGAAAATTTCCTTTCGAACGAGGGGATTTTCCAGAAGGGGTGATGGATCTTCCGTAACAATATATTCTGGTCTTTCTGCAAGAACTCTGTGGGTTTCCTGCAGGACATCTACGCCTGTTGCATGGGCCTCGATTTTTTCGTGGAAATGTCCCGGGAAAGGGTGGTTTGTCAGTGGGCACCAGTAAGGAGTGTCGTAGAGTGCTGGTGGTCCCTGATAGACAAAGACACAGCCGGGCTTTTGGTTCATGACACCTAACATCGCCTGAAACGTCTGTCGATTTCCATTCTCAAGGCGATGTTTTCGAAGGCTGTACTGCCCTGTTAGTGAAACAACGCAGAGGAGGGCAATCACCCATGCTCGTCCCTCTTTCCATCGCCATAAAGGAGCGGAGGCCAATGCCAGAGGAGCGTAGAGGGGAAGGGCGTAATGAGGGTACCAACCCCCGAAAACCAGGACTCCCAAGCATGCAACCCAGGCCCAGAGCGTGAGGTAAAGATATTGAGGCTCGGAAGCTTTTTTATATGCAAGGAAGCCTGTTGCGATGAGTCCGATCATGAGAGGCAAAATGGCTCTCAGCATGCGTAACTGCAGACGGTAAGTTTCTTCACTGGGTCCGTGGCCACGTAGGAAGATGGATTCCAGATTGGCAAAAACCCATTCGGAACTATGCCCGATAGCCGCGTAGAAACAAAAGACAGCAAATGTTGGCAGAAGACCTGCAGCTGCAAATAATACGGATTTTTGAAGCGTTTTCGACAAGGATCGGCGTTTTAGCCAACTCCAGACAACGCTATAGATCCCAACGAAAATACCTTCAAAGACCACAGTATATTTCAATTGCATGGCGAGGCCGAACAGAAGCATTCCGAGAAGGGGGTGTCTGTCCGGGTTTTTTCTATCTGGCTGTGTAATACCACGCAGAACGAGCGCGACTGCTGCGGTTACAAGAAGGTTATAAAAAACGGGCGTCTGACCGCCTTCGCCCTGTGAAAGATTGAGGAGCGCGACATACAGAAGTGCTGAAACGAATGCTCCTGTCGCAGGAGCGATAGTTTTCCCCATACGGAACAGAAGCCATGCGGTTCCCCATACCGCTGCCATAGCGCCTGCTTGATAAGCGAGAACCCTGTAAGATCCGAAAAGGTGGAAGACGGCATAAAGCAGGAAGATCCCGAACGGCTTTCTGTCCCAGACCTGAAGATAGGGCAGATCTCCGTGTAAGAGGCGTCCACCGCCAAAAAGATAAAATTCTTCATCAACATGGAGGAGGGGATTGCCGAATGTCTGAAGCCTGCTGACGAAAATAAACCCGACCAAAATAAAATTCAGTATAAGTGTCTTGTGGCGTTCAAACATAAATCAAAATGGCCAATATGATGTCTGCATACAATTTTATCAGCGATATTATTTCCTTATATATTTGTTTGTAACCATATGGAAAATGCGTTTCTTGGATGTAATAAATAATTCAATAAAATAATTTTATAAAATGACTTTACGAGCGCACTTCTGGATTTTTTGCATCAGAGCACAAACAGCTTATAAAAAAGGCTGCCATGCGTAATGCTGGCAGCCTTTTTTACTGAGAAAAAGAAATGGTCAGTTAGTTCTGAAGGCCGTTTTCGCGACGGCGATGTTCCACTTCGGAAGCCATGGCTTTCTGGAGTTTCTCCATCGCACGGGCCTCGATCTGCCGGATCCGCTCACGGGAAACATTGTAATGGTGAGACAGGTCTTCGAGCGTTGATGGCTCTTCCTTCAAACGACGTTCTGCCAGAATGTGACGTTCACGCTCGTTCAGGGTCATCATCGCCTGATCCAACAGAGCTTTCCGTCCACTGAACTCCTCAGAAGCCGCGTAAGTCTGTTCCTGGTTTTCCGTGTCGTCTACCAGCCAGTCCTGCCATTCTCCTTCGCCGTCAATGCGCAAAGGAGCGTTCAGGCTATGGTCCGGTGCGGACAGGCGCTGGTTCATGGACACAACATCCTGCTCAGGCACGCCGAGCGTTGTTGCGATGGAATTGACCTGCTCAGGCTTGAGATCGCCGTCATCAATGGCCTGCATCTGCCCCTTCAGGCGACGCAGATTGAAGAACAGCTTCTTCTGCGAGGCGGTCGTACCCATTTTTACCAGTGACCAGCTATGCAGGATGTATTCCTGCATAGCGGCACGGATCCACCACATCGCGTAAGTTGCGAGGCGGAAGCCGCGCTCTGGATCGAAGCGACGGACGGCCTGCATCATGCCGATATTGCCTTCGCTGATCAGTTCATTCACCGGTAATCCGTAGCCGCGATAGCCCATGGCGATCTTGGCGACGAGGCGCAGGTGAGATGTGACCAGTCGATGTGCGGCGTTGGTGTCCTCGTTCTTCCGCCAGGCACGGGAGAGATCAAGCTCTTCCTGTGGGGTCAGAAGGGGGAATTTGCGAATCTCCTGAAGATACCGGGTTAGGTTGTTTTCAGGACCTACAGAAATGACAGCTGGAGATGCCATGGTCTTCGACTCCTTTCGCCCGGGGTGTGCCTGGCTCGATGAGGTGATGACTCATACGAACTGGCTACAGGAAGGTTCCTCACACCCAGGTGACGCATTGGGAAGGACTATCACGTCCCCAGCCGCTTGCCCCCGAATTGGGCGACATACGGTGGTACGATCCGTTCCGGCGGCGCGTCAGCTCGTCGGATAAGTCATCTTATGACAGGTATAGCCGAAAAGGTCAAGAATTTTTAAAGGTTGAGCCTGTCAGGCGATTTTTCAAGTCCTGAAAATCCTGAGGAGGCGCAGTTTCGAAAGAAAGAGGCTGTTTCGTCCGGGGATGGATAAAGCCGAGTCGAGCTGCGTGGAGGGCCTGCCTTGGAAAATCCAGAGCAGCATCCTTTGCGTCTTGTGGCAACCCACGGGCCGCGGCGGGGATACGGCGCAGATAAACCGGATCTCCCAGAAGCGGGTGTCCGGCCTGAGACAGATGAACACGAATCTGGTGTGTGCGGCCTGTAGCCAGTTTGCATTCAATCAGGGAAACGCTCGCATGAATGGGTTCCAGAAGTTTGAAGCGGGTCAGTGCAGGTTTTCCGCCGGACTGTACGACCGCCATGCGCTTGCGGTCTTTTTTGTCCCGTCCGATGGCGCCGTCGAACTCGCCGGACGCGGGCAGGAGGCCCCAGGCCAGAGCCATATAGGCGCGGTCTATATCTCTCGCTGCGAAGGCTTCAGACAAAGCATTATGCGCCATGGCGTTCTTTGCGACGACCATCAGTCCGGACGTATCTTTATCCAGACGATGTACGATTCCCGGCCGTTTTTCGCCCCCAATGCCTTCGAACCCTTCGCCGCAATGGCCCAGAAGGGCATTGACCAGAGTGCCGGTTTCATTGCCCGGAGCCGGATGCGTGACGAGGCCGGCCTGTTTGTCCAGAACGATCAGATCCCGGTCTTCATAAAGAATCGTGAGGGGCAGATCCTCGGCCATCGGGCGGGCGGGGAGCGGGGTGGGGAAGGACAGGATCAGGTCCATTCCTTCACGCAGCGTATCGGAAGGTTCGCGAACGATCTGTCCGTTGCGGGTCAGATGCCCCTCTTCGATAAGGGTCTTGACCCGGGAGCGGGAAATCGTGCCGATGGCGTCAGCAAGGGCACGGTCAACGCGCTGACCGGCCAGACTGGCATCAACAACAAGGCGGAACGGGGTTTCAGGATCTGACATGAATCAGGGTTTAGCCGAGGATCGGACGGGCAGCGAGTCAGGGGCTTCAAAAGCGTTGTTTGCGGCCGTCATCATTATGGGTGTCATGATTGTCGTGGGGGTTGCCGTCATGATTGGCGTGATTGGCTACCGTGCCATGCATCCGCACCATGGCCCGGCTCTTGAAACGCAGGCCACAAAGGGGCTGTCTCGTTTGTCTCTGCCGCTGGGGGAGGGGGAGCATATTCTCAGCGTGACGGCGCGCGGGGATGGCATGATGGCTGTGACCCTTGGCAGGCCTGGAGCTGAGCGCGTTCTGCTGTGGAATCCGGAAGCCGGGAATGTGGCGGCGGAGCTTGATTTCGAGGCTGTGGCAGGAGTTCCCTGAACATTCCAGGCGCTGATGCGTTTCCCATGTTCGAGATTATATCGGGATAGAGATTATGGGACGCATCCTTGACGCCGCTTTGGCAACGGCAACTGTTTTCGGCGCGCAGTATTTCGGACGGGAAATCAGCCCTGTCGAAGACGGCTCAACACGACGCTGGTATCATCATCTGAACAAGCCAGCGTTTTCGCCGCCAGCTCCTGTTTACGCTGTCGTCTGGACATTGCTTGACGGTCTTCTGGGGTGGTCGGGGTATCGCTTGCTCAGAGCGGAAACGTCTTGCAAGCGGACGCTGGCTCTATGTCTCTGGGCGATCTGTGTTGCGGGTGTGGCAGGGTTTCCGTTTGCCGTTTTCCGTAAACGTCGGCTTGATGCAGGTCTTGCGATCTGTATTGGTTTGGTTGTGACGTCTGGAGCGTCAATCTGCACTGCCAAAAAGGTGGATCGTTGTGCTGCAAAGCTTCAGATCCCATTCTTTGTCTGGCTGACATTTGCCGTCTTTGTTCAGGAAGAAGTCTGGCGCCGAAACTGAGCTGCTTCGGTGTTCTTCAGAATGGAATCCATGAGGCCCGGGAAGCGGATCTCCAGTTCCTGAAGGCGCAGGGAATTATGGTGCTGCACACCTTCGATCCGGGTGTGCAGAATACCGCTCTCCCTTAGGACCTGAAAATGATGGGACATGCTGGATTTAGGGCGTGATCCGATCAGGGCAGCGCAATTCGCTTCGCCCAGCACGTACAGTCGTTGGACAATGTCCAGGCGCACAGGATCTGCCAGGGCGCGCAGGACCGTTATCAGGTCAAGTTTTTCCAGATCAGGCGAGTCATGGCAGGGCATACGGCGTCTTATCCCTTCCTTGTAGAATTGACGCAACACTTCTATAGTTCGATCGTTATCGAACTATAGAAGTTTCGATCAAGGAGTACCCTTTCATGCCCGATCTTTTTGATCCCATTGAACTTGGTGACTTTTCAGCCAAAAATCGCATTTTCATGTCTCCCCTCACGCGTGCTCGTGCGGGGCGTGATGCTGTGCCAACGCCGATCATGGCAAAGTATTACGAGCAGCGGGCAGGCGCAGGTCTCATCATTTCCGAAGCAACTGGCATTTCCCGGGAAGGACTGGGGTGGCCCTATGCACCGGGAATCTGGTCTGATGAACAGGTTGAGGCCTGGAAGCCGATTACAAAAGCTGTTCATGACAAGGGCGGCCGTATTGTCTGTCAGCTTTGGCATATGGGCCGGATGGTCCATTCGTCAGTGACGGGGTTACAGCCGGTTGCACCTTCTGCCACGACGGCCCCACGCTATGCCCATACATATGATGGAAAGATGCCATACGAGACAGCCAGAGCTCTGCAACTGGAGGACATTTCGCGGATAGTGTCGGATTATGAAACGGCAGCGCGGAATGCAATCAGGGCGGGCTTTGACGGTATTCAGCTTCATGCGGCCAATGGCTATTTGATTGATGAATTTCTGAGGGATGGGACGAACCATCGCACTGACGAGTATGGCGGCTCGCCTGAAAACCGTATTCGTTTTTTGTCGCAGGTTGTGAGTCGTATTGTCGCGACGATTGGTGCGGAAAAAACCGGTGTTCGCCTTTCTCCCAATGGAGATACACAGGGATGTCTGGACTCAGCGCCTGAAACTGTTTTCGTCCCGGCTGCTGCAGAGCTTGAGCGTTTGGGGGTGGCGTGGCTTGAGCTTCGCGAAGTCGGACCGGAAGGGACGTTTGGAAGTACGGACCAGCCGAAATTGTCCCCGGAAATCCGGAAGGTGTTTCGCCGACCGCTGGTTTTGAATCAGGATTATACTTTCGAAGCCGCACAAGAGGACGTTCAGCAGGGCCGTGCTGATGCAATCGCCTTCGGTCGCAAGTTTATTTCGAATCCTGATCTTCCGATCCGTTTCGCCAAAGGATTACCCTTGCAGCCGGATGATATGGCAACCTGGTACAGCCGTGGAGAGCATGGTTATACCGATTATCCCTCTGCGGATTGATTAAAAAATGCCGGGGAAAGAGGCCCCCGGCATTATCGTCTGGGGTTAGCGATCAGGCTGATAGAGTTACCAGGTCAGCTTCCTGTTTGCTGTCTGCCAGATACGGGCCTCCAGCGACCACCTCAATGGCCAGCATACCCAAGCTGTTCGGCTGTCTATTATTGAGAACGAGCAGAGCGTTTCCGTTCGTCCACCGGCGACCACCTGCTTCACGTCCGTACCAGCCATTCTGTGCATGCTCATCGTTCAGGGCTGTCAAGCAGACCGAACGCCCGGAGTCGTAGAACGTGATGTCTCCGACGCAGATGCCGAGTTTGCGACGGTCGTCCATGAAGGGACCGATCGTCTCATGTGGTGAACTTGCTCTGGAAACCAGATGAACAGATTTGACCGAGGCTGGGATCATGAACATGACTCGGCCGCCAACTTCACGTGTCTTATGTATGACCACGCCCGTATTGGTCACGAGATGGAAGTCAGGATCCTGAACGAGGTTCTGTTGGTGTGCACTCTTGGAAACACCAAGAAGCGGCAGGCGATCGGAGATTTGACGGAAAAGAGGCTGCACGCTGTCTTGTGAGACGGAAAGCGGCGCTGCTGCATCTGTGTCCCAGCTCAGAGGCTTGCTGCCAAGATGGATCACTGTTCCGCCTTGACGGAAGCTGTATCGATTTCCTGTATCGAGATACGTCTCCGTTAACATGCCGTTTGCCTTGATAATGGCGTGTGCTTCGGTCTCGATGTGGAAATAATCGTAGCTGGTGATGCTGCGATCGTAAAAAATAGACTTTCCATTGACCAGCATCCGCACGGGTGTGAAGGCGCCATTCAGGAAAAGGCAATGCTCGGCGGTCACGAGCAGGTCACGTGAAGGAACGCCATCTGCAAGTGCGTCTTTGATGATCCGGACTGGGTAGCCTGCGGTATCATCAGGCAGGTTTGCATCGACTGTAACGCGGGCTTTGCCCGTCCATACGAGGGGAGCCACAGTTTCCTGGCCATCCCGGTATGTTGTGACAAGGTCACCCGACTGAAGGGTTTCAACGGCTTTTTCGCCATCGGGGGTCTGGATCATGCTGCCTGCGAGATAGCAGGTAATGACACCGCCGCTGCCGTCTGACTGGGTGAAAGATTTGCTATAATATGTTGTGAAAGGAAAATGGCTTCCTGTTGCCTTTAGATCAAATGGGTCCCCTGAAAGGGTTATAGTACGGCCAGCCCCCACAATACCTAGTAAACTAATTCCATCGCCAATTGTTGTTGTGTTTGTCAGAGAATTATAGGTGGCTGGTATTGACGAAGAACTTGGAAAATCCATCACAAAATTCTTTGGGATGGTTGTGGTAGTATTGCCGTTTGCATCAACGAATGTGACGGGAAGATTAAGAACGCCTACGCTAAGGCCGGTCGGTTCAATTTTAATCTCCCCTCCTGCGGGCCCTACGGTAACACCGTTCAAAGCCTTGACCCCAATCACGCTGCCCTGAAGGTCAAGAATGCCGCCGTTAACGGTTACGGATGTCCCGACACCAGCATCGAGCAGACCACCACCCACCTTGGCGGTTGCTCCATTCTGGACAGTGACGGATGAAAGGGCGCTTACGCCAGCCAGCCCACTTGTCAGGTCTACGACAACATTGTCTCCCGCCGGAGTATTGCTGTTCTTTGTGACAACAATAGAGCTGAGTGCAGAAACGCCAGCTAAAGCAGAGAGGTCACCCGAACTGTAGACCGTAGCGACCCCTGCATTCACACTAACCAATGAAGCTGCCATCTTGGTTCTCCGTATATTTTAATTAACGATAAAAATGATTCTTATAACGTTTTTTACCGTTAAGATGTTTTTCACCCTATGTGCTGTCACGATTCGTGTGCAAGGAAAAAATTAACAATGATATTAATCAAGAATTAACGATCTTCTTATATTAAGATTTTGAAAAATATGCATATTTTAATGTCAAAAGATTTCTGTAATCTTTTATGATTTATCACGATTGTGTTATGTGAGGGAATTATTCGTTAATTTTTTGGAAAGTGAGAGATTTAATATTATTGAAATATCTTGGATTTACTTCAATTTATTTGCGCTGTTTCATTTGAATGAACGTCAGGGCGTGCTTGTGCAAAAAGGTATGATACCGCTCATTGGAGGCGGTTCAGACCAATGCGTGTGGTGGTGCGTAACGATATGGGGTTTGCCGCAACGCGGCTTCAGTGTGCGGCATCATCCAGAGGGATGATGCCGTAAAACTGTTCGTTTTGTACGAAGGGTAAAGGACTGCTTGCTATCTGGCTCGCTAGTGACGGCGTCTGGAAGGCGATCAGACTGTGCCAGTAAAGCTGAAATCACGTCTTATGCTGTAGGGCGTGCCAGTTCGTATAGGGCAACAGCTGCTGCGTTGGAGACATTGAGGCTTTCCATGTTTCCCGGCATGTAAACACTCGAAATCTCATCGCATGTTTCTCGTGTCAGCCTACGCAGTCCTGCTCCTTCAGCGCCGAGTACCAAGGCCACGCGACGTTTTCCGAAACTTGCACCATCGAGGCGTGTACCGCCGGCATCAAGGCCAACGACCCACACGTCCTGAGACTGAAGTGTGGCCAATGCGCGTGACAGATTGACTTCGCGAATGATCGGAACGAGATCCAGTGCGCCTGACGCGGCTTTCGCCATAGCGCCACTCTCCTGCGGCGTGTTGCGGTCCTGAACCAGAAGGGCGCAGGCACCGAATGCAGCAGCGGAGCGCAGGATCGCACCAATATTGCGGGGATCTGTAACCTGATCCAGAACAAGGATCGGACCTGGTCGCTCAAGGGCATCATGGATGGTTGGGGGATCGAGGGGCTCCACGCGCAGGCAGACGCCCTGATGAACGGCATCCCGTTCGCAGAGCCGATCCAGTCGTTCACGTTCCACGGTCTGTGGTTGTGCGCGGGAAGACTGGCTGAATGCAGCGGCGGCTTCGCGTGTGGCAAGAAACTCAAGAATAACGCGGTCCGGATTGTTTAAAGCGGCTTCGACGGCATGGTGGCCGTAAATCCAGTAGCCTGAAGCAGGCTTTCCTGAGCGTGAGGCACGTTCGGCATTACCGGAACGCTGTGGGCCTTTGTCCGCATGGCGGGACGGGGCGGCGGAGCGGGGGGAGGGTCGTCTGGACATGAAAAAATCATATAATCGACGATAGGCGATTGACATAGCCGTCTATCCGCCATATTCCAACCGCCGACCCGGAGAGGTGCCCGAGTGGCTAAAGGGGGCGGACTGTAAATCCGCTGGCGTACGCCTACGTTGGTTCGAATCCAACTCTCTCCACCAGGTCTCCTTTTTCTTAAGAAAATAAACACTTTAGCCAAAGCCAGTGTCGCCATAGATGCTATGGCTCGGTCCTGCCTTCGTTGAGAGAAGGTGGCATATCGCTCATTTGATGAAATAAGATGGACGTTTATTGTCTACTTGTACCCGAAGCATGGTTTAGTGGGTCGTCATGAGCATAGATCAGCGTCACGTATTCTGATTGATCTTCGGTATTTTGAGTTGTCTTTCGATTTCGATGAGCCGCTGTTTTCGCCAGAGACCTCCCCCATATCCCGTTAGGGAACCATTCGCGCCGATGACGCGATGGCAGGGAATCATCAGTGCAATCTGATTGGCGCCATTAGCGCGTGCAACCGCCCTTACGGCGGAAGGATGGCCGATTTGCCGTGCAATATCTGAATAACTGCGTGTTTCTCCTGCAGGGATAGTCTGGAGGGCATTCCAGACCAAGCGCGTAAAAGGAGTGGCGTTCAAAGCAAGAGGAGTCTGGAAGCTGTCGGAACGGGCTGAAAAATATGCTTCCAGCTCACTTTTTGCCTGCTCCGAGGGAGGGAGGCGCCCGATTCCTATTTCTCCGTTTGACGTTGTATGAAGTCGCTTGAGCTCAGCTGGAAGAGCTTTCCGATCCAGAAACTCCAGAAGATGCAGGTGACTCCGGCTGCTTACGGCAATCATGCCACCCAGAGGCGTTGGTATCCAGGTTGCCTGAAGAAGCTTGTTAGGACGTAGTTCGGAAGGCAGGCAGCCGAGCAGTCTGGCGAAAGCGGTACGAAACGCACTTGCAGAGTCGAAGCTGGCCTCATGTTGCGCTGTAATGACCTTGCCTCCGCCTGCCAGGGTCTCAAATCCTTCGCGAATACGTCGTTGCCGGGCCATTTCCAGAAAGGTCATTCCAAACTGTCGTTTAAAGCTGCGTCGTATTGTCGAAGGATCGTAGCCCATTTTGACAATGTGTCCCTCTGACCAGCGTCTATCCGGTTGCGCTTCAAGACTGTGTAGGAGCGCAGAAATTGAGGGGTCGGCAAGTGCTGAGGCCTGTAGGGGGTGGCAGCGTTTGCAGGGCCGGAAACCTGCATTGAGACATTCCCCGATAGTCTGGAAAAATGTGCAGTGTTCTCGTTTGGGCTTTCGTGCCGGATAGGTCAGGCGGCAGAAGATGCCTGTTGAAGAGACGCATACAAAGGCTTGTCCATCGAACGTCTCGTTACGGGACAAGAGTGCTGCATAAAGGGTTTCAGGGTCTGGAAGATCGAAGAGCATTCTGAAATCCTAGAACTGCACAACGGTGTCTGTCGCCGGTTTTCAGGCGTGGATTTTTTTTCGGACTGGCCCTTTGAGAAAAGGGAATGTCGCAAAAGCGTATAAATTGAACGTTTGGTCAGAAAATTCTTGCAATCAACAGTTCTGAAATCATACCGTTCTGATTACGAACCAATCGGGGGCATGAGATGGGTACGCGATTCGATATTGCCTGCGGACGGTTGCCAGAGACCGTTCTGGATCTCAATTTTGCCGATGCTCATCCGGGCCTAAGCCATGAGCAGGCTGCGCTGGAAGCAGATCGTTGCTTCTATTGTTATGATGCGCCCTGCGTTGAAGCCTGCCCGACGGGAATTGATATTCCGCGTTTTATCAAAGCAATTGCGTCAGACAATCTGGCAGGTGCCTCGCGGACCATTCTTCAGTCGAACATTCTTGGCGGGTCGTGCGCACGGGTTTGTCCGACGGAAATCCTGTGTGAGCAGAAATGTGTCCACGCTGCGATTGAAGCCAATCACGCTGTTCGGATCGGTGCTTTGCAGCGGTTTGCGACAGACTGGCAGATGAGCCAGAGTGCGCATCCGTTTCAACGCGGGGAGAGTACGGGACGTCGTGTGGCCGTCGTGGGCGCTGGGCCGGCAGGTTTGGCATGTGCGCATCGGTTGGCTATGCGGGGCCATGATGTGACGATTTTCGATCGGCATGAGGCTCCGGGCGGTCTCAACCAATATGGCGTGGCGGCCTACAAACTGGCTGATAATTTTGCTCAGAGAGAAATTGATTTCCTCATGTCGATCGGGGGAATCCGCTTTCAGGGAAGCGCTGTGCTGGGTCAAACCCTGACGCTGGCTGGTTTGCGCGAGAGCTATCATGCAGTTTTTCTTGGGATCGGTCTGTCAGGTGTACGGGCGTTAGGGTTTGAAAATGAGGGCGTTGAAGGGGTTCTGGATGCGGTAGCATTTATCGAAACGCTCAGATCCAGCACCCTGTCGGATGTTCCTGTTGGCCGACGTGTCGTTGTGATCGGAGGCGGAAATACGGCTGTTGATGCGGCCGTGCAGGCCAAGCGTCTGGGAGCTGAAGAGGTCACGCTGGTTTATCGTCGGGGTGCAGAACACATGTCCGCCACGCCTGTTGAGCGGGAATGGGCGCAGACCAATGGCGTTACGCTCCGCTTCTGGGCTTCTCCCCACCACCTTCTGACGGATCAGGGAGTTGTGCAGGGTATTTGTTTCGCGCGTGGAGCTTCTGGAAAAGGTTACGACCCTCAGGACAGTTTTACGCTTGAAGCTGACATGGTGCTGAAAGCGATTGGGCAGGTTTTCGTGTCTGATCCGATCCAGAATGATCAGATCTTGGTGGAAAATGGTCGCATTGTTGTGGACGTGAATGGGCGGACATCAATGCCAGGGGTCTATGCCGGCGGCGATTGTACGGCTGGTGAAGATCTGACGGTAGCGGCTGTGCGGGATGGCCGGGACGCTGCCGAAGCCATTCATGCTGAACTCATGGTCTCCAGTGCTGAAAAGGACGCGGTTAATGGCTGATTTACGCACTGTTTTTGCCGGTATCAAATCTCCCAATCCGTTCTGGCTGGCTTCTGCCCCTCCGACGGATAAGGAATATAACGTTCGCCGTGCTTTTCAGGCAGGCTGGGGCGGTGTTGTCTGGAAAACGCTTGGTGAAGATCCGCCAGTCGTCAATCTGAGTTCCCGCTATGGGGCCTTGGGATTTGAAGGGCGCAGGCTGATCGGTCTCAACAATATCGAGCTGATTTCGGATCGTCCTCTTGCGACCAATATTGCGGAAATCAAGCGCGTGAAACGGGAGTTTCCAGACCGCGCCGTGATTGTGAGCCTTATGGTTCCTTGCGAGGAAGATAAGTGGAAAGCCATTCTTCCCATCGTGGAGGAAACGGGTGCTGATGGGATCGAACTGAATTTCGGGTGCCCGCATGGCATGTCCGAGCGCAATATGGGCGCGGCAGTCGGGCAGGTTCCGGAATACGTGGAAATGGTGACGCGGTGGTGCAAGCAGAACACCCGTATGCCGGTGATTGTTAAGCTGACACCGAACGTGACCAATATTCTGATGCCGGCAAGGGCTGCACGCGCCGGGGGCGCGGATGCCGTGTCGCTGATTAACACGATCCAGTCTGTTATCGGTGTCGATTTGGACGCCATGGCGCCGATGCCTGTGGTGGGCGGCAAAGGGACGCATGGGGGGTATTGTGGTCCTGCCGTCAAGCCGATTGCTTTGCGCATGATTGGAGAGATCGCTCGGGACCCGACACTGGCCGGTATTCCGATTTCTGGGATTGGCGGTATCAGCAACTGGCGGGATTCGGCGGAATTTCTGGCTATGGGTGCGGGGTCTCTTCAGGTCTGTACGGCTGCCATGCATTATGGCTTCCGCATCGTTGAAGACATGATTGACGGTCTGTCCAACTGGATGGACGGGAAGGGTTATGAGCGGCTGGAGGATGTGACAGGGCGGGCGGTTTCGCAGTTTGTCCCCTGGAACCAGCTCAATATGAAATTCCGGACCATCGCCGATATTGATCAGGAGGCCTGTGTCGGGTGTGGGCTCTGTCACATCGCCTGTGAAGATACGTCCCATCAGGCCATTTCAAAACGCAATGGGCCGGATCGTCGCCATTATGAAGTGATTGAGGAGGAGTGCGTCGGGTGCAATCTCTGCGCTCATGTCTGTCCGGTGGATGACTGCATCACAATGGTTCCGCAGCCTTTTGATGGGGAACTGACATGGCCTGAGCATCCCTCAAACCCGCACCGGATTACAGCCTGAAAAGTAAAGCCCCGCCAGAATGGGTCTGTTGCCAAAGACTGAGAGAGGATGACCAGCATGATTCACAGCAATATCCGTGTTGATGGAGAGGCTCTTTGGGCAGATCTGATGGAGACTGCCCGTTTTGGTGGAACGCCTAAAGGTGGCATTCGTCGTCTGACATTGACGCCGGAAGACAGACAGGTTCGGGAATGGTTTGCCGCGACTTGTGAAAAGCTGGGCTGCGTTATCACCGTCGATACCATGGGCAATATGTTTGCGCGACGTCCGGGACAGGATGCCAACCTCCCGCCCATCACTATGGGAAGCCATCTGGATACCCAGCCGACGGGTGGAAAGTTTGACGGTATTCTGGGTGTTCTCGGTGGTCTTGCAGTGTTGCGAGCGCTGCATGAAGCAGGACATGGGACGCGGCATCCAATCGAGCTGATTAACTGGACGAATGAAGAAGGCTCCCGTTTCACCCCGCCCATGATGTGTTCTGGCGTTTTTGCGGGTGTTTTTACCGAGCAGGAGGTGCTGGATAAGCGGGATCGTTCTGGCGCCCGGTTTGGAGACGAACTGGTGGCGATTGGCTATCGGGGAGAAGAGCCGTGCGGGGAGCATCCAATAGCGGCTTATTTTGAACTCCATATTGAGCAGGGCCCCATTCTCGAAGTGGAGAACCGGGTTATTGGCGCTGTTTCGGGTGTTCAGGGCATGCGCTGGTATGAAGTGACGGTCAAAGGCAAGGACGCGCATGCGGGATCGACCCCAATGCCGATGCGTCATGATGCTTTGCTGGCAGCCTCGAAAATGGTCGTTGCTCTTTCGGAAGTGGCCCAGGCGAATGCCCCTGCTGCCGTTGGAACGGTTGGTTTGATTGAGAACAGGCCCAACAGTAATAACGTCGTGCCGGGTGAAACATTCTTTACCGTAGATCTTCGTCATCCCGAGGACGCGGTGGTTGCGGCCATGGAAAAAGACTTCATTGCCCGGTTTAAGCAGATTGCGGAGACAGAGGGCGTAACGTTGGAGATTGTGTCTATCTGGGATGCTCCGGCAGTCCATTTTGATACGCGTTGCGTTGACATGGTTACGGAGTCCGCACGGCAGATGGGATATGATCCTCTCCCGATTGTCTCAGGACCGGGTCATGATGCCGCCTATATGGCCAGAGTTGCGCCAACAGCCATGATTTTTGTTCCGTGCCGGGATGGTCTGAGCCACAACGAGGAAGAGAGTATTACGGAAAGCGAAGCGGAAGCGGGCGCCAATGTTCTTCTTGGAGCCGTTCTGCGCGCCGATAGCGTTCTTTAGACTTGCTCCAAAAGCAGGGGGCTTGTCGCTCGCCCTGAGAGCTGCCAAAAATCTGCTCCCGCATATCAGGCCGGGAGCAAGACGTGCCAAATGACGATCTGGGAGCCGCTCCGAGCCCCAGAAAAAGAGTGAGAGCTGGCGTCCCGCGACGTGCCACTGTTCCGCAGATCCTTAATGCTGCGGAATGGACGTTTGGAACGCGTGGTCTTAAGGGGACGCGGTTGGAAGATATCGCCAAGGTCTGTGACATCCCCAAAGCGAATATTCTCTATTATTTTGGCTCTAAGGAAGATCTCTATAACGCCACGCTGGCCCGGCTTCTGGATGTTTGGCTGACGGATGCGGATACCTGGCTTTCTCCGGACAGGGATCCGATTGAAGGCTTGAAGGGGTATGTTGAAGCCAAAATAGCTTTCTCACGCACGCGACCGGAGGGATCTAGATTGTTTGCTCAGGAACTCCTGTCGGGAGGGCTGATGGTTCAGGATTTCCTGAGAGGAGAACTACGAGCGCATGTGGCCCGGCATGTGGCAATTTTCCTTGATTGGCAGGCACGGGGTATCATGGCGCCGATCGACCCCACGCATTTTCTGTTGCTGCTCTGGTCAGGCACACAATCCTATGCGGATATGCAGGTCCAGTATGAAGCCATTCTGGACCGTGCTCCTCTGACGGACGCCGATTACGATACGGGTGTGGCGACGATCATGACGCTTGTTGGCTCGCTTTTCCGCCCACTAACGTCAGGCGTGTCAGAAGAAGATGGAAAGCCAGTCCAGAGAAAAATCCCGTAAACCAGGCAAAGTTCTGGAATGCTGCCAACGCAGGGATAAAGACATTGGCTAATCCCACAAGAACAGCCAGAATCAGTGCCCAGACTGCCACGGGATTGAGACCTCCTTTATACCAGTATCGGGCTGCAGGATCGGTGCTGTAGAGGGCGCCGATGTCTAGCGTCTGGCGTTGAACAAGGTAATAATCTGCGAGCAAAATCCCTGTGACCGGTGCAATAAACAGCCCAAGAACATCAAGAGTGAAATGGATCAGGTCCGGCCGGGCATAAAGGTTCCAAGGCGTAAGAATAATCGCCCCTATGGACGCAATGATTCCGCCGCTTCGCCATGAAATTTTAGCAGGCGCGATATTAGAGAAGTCGAAAGCGGCAGAGACGAAATTGGCAGAAATATTGATGCCAATTGTCGCGACCACAAAGGTCAGGATGCCCACCACCATAATGGTCTGACTGTCGAGTCTGGTGACAGTTTCAACCGGATCAATCAGGATTTTTCCAAAGACAGGCTGGGTCAGGGTCACGGTCGTCAGGGCAAGGGCGGAGAACGCCATGAAGTTGATGGGGAGCCCCCAGAAATTTCCGCGCTTCACAGCGTCGATACTGACGCCATATCGAGAAAAATCACCAAAGTTCAGAACGATGGGAGAGAAGAAAGCAATCGTCAGGGAAATGACGTTCAGAAGGCCGGTCAGGTGTTGACCTATTGTAAGATCTGAACGCGGGAGAACAGAAAAGCTGATTTGTCCGTGGGTTTTCCAGAGCAGAACGCCGTCCAGAAGAATCATCATGATGTAAATCGCCGGGCCGGCCCAGTCGATGAAGTGACGGATGGACTCCATGCCGCGCCAGAAGACGGCAAGTTGTAGGGACCAGATGAGGAGAAACGCCATCCAGCCCAATAAAGAGAGGCCCAGAAAGCCATAATGATGCGCATCGCTGTATGTCGTGAGAGAGGGTATAACGCGCAGCAGGAACAACACAACGGCATTGGATGCCAGCCACGTCTGAATTCCGTACCAGCCGATTGCAATAATTCCACGGACAAGAGCCGGGATAACAGCGCCATAAACTCCAAAAACACTCCGGATGATCACGGGAAAAGGAGCACCGGAACGCAGGCTGGGGACTGCAATCAGGTTGCAGAGAATCTGTACGGCAAGGATTGCGATCAGGAGTCCGAACAGCACGCTCCCCACTGGGAGTCCCATGGCGAAGAACGTGCCAACCGTCATGTACCCGGCAACACTGTGAACGTCAGACATCCATAAAAAGAGGAAGTCTTTCCAGGCCCAGGTTCTTTGTTGGACGGGTGCCAGATCAGCATTGGTCAAACGACCTGAAGGGTGCACGTCCGGTAGTTGTGTCATGCTGATGATCCCTGTTCTTGAAAAAAATCCGGCAGTGCAATCGTGATGTTGACCGAATGGTCAGATTAACCATACAGTTTCGGTAAGACAACGACATTGTGCCAATCGCTTTTCCTGAATGGAAGGGATGCCATGCTCCTGATCAAGGGTGGAACAGTTGTTACGTCGGAAAGGCAGTTTCGCGCAGACGTTCTGTGTGATGACGACGGGCGAATTGCAGATGTTCAGCCGGATATGGACGTCCCGATTGGGAGTACGATCGTTGAAGCGGACGGACTGCTTGTCATGCCGGGCGGTATAGACCCTCATACCCATATGGAAATGCCTTTCATGGGCACGACGGCCAGTGATGATTTTTACACCGGCACAGCCGCCGGGTTGGCGGGTGGTAATACCAGCATTATCGACTTCGTCATTCCTGATCACAGGCAGTCCCTCCATGATGCCTGGAAAGCATGGCGGGACAAGGCTGAGAAAGCGGCTGCCGACTATGGCTTTCATGTCGCGGTAACGCATTGGGATGACCAGGTTCATAAAGACATGGGCACGCTTGTGCGGGAGTGTGGCGTCAATTCCTTCAAGCACTTCATGGCCTATAAAAATGCCTTGATGGTGGATGATGAGACGTTTCTCAATTCCATGCGTCGTGCGGGAGAACTGGGTGCTTTATGTACCGTACACGCTGAAAATGGGGACGCTGTTTCTTTCCTTCAGGAAACGTTACTGAAAGCGGGGAAAACCGGCCCAGACGCTCATCCATTGTCCCGTCCAGCCAGTGTTGAAGGAGAGGCAGCTCAACGGGCTATTACGCTGGCTTCTGTTAGCAACACACCACTTTACATTGTGCATGTTTCTACACGGGAAGCGACGGAGGCCATAGCTGCGGCCCGTCTGCGCGGGTTGGAAGTTTACGGAGAAGTTCTCCCTCAGCATCTGGTTTTTGATGAAAGCGTTTATCAGTCTTCAGACTGGTTGCAGGCGTCCCGGTACGTCATGAGCCCGCCATTTCGAGAAAAATCCCACCAGCAGGCGCTATGGGGAGGGCTCTCTTCAGGGCAGTTACAGACTACGGCAACGGATCACTGCTGTTTCTGCCGTTCCCAGAAAGAAATGGGGCTGACGAATTTCACGCGTATTCCCAATGGTGTGCCTGGTATTGAAGACCGAATGAGCATCCTGTGGCATCATGGGGTTACAAGCGGAAAGCTGACCCCAGAACAGTTCGTTGCAGTAACGTCCGCCAATACAGCGCGTATTTTCAACCTGCATACGCGGAAGGGGCTGATTGCTGCGGGTGCGGATGCAGATATCGTTCTGTGGGACCCGCTGGCGACCCGAACCATTTCGTCGGCCACACACCACCAGAATGTTGATTACAATATCTATGAAGGCATCACGGTGACGGGAGTGGCGAAAAAAACCATCAGTCAGGGGCGTGTAGTCTGGGACGATGGGACGTTGAGAGCCGAGCGCGGGCAAGGCCGGTATGTGGAGCGAAAACCTTTCAGAATCGGCGGTACGAGAGCCTCGAATGGCACGGAGACAGCGTGATGAACGAGTTGAAAAATGAAAGCCTGTGTGCTCTGGCGATGAGCGAAGGGCGTAACTGGTTGCCCTTCAGTGCCAACAGGTTTGTGAACGGTCGGGGCGATCATCGTGTCGTGGCGTCGGCCAAGGGCCCTTATTATACGATGGCCGACGGACGCACCGTTTTTGATACTCTGTCCGGGCTGTGGTGTACGCCGCTCGGACATGGGCATCCACGCATTGTCGAAGCTCTGCGTCAGCAAGCTGAAACGCTCGATTTTGCACCCGGGTTCCAAATGACACATGCTCCGGCGGTGACGCTGGCGGCGCGTATTGCCAAGATGGCTCCAGAAGGACTGGAGCATGTTTTCTTTGCAAATTCAGGATCGGAAGCCGTTGATACGGCTTTGAAAATTGCCATCGGTTTCCACAAATTGCGGGGAGACGGCGGTCGTTTCCGTTTAATCGGACGGGAACGTGGGTATCACGGCGTCGGGTTTGGCGGGATGTCCGTTGGTGGCATTGTCTCCAACCGGAAGATGTTCGCGACAGTCATGATGCCGGGGGTCGATCACCTTCGCCATCCTTATGACCATGCCCACGTTGCCTTTTCAAAAGGGCAGCCGGAGTGGGGTGCCTGTTTGGCGGATGATCTTGAAAGGCTGGTGGCGCTTCATGATGCTTCCACTATTGCGGCTGTAATCGTCGAACCTGTGCAGGGGTCCACAGGTGTGTTGGTGCCTCCTGTCGGGTATCTCCAAAAGCTCAGGGAAATCTGCACAAAGCACGGTATTCTTCTTATTTTTGACGAAGTAATTACCGGATTTGGCCGAATGGGAGAGAATTTCGCATCCCAGAGATTCGGTGTCACGCCTGACATGATTACGTTTGCAAAGGCCGTGACCAACGGAATTGTTCCGATGGGTGGTGTTATCGTCACGTCTGAAATCTACAAGACATTCATGAACGGGCCCGAAAGTGCGATAGAGTTCGCACATGGCTACACCTATTCTGGACACCCTCTGGCTGCCGCTGTTGCTCATACCGTCCTCGATATTATGGAAGAGGAAGGAATAAATGGGCGGGTAAAGGCCCTTGAGCCAGTTTTGGAAGAAGAAGTGCATGCGCTTCGGGATTTAAAGTCAGTCAAGGACTTGAGAAATATCGGCCTTACTGCGGCTATCGAACTTGTTCCTGCGCCTGAAAAATCTGCTCTCCGAAGTGTTCAGCTCTTTGAATATGGTTTGCAGAAGGGGGTGTTGCTCAGAGTGACGGGAGATATAATTTCCTTTGGACCGCCATTTATTTCAACTCCAGAGCAGATCAAAGAGATGATTCAAAAGGTAAGAAAGGTTCTTCTGAAATGCGAAGAAGATTTCTAATATATTTGATTTAAAAGTCAGATTTTTAAAAATAATGATTGAGAGCCGAGTGATGCTTCCGTCACTCGGCTAAACCTGTTTTCTATTTATTCCATAAGCGCCTTCAATATTTTTTTCAGATTTTCATTGACCCAAAAATACAAATTATTTCATTATTATATCGTAACATATATGGGCGGTGTTGCTCTCGCTATCCGGGTGTCGGAGAAGAAAAAGTGAAAACACTGGTTTCTCGTTTGCTGCTTGGTACGGTCCTGGGTTCGATGACGTTTGTGGGAGCCTCCCAAAACGCCAAGGCTGCTAAGTTCTCACACGCTCGGCATACGCTGCTCAGGCAGCCTGTCACGCCTTCGTCTTCAAAGTTTCGTCCTCGTCGAACATCCCTGATGTCAGTTGATGAAGAAAATGTTGGAGTTAGGGGGTCAAGGCGTGCACACGATTCCGGCGGCGGTATGATGCGCGCCGAAACGGCTTCGTATGCGGTGCAGTCTGTCGGGAGGCAGTATATCGAGATGAGAAGCCCCACTTCCACGGGGCTGGACGTCGTTCAAAATCTACCGAGTGTCAGTATCGCTATGCCTGATACATCGGGAATAAAAGGTGGTGCCTTGTATATGAGAGGCTTCACTGATGCTGATACCGCTTTACTGCTGGATGGTGCTCCTGCGTCTTTGGCGGCGTATCTTCAGCAGAATGTGGATGCAGAAAATATCGAGACCGTGACCATGACACCTGGGAGTTCTCCCATTGATGCTCCGGCCTCCAACGCTACAGCCGGCACACTTGATGAACGAACACGGACACCGAGCAAGAAGGCCGGTGGAAGTATGGATTTTTCCTATGGTACCAACAATATGTCGCGTGAGTTCGTGCGGTTGGAATCTGGAGAAATCGGAAACTCTGGGATCAGGTCTTACATCTCGGTTTCAAACACACATTCGCGCCAATGGATGGGTGCGGGGATAAACCGGAGAACGCATGTTGATGTTGGATTATTTAAGGAATTTACGAATGGATCGACCGTAAAATTTTTTGGGTCGTGGAATAATTCAATGTTTACGATTGATGCCTATCCCGATGCCAAGACGTTTTACAATTACAAGCATACTGGCAACGGATATAATCGCACAGATATCTGGGACCGAAATTCCGCGTCCGCCGGGAATTACTGGCAGGGAAATATTGACTCCTGGAACCAGTTTTTCGTCACCACGCAAGCCCATATTATTCTCAATAAACGTCTGAGCTTTGATCTCTCTCCTTATTTTGCCACTGGCTTTGGATGGGACGGTTCTTCTGCAGGGACGCCATCGTCCACAGGGTCAACGTATTATTACGGAAACGGACAGAAAGTGGATGCTTCGGCTCCCTTAAGCACCTACTGGGCGCAGCATTGGTCGCCTCAGGTCGGGCTTGTGGCGAAGCTGGGATATGACCTTGACCGCCATAATCATCTGTCTTTTGGCTATTGGTATGAAAACAATGCCGTTGATTATTTCTTCCCGACCATGGCGACGCAGGAAAGTGGTCGCAATGCACAAACCAATGATGCGGCCTATAAGCTTTATACGGAAAACGGGCAGGAAGCCATTTACAGGTATGATGCCGGTTATGAATTGAACTCGTTCTTTGTTGAAGATACTGCAAAATACTTTAACGACCGTTTGCTTGTGAATGCTGGCTTTAAATATGTCATGTCTAATTACTGGGACAGGGCGTCAGGCTTAAGCAAGTTCACTATTGGTGCAAATTCGACAGCACCATTGCCGCATCTGTCGGTTTCGTACAAATTTGATACGCATAGCCAGATTTACCTGAATGCGGAGGGAGATTTCCGGCAACCCTCTCCATCCCAGCTTTCCGCCTCCACGTCTTTGCCAAAAAATCAGTATTCGATTACCGAGCAGATTGGGTACCGCTACAATAACCGTTACCTGACTGTTGATATCGCAGCGTTCAATTCGAATATCACCAATCGACTGTTGACAACCTATCTTCCCAATACGGCGTATGCTGTTTCAAATGCAGGGAATCAGACCATTCGTGGCTTTGATGCCATGGTTGCAGGGCGCGAGGTTCATCATTTCAGTCCTTACGCGTCTGTCGAGTATCTGCACGGTACGTTTGATTCTAATATTCCTTATGGAGACACCTATCTTCCGACAAAAGGGAAGCAATCTATTTTGACGCCTCGGCTGCTAGCGAATTTTGGTCTGACCTATAGCAATGCCGGGTTTTTTGGGAACTTCAGCCTTCACTACACAGGTCCTCAATCTGTAACGCTTGTAAATGACCAGAGGATGCCTGGGTTCGTCACGAATACGCTTGCGCTTGGATATCATTTCAAACCACTTTATTTTCTTAAAACACCGACATTCCGCCTGAATTTTTCAAATCTAACAGGGTCAATCATTCGCGTCGGGACAACCGGGATTACCAATAACTATCGCAACGTCACGTTGCTCAACGGTAGCACTCTTGCCGGAAGCAACGGTGCGTCCTTTTATGTTCTTCCCAGATTTTCAATGACTGGTACAATTTCTTCGGATTTTTGACATCGAAACTATGAATTGCAAATCCCTGCCCTAAAGAAGGACGTGCAGGAAAATAACAGGTGTGTTTTTGTATGGATGTCTCGTGATAATAATTCTGTTGTTTTATCGAGATGATATCAAGCGCTGAATCCTACTCGCGGGCTGATTGGAAATGGAGTGTTCAAGCAACGATTTTACGAGTTTTAGATAACCGGTCTGCGGGAAATTCGTGCTATTAGGCGGGATTTTCTCAGTTTTG
This sequence comes from Gluconobacter japonicus, assembly GCF_015244665.1. Taxonomy (NCBI): domain Bacteria; kingdom Pseudomonadati; phylum Pseudomonadota; class Alphaproteobacteria; order Acetobacterales; family Acetobacteraceae; genus Gluconobacter; species Gluconobacter japonicus. The sequence continues at coordinate 621,968 of NZ_JABCQN010000002.1, forward strand.
TTGTCACAAATCTTTCGATAACGCCCACGTTTTCTAACCGGTTCCTGCACCAATCCGATACAGAGAAGTTCTATATTATTTTTGGTCATACGTGAGATAATGATATTTCGTTTTTATTCGCGAAAACAATTTTTTACCTCCTGTAACTCAATCAGAGTGCAGGAAAGAAATCTTTCATGTTCAGGACGGCTTCTTATCGTCGGCGGTTTTTATATGGCACGATGCTGGGGGCCTGCTGCACGTCCTTGATATCGCCTCCTGCTGATGCGCGGGAAGGGGGTGATACAGATCACGACAGCACGGTATCGGCTGAGAATGTCATCGTAACGGGAACTCGTACGGCAGTTAAAGCTTCTCGAAGCATGGCCCCTATTGCCATTTTCACGGCAAATGATCTGAGGAAAACCGGTCAGACCAGTCTGCGGAATGCCCTGACGGCGCTCGATCCTTCCATCAATAATACACCTGGCTATCCTGGTCAGCTCGGTTTTACGACGAAAACCATGTCTTTGCGCGGCCTCCCAGCTAATGAAACGCTGGTCCTTGTGAATGGCAAGCGTCGGCATACGATGTCTTCCGTGTTTTATGGAGGCGCGATGCAAGGACAGTCACCTGTCGATCTGGATCTGATTCCCTTTTCCTCAGTGGATCACGTCGAAATCCTCAAGGACGGTGCTGCTGCTCAATATGGATCAGATGCTATCGCGGGAGTGATCAACATTATCCTCAAATCTGCCAATCATGGAGGAAGTGCTGAGTTAGGGTACAATCAGTATGGTTGGACCATAGGCCCTTTGGGAGACTACGGGCGTGGGGGTAACCTGAATTACAATCAGGGCTTTAAAATCGGACGTAGCGGGTTTCTGAACATCACGGCAGAATTCGTTGGGAACCAGGCGACCAATACCGCTGGGTATGTTCCCAGAACGCAGGGTGGAAAGGCCGTTCTTCTCTATCCGCTTCTGGCGAATGGGCAGCAGGATCCGCGGGAGAACGGAAATCGGTATCGTCAGATTTCGGGGCAGCCTGAGTCTCAACGGCAGAGCATCGCCTATAATATGGAGGTGCCTCTTTCGGATGCTGCGACATTTTATTCTTATGGGACATATAGTCATCGTACGGTTTTTGCATCCGCCTGGTATCGGCCATCCAACTCCCAGCAGAATATCATGAGCGTTTATCCTGAAGGATACCTGCCGACTGATACGACCGAAGATCATGATTTTCAGATCACAAATGGTGTTCGTGGTCGTGATTTCTTTGGGTGGCAGTGGGATGCGAGCGTCAATTATGGACGCAATCTCAGCAGCATTGGCATTCAGAACACGCTGAATAACTCTCTGGGTCCAGACAGCCAGCATAAATTCCACCTTCAATCGCTGGATAATTCGGAATTAACCGCGGATTTCGATATCAAGCGCAGTTTTCGAACGGGTCTGTTTTCCAGTCCACTGCAGGTCGCTGGTGGCGTTGAATATCGTTACAATGAATATGGTGTTTCGGCAGGAGAAACAGCGTCATATGCCGATGGCGGTTACGTTTTTCCGGCAAGCTACGTCTTTCCAAATGCTAGCCCTGCCTTGCCGGGCGCGTCTGGTCTGGGTTTTACGTCGCCATCACAGGCAGGAACGCACTCCCGTATGAACGGGGCATTTTATCTGGATCTGACCCAGAAATTGACCAAGGATCTAACGGTCAATCTTTCTGGCCGTGATGAACAGTACAGCGATTTTGGTAATACGCTGAGTGGCAAAGTCTCCTTGCGGTATCAGGTTACGCCATGGCTGGCTTTAAGAGGGTCTGCCAGTAATGGATTTCATGCTCCGACACTTCAGCAGCAGTATTTCCAGAGCACGGCGCTTTATTATTCCGTCCATCCGAGCACCAACCAGCTTGTGCAGTCCTATACGACCTATGCGTCCGTGGATAATCCGGGTGCGCGTGCTCTCGGGGCGACAGCCCTGAAGCCTGAAACATCTCATAACTTCAATGTGGGTTTTGTTCTGACCCCTCTTAAAAATTTGGATATCTCTCTGGACGCTTACCGTATCGATATTTTTAATCAGATTGTCCCGATTTCCGTGGCGGGATCCGGTGTTGCGGGCGCCAGAGTGCTTGAGATCCTGCATGAGGCTGGTGTTGTGCCGAATGATGGTCGTTACTACGGCTATACTTACGAACGAAACGCCGCGCATACGCGAGCGACAGGTCTCGATCTCCAAGCTCATTATCTGACGCGCTTCGGCCGTGCGGGCTCTGTAACATGGAGCCTGATGATGAACCAGCAGCAGCATCAGATCATTCGGGTCAATCCACTCAACGTCAATTTAGGGTCTGGTATTACGGCCCTGTTCCGCAGTCAGATCGGAAACATCACGACGCTTTATCCGCGCAATACCATTCGCCTGAATGCGACATGGAATATTCAGCGCTGGTCCACCACGCTTCGGCTTTCGCGGTACTCTGCAACCAAGCTGCTGAGTGATCGAGGGGCGGCTTATGATGAAACCGTTGCTCCGGCATGGCTGGTGGATTTCGATCTGACCTATCGCTTCCCGAACCGCATCAAAGTGTCTGTTGGCGGCAATAACGTTTTCAATCATCGCCCGCAGACCCTGAGTGCAACAGCCCAGAGTGCTGCGTCTCTTCTTCAGGTGAACCCGAACTACAGTTCCGCCGCCATCTACGGGGCGGAGGGAGGATATTACTATGGCAAAGTTGCCTGGAGCTGGTGAATTCATGATCCTGACACGTCGACGCAGCCTTATGCTCGGGCTGACAGGCCTTTCCCTTGCTGCAGTCAACCGGTATGGCATTTCGGGGGCTTACGCCGCAGAACCTCTGCGGATCGGAGATCAGAAGGGCGGGGCACGCTCTCTTCTGAAAGCAGCAGGAATAGGAGATAACGCTTCGTCACCCCTTCAGTGGAGCCTGTTTGCCGGGGCTCCGATGTTGATACAGGCGTTGACGGCGAAAGCTATTGATGCCGGGGTGATCGGGGATGCGCCGCTGGTCTTTGCCCAGAGTGGGTCTGACGAAATAACAGCGATCGCCGGTGTGCAAACGGATGGGACGACAACGGCTGTCGTCGTGCCGCCAGACAGTGCCATCCGCTCTGTTGCGGATCTGAAAGGGAAGCGTATTGCGACCTTGAAAGGGCAGACCGGACATTATCTCGTTCTGGCCGCACTAAAAGCGGCAGGGCTGCACGCGAAGGATGTTCGGTTTGTTTTTATCCCGCCTGTAGCAGCAAAACTGGCCTTACAAACGGGTGCCGTAGATGCCTGGGCAACTTGGGGACCTTATATTTCGGACGCCAAAGTCTCCAATGGAGCGCGGGAAATTGTGAATGGCGGTCAGCTGATGAGCGGTCTGAGCTACGTCGTTGCTACTCGTGAAGCGCTGGAAAAGAACCGGGCCGGCCTAGTGAATTATGTGCAGCAACTCAAGGCCGGGCATCAGTGGATGCAAACCCATACAGACGATTATGCCAAGGTGTGGGCAGAAGAAGTCGGCCTATCCCTTCCTGTAGCGAAGGATGTCGTACGCACGATGCGAGGGACGATTATTCCCCTGACGCCAGACATCGTTGTCAAGCAACAGCAAGTTTCTGACTTTATGACTGAAACGGGAATGATCTCTGGAAAACTGAATGCACAGGCCGTCATGGATGGCAGTTTCACGTTCTGACAAAAGGGTTGTAGATGTCTTATTCACCAGGGCGCAGCTTCGCACTTGGAGCATATTTGACCGGTTCCGCAACGAATGGGGATGCCTGGCGGGCACCGGGTGAAGATGTGGACGCGGATATCAGTTTTGAACGGTATCGCTCCTATGTGGATCTTCTGGAGCAGGGCCGCTTTGACAGCATCTTTCTGTACGACAACGTGCTGCCAATCCCTGACCCTTCGGCGATTGCTGACACGCCTGCGCTGGCTCGATGGGACACTTTTACGCTTCTGTCTGCGCTGGCTGTCACATCGCGGCATATCGGCCTGATCGGCACGGCCAGCACAACATTCAATGAGCCGTATAATGTGGCCCGGCGTGTCGCCTCGCTGGATCGGTTGAGTAATGGACGCGCTGGCTGGAATGTCGTGACTGCGACGGGGGGAGGCGAAAACTTCAATCTGCCACGACATGTCGATCATCAGGAGCGTTATGAGCGTGCGCATGAATTCGTTGATGTCGTGACAGGGCTTTGGAAGAGCGTGCAACCGGATGCTTTTCTGCGCGACAAAGAGAATGGTCAGTGGCTCGATCCAGCCAAGGTTCACCCTCTTAATCATAAAGGGCGCTTTTACAGTGTCGCGGGCCCGCTGAATTCACCGCTTCCGGTCCAGAGCCGTCCTGTTCTGGCACAGGCAGGTGCGTCCGGGGCAGGGAAGGAACTGGCGGCGCGCATTGGTGAAGTCATTTACACGGCAGAATATGATCCTGCCGCGGGGCGGGATTATAGGGCAGACGTTCTGGATCGGGCACGGCGCTACGGCCGAACGGACGCACATTTGCGGATCCTTCCGGGGTTGGCGCCTTTTGTGGGGCGCACGGAAGATGAAGCGCGTGGGAAATTTGAAACCTATCTGAGCTATCTGAACAAAGGGGAGGTTCTGCGCAGTTTTTCCGCTTATGCCAGCTTGGGGATTGATCTGTCTCAGTGGCCAGACGGACAACCTATCCGACTAAAAGCCGTGGAGGAGACCAATAGCCACAAGAGCCGACAATCTCTTATTGTGGACTGGATCAGGCGTGAAGCTCCTACGACAAAGGATGTCCTCAAAACTTTTACCAAAGGTGGCCATCGTATTCTTGTGGGGACGCCTCAGTCCATTGTGGATGATATGGAAGGCTGGTACCGGACGGGAGCTGCGGATGGCTTCAATATCATGTTCACGTCTGCTCCGGATGGTATTCAGGATTTTGTGACATTGGTTGTTCCCGAACTGCAAAAACGTGGACTTCTGCGTCGGGAATATGCTGGTCGTACATTGCGTGAGAATTTAGGTTTGCCGCTTCTTTGAAGCTACAAAATGCTGGATTCATTGTTTTATAGCGTGCCTTTAGAGCCTGAATTTCACTGTCGTAAGTCTGGACAATGGACAGGATGCAGGTCCGAGGTGGCCAGAGCCTCCTGAAAGGTCTCAACCGCCTTATTGAGCGAGGATGTTTCTTCCGATGAAGACATGGCCAGACTGATGCACTCGAAAAGCTGAGAGGTCAGTCCATACATGGCACAGGCACGGGTTCTGGCAAGATTTCTGTCGAGGGTTTCCAGCGAGTGCCAGATTTCCCGTTTCCCCAGAGCAGGCCGAAAACGAACGGGAATCCCGCGTCTGAAATGGAAACCGGCTTGCAGACGAATCAGCACAGCAGGGCTCGTTTCGTAGAAGCCCTTTGTAGAAAGAGTAGGGGCTCTGCTGCGGGACTCGAACCTAGTGTTGCGGGACGCGTCCCGCACACAAACCCTTGAAAATACGTCGAAAACGCCGACGCCAGTCTTTCCGTTGCCATATACTCATCGGGATTCTGGCAGACATTCTGGTAACGTCAAGACGCCATCGAAGCGATATGGTCGCATGTGCTTGTGCGACTGAAAGCTCAGAAGAGGGAAGGGGGCGGAGATGCAGGAAGATTACGATAAGGACGTTCGGGAGCCTTCTTGCAAAAGCCAGGAAGAGGCTTTGCAGTCTCTGAAGACGATTGGCCGGAAGTTGCCCGCCGATTTTCGTTTCGAACGTCCTCAAGACCAGGAGCGTTGAGAGACGCCAATGAGCTTCACCGGCATGTGATGGCAGCAAAGCTGTGAGGGTAACGTCTCGCAGCTTAACGTTCGGTCCGAAGTCCCAGCGCCTTTCTGCGTTGTGTTGATGTCAGGACAAACGATGCCCCTCATTTATATCAATTATCCGGTTGGAACCTTCAGCAAAGAGAAACGGGACGGTTTGGCAGAGACGCTGACCACTATCGCCCTCGATGCGGAACAACTGCCCGACACGCCTTTTGTTCGCAGTACGACCTGGATTTATTTTCGGGAATACGCCGAGGGTATGGTTTATCACGGTGGTAAAACAGACGGTCGCAATGTGATTGGCATTGAGGTCAATGCCTTCGAAGGCGGCTTTGACACCGCCGCCAAGCAAAAACTGTTTGCTGGGTTTACAGAGGCTGTCCGCGAAGCGGCTGGTTTGGCCGCTGATGATTTGGTGCCTGTCTATATTGTTCTGCGTGATGTTCCTCCCGAAAATTGGGGTGTGTTTGGACAAACGATTTCATTGAATGACCTGCGTCATCCACCAGAAAATGCTGAGCCTGTGTAGAAATTATTTTCAGTCAAACGATGGGAGAGAATAATCAAAGTCGAAGTATTTTCATTTTTCTTCTGTCGTTTTCTGAAATTCAGTTTCTGAATTGCTATCCTGTTTTCTGAGGCTCTTCTGTCCTGAGCCAGCAGTGTCGAATGGCTACCCATTCAACAGCTGGCAAGGGGGAGTACCTCCCCCGTTGACCCCCACAGAAACAGGATGCCCCGTTATGCCTATTGCTCCATCTCCATCCCGTATCCGCTCTTCCCGTCTGTCCGTTCGGGCTTCGCCTGGCGAAATAGAACGCTGGAACAATGCCGCTCATGCGCTTGGCCATGCCACAACGGCCGCATGGGTTCGGAGCCTGATGCACGATGCAGAATTTTCTCATCATTCAGGCAGAGATGTCGGATCTGAGATCCGCAGCCTCCGGGGCGAGCTATCGCGTATTGGCAACAACCTGAACCAACTCGCTCATATGGCTCATCTGGGCGATGCCGTTGCCTGTGCCGACACGCTGGAGCACATCGAGCGTCTCAAAGACCGGACGGACACTTTACTGAAAACTCTGCGTCCTGTGCGTCTCCGGCGGGTTAAGATTTCATCACATTCTGTTCCCGTGCACTTGGTGCACTGAACACGCATCGGTCTTCGCAAGGTGCGATACAATGATTGTGCAGGAAACCAGAATTAAGAGCAGCAGCGGGCACCAGGCAGTTGCCCGCCATGTACTCTCTGGCCCGAAGAACGAAACTATCCGGCTTATTTTGGGCAGTGACTACCTGTTAAAGGATTGGATGAAAGAAGCGAGACGTGAAGGCATTCGGTATGGCTTACGTCACATAGCCTTTAATCCGTCTGAAGCGATGACGGACCAGCAACTGTCTGACTTTGCGGAAGAAATCTGCCGAGAACTTGGGGCTGATCCCGAACGAATGACCTTTGTGATTCATCAGAAAGACGGGAAAACCCATGGGCATCTCCTGTTGCCGGAATGGCAAGAAGACCATGTGCTGAGTAGCAAGTTTTCATGGGTCAGGTTGGAAAAACTGGCCCGTCTGACAGAGATGAGGCTGGGGCATGCTTTGGTTCCAGGACGGCATGACAAAGCTATCGTCAAAGCTCTCAGAGAGTCCGGGGAGCATGACGCTGCCAGAAAAGTTGAAGCTCTGATTCCTGCTGAAAAAACATCGCCTCCTGTCGCCGCCTATACGTCACAAGCAAGACGGATGGCGGAACGCCAGGACTTTGATCTTCCCACTGCACGACGGGAGATCATGACGTTCTGGGATAACTCCGGGAATGATTTGCGGAAATTTAGGCATTTTCTGTCGGGCAAGAACTGGCACATGCGGGCTGGAGATCGAACTGACCGCAGGCGTGAGGCCCACATCATTGAGACATCTGACGGCGTGTTAATTGGGTCGTTCACGCGACTGACCAAAGTCAGAATGAAAGACTTCCGAGAGCTTCTTGAAGACGAAGCCTCCAAGAAGCCGCTTTTGGACCTGCGTCCTATCCGTCAAAAGAGTGAAGCACGAGAGGCCAGATGCGTTTCACTGAGCCCGCGAGAACATACAGACGAGACGAAGGCAGAACGGCTTCGGATTCAAGAGCGTCTGCCCCGCATTGTGCCATTCAATAACTCTGAGCGTCTGAGCCCCGCATTGCAGATCTATTTCAGGGACTGGAAGACGGAAATGCGAGCAGCTCGTGCCGTTTTGAACGCGAAGCATCCTCTTGAGAAAAAATATGGGCCGGAAATACCGCTCGATATTCAATCCCAGCGGATCATGGATCTGATCAAGCAAGGACGAGCGCGCCTGAAGAAGACCCATGAGGCTGTACAACGTGCACGCGAAGACTTGGATGAGCTGGAAGCAGGGCGTTGGGTCCTGTTCAAAGGACAGAAAGTCTCGAAGGCAGAAGAAGCTCTCCAACAAGCGTTAGCGCAGCTGGGTGAAATCCTGCGCTATATTGTGCAGGCGGTTCTTTATTATCTCGGACTGAGTGGCACCAAGCCTGCACCATTGCAATTCCCTGTTCCGATTGAACGGCAGATGAGTTGTGCGGAGTATGCGGAGAGCAGGCAAAAGCTTCTCGGCATTCTTCTCAACGAAAAGGCATGTCGTGCGTGGGTGAAAGGGCATTGTCGGGATGCGGAGCACAAGCGTGCCCGTCTTATTGAACAATGGCATGAAGAGCGTGCGCCAGAAGCGGCGAAGGCTGAACAGGCAGTCGTTCAGCTTCAAACGCTTGCACGACCGCCTCGGCGTATTCCTGATGACGTCAGGGCCCACATCGTGACACTCAAAAGGTGCGGAGACTTTCAGGGGGCATTGAATGAAATCAGACGGCTTGACGCTGTGCCTCGACCTCAGCCTGTAGGGCAACCAGTGAATAGGATGTCTCTTCAGCCTCTTGAGAGGGGCCGAAGAGGGCATCAGGAACAAAAGATGTCGCTTTAGAAAGCGGATGGACCGCTTACGCCTCGTGCCGGGCATTCCAATCGATGGGACGGTTTTCGAAAGCGGACATTGTGATGCGAACAGGCAAGCAGAAGGCTGAGTCGTATCATCGAAAACTCCGGATAGCGTCCGTGAGGAAGGTAGTGCTCTAGGTGCCCGATTACTGGTGAATCGCATACCGGGTACGAGAGCAGTCCCTTAAGTCGGTGCATCCCGAATAGCCAGTTCGCGACACTCTCTCCGAAATCGCGTGGCCTGATGGTAAAAATTGGGCTCAGTGGCCGCGATAGCGCGTAGCTTTCCAAGCTAATCGTATAGCGCTTTTGTCCACACGACATAATGTGTCTACGGAGTAACATTAAGCCTTTACACATCCCATATAAAACAGCTTTTTAACTGTATGAAATTGAGACTTACATTGTCTCACTTTGAGAGGAACGAATTATTCATGTCAGAGCCCGTGATCATCGATTTGAGTCTAGATAACGGCAGCGGTCCTCGTACACGGGATCAATTAGTACACCGTGCAAGCTATGACACGCTTAGAGAGCGGGTCATAGCTCATTTGGACGGTCTTGAGAGCGCTACAGACGATTACGCCGCCGGCGCGGGCTGGACTTTTTTTCTAGATGGGACACGGGGAGCGGGAAAATCGACATTTTTGAGTTCAGTAAAACAAGGGCTACAAGAGGATCAGGCTCTTCAAGGTAAGCTTAATTTCGTTTCGATCATTGATCCCAGCCGCATTGAAGGCAGTGAAATTATTCTCCTTGTTATTTTGCAAAAACTCAAAAAATCTGTTGAAGAACGCCTTCAAAATTGTCGACGAAGAGAAGATGAATACTTGAATCGGGATTGGAAACGGGCTTTCAGAGCTGTTGCCGGAGGATTGAGCCTATTATCTGATCGCGATCCTCTCAAAGATCTTGATCCCGACCTTTTTCTTGACTGGGGATTAGAACAGGCGAGCGACAGCACGAGTTTGCGTATCAGACTCTATGAACTGTTTTCCGTCGGTTGCAGGATTTTAGGTGTCAGAGCGCTCATGTTCGCTTTTGATGATGCCGACACAGATTCAAGGCATGCTATTAAGATTCTAGAATGTATCAGAAAATATCTAGATATACCGATTGTTATGGTGATCGTCACTGGTGATCTTGAGCTTTATTCCCTATTGGTAAAGCAACATTTCTCAACCACGGTTACTGGCAGGCGTGATTTCGTATTGGAAACTGGAAAACGAGATCGTCCCAAGCAATATGACCAGATGATCAACCATCTGGAAGAACAATATTTGTTAAAGCTATTCCCGATTAAAAATAGAATTCGATTACTCCCTATTGAAGCTCTACTTTTAAAAGAAGATATTAAAGTTAGGGCTTCCAGTAAAAATGATAATATTTACGGAATAAAATATTTTTCCGAACAAATTATTCGCATTGGACTTTGTGTAAAGTCTCCTCAAGATATTGATCTTTACGTCAGGTTCATTCTTCATCAACCGATTCGATCGGTTATTCAAGTACTGTCTCAGGTTGCACCCTTTTTATATGTAAAAAAATATGAGCAAAATGGTAAAGTTACAGATGCTCTGGCTCGTTCTTTATTAGAATTGAGCCTGACGAGTTTATATAAAAATTCCATTGATACAGATGCCCTTTCAACAGAGTCTGGTCCGTCTCTTGTTCAGGCGGTTTTTGATCTGGCATTGTTGGACGGAGATATCGATACGGCGGCATATTTGCGGCCTAGTTCAGCAGATCAGGATATCAGGCGTTGCTTTGTGGCGTTGGCGTCTGGGGTCACGCGTCTATGCAAGAACAATCCATCGAACGCTCTGAAATATATTTTCCGGGTGGCGGGTAGTATAACACTATATTCTCAAGCGTATTCAAAAGACTTAAACTCTGTAACGAATGCAGCACACAAATTTGTAGGTTATATAGGAATCGGTCGAGACGAAGACTGTCTTGATTGGGGTCGCCGAGCAACGGCCCTGATTGCTGCGCCCTATACCAAAAATTCGCAGAAAACCCGTGTCGTTCTGCCTGGTGTTATTGGCTTGAATCGTAAAGGACGCCCTGGAAAACTAGCCGCCTCTACAGCAGTTCTACGTGCTGCCCATAGTGGCGGATCGCATAGTTTGATGATGTTCGGATTTACCATGGTGAATGTGAGTAGCGGGTTCGGGATGCGAACATATGCTTCGATCTTCGTTCTGCTGGGCCTTATCGAGAAAATGCTCACTGCTCGAGATGGTTTTAATGCATTTGAAGTTTGTATGCGATCATATCCGCCAGTTACTATTTCTGCGCCGGATTGGTCTTCTCCTAATGAGGTCGATAATACTACATCATTAGAAGAAGAAGTAGATTTTCTACATTATTCGATGCACATGTTCTCGGAAATTCAAGAATTAATTATTAATTGGAAACAGAGCAGCACAGACCTTTATGAAAATATTAATCCTTCTTCAATTTTCTTAGGAAAAGTATGGTCCCGTCTGTTTCGTAGTCTTGAAAATGCTGCAGATGAGCTGCGTCGGAAGCCTTCAGTTTTTTCAACTATGGAAATCTTTGTATGTTGTATCATCAATGCGTTTCTTATCGAAGAATATGAACATCATCTTCCTTCCAAAGAAGGAATGTGGTGGGAAATGAGTCGGTCGAATCCGCGTACGTCCGTGGATACGCTTATTCATAAAATATCCGTTGCCAATATTACACGGAATGATTTTCCCATGACTTCTATTATTGCAACATGCCCTTTAATTGTCGGCTTGCTCAAGAGGGATAATATTTTTGCTGATGGTCTAAGTAAATTTTTCCCAAATTCGACTTCATCAAACTATATTCTTAATATTATGTGCTCAGAGGAATCTATCGAAGAAATGAATTATATATCTATAACAGGCGGCTCATAATTTTTCTTTATTATAATATAAATATGGAACCATTTATAATATGAGTATGCAAGCGGCTTCAGTGGAATCTGTAATTTCTACTATATTAATTTCGAATTATAGAATACTCGAATTATTCTGGGAGAAGGATCTGGCGTTTGATTTTCAATGGTCCGTCTTGAGAGAACGTACATATCTAGCTTTTCAGCCATGGGCCGCGCGATATCCAGATCATATATTTGAAGGTTCTTGGCATTCTTTAGAAAATAAAGCCTCTGGACATTGCATATTGCTCGCCGCTCTAGATGCGCTGGTTCGTGAATTTATCGAGCCCTCCCATGGTGATTCGCGTGTGAAACAAGAGATGATGGGAGCGTGGCAACAGGGAATTGTCAGTCGGGTCTCCGTGTTACCGATTAAGGCAGCTGCAAATGCAGCATTCATCGGCGATCATAATTTAAACAGTGAAGAGTTAAGGGGGGCTTATCGGTCGAGTGATGTTGCTGAAGTGCCGTGGCGACGTACACTCATGCCTGTACTGCATTACCACGAATCGATAGTTGAAGAATATATTAAGAAAGAAGGGTTGCATGAAGCTCATCTGCATCTCAACGGGAGTACTTTTGCGGAGACATGCTGGCTTAGGGCACTTCGAACGCCATATACAGAAATAAAAGGTTTTAATGCCGCTTGGAAAGGCAACAGAAAGAAACCCTCAATGCCTGAACTGGTCGCGCAGGTAAATCCTGAGCTTGGGCCGGCACGTCTCTTTCATCATTTACGAACCGCCGCCCGCCTTCGAGTGTGGCTGCGAGCGATCGTTGAGAACCGGGTTTTACCTGATGCGCAGTTTCCGTTTTCTTTAGCGCAATTAGGCAGCTCAGGCGAAGATGAATGGACCGTCGGGTTGATAGACATCTTGCCTGAAAAATCCGAAATGAGAGATATCCAAGGGGAACTGGATTGGATGACGACCTTGATCGTCAGGCTTCGTCAAAGACCCAGTATAATACATTCGCGAATGTTTCACGCTTATCTATTAATCCAAAACGAATATTGTCAGCTTCTAGTGCAAAATGAACAACAATATGGCTTCGATCAGTTCCAGAAATTTACATATACCGAATTGAGAGAAAGTGCAGAGGCTGAATATAAGGCACGTTTTTGTACAATGCACGGATTACAGACGAATTATAGCAAAGTGGGATATCTGGAGGGAAGGTTTGCCCCGAAAGACACAGTGAAGAAATCGGAACATTTACTGCGAGCCATATTGGGAGGATATCTAGAGTATTTGCAGGACGCATCGGAAGAATCGCTTGCAATGGGGCGAATTCGGTCAGCCTCTTTAACGAGCCTTCTAAGTTTACTTGATCAATATTTTAGAACAAATGGTCAAGACCATCGTCGCATTCACCGTCTTGCGCTTGTCGTTCATTTCATAAAACAAGCATGGTCTCCGGGCCATGGTCTAACATCTGGTCTATATCGACATTATGGGCTGGATCGTGATTTGCGCGAGAGAACCATTGTTTTACTAAATTGCCTGAAACTTTGGCCGATGCTGCGGCATTGGATTAGAGGTATTGATGCCGCTGCGAACGAGTTGCATGCGCCGCCAGATGTGTTTGCCGCTACGTTTCGGGTTTGTAGCAGGGCAGGTCTTACACGACGTACCTATCACGCCGGAGAAGATTTTCGACATATATTGACCGGAATTGCAGTCATATACGAAGCGCTTAACTTTCTTGATTTGCGCAACGGGGACCGTATCGGGCACGGTACTGCAATGGGAATTCACCCGAAGCTCTGGCTTGAGCGCATGCCGGGCAATATTACGCTGCCGCGCGGCGAATGGATGCTCGGGATGCTGGCTGCTTGGAAGATGTCGCGTGATATTCCGGACTTGGTCGCTTTGACGAACAATTTGCAAAGAGAATTGGAAGAAATTGCGTGTCAAATTTTTCAACGGCCCTTGTCGTCCAGTGCTATTGAGCGGGCAATGGATCTCAGAGGGCTGAGTCGTCTTGATGTCATGTATAATCAATCTGAATACAAAACTTCAAAGGGAGAATCTTTCGGTCTTCTCTGGCAGGAAGAGCGAGAATTAGTCAGGAAGGCTGCTGATGAGCAGCCGCAGGATATGGCATTGTTGTGGGAATGGTTAAGCGATAAAAAAATACAAATGCGATCTGAGGAATTTATTGTTATAAAATCTGCTTTTTTGAAGACTGACGACTATATCAAGCTTCAGCAGCAATTGATGAAGGAAGTCGCGCGTCGGGGCGTCTTGATCGAAACTCTGCCTTCGAGCAATGTTCGGATCAGCCAATATCAGCATATCAGGGAGCACCATTCGCTTCGCTGGATGCGTGTTCCCGGGCATTTAGTGGAGGGGGATCCTGAGATCATGGTCTGTCTCGGTTCAGATGACCCGGGCATTTTCGGCTCTGACCTCGAAACGGAATTTTATCTCTTATACGCTGCGATGCGCGAGCACGATTTGAATGACACTGAGGTAGTGAAGCGTCTCGGCATTGTGAATGAGCGCGGTAGAATCTATCGATTCCATCATCCGATAGTTAATTAAGAGCAGAAACTCTCAATCGAATTTCCTTTCAAGCTTTGTAATCAAAAGCGGACAGGCTGTTTCCGCTCCATAGCCGCCGTCAGGTCTCAGGAATGTCTAATTTGAACGTTGGGAATTCCAACGCTTCGATAACGCTCTTCAGGTTCTGCACGTCGATGGAACTCGTGTAGTTCATCGTTCCTTGACTTCGATGCGAGGCTTCGTGTCCTAAAACTCGGTCAATCCAGAGTTCTCGAAAGCTGGCATTCTGATTGCGCAGCTTCGTGGAAACTGTGTGCCGAAAGCTGTGGAACGTAATCTCGGCAGGAAGGTCGAGCTTCGTTTTGAGTTTTGAGAACGCCTGGCCAAACGCTGCCCCTCTGACGCCTTCACTTGACGTCGGAAGGTCGGGAAACAGGAAATGCTGCTCCGGTTTCAGAAAGCTCATGATGCCTGCTTTGATAAGCTGGGAGTGGATGGGAACGAGCCTCGCTCCTGCTGCCGACTTTGGAGACCATCCATCTTCTGGGTGAGGGCGGACATGGAAGCATGCCACACCTTGGATATTCTCGATGTCTTGGCCGCGTAGATTGCAAATTTCTCCCAGTCGCAAGCCGGTGTAGAGCGCGACGTTGACCATTCCTGTGTATGTTCGACGGGAAATTCCGCGATGCTCCCATTGTGCTGTTGTGAGCAGGGTCAATTCGTCATCGGTCCAACAGCGTCGTTCCGTCTTCTTCGTTGTGTTGAAAGACCACTGTGACCAAGGGTTTTTTGCAACGATTTCGCGTTGAACGAGTACGGACCAGAGAGAGGATAGGCGAGAAAAATGGTTCTTCACGGTCTTACCGCTGACCGTTTCCAGTCCTTGCTCTTTTGCTGCCTCTATGGCTTTTCGAATAGGAAGACGGTTCTTGGATTTCCCATGCGTTGCGGGAAGGCCGAGGAGCAAGTCGTGAAAGTCACCTGCTGTTGTTCCCGTCACCTGATTAACGGATAGGTCTCCGAAAGCCTCGATGAACAGGTCGAGTGTTGTTTTCGTGCCTTTAATGGTGTCCGCACTCTTATTGGTATCATTGAGAATAAAGCGTTGAGCCATGGCACTGATAGTCTGAGTCTTGGCGTTCTTGCGCTTCGTTGTGACGGGGGAAAGCAAGGCTTCAGGCGGTTCGTCTTCGTGCCCATCGTCAATGGCGGGGGTAGCCACAGACGCGATAGCGCCGCTTGAAGCTTTGATATCGACGACAAGTTTTCGCAGGCCCGCGATTTCATCACGCAGCATAGCCTCGCGGGTCTGCGTGACGGCCGTATGCAGTGCCTGTGTCTGCCTCAAAGCATTGAGGAAAGCGTCGGTCTGTTCGAAATACCCTGCGATGATGTCCAAAAAATTGTCGACCTGCCGCATGTAAGCTTTCGTCTGAAGCAGTTGTTGCGCCATCTCGGCGCTGTGCTTGCTCTTCTCTTCTTCCAGCCGAACGTTGTGATAGTTCTCCCAGTCCCGCACGAACTGCTCATAGAAGCGGATGATATCGACAGCGGTCAGGGCTTTTTGTGTTGGCTCTGTCGTCATGCGCCGAATCTCCTGAAAACACTGGCCCGTTTTGGCGTACAGCAGAGCCGCTTTTTGCCGTGCGACAAGCTTACTGGAGGTTTTCAGGGGATGCGAGATTTCGCCTCGACCTAACCAAGCCCGGAGGTCTAGCGGGACAGAACGCCTGAAATAATATTGCGACCCGACGATTCGCAGCATGCGTCTAACTCTCCCAGAATGGGAAAGACTGTGGGACAAACGCCCACTTTAACGTCGAGGGGTGTTTTTCTCTGTCTTTTCAATAGGTTAGTGGTGCGAGCTGCGGGACTCGAATAAGAACTGTCCCGAAGTGACCTACTTAAGTTATTGAAATATATAACTTTTAGAGTGATATTTTCTAACGAATTGTAGAAGACCTTTGTAAATAAGTCTACCGTTTAGAAAGCTTTATTGGAGGGCTATTTTTGATGGACCTACAGCGTCACGATGTTGTTTTCCCAGGCTGGGATTCAGGCGACCCTGGTAACACCTCTCAGCGTTCGCTGTGGGTGTACGGTATCGAACCAGGTGGAAGTGACACCATCCAGCAAGCTCTCAATGAGGAATTGTCTGTTCCTGAGAATGAAGAGGTCGCGAATTATTCGGTCAAATGTCAGTGGGATGTTTGGAAATGGCCCTTCAATCGAAAGGCACACATGCTGATTTCAGTTGTGGAGGGAATGCCCATCCATGTTCCAACCTTTGCTCGGGATGCTCGTCAGTATGCAGAAGCACACAAGATTTTTGAGCGTGATTGCAAAGGCTATTTCAAAGGAAATCTATTCCCGCAGATGAATCCCAATATGGGGGTGTGGAGTGATGCAGCACGTATTCGAACAGGGTTCGGAAGTCGTGAGGAGTTTTATGAGTTTTTCCGTCACTATTTCACCAACCTACATGATATTGTGCTGAAACACAGACCGCGTCTTTTTATCGGTGTCGGCATCGGGCAAGCGCAAGAATTTGCTAAAGTTGTGTGCGGTGAACCTGTCGATTTTAAAACTCAGACGTTTGCCGTGAATGGGCACAACAAAAGAATACTCATGAAATCGGGAGATATTCCATTAGCTGTGGTTCCTCATCTCACAGGCGGTTCAAATGGTTTGAACAGCACAGAGGCTATTATCACCGCAGGGAAGATAATTCGTTCAGCTCTTTTGAAGGGCTAAAGGATGCCCTTCATGCGGGAGGCGACGGCTGAATGAAGGTTAGGGAAGAGTAGACCTTTATGTGTCTAGAATATCTAGGGCAGGGAGGGACTTCACAATTTTCATCGTCTCAAGGCTGACAGTTATAACGCGTAGGAAGAGCTCCAGCGGATAACGTGGGTTGTTCATGGTCTCGATGGCCCAGTCATTGGCATCGTTGACGATACCGCTGGCCTTATCTGTCTTGACGCATTGACGCTCAACCACCCAGTCCAGAGCGGGTTTGCCGTTGACCACATAGTCGTAGGCTTCCAGCGGGATTCCTGTGACTGTGATGCGGTCATTGTAGTGCAGGACAGTTTTATCCTTGCCCTTGCCATACTTCATCTGGGTAACGCGGTAGTCTTCAGGTGAAAGACGGGCGTTTCCTGTGTCGACCTTTACCCCTTCATAGATGGGCTGGGTATCGAAATGGATATGCATTTCTCCCAAGCGCCGACCAGCATCTGAGAATGCCTTGAAGGCCTCAAATGTTTTCATGCGGGGAATGCGAGGCAGTTCTTTCCGCAGGGTATCAGCATAGCGTTCTCGATAGTCTGGAGAGTGCAGAAGCCCATAGACGTAATAGAACAGGTCTTCCTTGCTGATGCTTTCCCCATGATAGGAGTCCTGGAAGTGCTTCAGCCCTTCGTCTGTGATGGCATCTTTGCGTGTTAAGCTGTTCGAAGCTTCACCATTAAAGAGGTCATCGCCGTTGCCTTCGTTTGGTTTTGCATCCTCATAGACGAACAGTGGAAAGCACTGGCTTCCACCATCAGGCTGGAGGTCAAAGATGGCGTTTGTCATGGTTGCGAAGAAGCCACCGTCAGGTATGCGAACTTTCACGCAAATGACCAGGTTGTTTGCATTCGCATCAGGAAACAGGCGAGGCATCTGATAGACCATCTCGTTCAACCGTCTATCAAAGTAGAGCCATTGACGAGTGAATGGTCGATACACGCCTTGAGTGCGACAGCTATCCGAATAAATCAGCTCTTTATTTCTAGATAAATCTTGTTTGAGAGCACGGCTCCAGCTGATTTTTGTGGTATCCGAGGTAACAAAGTCACTGACAGATGCATTTTTAATCTTTTTGTCCGTACCGTGATATTCTTGGTTAAAGCGTGCCAATTCAGACGTATAAACATCAACCATAGAGCTTAAGTTTTCTTTGAGTTCTGTATTGGAAAAATTCCAGCACCAAGAATCCCTTGCTGTTACAACGCCAAGAGAGAATTTTGAAAATAATGGTGTCTCATTTCCCTTCTTTACGCCGATAGGCATAAAATTCCGGAAGCTGTCATCTCTCTGACGGAGCCAGTCACCATGCTCATCTGGCGTGATGTTCTGCCATAGCCCTGCATTACTCAGGCCCTTGATACTTGCCAGTTCTTGAATCTTCTTCAACTTCTGTTCGCGGTTCAGATAATCCCCGATGTCATGGAACAGAATGTGTCCTTGTTCCTTGGCTTTCGGGTTCTTCACCAGAATGGAAATGGCAATCGGAGCGCGACTTCCTGCGTCGAAAATCTTCCCACCCTCCTTGCGTGAGGTCTCACCAGATGTTCGCTGGTTCCCCCGAAGATGGAACACATGGATGCTTGAAAACTCTTCAGCCAGGCACTTCCGAAGGCCATCTGCTGTATTGGATTCGAGGAAACCTGCGTTGGTTACGAAGCCCAGAACACCACAGTTTCCAATGCGGTCGGAAGCCCAACGGATGGCACGGACATAGCTGTCATACAGGCCCTTGGAGAGCACAGCTTTTGACTGCTTGGCATAAGTCTCTCTGATGCGTTCATCCAGAGCAGGGTATTCGACATTATCGTTGTTGTCGTTTTCGCTTTTTTGTCCCACCGAGTAAGGCGGGTTCCCCATGATGACGCGGATGTCGAGTGTCTTCTGCCTTTTGATGCGTTTGTTGTTGTCTTCCAGCGTGGAGCCAATTAGGTCATGCGCCTCATTGAGGCGGAAGGTGTCTGTCAGGCAGATACCCTCGAAAGGCTCATACGTTCCGTCCATCAGGTCGGAGAACGTCGCCTCGATGTTGATAGAGGCAATATAGTAAGCGAGCAGGACGATTTCGTTGGCGTGTAGCTCATGCCTGAACTTGTGGAGCATCTGCTCCTTCGTAATCAGGCCACTCTGAAGCAGGCGGGTGATGAATGTCCCTGTCCCTGTAAAGGGGTCCATGATGTGGACGCCCTTGCTTCCCAGGGTCTGCCCAAACTCGCTTTCCAGCACGTCATTGATGGAGCGGATGATGAAGTCCACGACTTCCAGAGGGGTGTAGACAATTCCGAGGCGTTCTTTCAGGCGCGGGAAAGCCTGCTGGAAAAAGCCGTCATACAGTTCCTTGATGACCTTCTGCCGACCATAGGCCGTATCAATACCAGAGGCGCGTTCACGCACATTGGCATAGAAGTCTTCCAGCGTGTCCGCTTCCTTGTGCAGGCTGTGCTTGTTCAGCGCGTCCAGCACGGATTGCATGGCCTTCGACATCGGATTGTCGGAGACAAAGCTATGGCCTGAGAACAAAGCTTCAAACACAGGGCGGGTGATGAGGTGCTGGGCCAGCATCTCAATGATGTCTTCCCGGCTGATGCTGTCATTCAGTTCTGAGCGCAGGTCAGAGACGAACTGATTGAACGCCTCACGTGCCTGAACATTCTCAGGATTGTCGAGGATGGTGGTGATGCGGGTGATGTGGGTCTGGGCAATCTTGGCAATATCGCCAGCCCAATCTTCCCAGTGGTGACGATTGCCAACCTTCTTGACGATTTTTGCGTAGATGGCGCGTTCGATTTCCCCGACCTGGAACTCCATCTTGAACTGCTCATCGCTTGGGCGAGAGGCTTTTTTGCCAAGAGAGTAGGAGGAATGTGCTTTCTGGGCTGTCCCTGTCGTCAGGGCCATCGTCTTCTGGGTGATTTTCTTCGTAACTGCGACGACTTCCATGCGGGACGTGTCAGGCTTGGCCTGAAGGTCCATTTTATTGACCATGCTATCGAAGCGGTCATCGTGCGAGCGCAGAGCCTGAAGAACCTGCCACACCACCTTATAGGCCTGATTATTATCAAGCGACTGCTCGGGCGGGGTTCCCGCAGGAATGACAACAGGCAGAACAACATAGCCCCTCGTCTTCCCCGGAGCGTTTCGCATAACACGCCCCACCGACTGCACCACATCCACCTGAGAGTTGCGGGGTGTCAGGAACAGCACGGCATCCAGGGCAGGAACATCCACTCCTTCAGAGAGGCATCGGACGTTGGAAAGTACCCGGCAGGTTTTGTCAGGAGTTTCATCTTTTAGCCAGGAAAGCTTGGCTTCCTTCTCGCTGGCGTTCATCCCGCCATCGACGTGCTCAGCTTCGCAGGTCAGGCGGGCTTCAGCTTCGATACCGTCCTGAAGCTGGTATTCCTCAACCACCTTCTGGAACATGTCGGCAATCTGGATAGAACTGACCTTGTGAGCACGTCCCTTGTAGTCAGGGGAGATGACCTGACAGAAAGCGACAGCCCGTTTCATAGGCTCCGGGTCTTCAACGCCATCCTGTGACAGACCAATCTTGGCCAGTGCTTTCCAGCATCCGACAATTTTGGCGGCATCATCCACTTTCAGACCGTTGTCAGGGTCATCCAGAAGTTTCTGAAGTCTTGCGCTAACAGTGCCTTCATCCACAGCCAGAACGATGACCTTGTAATCGACCAGAAGTTTGCGCCTGACCGCTTCGGAGAAGGTGATGACATGAAACTCAGGGCCGAAGATTTCGACATTGTTCATGCCATAGACAATGGCCCCTTCATTCTCCGCTTTTTCCTGAGCCACATCGCCATAGATGCGAGGGGTTGCGGTCATGTAGAGACGCTTCTGACCATGCAGATAGGTCTGGTTATGAACACGGACAAAGGCGCTGTCGTTCTCTTCCCCTCCGAAGGTCACGCCTGTTGTGCGGTGTGCTTCATCGCAGACAATCAGGTCAAACTCGGGAAAGCCGAACTCTTTCTGAGCCTGTGAGATGACATCAATGGAATGGTAGGTGGAGAACACCACCGTCATGTGGGTGGCATCATGGCGCTTCTGGTACTCGCTGGCCAGACGTTCAGGGTTCGTGGTCGCCGGATAGCGCAGTTCGTGGATTTTGACTTTGATTTCGTCGTCCTGGGACGCCTTTTTCTTCCCGACATCGCTGTCTGAACAGACGGCAAAACTATGCAGGGGAACCTGACTTTCCTGTGTCCATTCTGTCAGGGACTGGGAGAGCAGGGAGAGGCTGGGGACCAGAAACAGGACACGACCACCAGCGCCGACCTGTTGTTCTGCCAGCTTCAGACTGGTGAAGGTCTTGCCTGTTCCGCAGGCCATGATGAGACGGCCACGGTCATCGGTTTTGAAGCCTGCCAGCACATTCTTGATGGCTGTGTCCTGATGAGGACGTGGTGTCTTCTTCTCTCGTAGAACAGGGGTTTTCTTGGGTTGATACTGCGACCAGTCGATGACGCTGGTTTCAAGGTCGAGCAGGTCAATCTTGCTGACAGGAGGGTGCTGGTCCGCAAGCGTGGCTTCGGCGTTGCTGTTCCAGAGGTTTGTGGTGGCTACGATAACGCGATGGGAGAACCAGCTTTTGCCAGAAGCTGAGAAGAAGGTGTCGATGTCCTTCTTGGTTATCTTGTGGTCCGGGGCATAGAACTTGCACTGGATGGCATGGAGCTTCCCTGTCCCTCGCTCTCTGGCCACAAGGTCGATGCCTGTGTCTTTGACAGGGTGGCCATTCTCGCCAGCCCACACCTTGTATGGCCAGACCATATCGTAAAGGTCAGCATAGCTGGGTTCGGTCCGCAGATAGCAGACAATCAGTTCCTCAAAATATGTCCCTTTCTCGCTCTCTGAAACAGCCATCTGGCGGAACGTATCGAGAAGCGTGGAGAGAGCGGACATTGGAAGAACCTTCGAACACAAGATATCCTTTCATATCTCCGATGGTATGATGAGGAAACCTGTCGAAGCCCTCTCTCTCCTGTCGCTCATGATGAGCGTTACAGGTCAGAGGCAATGCGCTGGATTGTTCTCAGGCCAACGCCATATTCCTTTGCCAGTGCTGTTCCTGTCTCATTCCCATAGCGCCTTTTGATAGCGTTTCGAGCTTGAGGGGAAAGCTTTTGCTTCCTTCCCATCCTCACACCGCTGGCCATGGCTCTTTTCCTGCCTGACTGGGTGCGGTCGATAATCAGGGCACGCTCGAACTCTGCAAAGGAGGCGAGGAGGTTCATGGTAAGGCTTCCCATCATGTCATCCCTGATGGTCCCTACTCCTTCAATGGTGATGGCAATGCCCTGACCTCTCAGATTCTGGATGACTGTCAGGATATCGAGGGTAGACCTTCCAAGTCGGTCGAGCTTCATCACGACCAGCTCATCCCCGGCCTGAATCTTTTTCAGGAGCTTCCCGAACTGAGGTCTGTCATCTGACCTGATGATACCTGAAATCTTTTCCTTGAAGATATTCGCTTTTGGAACTCCCAGAGCCATCAAGGCGTCTTCTTGCTCCTTCAAATCCTGTCCTACTGTGGACACTCTGCAATAACCGTATTTCATATCATTCTCCTTATAATTTTGGCGGAGATTTATGGCGGTTATTTTCTGGCTGTTTCCTGCGGTTCTATAATACCGCCATAAATCTCAATCTATGACGGTATTATAGCGCATAATAATTGCAGATAAGATACCTTGACATTCTTGAGTGATTTTGAGGTTAATAAGGATAATTTCTTAGTTTGTACATTTTGCGAGAAATAAGATGAAAGCTGAAATTTCCAGTAGATTTTCTGAAAAAACAGAAGAAGAGTGCTATAATAACTTTATTGAATTATGTAAATATTATAATGAATTTCATCATGATTGGAATGAAGCTAACACTAGGCACCATTTCATCAATAAATTTCTCAATAATTGTCTTGGATGGCCTGATGATAGCTTTAATCTGGAAGAGCATATAAATGGAGAATACGCTGATTATATAATTGGGACACCAGAAAAAGTAATTATTGAAGCAAAAAAGGAAGGGGTATATTTTGATTTACCGCCTGGAAGTACCGAAAAACCTATTCAATCGATAAAAACAATTTTCCGAGGAAACGATTCTGCAAAAAAGGCTATAGAACAAGTACAAAAATATTGTTCAGGGAAGGGTGTCGAATACGCAGTTGTTTGTAATGGTCATCAACTAATTGCTTTTGTTGCGATTAAAATTGGTGATTCTCCTCTTGCGGGCAAGGCGCTCGTTTTAAATAGTTTAGAGGCGATGAAGCAACATTTTGGTGTGTTGTGGCAATCGCTATCTCCTTTAGGAATTTCTGAAGGCAGGTTAAATAGAATTCTTACTAATGGAAGCGCAACTACGTTGCCGCCAAAGCCTAGTTCTCGTCTCACGTCTTTTCCGCAAATACGATATCAAAGCACTTTACAGGCAAATTTGAGAGACTTTTCTGAATTACTTATAGAAGATATTGTTAATACATCAGATTTGGAAGGACAATTTTATGAAGAGTGTTATTGTGACACTGGAGCTCTAAGTCGAGATGCTCTGCTGAGTAAACGTATATTATCTGCGCGGTATGCTTCTCTCTTTCCGGACACGGAAGAATCTCCGCGAATGCAATCGGTTGATACTAGAGAAAGCCATGAGGCAATTTTTAGTAACGATATGCTTCAAGAGGCCTTATCAAGAAGGCCGATTGTATTAATAGGGGATGTTGGTGTTGGAAAAACATCTTTTATAAAGAATCTCTTTTTAAGAAAAGCATCTGAAGAAGCTCGCTCTTCCATACTATTATTTATAGATTTTGGCTCTCAGGCTACCCTTTCAGGAGACGTTAAAGAGTTTGTCTTGGATGAAGTTGAAAATCAGTTATTCACTCAATATAATATAGATATACAAGAAGAAAATATAGTTAATGGAATATATAATTCTGAAATAAAAAAATTCAAGCAAAGTATTTTCTATAAATCTGCTGATGATGATAACGGTAGAGATAAACTCATCATAAGCATGCTTGTAGAAAAGGTAAAAAATAAATCACAGCATTTAAAGAAAGTTATTGAACACCTTGCAAAAGCTAGGAGAAAACAAGTCGTAATAGTTTTGGATAATGCAGACCAAAGGAGGCACGAATTACAGCAAGATGCATTTCTAATAGCGCAAGAATTTGCTAATTCTTGGCAAGCTCTTGTATTTATTTCTTTAAGACCGCAGACGTTTTTTCAGTCTACTCGTAGTGGAGCTTTGGCTGCTTACCCTAATAAGGTCTTTACAATCTCCCCTCCACGGCCTGAATTGGTAATTGAAAAGAGGCTACAATTTGCGCTTCGTATCTGCGAAGGTGATATAAAGCATGCAAGTTACGCGGGTCTTAATATCCGCGTTGGAAGTATGGCTCTATTTCTTCGTGCTCTTATTATTAGCATGAAATCTAATAAAGAGATAAGAGAGATACTTTCTAATATAACGGGAGGAAATATTAGAGAAGTTGTTCAATTTGTTAAAAAATTCATTGGAAGCCCAAATGTTGATGCTGATAAAATAATTGATATTATGACTAGGGAAGGCGAGTATTTTATACCTCTTCATGAATTTTCTAAGGCAGCTATTTTAGGAGATTTTGCTCACTATAATCCCATGAGTTCTTTGGCATCGAATTTGTTTGATGTTCATTTGCCAGATGAAAGAGAGCATTTTCTTTCTACAATGATTTTAGAATACATGAACTCTGAATACAGTAAAAAAGATGCTGATGGATTTGTGTCAACAGAATCTATAGAAATAGAAATGCAAAAAAATGGATTTACAATTAAGCAAATTGAAAATAAACTCAGGCATTTAAATAATAAAAAACTAATAGAGAGTACGTTGCGCGTAACTTTTGACGAAAATGTTAGTGGTCTATTCGGAGATATGCCTCATGCTTTCAGGGTAACATCGGTGGGTTCTTATCATACACTTAGATGGTTAGCCTCTTTTTCATATCTTGATGCGATGGTGTTTGATACCCCTATATTTCGAGATTCTATCTTCGAAGAGATAATTACAAAAAAAGAGAGTTTCCATATAGTTGACCGGTTTGAAAGAGTGTTGAAGTTCCGATCTTATCTAACTGAGACATGGAATAAGTCAGGAATTAACGTTCCGTATTTTGATTGGCAAACCGTGGTAGAACGCGATGAGCAAGCATTTGCACCCATCCGCCGAGCAATTCTAAAAATGTCTAATAGTTAGATTAGTTTTTTAGCCCCTGTCCCAAAAACACCTGATTTGGGAATAGAGAGATTTTGCATGGCTGAGAGTCCGGTTCTGCAATTCTGGTACGGGGATTGCGGGACGGATTTCACGAGTTCATGGCCCGCCAGGCTGTCATCTTGGAGACGTGCAGGAGTTTCGCCACTTCTCTGGCAGAGAGGCCCTGAGCTTTGAGACGACGCGCCTGAGCGATGTCGTCCTCTGTCAGCGTCGGCTTTCTCCCGAGGCGGATGCCTTTGGATTTGGCGGTCTCCAGCCCTGACAGCACACGCTCGCGGATGATGTTGCGTTCAAACTCCGCAAATCCCGCGAGAAGTAGCAGGAACAGCTTGCCTCCAGCGCCTGCGGTATCAATCCCCAGATTAAGAATCCTGACAGAAATCTCCCGCTTTTTCAGCACGTCGATGAGGGTCAGCACATCGAGGGCATTACGTCCCAGACGGTCCAGCTTCACCACGGTCAGGGTGTCCCCCGCCTGAAGTCGTCTGACCAGTCTCTTCAGGGCCGGACGCGATCTCCATGCGGTCGCCCCTGACACTGTTTCCGTCACAACATTCGCCTCTGGCACACCTTCTTTCAGAAGGTCCATGACCTGATTGTCCGTCTGCTGTCGTGAGGTGCTTACGCGTGCATAGCCATATTTTCCCATAATCCCTGTCCTGTCATTGAGGGACACCTTTGTGGGACCCTTTCAGGCCCGTCCGGTCTCCTCCCTGAATCATAACAAAATCAGGTGTTTACGGGATAACCTGGAGACAGGCGGTGAGACGCCTGGGGCGTGGTGTTCCACGTCCATCACGGGCTGACAGAGGCGTCTTTCCTCTGTTTTCGGGGAGTGTGTGTCCAGATATGAATGTCGAAATTTTTGGGAAAACACTCTGGATTCACGGAATCGAGGGCACGGTTCACGGCCTGACCCAATGGACCGAAACCACAACCCAGACCACCAATGGCACCGCCACGCATCTCGGCGGGGGCAATTACGTCATTAACGGACCTCAGGTTCACACCAATACAACGCATCACCAGAAGTTCTGGGTCGTCTCGCCAGGCGGACGGGAGCGTCAGGACATCGGAAACTATCCGATGCGGGACGGTCAGACCGTCCGGCTCGTGTGGGTCGGTCTGGAGGGGCGTCAGTCCACCGGATATGTCCTGTTCCACAACCTCTCCACACAGGCAGGCTGGAAAACACCCGTGGGTCTTCCGTCACCCATCCGGCAGAACGGGTTTGGCAGACTGACCCGTCGCTATCTCCTGTGCATTCTGCTTCTGGGAGGGTGTGCTGTTGCAACCAGTCAGGGCCCCGCTTTGGCCCCTCCCTCAACGCTGTGTGTTGTGTCCATTCTCCTCGCGATCGCGCTGATCCCCATAGGCTTCATGCATCTGTACCAGATGTTCCGGCGCAACGAGCAGACCGCGCTTCTGGCCATTGAGCAGGCTGTCCTCAGCAATCCCGCCTTCCTGCAATCACTGTCCGCATGAAGCCTTTTTCTTCCCATCCCGCAGGACCTCACATGAAAACCACCCTCTTCATTGCTTCCGCCCTGTCCGTGGTTCTGGGGGCAATGCTGGCCCCTGCGAAAGCCCAGACCACACCGGACTGTCTGCTGGCCATCAATCAGGGCGTCATCTCCCCGGCCTGCGCCAAAATGATGGGACTGGGCGCATCCGCCTCACAGTCCCCACCGGATAATGGTGGGCTTCCTCTGCAACAGACCCTGCATTACCAGCCCGTGACGGGCTCTGTGGGCAACGCCAGTATCGTGGGGCTGACACTGGGTATGGGTCTGGCAGACGCCACCCGTGCAATGAAAACCTATTGCAAGGCAGACCCACGTCTCACCAACAGTTTCCTGAACACCACCTACAAAGGTGTTGGGGTCAAAACCCGGTTCTATCCCCAGCTTCTGCAATGTGACGTCAACGGCGACCAGCTTGAAGTGCATGTGTCTCCCCCTGTGATGGGAAGTGTCGTGACAGCCATCAAGCGCTCCGTCTCCTTTCCTGCGGATGCCTCTCCCCGTTTTGCTGAACTGGCCTCTGATATCAGCCAGAAATACGGACTGACGCTTCCCGCAATGGTGCGGGATAGCGATTCAGAAACCACGGCCTATGTGACGGCCACCGGGACAATGGCAACCAATGCCCGCTTTTCCTACGCCCAGCCCATGGACAGCAGTTCGTATGATGCTCCGGGTGAAATCGCCTATCTGGCTGTGAGAGCCAGCCCTGTCAGTTCCAATCCGGCCAATGTGTCCATGATGTTTCTGACGCTTGAAGATTTGAGGGCTGAACGTGCGATCAACGCCGAAGTCCTGAAACAGCTCACGGCTTCGGTCGATCAGAAACTGGCCAACAGCCATGTCAAACCTGCCCTGTGAAGGACATCAGCCTGTGACGCTCAACGGCACCATCATCAAGGTTCCTGACACCACACCGGGCCTGATTGTTTCTGACGGCACCCAGTACAGTTTCCAGCTGGCGGGACACTGGCAGGGAAGCACGGCTCCCGCCCTCAACCAGAAGGTCAGTTTCAGCCCTGATCCACAGGGCCATGCATCGGCCATTCAGGTCGTGACACCTGAAGGTCTCACCCGCGAAAAACTGGACGATATCACACGCAGTGTTCTGAAGAACGGCGAGGGGCTCAGCCAGAAGCTGGGTCCGTATGTCAATGCTCAGGTCTCGCGGATGACGGTGCAGGTTGTTGTCCTGTCACTGGTCCTGCTGGTCTCGTTCCTCGCCCTGACAGGCTGGAGTCTGGATGCCACCAAGGAAGGTCTGCCCATCACGGTGTCCTGTTCGCTGTATCAGTTGCTGGGAACGCAGTTCACGACGGATGGCGTCAGAACCGGTCTGACACTCTGGAGTTGTCTGGGCCTTGTCATCATGCTGATGCCATGGGTCTCTCCCTGGCTGAAACACCGACATGCTCCGCTCCTGAATGTTCTGCCTCTGCTGGCTCTGGTGCTTCTGGCCGTAGGCGTTCACAGGAAGCTTCACGCTTTCGCAACGGCCCTGACGCAGGCCACAGGTCAGATGTTCGGACGCTTTGGAGCCACGGACAGTTTCCAGCAGTCCATGGAACGCGAGACCAGCCAACTGGCACAACACGTCATTGAGTCTGCCACATGGGGGCTGGGGTACTGGCTGTGCCTACTCTGCGCTCTGGGGCTTGGGTGGCTTGGGTTCCGGAAATGGCAGGCCATGCGCTGACATCCCGTTCTCACGCGGGCAGGTCCTGCCTCGGCTTTGCGGGTAACTACATTTTTCTTATCGAACAGGATATTCCATGAAATACTTCAGAATGCCACTTGCCAGTCTTTTTCTGGCAGGTCTCAGTGCGTGTTCGACCGCGTCGGGCGGTAATCAGGCACTGAAAATGGCCACGCCAGCCAGTATCAATCAGACCCTACATAATGGCGTTACAACAGACGAACAGGTCAAGGCCATCTATGGAGCTCCAGACAAGGTCAGCTACACCGATAGTGGCAATGAAATCTGGACATACACCTATGGAAGCTCGTCCGATAAAATCGCGGATGCGGAAGTCTTCGATCCGACCGGGCTCACCACATTTCTGGGGTCGAAGAATAAAAGCCATATCAGGACACTAACCGTGCTTATCCATAACGGTATCGTTATGAAACATAATCTGAATGACAATACCAGCTATGCTGGAACAGGTGTTTTCAAACAATGACGTTCTTTCCTTAAGGAGCGATGTCTTGTCACTGACCTGACGGCATCGGTCTGATTTGCTGGAAGGGCCGGGGAGGGGGCAGTCAGCATAGCCATCTGCCTGAGGGCTTCCTCCGGATTGTCTCGTGCCAGCACAAGAAGTCCGACATCGCGGGTCTGTTTCAGATGCGCCACGAGCCTCTCCATATCGGCTCTGGCTCTGAGGAACGTCTGAACCTCGGGAGAGTCTGCCCATGCCGTATGGGCTTTCTCCCGGCCTGTCGCATACCAGTCCGCCATCCAGCGAAGGGCATAGGCAAACTGCTCATCGTCCTGCATGTCCAGTGTGCCAACCGCATGGCGGTCATAGCCATAGGCGTGAAGAATGGCGGTAAAGGCGTCCTCAGCCTGCCGGATTTCCGCTCTGTTTCCACGGTTCCACACGCTGGCCTTCTGTCTGGCGTCCAGCCATCGGCGTCGGGCCGGGGCAAGTCTGGCATGATGGGTCTGGCCAATATACTGGGCGTCACGGCTTTGCGGGTGTGCAAAAGGCTCAGGCGCGAGATGCGACCAGCGGGCATCGAACTCCTCCATCATGGCCAGAAGCATGTCAGCAAAGCGTTTCTGGTCCTGTAACAGGTCACGGATCTCCGCCTCGTGTTCTGCCTCTCTCCTGTTAAAGTCGATAACGGACTGGATTTCCGCGTGTGACATTCCCTCTGTGATGACAGCGCGTGGTGACATCTGAAGACTGGAGACAGGGCCAAGCCAGTGGGACTGGGGGGCTGGTCGTGTCAGGGGTATCGAAAGGGAAGTCCCGGTCTCTGTCGCGTTGGGTGCGTGTGTTTCCTCTGTTTGGTCGGGTTCGGGGTCAACGGGGGGTTCCCCCTTGCCAGTTGGGTCTCGGGATGTGTCACGAGGGCCAGGGCTGGCTATCCCTTTTTGTGTCATGGCTTCGGGGTCTGTTCTGAACTGCTGAAGCTCGGCTTTCTTGAGGCCCAGCAGACGGGACAGCGAACCCACAAAGACCCCGTGCTGGTCTTTCAGGATAAGAACATCGGGTTTCTTCTGGCCTGCTTCCAGGGTCCATCCCTGATCTGCCACAGCCTGTTCAAAAGCCTGCCAGCTATCAGAGCGGGAAAACATCTCCCGCACGGCGTATTTGACATCGAAAGGGCTGGCGCCCTGTCGCTGGGACAGTTTTGAGTGTGGGTCTGACAGGCAGGAATTCGGGAGCGGTCCGTCGCAGAGCGTCTTCAGGCGGTCCCGAAATTCCTCTGGAACTGCGTGATACACGGACCTGTTGTGACGTCCTTTGGTCAGTCCCAGACCATGCTTCAGCTCAAACAGTCGGGCAATCTTCTCCTGACGTTCATAGCGATGCGAGACATCGAGAACCTTGCCGGTCTCGGCATGTGTGGTGCGAACCAGAAACTGACAGTGGCGATTGTCTGCTTTGCCATCGTGACGGGTTTTGGTGTGAATGACTGCAAGACACACATCAGACGACGTAAACCCGAACTCTGTCGCCAGCATGGTGATGCAGTCGGCAAACTGTTCGTCTGTCAGCTTCTCCTTGGACGATATCTGGAAGTGCTGGACTGCGTTCACGCGATGGAAAGCTGTTGCGTCTGCGATACAGTCATCGATATCCTGGCGTCTGCCTTTCCAGAGTAAAATATGCTCGTTCTCGTCTGTCTTCTCCACAAGGTGATGGAAAATGGCTCCTGACCCCGATGACGTTTTGATGGGATTGCTCTTGAGGATCATCTGACCCTCCTCAAAGCCCTGTTGATGCGGGCTTTGATGTCATCAAGCTCGGGAATCTTGGAGGCAATCTCCACCTGCTCCCCTGTGTTCAGTCGTCTCGCAATTTGGTTCAGGTTGTTGCCAATGGCAGACAACTCCTGACGCAACGCCAGAAGCTCTTGGGCAATCGAAATCCCTCCTGCAAGCTCATTGAGCAGAACCCTGCGACACCAGACAGATAGTCTGCGTGGTCCTGCATTACGTTTTAATCTCTCCTGTTCCTCTGGACTGATCCGGATATGCACTGTTTCTGTTTTCATAATGCCCCTCGCGCGCGTGAGTCATTATAGCTCTGGCAGATGCAGGGGAGAGGGCAGGTCTGGTGTATTCAGATAGTAAACTTGAGCCAAATTAGAGTAACCGTATATACAAATGCAGGAAAAATCATTTTTATTGGTATTTATTGAAATAAATCCTTGACAAGTCTGTCTGATCTTGCTATAAGTGCCCTTACGGAGACCCGAAAGGACTCTCTGTTTTTTGAGGAAACTATAATGAGGATTTTACGAACTGATATTAAAACTTTACTAACCGTTCTGTCCAATATTGAAGAGCGGGAAAAAAGCCTGGGAACACCAAGGCATATTGGGGAATCCCCCGTCGCACTCCCTGAAATTACGCGTATCGTGTCGTGTGTCGGACAGGAGCTGAAAGCGCAGGGATGGAACAAGGCAAAATCCTGTTCTGCTTATGTTGAAGCGCTGAAAAAGGCATCAGGTCTTCGAGATGAAGGATCTGACGCGCTGTTCCGTTTCTTTATGGATATGGACAATCCGGTTGCAGATATTCTGCGAGCCATCAGCATTTATGGCTGGGAGCAGGAAGACCGCAACGCTGAGAAAAAAGGCTTTGGAAATGCGCTTTTTGTTGCATTTGGACTGCTGATTTTCCGGGACTGCGAGCGGTATCACGGACATAGATGGGACTGGGAAATCGAGTATGTGCAGTGGTTTGCCCGCTTTGCTCCAGATGAGTTCAACGCAGGCGCATCGATTGCTCTCCATGCTCATTTCGATCTCGGCTTCTCGCTCCTGGCAGAAATGAAGGGCAAAAAGCCTCTTTCTTGGTCCTATGAAGGACAGGGAGGCCAGCCATGACCCATCATGAAATTGCCATGGCTCAGCTGGATGTCGCCCGTAAGTACTTGGAGTGGAGGATTTCCGCTCTGGAGGCTCCCCTGACGGCCCTGCAACAGGACGGCGATGAAGACAGAGCTCAGGCACTCCTGGATCAATCCTGGATGTTCAAAAACCGCATCCAAAGTGTCGAAGATGTCGCAACGGTTCTGGAAATCATGCAGGAACTGGGGGTGTGTGATGATAACTAAAGCAGACGCCTTCAACCATCTCCTGAATATGGCTCGTGGAACCAGCCGGGGCGAAATTATTGCCCGCGACTTTTTGCTCTGGTGGTGGAATGAGCACCTCTTTGGGATATTCGACTTCCACCGTCTTGTTTATCTCGACGGTAAGACATTCAAGGCGATCTGTGATTTGTCTCAGGATATCTTTACATCGGGGACCACCTATCCTCTTGTAGACAGCGAGTTTTACAGAGGTTTGCAAGAGCTCGTGAACTGGGAACTGGACCGTCAGAACCGCCTGAAGTCCCAATAAAGGGGGCTTCCCGCACCTCACCTTTTCCCCAACAAGGTGAGGTGCGGGATAGACTTGTCCCGGGTTGTTCGAGCATATCCAATGCCTCGTCTCTCGCCTTGGGAGGAGGTTGCCCTCTGGAGCAAAGCCTCTCCCACCCAAAAGCTGAGGAAGTAACACCTTCTTGGTATATATCTAAACAATCTGGAACGATGTCAGAATGAAATACTGTTGTCCTGACTGAAACCTGATGTCTGACCATGGAGGTCTGGCTGACAGGGGATGCATTGAAATCCTTCACTGTTCTGAAATGCATGACATGCACCAGAGCGGTCAGGGTTCTCGGCATTCCTCTGCGGACATAATGGAAATCGGGATGACGGGCTGATATCCGGTTCAGTCTCTCATCAGAAAATCCCCGCATCAGGAGCAGGGCTGTTCCACCAAAGGTTTTCCTCTTTATCAACCTGTGAGCTGTAGAAACTCTTGCATCGGACAGGGTTCCGTAGCGTTTGCCTGCATGAATACTCGTATAACGGCTTCGGATGTCTCGCGTCAGTCCAATGAACGTCAGGCTGGTTTCAGGCTTTCCATAGTCCTTGGTGAGATATCGCGAAACAGACAGCACATCGCGGATATCCTTGATGGCGTCTGCCTGTCGGTCCACTTCATTTGGAAACGCCTGAAGGATCTGTTCCTCAAGCCAGGCTCTCTGGGAGGGGTCTACGTAGAGCTGGATATGGTAATGCGGTGTTTCATCGTTCTGGAGTTCCAGCGCTGTCATCCCCAGCAGGAGAATATCCTTCTCCCGGGCTTTGCGTCTGACACTTTTCCAGCGTCTGGAGATTTCGGCTTTGGCCTCTTCATAGGAACAGGCATGGTATGATCCGGGTAAGGTCAGGGTCAGGAACAGTCCCCGATAGTCCAGAAATCCGGTGGCGAAGTCGTGCAGGCTGTCAGCTATGGCCAGCGTGACCGCATAATGTTTTCTGAGATGCCACTGACGTAAATCATAAGCGGACAGTCCGGTGTCCGGGTTCTGTCTGTCAGGAACGACGATGAACGTTTTGCTGGCTGTCAGTTTCTCGGCGTCAAAGGACTGTTGAATCCTGTCCCGTTCCGGGGAGAGTTCCAGAACCCTGCGGAGATTACGGCGTAACCTGTTGGCTTTGCGTGTGAGAACCTGTCCCGTGATTCGCTGGGTCTGTTTCAGCTCGTCATAAGATTGGGAGAGAAGGTCAAAGCCGGAAACGAGGTCTTCGGGCAGGGTTTCAACCCAGGCCACGACGTCCATGGCAATCTGTTCAGTTTCTTCAAAACAGGTCAGAAATTCGCAGTTCTCTGCGATCTTTTTGGTGATTACGTTCTTGTAAAACACATGCAGGGGGAACAGCCTGCGCCAGATGTCTGGTCTGGTGGTTCTTATCCAGTGGTCTATCTCGTCATACTGCACATCATCCTACATCTTTCCCCGTGTAAGCGTGGAGGGAAGCAG
Organism: Gluconobacter japonicus; assembly: GCF_015244665.1. Lineage (NCBI taxonomy): Bacteria > Pseudomonadati > Pseudomonadota > Alphaproteobacteria > Acetobacterales > Acetobacteraceae > Gluconobacter > Gluconobacter japonicus. Next base: position 655,841 of record NZ_JABCQN010000002.1, read on the forward strand.
AATGGTCTATAATGGTCCTGTTGTAGAAACATGTTGATCTTCCTTCTCCGGACTGGTCTTCGGGATGTTCTCCAGTCCTGAGAGGGAAGTATAGCAGACAGTCTTGCAGTTTTGTTTCGAAGAGGGATTATTGTTTTCCCATTAGTCTCTTCAGGTCCCAGAACTCAGGATATGACATGGAATCCGCAACACGTTTGAGGTTCGTGATATCCACGTCATCGAAATAGACGGTATTACCAACCGACTTGTTCAAGCCTTCATGTCCGAGAAAATCATCAATCCATGACTCTCGAAGTCCACCGTCGCCATGTTCATGAATATTGCGGAGCTTGGTTGAGACGTTGTGCCGGAAAGAATGAAAAACCTTCTCCCGGCCAATGCCGAGGCGCGATTTAAAGCTCGAGAAATTTCTCTGGAAGATTCCGGACCGTTTCATGTCCATGCCTGTGAAATCCAGGTCCTTGAACAGATAACGACGTCGCTGGTTTTTAGCACGTTCGGCCATCTCTACGAGGCCGGTATCCAGGAGGGGCTGACACAGGGGAACGATGCGAGCACCGGCTTCAGTCTTGGGGTCCCATGCTTCCCAAGGTGCGTCTTTATGAGCACGGTGGACCTGCACCACAATGCACCAGACATCCTGGATCTGGATGATATCCTGCGGTCGCAGTCGGCAGATTTCTTCCTCCCGCATTCCCGTATAGGACGCGATGCCGACAATCAGACCAAAAGTGGCCTGACTGATGGTTTGGAATGGCCACGGATTTTCAATGAGCGTTATCAGGTCGTCGTTTGACCAGCGGATACGCTGTGTTTTTGCAGTGGTATCGAACTTCCAGCCTCCGACAAACGGATTGCGGTCAACCTTGCCGATGGGTTCATAATGTCGCCAGAGAGCAGACAGTCGTGTGAAATGGTTCTTTGTGGCTTTTCCTGAGATACGCTCCAGATTTTTCCGATTGGCTTCTGAGACCAGTTCAGCGACGGTTCGAGTATCCTTGCGGTTTTTGCCGTAATTGACCGGCAGTTGCTCCATCATTGTTTTGAAGTCGGAGGCATCTTCTCCCGCATAGTCGCGGATAGGTCTGTCACCACAGATTTCGACAAACCTTTTATACGTGTTGCGATGCTCAGCGATTACGGAGGGTTTGGCTTTCTTGGCCTTGAGGCTCAGGAAGGTTTCAGATGCTTCCGAAAACAGAGGGGAAGGCTTGGGGGCTGGAGGCTGAACAAGTTGTGTCAGCACGGCAACCTGCTCTGCGAGCTTTGTCAAAGCGACCTCGCCCGGGTTCCTTGCAGACTTGCCCAGTTTGTAAATGATATCTGTCAGGGCGTTGATTTCGGGACCAATCTTCTCAAGCACGATGGAAACCCGCTGGTGGTCTTCCATCCTTGCCAGAAGATGCTCGGCATTCATGGTGTTATAGCGAGCTTTCAGAGCCTGAATCTCACTGTCATAGGTCTGGATAATGGACTGAAACAGGTCCTGCTGGACAGGATGGAGGTCCGAGGTGGAGAGAGCTTCCTGAAACGTCTCAACCACAGTGTTGAGCGAGGATTTTTCTTCCGGGTGAGACATGGCCAGACTGATGCACTCGAAAAGCTGAGAGGTCAGTCCATACATGGCACAGGCACGGGTTCTGGCAAGATTTCTGTCTGGCGTCTCAAGAGAATGCCAGATTTCCCGCTTTCCCAGAATCGGCCTGAAGCGGAGAGGAATCCCGCGTCTGAAGTGGAAACCGGATTGCAGGCGAATCAGCACAACAGGGCTCGTTTTGTAGAAGCCCTTTGTAGAAGAACGGGGGCTCCGGGTTACTGAAAACCCTAAAAGCCGTTTATTTTCAATAACTTAGATGTGGTGCGAGCTGCGGGACTCGAACCCGCACGCCCTTACGGACTCGAGATTTTAAGTCTCGTGCGTCTACCATTCCGCCAAGCTCGCACACGCCTCATGCTGCGCGCAGCAGGGCGGTCCCGTTTTCGCGCAACCAGCGCTCCGCTGCAAGACGTCCTGGGCGACCATTTAAGCAAAAATGATCAACAAGAGCCCAAAAATCGGAACTATGGTCAAAATGTCTGAGATGGGCGAGTTCGTGGATGATGACGTAGTCCCGGATTTCAACCGGGGTCATTAGCAGGCGCCAGCTCAGCATGATGCGACCCTGACGGGTACAACTGCCCCATCGTGTTCGAACGTCTCGTAAATCCAGACGGGAAGGAACAAGTTGCATTCTTTCGCTGTGGCGTTTTACAGCGGTATCCAGACGGTCTTTTGCAAGTTTAAGCAAAAAGTCCCGCACTCTGCGTTCGGTATGCTCGGCATCTCCGCTAACATGAAGCCCGTCATCGTCCAGCCATGTACCGCGACGTGCAGTCGGTTCATGGAGAATGGGGACGAGGTTGCCTTCGATCATGATGTCATGCCCATGCGCCAGAACCGGCTTTTCAGGCAAGGACGCCAGAGACGTCGAAATCCAGTCCATATGTTGCTGGACGAACGCCACCCCCTGTTTGCGACTTATACGATCAGGCATTGTTACAATGACGCTGCCTTGCATGGCATCAATCCGCAGGGTCATGCGGCGGGCACGTTTCGAACGTCGCCAGACAAGGGGGACGGTCGGAGGAAGCATGAAAGGTGTTCTAGCCGGACTGCTTCAAGGACATGCAGGGGGGCGAGTTTTCAGGCCACTCTCCAGGCCAGTCCACAATGTAATTTTCTAATGAGCCCGCGTGCCGTTCGCTGATGCAACGACCGCCAGCAGATGCACCGGACGTGTGGACGCTGTCACGGGTGCCGCTGCGAAGGGGGTGCCATTCAGGCAGGTCAAAGCCGTCACGCAGTAATCGGTATGCGCAGCTTGGGGGAAGCCAGTCGATGTCCGCAAGGAGTTCCGGTGTCAGTGTGATGCAGTCTGGAACTTTGCGATGGCGCTTGAGATAACTCGTGCACCGGCAGGTCTGCGTATCCAGAAGGCGGCAGGCGACCGTTGTATAGACGACTTCTTCCGTATCTTCATCGCGTAGCTTGTTCAGGCAGCAGCGCCCGCATCCATCACACAGGGATTCCCATTGTTCAGGTGTCATCTGGTCCAGAGGCGTGGTCTGCCAGAAAAAAGGTACGGACGTCATGGACGATCCAGTATCACACACCCGACTGTCAGGAGAACTGCCATTGTGCAGGACAGAAGTGCGGCTGGGAGCAAAAGGGGCAGCCAGATCAGTCGTACACGCGTTGAGAATTTGGCACCTAGCCCTATTGCTGCGCGCGTTGTGCCAGCAGGCATACCTAAAAGTGTAGCTCCGAATGGAAGCATAACAGCAGGAGAGATTAAGCCGCCCTGAAGCACATCATAATATCGTCCGGCGAATATCACGCCTGCTTTATGTAGCTCAGGAAGGGCGAAGGCGAGCGCGGGCCCTGGCAAAAGAACCAGAAGACCTAACAATCGTACATATCTGGCGGGAAGCAGGCGCATCAACAGTGTGATGACGGTGCACCCCAGAAGCAGTCCTGAAAGAATGGGAGCCAGATGAAGGCGGAGGGAGAGGGCCATCATGGCTGCTTGCTGCCATACCAATCCTGGAATCTCTGTTCCAGTTGATCCCCGTATTTTGTCCAGAATGCTTCGTTGACGGGTAATATTATCCCGTTAGGCGCTACTGCGCTGTCAGGGGTGTCATCCAGATGAAGGGACGTTTTGTTGAGGTGCTCAAGCGTCTTTGTGGCTACTTCGTCTGGCGTGTTGGCAGGAATTGCCCAGTAAAGGGAGGTACGAAGGACGACATCCGGTTGAGCAACAAACAGCGAGGACGCCGGACCAGCCTTCACTTTTGTGCTGACACTGGAAATTTCTGCCATGGGAGCGCTGGTCATCAACGCGCTGCTTTGTTCCATGATGCGCGCGGCATCGTCTGGCGTTTTCCACCACACGATATACGGGCGCAGCAGATCCAGCTTATGGAAGGCGCGATCCACACCAGCATGCGTGGAGAGTGCTGTGTAGATATCTCTTGGATCGATACCATCAGCAAGAAGCGCGATTTCAAGGGTTGTGCGCGCGCTCAGGCGAAGACCGCGCCTGCCAGGATGGCGGGCAACATCCCAGAAATCTTTCCAGCCAGGAGCGGATGGTAGGCGAGACCTATCCCAGGCGAGGGCAAGTGTGCTCTGGCCTCCAGGAACGCCGCATGATGTGTTGTTCTCAATAGGACGAACCCAGTTCTTCTGGCAGGCTTCTGAAAGCTGGCTTCCGTTCAACAGGACTGCCGCCCAGTCCGCTCTTGCCGCATGGACGCCAACATCCAGAGTTGTCTTCTGACCATCCCACTCAATCAGTCGTATTGTGCTGTCTGCTCCTGCCAAAGCGTTGGCAGCGACAGTTCCTTCCGGGACACCCCAGCCGGGTGCAGGTGGGGCGACTGGTTTTGTATTTTTCCGGTGTTTCGCGACGGAGTGTGTTCTGGAATGTTTATGCGCATGCGCCGAGGCTTCGGGCGTTGAGAAAACAGACGTGACGCTTTGGCCAATATGCGAAAAGAATCTTTCCACACTCGCGGATGCACTCTGCGAGGAACTGGATGTAGTGGCATGGGCAGGCATATTCAGCGGAAGGCACTGAAAAAGCAGGAGACCCGTTAGCAGACGTGAAGGACGTAAGGCACGACCGAGACCCGCCCGGATACAGACCGGGAGCGTTTGTCGCAAAAGAGAGGCGGGCCGGGACAGATGACGATCCTTAGTTCAGGGAGAAACGAGAGCGGGCCAGAAACCCACCATAAAGCGGCGGCACTTTAATACAGGTCGGGCCGAAGCGGAAAGGCCGTCGCATGTCCTGCCGGCCAGGCTAATTGGACGGGGGAGCCGGGGCGGGGGAGTTTCTGTGTTTGAAGGGGAGGGCGACGAAGCTCGATTTCGGTGCCCTCCGGGCAGCGGACTCGCATTCTTATGTGGTCCCCGAGATGCACGGTCTCTGTCAGGGCGCCGCGTACAGGCGGCATATCCTCATCTTCCAGTCCAAGAGACTGTGTGCCGAAGAAAGGAGAAATCCGGTCAGGTCGGACGCAGACCAGACAGGCTTGTCCTTCAGCCAACTCGCTCTCGGAGGCCAGGGCTTCAACAACTCCGCCGCACGCAAGTTGGATGCGCGCAATATCATCCCCGATATCGAGAACCTGCCCGGTCAGGCAGTTGGCCTCCCCGAAAAGTGTAGCAACCTCGACGCCTGCCGGACGGTCGTAGAGGTCCGCGGCGGGGCCAGACTGAAGGAGCGTCTGACTTTGGAAAAACGCAATAGAGCCTCCTGCCCGTAAGGCGTCTTCTTTGCTGGGAACACTCTGAAGGATGCTGAGATCACGGGCGCGCGTCAGTTTTGAAAGCAGGGATGCCATTCGACGTGCTGCCTGTGGATCCAGTGCGGCGAACGGATTGTCGAGCAGGAGGACGGCGGGGGATGTAACGAGTGCTCTTGCAAGCATGACCCGAAGTGTTTGTTCTGGTGAAAGGCTGCGAGGTGCTGCTTTCCCCAGGCCATCCAACCCGAGAAGGGACATCATTCTACCCGCGCCAGCGTCAGCTTCTGCGTGTTTTTGCCCCTGAGCGCGGAGTGCGAAAACGATATTGCTCTGCACATCCAGATGGGGAAACAGCGGGTCCCGGGTGCTGATCAACGTCACACCGCGCTGACCAGCCGGGCGTGATGTGATGTCGGTGCCGCATACAAGAACTCGGCCACCCATTGAAGGAGAAAACCCGGCGATCAGATCCAGAATACCGGACAGCACGGCTGTGTCTGTACCATACGCTGTCACCGTCTCGCCTTGAGGAACAGACAGATCGAAGGCTTCCGCCTGTAAACCGGGACGAAGTGCCTCCAGTTGAAGGGCCATCGTTACACGTGGAGCGGCCTGACCTCTGGGGTTGGTAAGTGGAGCGCCGGGTGGGCGGGGCATGCAACCTCTGATAATGGTTTTGCGTTTGAAGTGAGATACAGGGCTTGATTCCCAAGCCCCTACTATATTGCAATGAGGGTTTGAACATGAGCCGTGATACCGTCAAGAAGAACATCGAAGTCGCTGCAGAAACCACGCAGGAGCAGATTGACAGTCTTCGCAAGCAGGTCGAACAGATTCTGAACGACTATGTCAGCCCTATGCTGCTTCAGGCTGCTGATCGCACGGAGCACGCCGTTGCAAATGCCCGTAAAATCACGGATCATGAAATCGAAAATGTATCGACGCGTGTGCAGTCGCGGCCTATCGCCGCTATTCTGATCTCGGCTGTGGTCGGTTTCCTGGCGGGCCGTTTTTCCAAGTAATCGGCACGTAACCTTTTCAGGCGGGAAGCGGGCGATGTGCGCAGGCCTGCACCCGTCCTGTTTAGAATAAAGGCGAACGATCCTCCATGAAGCCTATCGAACTCGGTCAGGAAGTCCTGTCCGCCCAAGGCCAGATCCTCTCACGTTCCGCGATGCGAATCGGCCGTCGGGTGGCTTGTGCCCTTGTTGCAGTCGTCTTCCTGCTGTTCGCTGCCATTTCTTTTCATGGCTTCCTCTGGGCTTTCTTTATCAGTGTTGCAGGGCTGGGCTACGTCAAAGCCAGCCTCTGTGTCATCGGTGTGGATATGCTTTTTGTGGTGATCTTCGCTGCGCTGGCGGCCTGGTCCATCCCTGATGTGGTTGAAATCGAGGCTCGTATCCGTCGTGACCGTAAGCTCGTCGAACTGAAGCAGTCTATTGCGGTCACCGCCGTGACGGGTCTTTTGCTTGGACCGGCAGGACGTTTTACAGGCCGGAAACTCTTTTCACTCATCAGAAGTTTTTTCAGTCATTCCAAATAAGACATTTTATGACTGATTTTTGTCAAAGCCATCTGGCCACCCGTGGGTTAATGGCGTAAGGACTTCGCCTGTGCCGTGATCACGCCCTTGTGGGAGTCGTCACGGACTTGCGAGGAGTCCCGTGGAAAGTTCGTCGAACAGTCCGTTAGTTGGCAGCAAGGTCACAACCTGATGCTTACGGAAGTTAATCTCTTCGGCGTCTTTGTCGCACCCCTTTCAATCTATGCCGTTGCAGCAGTGTTCGTGACATTGCTGTTGAGAAGCATTCTGTGGCGGACCGGCGCCTTAAGCTGGTTCTGGCACGTCGCTCTATTTGAAATAGCGCTCTATGTCTGTGTTCTCTGTCTGCTCATCCTTTACGTCTAGGAGGGGTCGGCTATGAACTGGACCCGCAGTGTGATCCGCGTTCTGCTGACTCTCATCGTACTGGCGATGGCCATTGGCCTCGGCCGGACCATGTGGGACATTTACGTTCTTGCACCATGGACGCGTGATGGACGCGTCCGTGTGTATGTGGTCGATGCCGCTCCCGAAGTATCCGGGACGGTTGTGTCGGTTCCCGTTGTGGATAACCAGTTCGTACATCGTGGCGATCCGTTGTTCGTACTCGATCCTGTGCGTTTCCGCCTTGATATTGATGCGGCCCGTGCGCGTCTTGCCGGTGCGGAAGAAGACCTGAAGCTTCGCTCCTCCGACGCCAAGCGCCGTATGGGGCTGGGGGGCATTGTTTCTGCTGAAGAGCAGGAAGACTTCAACTCGAATGTCGAGACGCAGCGGGCCAAGGTTAATGCGGCGAAAGCTGAA